>JASJPB010000008.1:0-102671 GCA_031426915.1 Sulfuricellaceae bacterium | reverse complement strand
CCTTGTCCTGCCTTATCGCGGGCATTTGCGCCGGCATGGCTGGCACGGGCGTCCAAGCGGCCGGGGCGGACACAAAAAGCGCACAAAGGATGGAAGAAATGGTGGTGACCGCCACCAAGACTGCCAAGGACACCGCCGATGCACCCGCGACGGTGAGCGTCGTGACGGCCAGGGAAATCGAGGACATGAACGTGCATTCCGTGGACGAGTCCCTCAAGTACCTGCCGGGCGTATACACCAACCGGCCGGGCGGGCACGAGCCCAGCGTGATGGGCACCAACGTGCTGCTGCGCGGCATTCCCGACTATTCGCGCACGCTGGTGCTGGTGGACGGGCAGACCCTCAACGACCCCTACATCGGCGCGGTGACCTGGGAATCCGTGCCGGCCGAAACGGTGGAGCGCATCGAGGTGGTGCCCGGGCCGTTTTCCTCGCTCTACGGCGGCAGTGCCATGGGCGGGGTGATCAACATCATCACCAAGGTTCCTACCAAGCGGGAGCTTTCCGTCAAGGGCGGGTACGGGACCAACAACTTCGCCAGCGGCTCGATGGTCTACCAGGATCGCCTCGGCGAGCGGGTCGGCATCGTGCTCGACTACGCCCACAAGCAGAGCGACGGCTACATCAAGGATGACGTGATGATCAAGCCCAGCGGCACAGGCGGCACGGCGGTCACGGGCGCAACACGCAGCACCGATGCCAGCGGCAATACCGCCTACCTGGTCGGGGACAAGGGGAGCAACGGCTGGAACTCGCAAAACCTGGGCGTGAAAATGTACGTCGATCTTCCCGCCGATTCCCGCCTGACCCTGGGCGCCACGCAGTTTCTCTATGAAAGCACCGGCCGCAACCACTACAACACCTATCTGCGCAATGCGGCGGGCAACCCTGTGAGCGCGGGCAACGTGACGGTGGCGGGAGCCAATCTGGCGCTCAAGGAAAAGGATTTCCTCACCGGCCCCGACAGCGAGATCAAGGAACACAACCGCTATACCGCGGAATATGAAATGAAACTGGGAAAGGCCTCCGCGCTCAAGGCCACCCTGGGCTACTCGGACATGCCCCTGTACAACAACTATTTCGTGCTGGGTTCCACCGCGACCCTGGCCAATGGGGGAGCGGCGACCCGCATGTTGCGCCCGAGCAACGAACTTTCCGGCTCGGTGCAGGCCAGCTTTCCGCTTAGCGACAGCCATTACCTGGTGGCCGGCGTTTCCGGGAGCAAGCGCATGATCGACACTATCACCTATAGCGTCAGCGACTGGCGCAACGCCGGGGCCACCGGCCCGGTCCAGAACCGCACCTCGGGCGAGGACACCACGTATGCCCTCTACGTGCAGGATGAAATCACCCTTTCCGACCGTCTCTCGGCCTATCTCGGCGGACGCTACGACACCTGGTCCACCGAGGGCTTCATCGAGAAAGCGTCCACTCCCGGCGCCTACAAGAACGAGTACAGTTCGCGCAGCCAGACCCACTTCAGCCCCAAGGCCTCGCTGGTATACCGCCCGGCCGACGCCACCACCGTGCGCGGCTCGATCGGCAACGCGTTCCACACCCCCAACCTGCGCGATACTTTCGGCTGGTGGACGCCGCAGACCGGCTACACCTATACGCCCAACCCCGATCTCAAGCCCGAAACCGTCACGTCGATGGAAATCGGCGTCGAACAGCAGGTGGGCAGCGGCACTTTGTTGCGCGTCACGCTCTATGAAAACCGGCTCAAGGACCTGATCTACCGCACCCAGTCCGATGCCCTGATGGCGCAGAGCGTCGCCAATGCCGGCGCTGCCAAGGTGCAGGGCATCGAGCTGGAAGTTCGACAACGGCTGATGAACGGCTTGACCGCCTTCGCCAATGTGACCTACAACGATTCCAGGATCACCGAGAATTCGGCAAGTCGCGCCACCGAAGGCAAATACATGACCAACACCCCGCAAAAGATGGCCAATGTCGGCTTGCAGGGGGTGCAAGGACCATGGAGCGGATCGCTGTCCGGGCATTACGTGGGCAAGATTTACGCCAATGACGAAAACAAGGACGTCGTGAGCGGAGTGTACGGCTCTTACGATGCGTACTTCGTGGCCAATGCCAAGGTCTCCTACGCGGTCAAGAAAGGGCTGAAATTGTCCCTCTCCGCCAACAACCTGTTCGACCGCGACTACTACGAATCCACCCGCGCCATGGGCCGGGGATTCTACGGCGAGGTTGCGTGGCAAATGTAACGGCACCAGTAATGTATGATGGCCGGGGCATTTCGCCCCGGCCGAAAACCCGACACGAACCATGAAAACAGCTCTCGCTCTCCTTCTATTCGCTGCAAACTGTCTTGCCGGCCTGGCCCTGGCGGCGGAGCCGGCTGCCCACACTGAACATCGGGCCAGCGCGGCAGCACCCGCCCCGCCGCTTGACCGGGAAATGGTCTGGAAGGCCACGCTCGCCAAGCCATCTCTTGCCACCACCATGGTTTTCGATGCCAAGGGGCGCCTGTGGCGCGCCTCGGCGCAGGGGAACCAGGTACGAGTAAGCCATTCCGACGATAACGGCAAAACCTTCAGCGCCCCGGTGGCAGTCAACGGCGTACCCGAAAATATCGCCGGGGACGGCGAGAACCGCCCCAAAATCCTGGTCCGTAACGGCATCGTTTACGTTTCCTGGACCCAGGCGCTGGAAAAGCCCATGACCGGCCACATCCGCTTCAGCCGCTCGCTGGACGACGGCAAGACCTTTTCCGCGCCGCTCACCGTCAACGACGACCCGGAAATCATCAGCCACCGCTTCGAGGCGATGGGGGTGAACCAGCGGGGTCAGGTCTATCTCGCCTGGCTGGACAAGCGCGATCTCTCGGCAGCACAGAAAAACAAGGCGCCATACCACGGCGCGGCAGTGTATTACGCACTGTCCGACGACAACGGCGCGTCCTTCCGCGCAAACGTCAAACTCGCAGACCATTCCTGCGAGTGCTGCCGGGTGGCGCTGGCGCTGGAACCCGATGGCACTCCCGTGGTTTTCTGGCGCCATATTTTCGGCAAGAACACGCGCGACTTCGCCCTTGCCCGGCTCGAAGGGCAAGCCGCAACCGTGCGCGCCACCCATGACGAGTGGGAAGTAAGCGGCTGCCCGCACCACGGCGGCGCGCTCTCCATCGCCGCGGACGGGACCTACCACATGGTCTGGTTCAACAACGGCCCGGAACGCCACGGCCTGTTCTACGGATCAACGGCGGACAAGGGCCAGACTTTCTCCGTGCCCCGCTCGTTCGGCAACGAAGATGCGCAAGCCGGCCATCCCGACGTATTGAGCCAGGGCCGGAAGGTTTTCGTGGTGTGGAAGGAATTCGACGGCAAGGAATCCTCGATACAGGAAATGCACTCCGCCGATGGAGGGGAATCCTGGTCCGGAGCACGCCGTCTCGCCGCGTCAGCGGGCGCCTCCGATCATCCGTTCCTGATCGACCGCCAGGACAAGGTTTTCCTGTCCTGGCAAACGGAAAAGGACGGCTTGCAACTGGTGGAGGTAAAACCATGAGCATGCGCCGGGCCTTGGGTTTCATGCTGCTCTGGGCCTGGGCCTGCTGCGCCCATGCCGCCTCCCCGGCGCCAAAACCGTTTGGTCCGGGGAGCATGAAAGCGGTGGCGTCCGCTCATGCCGGCAAGCCTTTCATTCTCGCCTTCTGGTCCCTCAGCTGCATCTACTGCAAGGCCAATCTGGAACAGCTGGGCAAACTGGTTGAGGAACACCCACAACTGCCGCTGGTGCTGGTCGCCACCGACACGGTGGAGGAGGGCACGGCGATCGCCGCCGTGCTGGATAAATACGGCCTGGGCCAGGCGCAATCCTGGGTATTTGCGGACAGCTTCGTGGAACGCCTGTATTTCGAAATCGACCGCAAATGGCGCGGAGAATTGCCGCGCACCTATTTTTACGACGCCACGCACCAGGCGCGCACGGTGAGCGGCAAGCTGGATGAAGCGGAAACGGCGAACTGGGTAAAACGCGAGTTTGTGCGCTAGGATTATTCAGGCTAGCGATGGAAAAAAGGAATGCAACAAAATGGCTGCCAGTCATGGGCTTGGTGATGCTTGCCCACGCCGGAGCCTGGTATGGCCTGAGCAATCTGCGCGCCGATATCGAGCCGCCCAGACCGCTGCCGGTGATCGAGGTGGCGCTGCTGGCACCACCACCGCCGCCGCCCAAAGTCGTGCCGCAACCGCCCGAGCCTCCCAAACCCGAGCCCAAGCCGAAGATCCAGCGTCAAGCCGAACCCGCACCGCGCCCGCTGCTCCCGCCGCAACCGGAGCCGGCGCAGGAACCAGTCGCCATGGCGCCGCCGCCCGCGCCCGCGCCCGCGCCGCCACCGGCTCCGGAGGCCCCGGCAAAAAGTATCCCTGAGCCGGTGCTGGAAGCACCCCGCTTCAACGCCGCGTATCTCAACAATCCGCCTCCGGCCTATCCTCTGGCCGCGCGCCGGCGCGGCATCGAGGGCAGGGTGTTGGTACGCGCGGAAGTACAGACCGACGGCTCGTGCAGCCGGGTGGAAATGAAAGCCAGCAGCGGCTCGGATTTGCTCGACCAGGCCGCGCTGGAAGCAGTCAGGAAATGGCGCTTCGTACCCGCGCGCAAGGGCAACCAGATGTTGATGGCCTGGGTGGAAGTGCCAATTGTATTCAAACTGGAAAACTGAGGATTATTCATGTTCGGACATACGACCTCGGCCATCGTGGCCGCAACCCTGTGGCTGTTGATTGCGTTCTCCGTGGCATCGTGGACGCTGATCGTGATGAAGGGCTGGCTGCAATGGCAGCTGGCGCGGCAGAACAGCGCTTTTGCCAAGGCCTTCTGGGACGCCCGCAATCTGGGAGAAGCGGGCAATGCCGCGCTCAAAGCCGAGGGTACCCTGGCGCGGCTGTGCCAGGCCGGTTTCGAAGCCCTGCGTGACCTGCGCGAGGACGGCGAGCACAGCCTGCAGAACAGCGGCGACAAGCACACCGTGCTGGAACGCCGCCTGCGCGCCCAGGTGCAGAAGGAGCAGCACCGACTGGAAAGCGGCCTGATGGTCCTCGCCAGCGTCGGCTCGACCTCGCCTTTCGTGGGCCTGTTCGGCACGGTATGGGGCATCATGCACGCGCTGCAGGACATCGGCAGTACCGGCTCCGCCGGGCTCGATGTGGTGGCCGGACCGATCGGCGAAGCCCTGATCGCCACCGCCATCGGCATCGCCACCGCCATCCCCGCCGTGCTGGCCTACAACTACGGCCTGCGCCAGGTGCGGCTGCAGGTGGCCGAGCTGGAAGCCTTCGCCGACGATTTCCTGCACCTGGCGCTCAAATCGGATTTCGGCACCAAATAGGAGGCTATCATGGCTATGCGAACATCTTCCGAGCACACAGCCATGGCGGACATCAACGTCACGCCGCTGGTGGACGTGATGCTGGTGCTGCTGATCGTGTTCATTGTCACCGCCCCGCTGCTGATGCAGGCGGTCAAGGTGGATCTACCCAAGACCGCCACGGTGGCGCCACTCACCCAAACCCAGACGGTACAGCTGGCCATCAACCTCCAGGGTACGGTGCACATCGACCAGCGCCCGATCCACTTCGACTCCCTGGAGCCGGAACTGGTCAAAATGCGCGCGGCCAACCCGCAACTGAACGTCCAGCTCCATGCCGACGAAAACGTGCGCTACGGAAGGGTGGCCCAGGTCATGGCGGCGGTGAACCGCGCCGGCATCAACAAACTGGCATTCGTGACGCTGGCCAAGTAAACACCAGGGCGCGGGAAGCGGCGTTCGCCCTTTGACAGGTTTCCTTTGGAACACTATCATGGTTTCCGAACGATAACCTGAGTAGCCCATTATGCCGACACCCAACAGCAAGCACCTTGCCAAACCGCGCATCGCAGAGCTCATCGGCTTTTCCAAGGTGGTGGCGGTGAACCTGGCGGCGCGCATGAGGGAGGTGGGGCCAGGGCGGCCGTGATGAGATGGTTCGCGCATCTCGACATGGACGCCTTCTATGCGTCGGTCGAACTGCTGCGTTACCCGGAACTGCGCGGGCTGCCGATGGTGGTGGGCGGACGCCAGAACCATCAGCCGGTTGTCCTTGCCGACGGCTCCCGCCGTTTTGCAAAGCTGCGCGACTATGCCGGGCGCGGCGTCATCACCACCGCCACCTACGAGGCGCGCGCCCTGGGCGTGCATTCCGGCATGGGGCTGATGAAGGCGGCGGCCTTGGCGCCGGACGCGATCCTGCTGCCCACCGATTTCGACGCCTACCGCAGATACTCCCGGCTGTTCAAGGCGGCAGTGGCCGAGGTCGTGCCCTTGATCGAGGATCGCGGCATCGACGAAATCTTTCTCGATCTCGGCGCCGTCCCCGGCGCGCAGGACGCCAGCGCCGGTGATCCCCACGCCGGGGTGCGCGCCATCGCGCGCGACATCAAGGCCAGGGTGCGCGCCACCACCGGCCTGAGCTGCTCCATCGGCGTCACCCCCAACAAGTTGCTCTCCAAGCTCTGCTCCGACCTGGAGAAGCCCGACGGCCTGACCCTCCTGACCCTAGCCGACATCCCGGCGCGCATCTGGCCCCTGCCCGCCAAGCGCATCAACGGCATCGGCCCCAAGGCCGACGCCCGCCTGGAAGCCCTGGGCATCCGCACCATAGGCGAACTCGCCGCCGCTGAGCCGCGCTTCCTGGTGGAACAATTCGGCGCCAACTACGGCGCCTGGCTGCATGACGCTGCCCACGGCCGCGACGAGCGGCCGCTGGTGACCTTCCGCGAGCCCAAATCCATGAGCCGCGAGACCACCTTCGAGCAGGACCTGCACCCGCGCCGCGACCGCGAAGCCCTGGGCGGCATCTTCACCCGCCTGTGCGAGCGCGTCGCCGCCGACCTCAAGGCCAAGGGCTACCTGGCCCGCACCATAGGCGTGAAATTGCGCTTCGACGACTTCCGCATTGTGACTCGCGAGGTGACCCTCGCCGAAGCCACCGCCGACGCCACCGCGATCAGGCGCGGCGCCGGGCAGTGCCTCAAGCGTGTAGAACTGGAACGCAAGCTGCGCCTACTTGGGGTGAGGGCGGGGACCCTGAGCAAGACGGGGGAGCAGCTCGCGCCGGCACCGGGCGGCGAAGTGACGTTGCCGCTGTTCGGCTAGCAGCCAGTACTGTGAACCCCGGAGATTTTGTGCACGTTGCAGGGCCGGATCTTCGTGTAATGGTTGATCAAACTTTAGGCACATGATATTTTCGGAGATATCATGAAGACACGGGCGGTTTTTGATACCAACCTGATCGTAGCCGGGCTTTCTAGCCGGCAGGGCGCATCCCATGCTTTGCTCAGGCAGGCTTTCGACGGACGTTTCGCGCTTCTGGCGTCGCCCCCGCTCTGGCTGGAATATGAGGCGGTCCTCAAGCGAGAGGAAACTCGGCGACTCCACCAACTTAGCGAGCAGGATGTGGATGATTTTCTGGATGCCCTGGCTACCGTGGTTCAACCTGTGCACTTTCACTACTTATGGCGCCCGCAGCTTTCCGACCCGAAGGATGAAATGGTGCTGGAAACAGCCATGAACGGGCAATCCGACGCCTTGGTAACATTCAATATCCGCGATTTCAAGGCGGCCATGACACGGCTTGCCCCGCAATTGCTGACGCCATCCCAGTTTCTCGCCTATCTGGAGAACCAACATGACTAACTTCGCCCTTCGTCTCCCGGATTCCCTGCACGCCTATGCCAAGAAGATGGCACAGGAAGATAATGCATCGCTGAACCAGTTCATCGTGATGGCCGTGGCGGAAAAAGTATCGGCATTGAACACCGAGAACTTTTTCAAGGAGCGCGCCGCACGGGGCAGCCGTGAGCGTTTTATGGAGATCATGGAAAATGTCCCCGACCTGCCGGTTAGGGAAGGGGATGAGGTGGTTTGAAGCGGCGGGGAAGGTCGTTGGCCGTTGCTTCTTTGCGCGGGGCTCGCGACGGCAGAATAGAAAACCGGGGTCTGTCCCCCGGCGGGAAGGTGGTCGCCTTGCTAGGTCTACGACTTGATTGCGCGCCTGTAGGCTTCGGTAATACCCTCTTTAGGGAATATGTGAGTCATTCCTTCCTCCGTCGTGACGTATTTTTCAACGAACGAGCGCATACCGTCATATGTGACGATCTCGACATGCGATAACCACATGCGCGCTTTCGCAAGTTGGGTACCCATCGCATAGTCTTTGTCAATAAAGCAAGAGCACCTATCGCTCAGTGTTGGATCGGATATTCGATTGCCGTCTTCGTCGTAGGAGACCGTCCAGAGCCTGCCGTTAGGGACGACGACGAATGGGAAGACGGCCGAGAGGTAAGCCTTTTCTTGATCTTTTCCGCCTCCGTCCCAGTACACGCTGTCTACGAGTTCCTTGACCGAGCTAAGGCATTGCCCCCACTTTTCATATAGCTCGCTATCGTTTGCCGAGATTGCACTGTCTGTTCCACGGCCTACTTGAACGGTACTCTTCCCCACCGGGTCAAGTGCCTTATACAGGCTATATTGGTCACGAATACTCAGAGTTCTGGCCCGAGACCTATGGATTGAAGAAGCCATCATCGAGTCACTCTCTGGCTCGGACACGACTGCGATTTGATGGTAACTCTCTTGCTCATGTCGAGGGACACACGAAATAAGGATCGGGAAGTTTTCACGAATATTCTTGCATTCGATAGCCATCCTTATGCGGTATCGGTTGATCGTCTTTCTCGCGCGGATATCAAACTCACGAGACTTGTTGGTTATGGGATCTTCATAATGGCCACCATGCTCGCATTCAACGCCACGCTCCCGCAGCATCTTGAGCACAGCGAGTTCAAAGCTGAAGTCCGAGTAGGAATTGAGGTACTCCAGCAGGTCGGGCTGAACAATTGGGTCACTCTTTAGTTTAGCCATCGTTGATATCGGACCTAATTTGGATTTACTTGATTAGCACGAATCTTCAGACAAGCTCACGTAGCGAGCCTGGCGGCTAGCAAGCCTAGCCCGGATGGAATGTAAATGGAATCCGGGATTTTCACCGCCCATGCGCCCTGACGGGCGCCCCCGGATTGCGCTGCGCTTCATCCGGGCTGCACAAACTGTTCGAAGGGATTGAGCACGGCCACCTCGAAGCGCTGGAAGTCGCGCACATTGCGGGTGACCACCGTGAGCTTGTGCACCATCGCGGTCGCCGCGATCATGGCGTCCTCGTAGACAGTGTCCGACTGCCGGTGCATCAGCTTCGCCCACAATCTGAATACCGTCGCATCCATGGGCAGGATATTGTAGGTCTGCGCCACTTGGTCAGCCCAGGCCTCGATGGCTTCCGCCTTGGCGGCGTCCTGTTCGCGGGTGAGCTCGATGCCGGCCTGGATTTCGCCCAGGGTCACGGCAGAGAGGTGGAGATCGGCGTCGGCAATGCCTTCCAGCCACGCCACCACCGCGCCGTGCGGACGAACCCGGCGCAGTTCCGAGACGACATTGGTGTCGAGAAGATACATCGCCTAAAGCACCGCGGGCGGCCTGCGTTTCGCGTTCCCGCGCGGCGGCAGCTCAAGGTCGGCGCGGCCCGTGTCCGACAACAGCAGTTCCTTGAGTGACGGGCGCGCGGCATCGCGCAGGCGCTTCCACTCGGCGACCGGCACCAGTACGGCGGCTTCGGTGCCGCGCCGGGTCACCAGCTGCGGCCCCTCGCTGATGCACGCCTCCAGAAGCTCGCTGAAACGCGCCTTGGCATCCTGCACTGGCCAGGTTTTCATGGCATCACCTTGCTGACTAGATAGCTGACTAGTTTAGGCCGGCGTTCGGCTGCTTGCAAGCCCCTGCGACAACATGTCACATTCTTCCATCCCCGCGTCACCGTTAGCATACGGCCTTTGCATTCGGCTTGAAGGGGATAATCATGCGACATCTATGGTGGGGGCCGGTAACCGGCCTGCTGGCGTGCAACCTGGCGCTTGCGGCGGACGAGAGCAAGGGCGGGAACGAACCCAAGGCGACGCGGCTCGGCGAGGTGGTGGTGACGGCGCCGATGATGGAGCAGCCGCTGGTGGTGGTGACCGATCCCAAGGCGCCGCGCCAGCCGGTGCCGGCGCATGACGGGGCGGACATTCTCAAGAGCATTCCCGGCTTTTCCGTGATCCGCAAGGGCGGCACCGACGGCGACCCGGTGTTTCGCGGCATGGCGGCCTCGCGCCTCAACATCCTGCTCGATGGCGAAAACATCCTGGGTGGCTGCGGCATGCGCATGGATCCGCCCACAGCCTATATCTTCCCCGAATCCTACGACCGCATCACTGTAATCAAGGGCCCGCAGTCCGTACTTTATGGGCCGGGCAGTTCCGCCGGCACGGTACTGTTCGAACGCGACATCAAGCGTTTCGAGCAGCCGGGCTGGAAATTCAACGGCAGCCTGACGGCGGGAAGCTTCGGCCGTAACGATCAGGTCGCCGACGTACGCGCCGGCACGCCAGACTTCTACTTCCAGGGCACCGGCACTCGCTCCGACTCGGACGACTACAAGGACGGCAGCGGCAAGACCGTGCATTCCGCCTACACCCGCTGGAGCACCAACGCCGCAGTGGGCTGGACGCCGGACAACAATACCCGGCTGGAACTCTCGGGTGCCCACAGCGATGGCCAGGCGGCCTACGCCGACCGCACCATGGACGGCGCCAAGTTCGAGCGCGAGAACGTGGGCATGAAGTTCGAGAAGAGGAATCTCTCCCAGCTGGTGGAAAAGGTCGAGGCCCAGGCCTATTACAACTACGTCGACCACGTGATGGACAATTACACCCTGCGCAATGTCGTCAGTACGGCGGCGAAAATGGTCAACAACCCTGACCGCGAGACCACCGGCGCGCGCGCCGCCATCGGCCTGCGTTTCTCTGACGCGACCAAGGCCACCCTGGGCGTCGATTACCAGTCCAACATCCACACCCTGCGCACCGGCATGGGCGCGATGGCTGACAGCTACACCAGCAAGGCGCGCGTCGAGGACGCCAATTTCCGCAACTACGGCGTATTCGGCGAACTGACCCATTACCTGGCCGAGCGCGACAAAGTCGTCGCCGGCCTGCGCTCCGATAGCTGGAACGCCCAGGACAAGCGCGCCACCCTGACCATCGGCACCGGTATGGCAGCCGCCACGGTCGCCAATCCTACCGCCAACAAGGAGCGCGACTCCACCCTCAACAGCGGCTTCGCGCGCTATGAGCATGATCTGGCGGCCGTGCCCGCCACGCTCTACGCCGGCCTCGGCCACACCGAGCGCTTCCCTGATTACTGGGAGCTGATCTCCTTCACCAAGGAAAGCGCCACCACCCTGAGCGCCTTCGATTCCCGCCCGGAAAAGACCAACCAGCTCGACGTCGGCATGGTCTACAACAGCGGCAAACTTACTGCTTCGGTTTCCGGCTTCTACAACAGCATCAACGACTACCTGATGGTGCAATCCAACTACGTCAAACCCGCCCTGAGCGGCATGGGAACCCGAACCACCACCATCGTGCGCAACGTGGACGCCACCACCTGGGGCGGCGAAGTCGGTGTTGCCTACCGCCTCACCGACACCTGGAAAGCCGATGCCACCCTGGCCTACGTGCGCGGCGACAACGATACCGATGGCACTGCGCTGGCTCAATTACCGCCGCTGGAAGGGCGCCTCGGGCTGGGCTACGACAACAAGACCTGGTCCGCCGGCGCACTGCTGCGCGGCGTGTCGGAACAAACCCGCTACGACACCAACAAGGGCAACATCGTCGGCCAGGACATCGGTCGCACCCCGGGTTTCGGCATCTTCTCGCTCAATGCGGGATACCGCCCCAAGAAGGGGATGCTGATCGCCGGCGGTATCGACAACCTGTTCGACAAGACCTACGCCGAACATATCAGCCGCGCCGGCGCGATGGTCAGCGGCTTCGACCAGACCACCCGGGTCAACGAACTGGGAAGAAATATGTGGATCAAACTGAATATCGCGCTGGATTGAGTCCCGGCCGGTAGAGATCCCGCCGCCGCAGCGGCGGGATCTCTGGATGAAGTGCCTGCGGAAACAGCCAGAAGTTTTTTCAGGGGCGGTTAATTCCGCCCCTTTTTTATGGCGGTGCGGAATGCGGCAATTCCACCGTCACCCGCAGCCCCTTGCTCCCATCTCCTTCCCCCAACATTACCGTTGCGCCGTGCAGGCAAGCGATGCGGCTGACAATGGACAGACCCAGGCCGCTGCCGGGAACCTCGCTCCCCAATACGCGGTAGAAGCGGTCGAATACCCGCTGTCGTTCCTCGGCAGGGATGCCCGGCCCGCTATCCATCACTTCCAGCCGCTCCGCGCTCACAGACACCCGCACCCGGCCGCCGGGTGGGGTGTAGCGGATGGCGTTGTCCACCAGGTTCCTCAACAGAATCCCGAGCATGCCGGGATACCCCGCCATAGGCGCTGATTCCAAGCCTGTCAGTTCGAGTTCGATGTCCTTGGCCACTGCGGATGACGCCAGCTCGGACAGGGTGCGCCGTGCCAGTTCAGAGAGATCGCAATTCTCCGTTGCTGTTGCAACCGCAGCCGGATCGAGCCGTGCCAGCGTCAGCAACTGTTCCACCAGATGGGTGGCACGGTCGGTACCCAGCACCAGGTTTTCCAGCGCCTTGCGGCGCTGGCTGTCGTCTTCTGCCCGCAAGGCCACTTGCGCCTGGGTTTTCAGGGCTGCCAGCGGGGTACGCAGTTCGTGGGCGGCATCGGCGGTAAAGCGTCGCTCGTTTTCCAGCGCCCCCCCCAGGCGGGCGAGGAGCGCGTTGAGCGCGCGCAACAGCGGGACGATTTCGGCTGGGGCGGAAGCATCCTCCAGCGGGGAAAGCTTGGCCGGATCACGTTGGGCAACTTCATTACCGATGCGCCGTAGTGGGCTCAGGCCCCTGCCGACGCCAAACCAGATCAGCAGGCTCAATATCGGCAATGCGACGCCCATCGGCACCAGCAGGCGCTGAGCCACGGAGACTGCGAGTTCATCACGTATTTCGTGCTGTTCTCCGACCTGCACCCGGATTTCGCTTTCCTCGTCCCACTGGGTATAGACCCGCCACAGCTTGCCTTCGATCACCGCTTCGGCATAGCCGCTGTCCTGCGTCGTCAGAGGCTGGACTGGGGCACTGGCGGAGCGCAGCAGCAAGCGACCATGCTCGCCCCATATCTGAAAGGCAATCTTGCGCTCATATTTGTGGCCGGCCGTGGCAATCTCCGCCGCGATACCGTCATCTTCCTCCCGCGCATCCTTCAGATCATGCCTTGCCTGTGCAAGCAGCACCTTGGCTGACTGGGCAAGCTGGGCATCGTAGAGTTCGTCTATCTCGTGATGGGCGTCGAAATAGATGAGGGCTGCCGTCGCCACCCAGGCGACGGAGATTACCGCGAGCAGAAAAACCAGCAGTTTGGCGCGCAAGGAAGTCATTTCCTGTCCACCAGGTAACCCACGCCGCGGATGGTACGGATCAGTTCGGCACCCAGCTTCTTGCGCAGATGATGGATGTGCACCTCGACGGCGTTGCTTTCCACTTCCTCGCCCCAGCCGTACAGGCGCTGCTCCAGCTGTTCGCGCGACAGGGCTCGGCCGGCATTTTCCAGCAGCTCCAGCAGGATCACGTATTCGCGTGGGGAAAGCTCTGCCGCCTGCCCGTCCAGGCTCACCCGGCGCGCCGCCGGGTCGACCTGCAGCAGGCCATGGACGATGAGCGGTGCGGCACGCCCGCCGGAGCGACGCAGCAAGGCGCGAATACGCGCCGCCAGTTCGTCCAGGTCGAAAGGTTTGACCAGGTAATCGTCGGCGCCGGCGTCCAGGCCACCAATCCTGTCCGCCACGGTATCCCGTGCGGTGAGAATCAGCACCGGCGTATTCTTGCCCGTCGCGCGCAGCCATTTCAGCAGATCCGTCCCGGACAGGCGCGGCAGGCCGAGGTCCAGCACTACTAGCGCATAGGCTTCGGCTTCCAGCGCCAGCTTGGCTGCCTGCCCGTCCTTGGCCCAGTCCACGGCGAACCCGGCCTGGATCAAGCCAACACGGATACCGTCGCCGAGCAGCGCATCGTCTTCAACCAGGAGCAGGCGCATGGTCCATCGTTCTTGTTTTCATGGCTTCAGTCTAGCGCATGGCGAGCCTGGTGGTCACTCTGTATGGAATCGAGGCATGCGCAAACGTCCCTCGCTCCGCATCCCGATGGCAGGCGGCGCAATTGGCCTTGGAGCCGACCTTGGCGCTATGCCAGATCTGGTCCGGGATGTTCTGGTGCTTGTCCTGCCAATAGGGCGTGGCGGTTATGCGTAGCGGTGTTTCACGTGGATCAATGGAGCGGTTGATTTTATAGCCCGCCTCGTGCTCGCCATGCTCAACGGAAATGATGGGAACAGCGCTGAAATACCAGATCCCGCCGGCAATAACGGAAAGCAGCAACAGCACGGCGCTGGGCAGGCGGCGCGAGGGCGTGGCAGCATCCGGCGCGCCCTGCTTGCGACCGCTCACCATGGCGCGCGGCAGATTTTCGCGATGCCGCCAGCTTTCCAGCGCAACACCACCCAGGTGGAGCATGACCAGCGCCAGCATCGCATTGACCATGGCTTCATGCACCTCCTTGAAGGCGTCTCCCGCGACATAAGGCACCCAGGCTGCCAGTGGCCCCTGGCCCTCCTGTCCGCCCAGCGTCGCGATACCGCTCAAGCCGGCCAGCAAAGCCAGCGTCAGCAGCAGATAAACCGCCCAACTGCCCGCCGGATTGTGGCCGAGATGGCGGCCGGCCGTCCCTTTCAGCACTTGCAGCAGGTAGATGGCGCCCTCCCTGGGGCTGAACAGAAACGAGGTGAAGCGCGCATAGCGCCCCCCGGCAAAACCCCACAACAGCCGGAAACCCAGCAGGCCCAACATCAGGTAGCCGGCGAAAACATGGACGTTGAGCCAGCCATCGGCTTCGGAAGTGAGCCAGCCGACCGCAAACGCTGCGGCAAACAGCCCGTGGAACAGGCGGGTGGGCAAGTCCCATATCAGAATTTTCATATGGCCTCCTTAACTGGGTATCCGTATTTGATGTTCGGAGTAGTCGCCACGCTCCGCGCCCGGATGGCAGGCGGCGCAGTTGGCCGCGCTGCCCACCTTGGCCCGCTTCCAGACTTGCGGCGAGACTTCATCGTGCTTGCGCACGAACCATGCGGTTTCGCTGATGCGCAAAGGGGTTTCCCCCGCACCCAGGGAGCGCATTACCTTGGACGCGCGCTTGCCCGGCACTCGATCAGCGCTGTGGGTTACCAAAAAGTCGGTGATCTCCCTGGCGGTCGCGGCGTCCAGGCTGGCATCCTGCCCGAAATGGCGCTCCAGGCCGGACATGATCTTGCGCCACGAGCGTTCCGGAAGCAGGGAAGGGGGGTAGGCGAGATGACAGGCGCTGCACTCGGTTTTCCATTTTGGATTGGAGGCCGATGGCGCGAGATTTTCTCCGCCGCCGGCCCAGGCCTGCCCGACGACGAGCAGGGCGACAATGACGAATATGCGTTTCATGGCAGTCTCCTATTTAATCGACAGCAGATAGGCCAGGAAGTCACCCTTTTCCTGGGCCGTGCAGGCGCGCTCCAGCACATCCTGGCAGTTGCGCTTGAACCATTTCTCTACCTTGGCCGGGTCGGTCAGGCGCTCCGGATTCGCGACCGGGGCCAGGGGAAGGATCTCCTTGGCGGTTTTCTCATTCTTACCGGCGGACTTGGGGTTATCGGTATGGCAGGCGGCGCAACTGACGTTCTTGCCGTCACCATGGATGCGCTTGGCGTGGAAAAACTGTTCGCCGCGACTGGCGGAAAATGCCTGAAATTGCGGGTTCGCCTGTTTGGCTTGTGCGGCATAGCTCTGCAGCAGATCGCCAGGTGCGGCCAGAGCCGAACCGAAAGCGGGCAGGCAGAGGCAGAAAAGGATAAAGCGGTTCATCGTGGTTCTCCTGATTAACAAGCTGGGGAGAACTGTAGCGCGCGAATCTTAAGGGAAACTTATGAAGGGGGTGGCGTGAGGCGCTCGCGCCAGATCAAGGCGCAATCTGCAGTTGCCCGGGGTCGATCAGCACAAAGCGTGCGAAGCGTCCTTCTTCCCTGCTGCCGTCATCGCTGACGATGACGATCCGCTGCCGGCCATCGATCACGGCAGGGCTAACCCCTTCGGCGTGCTCGAAGCCCTGCAGGCCGGGAACGGTGACGCGGCGTGCCGGCTCACCCTGATGACCGCTCCAGAACCAGAGCTGGAATTGAACCTGCTCGCGTGCGACGGGGCCGCTGACTACAAGGTATCCACCGAGGGCGGGCAGGTAGGATATGCCGCGAATCCCGTTGCCGCCGAGGTCCAGCGTTTCCAGGGTGACCGAGATCCGGGGTGGCTCGCCTGCTTCGAAAATTGCAGGGAGGTTCTCGACGCAAGCGATGATGGCCTGACCGTCGAGCAACGGGCTGCGAAAGCCGACCAGCAGACGCCGCTGGTCGGGGCTGATCTCCAGCGCCTCGATATTGAACCCGCCTCCGCCCTTGACGTCCCGTATCTCGGCAGCATGCGCCAGCATCGGGTGCATCGCCACCAAAGCGGGTTTCAACTCTCTGACCACCATGGGCGCGACCACGCGCTCACCCTCGACCCGGAAGCGAACCAGTTTGTCACGGGATTTTTTTTCGTCACCGTCGCCATCACGCGAATGCGATGTGATGGCGTAGACATACCCCGACCGGTCGATAGCGACACCTTCAAGATCATCCAGCTTCCCGAAGCCATCACCCGCCTCCAGCGGTTCCGGGTTCAGCGGTGTGCTGCTGACGCTCCCATCGGAACGGATCGTGACCAGACTGAGTGGATACTGTTTTTCGTCCTCGACTACAAGGAAACGTCCATCCGCCAGTTGCTGGATGGCGGACGGCTCATAGATGCCGGTCAGGGCCTGGAAGACAGGAATGTTGTTCAGTGTCATGACGGTCATTGTCTCCTGTTGCAGGCATTTTGAATATCCGGATAGCGTGCGTGGAAGCCGGCAGCGGTAGCGCGTAAGGCGCCGTCCCGGGATCGGTTATAATCTCTTAACCATCTACAATTCCTGAAAGAAATCATGTCCACTATCCCTGCCTGCCCCCAATGCGCCCTGGAAAACACCTACCCGGATGGCGACAACTATATTTGCCCCGACTGCGCTCATGAGTGGCCGATGAAGGAGGCCGCGCATGCAGACGACGACGCGGGCGCGGTGGTGAAGGACGCCAATGGCAACGTGTTGAGCGACGGCGATTCGGTGGTGCTGATCAAGGATCTGAAGGTCAAGGGATCGTCCATCACACTTAAAGTGGGCACCAAGGCCAAGAGTATCCGTCTGGTCGGCGGTGACCACGAAGTTGACTGCAAGCTGGACGCCGGCAGCTTCATGCTGAAGGCCTGCTATCTGCGGAAAGTTTAAGTCACTCCACCAGCAAGCCGAGCTTGCCTGCCAGCCACTTGGTGGTTGTGGCCTGGATCAGGATGGTGGTGAGGATGGCGATGAAGGTCACCGAGGCGATGATCTCGGCGCCCGGCGCCTTCATGCCCAGTAGCAGCCCGGCCAGCGCGCCGGGAATTACCCCGGTTTCGCGTGTCCAGCACATGAACAGCAGTTCGTTGCGGCTCCATTTGGCGCGCCGGTCCGGACCAGCGCACAGGAACACCGTCGCCGGCCGCGCCACCAGCATGAAAATCGCCACCACCGCGCCGCCGGCCACCAGATACTGGTTCATCAGGCCGAAATCGACCTGGGCGCCGAGCAGGATGAAAATGAACATGCGCATGATCAGCGCCGTGGTCATGATGAAATCCTCGAGGATCTTTTCGTCCGCATGGGCGCGCTTGAAGCCGAAGGTTTCCTGGTTGCCCAGCATGATGCCGAACACGAACACCGCCATGAAGCCGCTGGAATGCAGCCCATCTGCGCTCATGTAGGCGCCGATCACGGCCATCAGGGTCACCACCGGCGCGTACTCGGTGAGGAAGCCGAATTTTTCGTGCGCGATCAGCAGCACCGCCAGATAGCCCGAAACGCCCCCGATCAGGATGCCCAGTAACGATTGCTTGAGCAGGTCAAGCAAGGCATCGCCGATGGAGAATTCGCCCGCCCCCATGGCCACGCCCAGGATGGTGAAGGTGATGATGGCGCCCATGGCATCGTTGAAGGCGGATTCGGTCATCACGGTCTGCGCCACCCTATCCTTGATTTTCACCTGACGGAACACCGGCACCAGGGTGGCGGGGTCGGTGGAGGCGAGCACCGCGCCCAGCAGCAAAGCCACTATCATGGGCACGCCGAGAAGATAGTAAGCGGCCACTCCGGTAATGGCGGCCGTGATCAGGATGCCGACGGTGGCGATCACGGTGACGGTGATCCAGACTTCCTTGAGAACCTTGAGCCGGATCGACGCGCCGCCGTCGAACAGGATGTAGCTGGAGCCGAAGATCAGGATCAGCTGGTTGACCGCGGAATCGGCCTTGATGTCGATCAGCCCCAGCACCCCCGGTCCGAGCACCATGCCGATCAGCAGGAACACCACCACGTCCGGCACTCTCGCCAGGCGGGCCAGCAGGCCGGAAAAAGTACCCACCGCCAGGATGATTCCGAACATCAGCAGGGTATGTTTGGCCAGTTCAATCGAAGCAGAAGATTCCACGGTTTACGCTTTCAAGAATTAAACAAGGTTTATGTACTTGCAACGGGTTTCACGGCATTTCAGCGCCCCGGCCAGCCCGCTCAGGGCAAAAAGGAACAGGATCGCCAGCCCGGCCTGATAGTTTGCCGCCGAATATGCGCGCACCCCTTCGGAGATTTTACCATCCCAGCCCAGGTCCATCACCCAGCCCACAAACGGTTGCAACATGCCCGCGCCAAGAAAACTGCCGGTATTCACCACGCTGGTCGCCATGCCGGACAGCGCGGGGGAATTCACCTCCTTGGTCACGGCCCAGGCCAGGGTAAAGCCGGAGGCGCCAACGCCCATGATGAAGAACAGCGCCAGGCTGACCGTCTGGGGCATCCGAGCCATCGCCAGCAAGGGTAGCCAGCACAGCAGATAAAGCAGGATTCCGGCCACCATGACCGGGCGGCGCAGCCGCAATCGGTCCGAAATTATTCCGGAAAACAGCGCGCCGATGGCAAAGCCCCCCAACAGCAAGGAAGTGTGCGCCGCAGCCAGGGGTCGCGGCATGCCATGGATGTCGTGCAGAAAAGGGACCGCCCAAAGGCCGGCAAAGGTAAACAAGGTGCCGCCGATACCCAGATTGGGCCAGAATCCGGGCCAGGTAGCGGGATTTTTCACCACCTGCACCAGGCCGTCGTACCAATGCCCACCATGGGGCGTGTGTGGGAGCTCGCCATCCAGTTCCCGCATGCTGGGAAATCCGGCTTCACCCGGGTGATTGCGCACCAGGAACCAGGTCAGCACGCCCAGCACAATGGAAAATGCGCCCAGCGCCACAAAGATGCTGCGCCAGGAAGTGAAATTCAGCGCCCACACCAGCGGTGACGCCGCCAGCACCGCGCCCAGGTTGCCCAACAGGATGGTAAGACCGCCTACGGTGCCGAAATGACGGTCATGGAACCATACCGCGTTCAGCTTCATCATCGAAATAAATACCACCGAAACGCCCAGACCCACCAGAAGACGCCCAACCGAGGCAAGGGCAAGGGTGTCGGCCATGCCGAACAGAATCGAACCCAGTCCCGCCACCAGGCCACCCAGGGTGACGATTTTGCGCACGCCCAGGGTGTCCACCAGGACGCCGGTGGGAATCTGCATCAGGCTATAGACATAGAAATACATCGCTGCCAGGCCGCCCAGCATGGCGCCGCTGGCGTTGAACGCAAGTTGCAGTTCAGCCGCGATGGATGCGGGAGCGACGCGGTGGAAGAATGCCAGCACATAGGCCAGCGCCAGCAGGAGAAAAGCGGTCCAGCGCAAGCGGCGCATGGAACGCCGCTGTTGTGGATTCAACACCGCGAGGGTGGCCTAGGCCAACGTCAACTAACCCGCGACCAGGGTATACGACTCGTTTCCAGCCATTTTTTGATGCGGTTTGCATCGGCAATGCGCGTGTATTTGCCCGAGGAGTCCAGCAACACGATAATCACCGGGCGGCTGGCTATTTTGGCCTGCATCACCAGGCAGCGCCCGGCTTCCTGGATGAAACCGGTCTTGGACAGCCCGATTTCCCATGCCGGACTCTTCACCAAGGCGTTGGTGTTTTTGTATGGGGTGCGGTGGCCGTTCTCGTTGACCACGTCGAGCGCTTCGGTCGTGGTCATTTCCCGGATCTGTTCATAGTGATAGCCCGCCTTGACCATTTTTACCAGATCTTCGGCGGTGGACACATTCTCGCCGTGCAAACCGGTGGAATCCACAAAACGGGTGTGAGACATGCCCAGCTCGGCTGCCTTGTGGTTCATGGCGGCAACGAACTTCGCCGTACCGCCCGGGAAGGTGCGCGCCAGGGCTGCTGCGGCACGATTTTCCGACGACATCAGGGCCAGTTGCATCATCTCCTGCCGCGTCAACGTGGTGCCTACACGCAGGCGAGAGCCGGAGCCGCGCAACCAGTCCACATCGTCTTCCGTGACCGTGATGTGCTCGTTCATGCTCAGGCCGCCGTCCAGAACCACCATTGCCGTCATGAGTTTGGTGATGGAGGCAATGGGCGCCTGATTGGAGGCATTACGGGAAAAAATGGTGGCGCCACTGGACTGGTCCACGATCATGGCTACGGAGGAAGCCAGCTTTAATGTCCCGTCTTGCGCTGCCGCCTTCACCATATGCGCAGCATGGGGCTTAACTGCCTTGTGGTAGCGTTGTTTCTTGGAAGCAGGGGCAGCAACGGCGAGTGACGAGGAAAGCAACAAACAGGTCAGAATCCATTTCGCTTTCATGACTGATCCTTCAAGAGCGTCTTAACAATATTCTATAACGTCAGGATTTTGTTTTGGTTTAATTCTAAATATTGTAGTGGACAATAAAGCGCTAGGCAATGCAATTCAGGAACGCCTGTTCCAGGGTGGCCGCATTGAAGTACTGGCAATGCTCGGCCGGGGTTCCTACAAACCTTAACTCGCCCTGGTGCAGGATTGCCATGCGATCACAAATTTCTTCCACGTCGGCCAGCGTATGTGAGCTGAAAAAAAGCGTGCGGCCTTCTTTCTTCATGCCTTGCAGATAGCGTTTCAACAACGCCCGCGCCTTGGGGTCAAGGCCGCTCATGGGCTCATCCAGCACATACAGCGCCCGCCCACTCAGAAAGCTCGCCGCCAGCCCGAGTTTCTGCGTCATGCCCTTGGAATAGGTCCGCACCGGCTGGGCGAGCACGCCGCTATCCATATCCAGAGCCTGCAACACGGCCTCCGCTTGGACCTGTTGATAAACCTGGCCGCGCAGCTTCAACATGTAATCGAGGAAATTTTTGCCCGTAAGATAGTAGGGCGGCGCGAAACGCTCCGGCACAAACGACAGTTGAGATCGCGCCCGGGGCTGCCGGTGCTCGATGCCGAAAATATCGATAGTGCCGCCATCGGGCTCGGAAAAATCCAGCAGGCATTTAATCAGGGTCGTCTTGCCGGCGCCATTCACGCCCACCAGACCGAAAAACTCGCCGGGCTGGATGGCCAAATCCACCCCTTTCAGCACGGCCACTTTTCCGTAGGCTTTGCTGACTTGTTTGAAGTTAAGGGCGGGCTGGGTCATGGAATGTCTAAATTTACCACATGCGCGGGATGGGTGGCTTCATCAAGACGGCAACTATCGGAAGGCTCTATAATTCGGGCATCTTACCGCATGGACATGACAGCAATGGATATCTGTTTTATCGGCGGCGGCAACATGGCCTCCGCACTGATCGGGGGGCTCATCGCCCAGGGCTTCGATGCCTCGCGCATCCGGGTAGTAGAGGTTTCGCCTGAAGTGCGCGAAAGTCTGCAAACCCGCTATGGGGTGAAGACTTTTCCCGCGCTGGATGGCGCAGCGGTCAAGAGCGACGTGATCCTCCTTGCCGTCAAACCGCAGCAGTTACGCCAAGTCGCAGCCACGCTGGCGCCACTGCTGAACCAACAACTGGTCATATCCATTGCCGCCGGGGTGCGCGCCGGCGACCTCAGCCGCTGGCTGAACGGCTACCGTCAGTTGGTGCGCACCATGCCCAACACGCCCGCCATGGTCTCTTCCGGCATGTCGGGACTTTACGCGCTGCCCGAGGTTGCCGAGGCGCAGCGGCAGCAGGCGGAAACCGTGCTGCAAGCAGTGGGCGCCACCCTGTGGCTGACGGAAGAACCCCAGCTGGACGCCGTTACCGCAGTTTCCGGCAGCGGCCCGGCATATGTTTTCTATTTCATGGAAGCCATGCAGGACGCCGCCGTGGAACTCGGTTTTTCGCCCCAGCAGGCGCGCAAGCTCACCCTGGAAACCTTCCTCGGAGCGGCCAGGCTTGCAGCCCAGAGCGAGGAGGATGCCGCCACGCTACGCGCCCGCGTCACATCCAAGGGGGGCACCACCGAGCGCGCGCTGGCCACCATGGAACAGGCAGGGATCAAGGCTTCCATCATCCAGGCCATACATGCCGCGGCCGCGCGCTCGCAAGAGCTGGGCGATGCGTTGGGAAAGGACTGAACATGGCGAGCCAGGCTCTGTTGTTTTTGCTCGAAACCCTGCTGTCCCTGCTCGCGGGCGCATTCCTGTTGCGTTTTCAGATGCAGCTGCTGCGCATCCCCTTCCGCAACCCGATGGGGCAGTTCCTGCTGGCGGTCACCGATTTTGCCGTCAAGCCGCTGCGCCGCATCGTTCCAGGACTGCTGGGCCTGGATTGGGCTTCGCTGCTGGCGGCATGGGTAAGCGAATTGCTGCTGGTTTCCGCCACCTTCTGGGTGCTGGGGCATGCCGCCGCTTTTCCCGGCGCGCTCAGCGGCCTCGCCGTCCTGGCGCTGGTCAAGCTGGTGGCGCTAAGCGTCAACCTGGTGATCTGGACCACCATCGTCTCCGCCGTGTTCAGCTGGGTCCAGCCCTATCACTGGCTGAATGGCCTCGCCAGCACCTTGGTCCGGCCGTTCCTGCGCCCCCTGCAACGCATCATTCCAACCATTGCCAACGTCGATTTGTCGCCGCTGGCCCTGATCCTGGTTTGTCAGCTGATATTGATGCTGCCCGTTGCCTGGCTGGAACAGATCGCCGTTCGCCTGGTCTGACCCATGCCGTCCCCGTGGTATCGACGCGACGGAGATCGCATCATCCTGACCCTGCATATCCAGCCCGGCGCAAAGCGCACCGAAGTGGCCGGCATTCATGACGGGGCGCTGAAAATCAAGATTGCGGCCCCGCCGGTGGAAGGTCAGGCCAACGCCAGGCTGCTGGAATTCCTCAAAAAAGCATTTGACGTTCCATTGAGCCAGATGGTATTAAAGCAGGGAAGTCTGGGGCGCCGTAAAGTCGTGGAAATTCAAGGCTCTCGGCGCGCGCCCGAGGATTTGCTCGGCAACATCACAGGAAATGCAAAGTAACCATGAGCGCCCAGCTCGAACTTGAAATCGAACATTACCGCACGTGGCGCGAAGGACTGATCACGGCGATCGATGCATACCAGTCGTGGCTGGATAAGGCAGGAGAGGTTGATGCCCAGCAATCGCTACGCATCTTCGATCTGGTGGAAAGCCTGAAAAAGGACCGCCTGGTTCTGGCCTTCGTTGCCGAGTTTTCCCGCGGCAAGACCGAGCTCATCAACGCACTGTTTTTCTCCGATTTCAAACAGCGCCTGTTGCCGTCAGACGTGGGCCGAACCACCATGTGCCCCACGGAAATTTTTAACGAGCCGGGCGAGGAGCCTTATATCCGGCTACTGCCAATCGAAACCCGCTACCGCGAGGAAAGTGTCGCCACTCTTAAGCGCCTGCCCATAGAGTGGAGCAAGATACGTCTCAACCTCGACTCTCACGACGAGATGGTGGCGGCCATGCGCACCGTGGCGCAGAAAAAAAACGTATCCATGAATGATGCCAAGGCCCTGGGCCTGTGGGACGACAAGGACCCCGACCTCAAGGACATGGTGCATCCCGATGGAACGGTGGAAATTCCTGCCTGGCGCCACGCCCTGATCAACTATCCGCACCCGCTGCTGAAAAGCGGGCTGGTCATTCTCGACACGCCGGGGCTGAACGCCCTCGGCACCGAACCGGAACTGACCCTCTCCATGATTCCCAATGCGCATGCGGTGCTGTTCCTGCTCGCCATGGATACCGGGGTAACCAAATCCGACATGGACATCTGGCACAAATACATCCAGAAATTCGTGCCCCATCGCCTGGCGGTTCTCAACAAGGTGGATATCCTGTGGGACGACCTCAAACCATGGGAACAGATTCTCGCCAGCGTGCAAAAGCAGGTACAAAATACGGCGCGCCTGCTCGAGCTGCCGCTCGGCAACGTGCTCGCCATCTCGGCACAGAAAGCGTTGCTGGCGCGAGTCCGTGGCGATGAACTGCTGCTGAAGAAGAGCGGCATCCAGAGCGTGGAGGCGATGCTGGCGAACAACATCATTCCCGCCAAGCAGGGGATCCTGCGCGGCGCGGTGGTGAAGGAAATCGGCGCCATGGTGGAAGCCTCGAGCCAGGGCCTGCGCAGCCAGCTGGCCGCGGTACGTCATGAGCTGAAGGAACTCACCGCCCTCACCGGCAAGAACCGCGAGGTGATCAAGAAACTGCTGGACAAGGTACAGGCCGACAAGATGCTTTACGAGCAAACGGTAAAGAGCTTCAACATCACCCGCGGCGTGATTTCCCAGCAGGGCAGGGCGCTCATTGCCAGTCTCGACAGCGACAAGCTGCAGGAAATGCTGGAAAAGAATCGCGCCAGTATCGAGGGCAGCTGGACCACCAACGGACTGATCCGCAGCATGCAGTCCCTGTTCGGCCACGCCACCCAACAGTTCGAGAAGATCCACCACCATGCCAGCCAGATCAAGGGACTGGTGGACGCAGCCTACAAGCGTTTCCACGAGCAGCACGGTTTTGTGGAACTGTCTCCGCCTGCGCTCAGCCTGGAACGCGCACATCAGGGTTTGCTCGATCTGGCTCAGCAAACCACCGATTTTTGCAACGATCCGGTCAATATCATGACCGAGAAACACTTCCTGATACGTAAGTTTTATACCGGCCTGGTGGCATCCGCGGAGAGTGTGTTTGACCAGGCACGGGGGGAAAGTGACGCCTGGTTACGGGCATCGCTGGCACCGCTGATGGCACAGATTCGGGATCACAAGACCCAGATCGAGCGCCGGTTAGGGAACGTAAAGCAAATTCACGACAACATCGACTTACTGGAAGGCCGCATCAAGGATCTGATCCAGCGCCAGAGCTCGCTGATGAAACAGAGCCAGACCATCGAAGGCATTCGCGCCAAAATCAACGAAGCGCCGTCAATACACCAGGATTCCGCCGCGGCCTAGCCCTCAATCCATCGGCGTTGACTACATCAGAATGACGTCGTACTGCTCCTGCGAGTACTGACTTTCCACCTGGAGCGAAATCGATTTACCGATAAAATCCCCAAGCTGGGCCAGGCTTTGCGATTCCTCGTCGAGGAACATGTCGATCACCTGTTGCGAGGCCAGGATACGGTATTCACGCGCCTCGAACTGGCGCGACTCGCGCAGCAACTCGCGCAGGATCTCGTAGCACACGGTCTGAGCCGTTTTCAGCTCGCCCCTGCCCTGGCAAATGGGGCAGGGCTCGCACAGGATGTGGGCAAGACTCTCCCGGTTGCGCTTGCGCGTCATTTCCACCAGGCCCAGCGCGGAAAAGCCGTTGATGGTGATGCGCGCGCGGTCATTGCTCAAGGCTTTCTTGAATTCCGCCAGCACCGCGGCCTGGTGCTCTTCGTTGTCCATGTCGATGAAGTCGACGATGATAATACCGCCCAGGTTACGCAGCCTGAGCTGGCGTGCAATGGTTTGAGCCGCCTCGAGATTGGTCTTGAAAATGGTGTCGTCGAAATTGCGCCCGCCCACGAATCCGCCGGTATTCACGTCTGCCGTGGTCAGTGCCTCGGTCTGATCGAGGATCAGATATCCCCCCGATTTAAGATCCACCCGGCGCGCCAGCGCTTTCTCGATTTCATCCTCTACCCCGCGCAGGTCGAACAGGGGACGCTGGCCCTGATAGTGCGAAAGCTTTTCCTGCACCGTGCTGGTGTATTCCCCGGCAAAGGCCTGCATGCGCGCAAATGTTTCACGTGAATCAACCACGACGCGATCCGTTTCCTCGGTGACGAAATCACGCAGCACCCGCAATGGCAAATTCAGGTCGTGGTAGAGCAGCGTCTTGGGTTGCGCGCCCTTGGCCGCCACCTGGATATCGCTCCACACCTTGCGCAAGTATTCGATATCCGCCACAAGCTCCTTGTCGGTTGCAGTTTCCGCCATGGTGCGGATGATGAAGCCGCCGTGCTCCGCTTCCGGCAGCAATTGCTGTAATTTTTCCCTGAGCAACTCGCGCTCGGACTCGTCTTCGATCCGTTGCGAAATCCCGATATGCGTTTCCTGCGGCAAGTACACCAGGAAGCGCCCTGCCAGGCCGATCTGGGTAGAGAGTCTTGCCCCCTTGGTGCCCAGGGGATCCTTGAATACCTGCACCATGATGCTCTGCCCTTCGTAGAGCAAGCGCTCGATGGGTCTCGGTTCCTCGCCGGGCGCGCACCAGATATCGGCCACGTGAAGGAAAGCGGCGCGATCCAGCCCGATCTCCACAAACGCCGACTGCATGCCCGGCAACACCCGGCATACCCGCCCCAGATAAATGTTCCCCACCAGCCCAAGGGCACTCGCGCGCTCGATGTGCAATTCTTGCACCACCGCCTGCTGCAGGATGGCCACGCGGGTCTCCTGGGGTGTAACGTTGATCAGGATTTCTTCGCTCATAACACTTCTATACCAAATTTTTGTAGCAGTTGTGCGGTTTCGAATAGCGGTAGCCCCATCACCCCGGAATAGCTGCCCTCGAGGCGGGCAACAAATCCCGCCGCCCGGCCCTGGATGGCATAGGCGCCCGCCTTGTCGTGGGACTCTCCGCTAGCGACATAACGCTTGATGGCTTGTGCGTTGAGCGGGGCGAATTCGACGCTGGAACTGCTGAGCGTCACCTCGACTTCGCCATCGAAAGCCATTGCCACCGCAGTCAGCACTTCATGGCGACGCCCAGCAAGAAGCGTCAGAGTAGCCTCCGCCTCGGCACGATCAGCAGGTTTGCCAATGATGACTCCATCAAGGGTAACCGTGGTATCCGCCGCCAACACCGGATAGGCAGGAAGGTGCCGGGTACGGAAGGCCAGGTTACCCACTTCCGCCTTGGTGCGGGCCAGGCGCAGCACGTAGTCACGCGGATTTTCTCCGGGCTGAGGCGTCTCGTCGACATCGCACCGGGAAGGGTGGGCGCGCAACAACAGCACCTCGAAGCGCACCCCGATCTGTTTCAGCAACTCACGCCTGCGCGGGCTCGCCGATGCAAGATAAATGGTGTGGTGAGAATAGGCCATTTATTCAACCCTCCCTGTGGTAAGGGTGCCCCTGGATAACCGACATGGCACGATACAACTGTTCCGCCAGCAGCACCCGCACCATGCCATGGGGCAGGGTCAGGCGCGACAGCGACCATAGCTTGCCCGCTCGTTGGCGCAGCGAGGGGTGAAGACCGTCAGCTCCTCCGATGATGAAAGCGACATCGCGACCTTCCTGCAACCAGGTTTTCATGCCCCCGGCCAGTTCCAGCGTGCTCATTTCGGCGCCGCGTTCGTCCAGCATCACGTGCATGGCTCCCACCGGAAGGGCCGCCTGGATTCGCTCCATCTCCGAGGTCTGCAACTGATCCGCGGTTTTTCCCCCGGCGCGCTTTTCCGGCTTGATTTCCACCAGTTCGATACGCGCCTCCCGAGGCATGCGCTTGACGTATTCAGCGAAAGCCTCGTCAACCCACGAGGGCATTTTGTTGCCGACGGCGAGTATCCACAACTTCATTGAGTTGACTAGGCCGCGCCTGCGACTTGCTGGTTATGGCGCCGCGCTTTCTCGACCCCGCCCCAGAGCTGTTCCAGGTTATAGTATTCCCGCGTGGTGGGCTGCATGATGTGAACCACCACCTGGCCGAAATCCACCAGCACCCATTCCCCGCTTTCCAGGCCTTCCACGCCGATCACTTCCGCACCTTGTTCCTTGAGCTTAACCAGCACATTGCTCGCCAGAGCCCGGGTTTGCCGGTTGGAATCTCCGCTGGCGATAATCATGCAGTCGGTCATGCTGGTCAGGTGCTTCACATCCAGCACCGCGATCTCCTTGGCCTTGATGTCTTCCAGTGCGGCTACCACGGCCTGTTTCATTGCTTCGAGTTCCATTGCTTTCCTTAGCTGTATAAATTTTGTGACCGAATATAGTCGAGAACTGCGTCCGGCAGCAAATAGCGCGGGCTATGCCCGCCCTTGATCGCGGCTCGAATGCAGGTAGCCGAAATATCGAGCGGGGTAATGTTACAGGCTATCACCCTGCCAGCCGACGTTTGCTGCAAATCCATCGGTTCGACACTTATGCGCGGCGCGATTTCGGCGCGCAAACCTGCATCCATCTGCTGCGCCAGCAGAGAGAAACCCGGACGCTGCGCTACCGCGATATGCGCCAGCCCGAACAGCTCGCGCCAGCGATGCCATGAGGGCAGGCCGAGAAAGGCATCCGCGCCCAACAGCAGGCACAGCGACTGCGTGCCTGCCAATTCCCGGCTCAGTTCGGTCAGGGTTTCCACGCTATAGCCCGGCGCCCCCAGGCGCACTTCCCGTTCGTCCACGCTGAAGAGGGGATTGCCGGCAACACCCAGATGCGTCATGGCGAGACGCTGCTCCGCTGTGGCGCCGGGTACACCTCGATGCCAGGGACGGCCCGAGGGGATAAAGCGCACCCCGTCGAGTCTCAATCCTTGCGCCAACTCCTGGGCCAGACGCAGATGGCCGAAGTGGATGGGGTCGAATGTGCCGCCGAGGATGCCAATGAGGGCCATTTAGCCGCGCACGTGCCCATCACCCAGCACGATGAATTTCTGGCTGGTCAATCCCTCCAGGCCGACCGGACCTCGGGCGTGGATCTTGTCGGTGGAGATGCCGATTTCCGCACCCAGGCCGTATTCGAAACCGTCGGCAAAACGGGTCGAGGCATTCACCATCACCGAGCTGGAATCGACCTCGCGCAGGAATCTCCTGGCACGGGAGTAATCTTCCGTCACGATGGATTCGGTGTGCTGCGAGCTGTAGCAGTTGATGTGCTCGATCGCCGCATCGAGGTCGGCCACCACGCGCACCGAGAGAATCGGCGCCAGGTACTCGGTGTGCCAGTCTTCCTCGCTGGCGTCCTTCATCTGCGGCACGATGGCGCGCGAAGCCGGGCAACCGCGCAACTCCACCCCCTTGTCGAGGTAGATCTGGCACAGCGGGGGCAGCACTTCCCTGGCCACGCCCTCGGCCACCAGCAGGGTTTCCATGGTATTGCAGGTGCCGTAACGGCTGGTCTTGGCGTTGTCCGCGATCCTGATCGCCTTGGCCAGGTCGGCTTTGTCGTCGATATAGACGTGGCATACGCCGTGCAAATGCTTGATCACCGGAATGCGCGCTTCGGCGATGAGGCGCTCGATCAGGCCCTTGCCGCCGCGCGGCACGATCACGTCGACGAACTCGCGCATGGTGATGAGTTCGCCCACCGCCGCGCGGTCAGTGGTTTCGATTACCTGCACCGCGGTTTCCGGCAGGCCGGCCGCTTTCAGCCCTTCGCGCACGCAGGCAGCGATGGCCTGATTGGAATGGATGGCCTCGGAACCACCGCGCAGGATCGAGGCGTTGCCGGATTTGAGGCACAGCCCGGCAGCGTCGGCGGTGACGTTGGGACGCGCCTCGTAGATGATGCCGATCACGCCCAGCGGCACGCGCATCTTGCCCACCTGGATGCCGGAAGGACGATAATTCAGACCGGTGATCTCGCCCACCGGGTCGGGCAGGGCGGCGATCTGCAGCAGACCTTCCGCCATCCCCGCCACGCCCTTTTCAGTCAGGCTGAGGCGGTCGAGCATGGCGGAATCCAGCCCGGCCGCCCGCGCCGCTGCCATATCCCTGGCATTGGCCTCCAGCAGCCTGGCGCTGTCGCGCTGGATCGCCTGTGCCATCACGGTCAGCGCCTTGTTCTTGGCGTTGGTGTCGGCCTTGGCCATGGCGCGGGATGCCGCGCGCGCCTGCTGGCCGAGATTGTGCATGTATGCCTTGACGTCCATGTTCCTGTCTCCTGTTCCGAATCTATCCAAAAAGCCATTTAACCTTAAAAGAACGTTTGAACCGCAAAGGACGCAAAGGTTCGCGAAGGAATTCAAAGGCTTGAAAAGTCTATCGGGTAACGCGATGGAGGATGCGCCGCGATTGATTAACCCTTTGTTTTGCGAGCTTTCGCCTTGCGGCGAAATGCCTGCTTACCCCGCTTCCTTCGCGAACCTTCGCGTCCCTTGCGGTGAACGGGTCTACCCGCCTATCCCTTGGGCACCACCGTCAAGCCCAGTTGCAGCAACTCGTCCCACACGTCCCCTCGCGCCAGGCCCTTGATCATGCGGTCTATCCCCGCCGCCCGTTTCAGCCCTTGCAGCAGCCGCGCCTCGCTGGTGCGCTTGACGGCCTGCTCCACCAGCTTCTGTCGCGCTTCCCAGATCCAGGCATCGCGCATCAACTGAGACAGATTGCCGCCGCGCCGCATCCCGCCGCGCAATTTTGCCAAAGCACGAATCTCGCGCGTGAGCGCCCACAGGATCAGCACCGGGTCTTCCCCCTCGCCACGCAACACTTCGAGCACGCGGTTCACGCGCGCAGCATCTCCGGCCAGCAGCGCATCGCCCAGCTTGAACACGTCGAAGCGCGCCACGTCCGCCACCGCTCCCTTGACCTGATCAAAACCCAGCATCCCGGGCGGAAACAACAGGGCCAGCTTCTGCACTTCCTGGAATGCTGCCAGCAGGTTGCCCTCCACCTGGTCAGAAAGAAACTGTAGCGTTGCAGGCTCGGCACGCTGCTGTTGCCGCGCCAGGCGCGCTCCGATCCACCCCGGCAGCTGCGCGCGCTCGATGGGGAACACCGCCACCACCACGCCAACCTGCTCCATGGCCTTGAACCATTTTCCCGCCTGGGCCGTTTTGTCCAGCTTGGGACACAGCACCAGGGTAACCGTATCGGCGGGCAAGCGCGCGCAGTAGTCTTGCAGCGCCTGACTGCCATCGTTTCCCGGCTTGCCGGAAGGAATGCGGATTTCCACCAGGCGGCGCGAGGCAAACAAGGACAGGCTGTTGCCGCTGCTCAGCAGATTCTGCCAGTTGAACCCGCGTTCCACGGTAAACACTTCCCGCTCGGCGCAGCCCTCCTGACGCGCCCGTGCACGGATGACATCCGCCGCCTCCTGGGCCAGCAAGGGCTCATCGCCGAATACCAGGTACAGGGCTTGCAGGCCTTTGGCCAAATGCGCATCAAGCTGTTCCGGTTTGATGCGCATTTGTTACAGAACGCGGTGTTTAATCATTCAGACAAATTCTTTCACATTTTTACTGCGCTCAGACGCCTGATTACCTGTTGCACCGCATCATTCTGCATGTCCCGGTACAACAAGGCCTCTTCCTGCTCCTTTGCCAGTACCTGGGCATCGCTGAAGGAGAGATCCCGTTTCAGCTCAATTTGCTGGGCAGGCATCAATTCCTTGCCCTTGCCGTCATGCACATGGAAGGACAGGCGGTAAAACAGCAGGAATTCACTCACCCGGCCGCTGGCGTTGAGGGACAAGATACGCTTCTCGCGATTTTCGCCCAGCACCTGCAACACCGCCTGGGCTTCGGCGGGGTTATTGGCGATTTTCACATTGCTGCCATAGCGCAAGCCACGCTGCAGATCCGGCCCCACCTGGCTGCCGCCAACATCCACATACAACGTCTGGAACGGAAGCTGGGCGGCTCCGCGCAACTGAAAACCACAGGCACCCAGTGTCAGGATCAGTGTTAGCAACAGGATCTTTTTCATTCCGTTTACACCACCACGTTGACCAGGCGGCCGGGCACGACCACCACTTTCTTGATCGCCTGCCCCTCGATGAACTTGAGCACCGCCGGGTTGGCGAGCGCCAACTTCTCGATTTCGTCCCTGCCCATGGACTTGGCGATTTTCATATTGCCGCGCAGCTTGCCGTTGACCTGCAATACCAACTCGATTTCGTCCTGCGCCAGCGCACTCTCGTCGACCTTCGGCCAGGCGGCATCAAGCATATCCGCCCCGGGCCGCAGTTCCGCCCACAGCGCGTGACAGATATGCGGCGCTATCGGAGCCAGCAGCAAAACAGCGGCTTCCAGCGCCTCCTGCATCACCGCACGACCGACGGGGCTGGCGTCATCGGCCTTGGCGAGGGCGTTCATCAGCTCCATCACCGCGGCAATGGCGGTGTTGAATTGCTGGCGCCGGCCGTAGTCATCGCTCACTTTCAATATGGTGCCGTGCAGCTGGAAGCGCAAGGCTTTCTGCCCGGCGCCCAATTCGCCGCCACAGTAGGCTGGCACCACCCCTTGCTGCACATGGTCCGCCACCGCCTTCCACAAGCGTTTGAGAAAGCGGAACGCCCCTTCCACGCCGGCGTCCGACCATTCCAGGCTCTGCTCCGGGGGCGCGGCGAACATCATGAACAGGCGCGCGGTATCGGCGCCGTACTGGTCGATCAGCGCCTGCGGGTCCACGGTGTTACCCTTGGACTTGGACATCTTGGTGCCATCCTTCAGCACCATGCCCTGGGTCATCAGCCTGGTGAACGGCTCGGAGCACTCCACCAGCCCGACGTCGCGCATCAGCTTGTTGAAAAAGCGCGCATAAAGCAGGTGCAGGATGGCGTGCTCGATGCCGCCGATGTACTGGTCCACCGGCAACCAGTATTTGGCGCGCTGATCCAGCATGGACTGCTGGTTGTCCGGCCCAGTGTAGCGGGCGTAATACCATGACGACTCGACGAAGGTGTCCATGGTGTCGGTCTCGCGCTCCGCCTTGCCGCCACATTTGGGGCAGGTGGTCTGGTAGAAGGACGGCATTTTCTTGATCGGCGAGCCGATGTCGAGGGTCACATCTTCCGGCAGCACCACCGGCAGGTCTTTTTCCAGCACCGTCACATCGCCGCAGCTCGGGCAATGGATAATGGGGATCGGGCAGCCCCAGTATCTCTGCCGGGAAATACCCCAGTCGCGCAGGCGGAACTGGGTGCGTTTGCCGCCCAGGTTCTTTGCCTGCAGGTCGGCGGCAATGGCATCGAACGCCCGATCAAAATCCAGTCCGTCGTATTTGCCGGAGTGGATGCACTCGCCATGCTCGGCATACGTATCCTGCCACGGCACGGGCGTGGCCTCTCCAGCGGAAGTACGGATGACGGTCTTGATCGGCAACTTGTATTTTGCGGCGAAAGCAAAATCGCGCTCATCGTGCGCCGGCACCGCCATCACCGCGCCCTCGCCATAACCCATCAACACGTAGTTGGCGACCCACACCGGCAATTTTTCGCCGTTGAGGGGATGGGTAACGAAACGCCCGGTGGGCATGCCCTTCTTTTCCATGGTGGCCAGGTCGGCTTCCGCCACGCTGCCGTGCTTGCATTCCTCGATAAACGCAGCCAGTTCCGGGCTGCCCTGCGCGACCTCGGCGGCAAGCGGATGCTCCGCGGCCACGGCAACGTAGGTCGCGCCCATCAGGGTGTCGGGGCGGGTAGTGTAGACGCCGAGGGTGCCGTCACCGTCGGCGTAGGGAAAATGCACCTCGGCACCGAAGCTCTTGCCGATCCAGTTCTTCTGCATGGTACGCACCTGCTCCGGCCAGCCGGGCAGGTTGTCGAGTTCGCTCAGCAGCTCGTCGGCGTAGGCGGTGATGCGCATGAAATACATCGGAATGTCGCGCTTTTCCACCAGCGCGCCGGAACGCCAGCCGCGACCGTCGATCACCTGTTCGTTGGCGAGCACGGTGCAGTCCACCGGGTCCCAGTTCACCGCAGCGGTTTTCTTGTAGATCAGGCCCTTCTCGAATAGCTTGGTGAACAGCCACTGCTCCCAGCGGTAATAGTCAGGCTTGCAGGTGGCAAGCTCGCGCTCCCAGTCTATCGCCAGCCCCAGACTCTTCAGCTGGCCGCGCATATAGTCGATGTTGGAATAGGTCCAGGCGGCCGGCGCCACCTTGTTGGCAATGGCCGCATTTTCGGCGGGCAAGCCAAACGCGTCCCAGCCCATGGGCTGCATCACGTTGTAGCCCTGAAAACGGTGGTAGCGCGACAGCACGTCGCCGATGGTGTAGTTGCGCACATGCCCCATGTGCAGCTTGCCCGAAGGGTAGGGAAACATAGACAAACAGTAATATTTGGGCTTGCCGGGAACTTCCGTGGCCCGAAACGCATGCTTCGCGTCCCAGTGCTGCTGCACCTGCTTTTCGATTTCGGCAGGGGTGTAGAGATTATCCATAATTCTGTTTAATGACTGGAAAAGCTGATGATTATACGCTGAAATCGGGGGGCTAATGGCGCCCGGGATAGTGACAAAACCCTGCCGGCAAGTTTATACTCGGGCCTAGGTCATTATATTTTCGGGGATTGCAAAACCATGTCGAAGAAACATCCAGTCGTCGCCGTTACCGGTTCATCAGGCGCGGGCACAACCACGGTCAAAGTCGCGTTTGAACACATTTTTCGCCGCGAGGAAATCACCGCTGCCGTGGTTGAAGGCGATAGCCTGCACTCACTCGGGCGCGTGGAATTCAAGGCTGCCTCGAAAAAAGCCGAGGAACAGGGCAACAACCATTTCAGCCATTTCGGGCCGGATGCCAACGATTTCGCCAAGATCGAGGAAACCTTCCGCGCCTACGGCGAGACCGGAACAGGCAAAAAACGCTATTACATTCACTCCGATGCCGAAGCGGCCGATCTCAATGCCCGCCTCGGCACCAATCTGACCTCCGGAGAATTCACGCCGTGGGAAGACATTGCGAGCGGTAGCGATCTGCTGTTTTACGAAGGTTTGCACGGTTTGGTCAAGAACGGCGATGTGGACGCCGGGAAATACGTTGATCTGGGCGTGGGTGTGGTGCCCATCGTCAACCTGGAATGGATCCAGAAAATTCATCGCGACGCCAAGGAACGTGGCTACTCGGCCGAAGCGACCGTGAATACCATCCTGCGCCGCATGCCGGACTACGTTAACTACGTTACACCACAGTTCTCGCGCACCTGCGTCAACTTCCAGCGCGTGCCGACGGTCGACACTTCCAACCCCTTTATCGCTCGCGACATCCCGACGCCGGACGAGAGCTTCGTGGTGATCCGCTTCCGCGACCCCAAGGGCGTGGATTTCCCCTATTACCTCAACATGATTCATGATTCGTTCATGTCCCGGCCCAACACCATCGTGGTACCCGGCGGGAAAATGGGCTTCGCAATGGAAGTCATCCTGTCCCCGCTTATCCATGACCTGATCGAAAACAAGAAAAAGGCTTAAGCGCGCGTCACTTCAGAGCCAAGGCCGGGAGTCTCCCGGCCTTTTTTATTTGCGAATCCCATGCCCACGTCTCTCCTCAAAGGCCTCAACCCCGAACAGCTCGCCGCCGTCACGCTGCCCCATGAATCCGCGCTGATTCTGGCGGGAGCCGGCAGCGGCAAAACACGGGTGTTGACCACGCGCATCGCTTACCTGATCCAGTCCGGCCAGGCCACCCCAAACAATATTTTCGCCGTCACCTTCACCAACAAGGCGGCGAAGGAAATGCTCGCCCGTCTCGCCGCATTGCTTCCCATCAATACCCGCGGCATGTGGATCGGCACTTTTCATGGCCTCGCCAACCGCATGCTGCGCGCACACCACCGCGAGGCGGTGCTACCGGCGCTGTTTCAAATCCTCGATTCCGCCGACCAGCTGGGTGCCATCAAACGCCTGCTCAAGGCGCTCAACGTGGATGACGAGAAATACCCGCCCAAACAGTTGCAGCACTTCATCAACGGCGCCAAGGAACAGGGCCTGCGCGCCCACATGATCGAGGTATTCGACCCCTACTCGCGCAAACAGCAGGAGCTGTATGCGGCCTATGACGAGCAGTGCCAGCGGGAAGGGGTGGTGGATTTCGCCGAGCTTTTGCTGCGCAGCTACGAGTTGCTGGTGCGGGATGAAGCCTTGCGCCGCCACTACCAGAGCCGTTTCCGGCACATTCTGGTAGATGAATTTCAGGACACCAACCAGCTGCAATATCTTTGGCTCAAGCTGCTGGCGGGGGAAGGTGCTGCGGTGTTCGCGGTGGGGGACGACGACCAATCCATCTACGCCTTTCGCGGCGCGCGGGTGGGCAACATGGCGGACTTCGAGCGCGATTTCGCAGTGCGGCAAGTCATCCGCCTGGAGCAGAATTACCGCTCCCATGGCAATATTCTCGATGCCGCCAACGCGCTGATCCGCCAGAACCAGGGCCGCTTGGGTAAAAACCTGTGGACCGCCGAGGGCTCCGGTGAGCCGATCCGGGTGTTCGAGGCCAACTCGGACTATGAGGAGGCGGCTTTCATCGTGGACGAGGTGAAAGCCTTGCAGCGCGAGGGCAATTCGCTCTCCAGCATCGCGCTGCTGTATCGCTCCAACGCACAATCGCGCGTGCTGGAGCATGCGCTGTTCAATGCCGCCGTGCCCTACCGCGTCTATGGTGGACTGCGCTTCTTCGAGCGCCTGGAGATCAAGCACGCACTGGCTTATCTGCGCCTCATCGGCAATTCGGACGATGATGGCGCGCTGCTCAGGGTGATCAACTTTCCCACCCGGGGCATCGGCACCCGCAGCCTGGAACAGCTTCAGGAGATTGCCCGCAGCGAGGGCATCAGCCTGTGGCCGGCGGCAAAACTGGAACGCCTGAGCGGCAAGGCGGGCTCCACCATCACCGCCTTTATCAAGCTGATCGAAAGCATGCGCGAGGTCTGCGCTACCTTGCCCCTGCCCGAGCAGGTCGAACATATGCTCGAGCACAGCGGCCTGGCCGCCCATTACAAGGGCGAAAAGGAAGGGAGCGAGCGGCTGGAAAACCTGAATGAACTCATCAACGCTGCCGCGGGCTTCGTGGCGGAATATTCTCAGGATAAAACACCAGACACGCCCGATGCGCTTAGCGCCTTTTTGAGCCACGCTTCTCTCGAGGCCGGCGAACACCAGGCGGCTGCCGGACAGGAAGCACTTCAGTTAATGACGGTGCATGCCGCCAAGGGCCTGGAATTTAACGCCGTATTCATCAGCGGGCTGGAAGAAGGGCTGTTTCCGCACGAAAACGCCGCCAGGGAACGCGATGGCCTGGAAGAGGAACGGCGCCTGATGTACGTCGCCATTACCCGTGCCAGGCGACGGCTCTATATCAGTTTTGCCAACAGCCGCATGCTGCACGGTCAGTTGCGTTACGGGATTGCCTCGCGGTTCCTGGATGAACTGCCGCCCCAATTATTAAAACGCATCAACCGCAGTACTGCGCCGCAATCCATTCCAGTCCGTGCCGCAAGCCCCAGCCAGCCCACGGCGGCTGGCTGGCATATCGGGCAGGCAGTCTCGCATCCCAAGTTCGGGCCGGGGATCATCATCAATAGCGAGGGACGCGGCGCGGATGCGCGGGTACAGGTGAGTTTCAGTCACGCCGGGGTGAAGTGGCTGGCACTGGAATACGCCAAGCTGGATCCCGCTTAGGGCTCCATCTCGCCCGCCACGAAAATATCGCGATACGCCGCATAGATGGACGTTGCGAACAGCACCGGGATGACCGCCAGCAGGCCGAGCCCGAGAGGAATCGATCCCAGCACGAATAAAGCCATGCTCGCTACCCCATACAGCGTAAAGGGCAAAATATTGCGCAGGCACGCGGCAAAACTCTGCTTCATGGCTTCCCTGGCGCCAAGCCCGTCAAACAGTACCAGCGCGGGTGCAAACCAGTAAGCCATCAACAACGGCACCAGCAGGGCCAAAACCAGCGCCCCCATGGCCATGAACCGCATCAGAACCGGCAGCAAGGCCGGGTCGGCAGCATCCAGCTTGGTGAAATCGAGCTCCGGCATCGGCCCGAACAGGATGCGCGCCACGCCCATGGCAAACATCACGATGATTATTTTCCCACTCAGATAATATCCACCCAGCGTCATCAACTGGCGCACATTGGCGCTAAAACCAGCCAACAGATGGGTGATTTCCATCTCTTCATCCAGTTCCAGCGCGCGACATCCCGCCATGAACCCGGCGATAAGAATGGGATCGAGCAAGGCCGAGCCGATCGGACCGATTACCGGCACAAAAACCGCCAGCACCAACTCGACCACCAGATAAATCATGAAAAATACGATCCAGATCAGCGGATTCTTGCCAAACAAGCGGAAACCGGCAACGATCCAGCGCCATCCCTGTAATACGTCCACTGTGCGTGGCTGTATGTGCTCTGCTGATGCCATTTGTGTCATTTTCCTAGAAACCTTAGTTGAACGTGGTGGAATGTGCGGTTTTTGTGGTGCAGGGCAAGACGCAACGACGCGGAATGGTCGTTCCATTCCAAGGAGTTGCAACGCAGCCATGCGCCACAAAAATCGTGCAATCCACCACGTAGCGGCGTCACCAAATGGGTGAACCCATGATACAAGAAGAAATTAATAAAATTCATTGCGCTACGCACTCAATGGAGCGGTCAACTGAGGTTTCTAGGATTATTTCGTTCTGCGTTATACCCACGCCTGTTGCAGCGCGTCGTGGGAATTGACGCGCTGCAACAGGATGTGACGGAAATGGTTGGGGTCCTTGGCGAAAGTCATTGCGCCGGGCCGGGGAAAGTGAAAGTCGTACAGGCGCGAAAGCCAGAAGCGCAGGGCCGCAGCACGCAGCATCACCGGCCACGCGCCGCGCTCGGCTGCACCGAGTGGCCGGGTGGAGTGATAGGCCCGCAGCATGGCCATCATGTGTTCATGGTCGGGCGATCCGTCTTGCGGGCGGATGCACCAGTCATTGACCGTGATCGCCAGGTCGTAAAGCCAGACGTCGTTGCAGGCAAAGTAGAAATCGATCAGCCCACCAATGCGCTCACCCTTGAACAGCACGTTATCGCGGAACAGGTCGGCATGGATCACGCCGCGCGGCAGATCCTCGAAGCGGTAGCGTGCCTGAAAACGCAGCTCCTCGGACAATAGCGCTGCATCCTCGGCATCCAGAAACGGCATTACCTTTGGCGCGGTGGTATGCCACCAGTGGGGTCCGCGCGGATTCAGCATCCGTGCGGGATACGACCTGCCCGCCAAGTGCATGGCCGCAAGCATTTCCCCCACCTCGGAACAGTGATGCGGCAAGGGATCGAGGAGGGATTCCCCCTCCAGACAACTTGCGATACAGGCCGGCCTTCCGTTGAGTTCGCCCAGATAACGATTTTCCATGTCGGCAACCGGCGCCGGGCAGGGAATGCCATGGTGAGCAAGATGTGCCATCAGGTTGATGAAGTAAGGCAACTCGCCGGCCTCAAGCTTCTCGAACAAGGTCAACACATAGCGCCCGTGGCTGGTGGTGACAAAATAATTGGTATTTTCGACACCCGCGGAAATACCCTGCAAATCCCGCAGAGAGCCCAAGGCGTAGCCTTTAAGCCAGCGCTCGAGCTGCTCGTCGGTGACGGTCGTAAAAACGGACATGGCGAGGCCATCAGCCCAGGGGCTGAGCCCTATCTAGAAGGTTCCCAGCACCCACATCGGCACCCGCACGTTACCGCCGACATCGTCACGCCTGGAAAACTGGCCGCTACCCTGGTCGTCGATCAGGTAATAGGGTATGCCGTGGGGAGGCGTGACTTTCAGCATGTAAAGTTTGCCGTTGACGCGAAACTCTTCCACTTTTTCCTCACCGCGCTTGGTGATGGTCACCTGTGGCTCCAGGGACGGATCAGGCTCGTAGCCGGCCGGGGGTGCCGGTGGCTCGGGCAGGGGCTGCAAGCCGGGCGGCGCGGCCGTATCCGCAAGGGCGGGAAGGGCACATAGCAGCAGCAAGGGGATAAAACGGCGCATGACGATTCCTAACCAGGAAAGTTGAAGGCCGATTATACCGCTTGCCGCCCCGGCGGATAAGAACCTTGCCAGGTGTTTTACAAATTGAGCTGAATTTCCCGCTCTGCCGCGGAAGGTTCGAAGCCGCTCGTTTCGTAATACTTGAAAATCGCCTCCACTACCGCGTCCGGCTCGTTGATCACCTGGATCAGGTCCATATCATCCGGGCTGATCACTTTCTCCAGTACCAGGGTATTGCGGAACCAGCACAGCAGATCGCGCCAGAAGGGCTCTCCCACCAGGATGATGGGAATCTTCCTGGCCTTGCCGGTCTGCACCAGAGTGAGCGCTTCCATCAACTCGTCCACGGTGCCGAAGCCGCCCGGCATCACGACATAGGCCGTAGCGAACTTGACAAACATCACCTTGCGCGCGAAAAAATGGCGGAAGGTCTGGCTGATATCCTGATAAGGGTTGGTGTGCTGTTCGTGGGGCAACTGGATATTGAGGCCAACGCTGGGGGAAGCGCCGAAGAAGGCGCCCTTGTTGGCCGCTTCCATGATTCCCGGCCCGCCGCCCGAAATAACCGCGAAGCCTGCGTCCGAAAGCTTGCGTGCAATCTGCTCCGTCAGTTTGTAATAGGGGTGATCGGGCGGGATCCTGGCACTGCCGAAAATGCTCACCGCCGGGCGGATCGCGCTCAGACGCTCGGTGGATTCGACGAACTCTGCCATAATCCCGAACACCCGCCACGATTCCCGCGCCGAAAACCCTTGCGTCAGGAGGTCCGGATCGAGGGGTTTGGGTAGTTTTTCCGCTGCGCTCATTGAGTATTTTTTCTCGCCTATGAAAACACTATTGTTAGTTGACGCTTCATCCTACCTCTATCGTGCCTTCCACGCACTGCCCGATCTGCGCAACCGCCACAACGAACCCACCGGCGCCATATATGGCGTGCTCAACATGTTGCGCCGCCTGCATCAGGATTACCAGGCCGATTATAGCGCCTGCGTGTTCGACGCAAAAGGCAAGACCTTCCGCGACGAGCTGTATCCCGAATACAAAGGGCACCGCCCGCCCATGCCCACCGACCTCGCCACACAAATAGCGCCCCTGTACGATGCCATTCGCGCCACGGGCTGGCCATTGCTGGCGGTAGAAGGCGTGGAAGCGGACGATGTGATCGGCACCCTGGCCGGCATCGGGGCCAGGGCGGGAATGCGCGTCATCATTTCCACCGGTGACAAGGACATGGCACAGCTGGTGAACACACAGGTCACCCTGATCAACACCATGAACAACGAGATGCTGGACGAGGCTGGTGTGGCTGCGAAATTCGGCGTTCCGCCGGAGCGCATCGTCGACTATCTGACACTCATCGGCGATAGCGCCGACAACGTGCCGGGGGTGGAAAAAGTCGGACCCAAAACGGCGGTAAAGTGGCTCAGCCAGTACCAGACTCTCGACAACCTGGTGGCTCACGCCGGCGAAGTCGGCGGCGCGGTGGGAGAAAATCTGCGCAAAGCGCTGGACTGGCTGCCCAAGGCGCGCGAACTGCTTACCATACGCTGCGACGTGCCGCTGCCAGAACCCCTGGAAAAATTGACCGCCAGCCCCCACGACAGTGCCAGGCTGGCCGAACTATTCGAGCGCCTTGAATTTAAAACCTGGCTGCGCGAACTGCAAACCACCGCCGCCTCCGAACCAATGCAGCCTGATCCGGAACCCCGTCCCGAGCCGAGCTACGAAACCATCCTCAACCAAGAGCAACTGAAACACTGGCTGGAGATACTGGATCAGGCGGAACTGGTCAGCGTGGACACAGAAACCACCGGCCTCGAACCGATGCGTGCGCGACTGGTGGGCATGTCCTTTGCCGTCAGCCCCCATCGGGCTGCCTATCTTCCCCTGGCCCACCATTACGCGGGTGTGCCGCAGCAGCTTGGTTTCGATAACGCCCTGCAACAACTCAAACCCTGGCTGGAAAACCCCGCCAAGCCAAAGCTGGGCCAGAATCTCAAATACGACAGGCACATTTTTGCCAATCACTGCATCTTTTTGCGCGGCATCGTCCACGACACCTTGCTGCAATCCTACGTGCTGGAAAGCCATAAAACCCACGACATGGACTCCCTGGCATCGCGCCACCTCGGCATAAAGACCATCAGCTACGCCGATGTCGCAGGCAAGGGCGCAAAGCAGATCGGATTCGAGGAAGTGGATCTCGACACCGCCACCCGTTACGCAGCGGAAGACGCGGACATTACCTTGCAGTTGCACCGCAAGCTGTACCCGCAAATCGGCCACGATCAAAAGCTGGAATTCATTTACCGCAACATCGAACTACCGGTATCCCAGGTATTGTTTCACGTGGAACGTAACGGCGTACTGATCGACAGCGCCCTGCTGGCGAAGCAAAGCCGGACACTGGGAGAAAAAATGCTGGCGCTGGAGCAGGAAGCCTACCTGCTCGCCGGCCAGCCCTTCAACCTCAACTCTCCCAAGCAGATTCAGGAAATCCTGTTCGGACAGCTTGGCCTGCCGGTGAAAAAGAAGACTCCTGGCGGGGCTCCCTCCACAGACGAGGACGTGCTGCAGCAACTGGCCCTGGATTACCCGCTGCCGAAAATCCTGCTCGACTACCGTGGACTGGCCAAGCTCAAGACCACTTACACCGACAAACTGCCGCGCATGGTAGACCCTGCCACGGGGCGGGTTCACACCAGCTACAACCAGGCGGTGGCGGTCACCGGGCGTCTGGCCAGTTCAGACCCCAACCTGCAGAACATCCCGGTACGCAGCGAGGAAGGACGCCGCATCCGCGAGGCCTTCATCGCCCCGCCCGGCCATCGCATCGTTTCGGCGGACTATTCCCAGATCGAGCTGCGCATCATGGCCCATCTCTCCGGCGACGACAACCTGTTGCGTGCCTTCTCGGCTGGCGAGGATGTCCACCGCGCCACGGCGGCCGAGGTTTTCGGCTGCACGCCGCTCGAAGTAAGCCCGGAACAACGTCGTTACGCCAAGGTAATCAACTTCGGGCTGATCTATGGCATGTCGTCGTTCGGCCTGGCCAGTCAGCTCAATATCGAACGCAGCGCGGCCCAGGCCTATATGGAACGCTATTTCGAGCGCTATCCGGGCGTGGCGAAGTACATGGAGCGAACACGCGAAGCGGCGAAACAGCAGGGATATGTGGAAACCGTGTTCGGCCGTCGCTTGTGGCTGCCGGAAATCAATGCCGCCAACGGTCAGCGCCGCCAGGCTGCGGAGCGGGCCGCCATCAACGCACCGATGCAGGGCACCGCCGCCGACCTGATCAAATTGGCGATGATTGCCGTCCAGCAATGGTTACAGGAACAGGGGATGCAATCCCTGATGGTGATGCAGGTTCATGACGAACTGGTGCTGGAAGTGCCGCTGGCTGAACTGGATGTGGTCAAACACATGCTGCCGCAACTGATGGCGGGCGTCGCCAGCCTGGCCGTGCCATTGCTGGCGGAGGTGGGCGAGGGCGCCAACTGGGAGCAAGCACATTAAGGAGAAACCACAGTAGTCATTTACGCCAGAACGCCGGGGTAACAATGATCAATAAGGTCATCAATTCCAGCCGCCCGAGCAGCATGGTGAAGGAACAGATCCAAGTCTGGAAATCGTTCAATCCTTGGTAATTGCCCGCGGGTCCGACTTGGCTCAGCCCCGGTCCCGCGTTGTTGATGCAGGCGATCACGGCGGAAAAAGAAGTAATAAAGTCCAGGCCGCTTGCCATGAGCACGAAGCTCAGGCCAATGACGCTGTAAAAATAAAGAAAGATAAAGCCCTGCACCGAAAACACCACCTTGTTGGCGATTACCGCGCCGCCCACCTTGATCGGAAAAATACCCTGGGGGTGCAGCAAATGCTGCATCTCACGCCAGCCCTGCTTGATCACAATCAGGGTACGAATCATCTTGATGCCCCCGCCGGTGGAGCCGGAACTGACAGAGATACAACTCAGGAACAACATCCACAGCGGGGCAAAAATCGGCCACTGATTGAAATCCACACTTGCGAAACCGCAGTCGGTGGCAATTGAAACCAGGTTGAAGGAGGCATGGCGCAGGGCGGTCCAGAAATTGTCATAGGTTCCCATTGCGTACAGGTAGCCCGCGATGCCCACGCAACTCCCCAGCACCAGAAGCAGAAAAACCTTGGCTTCGGAATCGTGGCGGTAGGGCTTGAAGCTTTTCTTCCGCCACACCAGGAAATGGGTGGCAAAGTTCATCCCTGCCAGCAGCATGAAGAAAATCAGAACCATTTCAATCGCCGGGGAGTCGAAAAACCCGACACTGGCATCGTGGGTGGAAAATCCGCCCAACCCCATGGCGGCAAAAGCGTGGCAGGTTGCATCGAACCAGGACATGCCCGCCAAATTGAGCGAAACGATGCAAGCAATGGTAATGCCGAGATACACCAGCCACAGGTTCTTGGCCGTTTCGGTAATGCGCGGCGTGAGTTGGGAATCCTTCATCGGACCAGGCGTTTCCGCCTTGTACAGTTCGCGTCCGCCGACACCCAGCAGCGGCAGGATTGCGACTGCCAGCACGATGATGCCCATGCCGCCCATCCAGTTGAGCTGATGACGCCACAGGTTCAAGCCGTGGGGCAGGGCATCCAACCCCACCAACACCGTGGCACCTGTGGTTGAAATGCCCGACATGGTTTCGAAATAGGCGTCGGTGAAGGTCAGACCGGGAATTTCGCTAAGCAGGGGGAGCGTGGCGAATGCCGCTATTACCGTCCAAACCAGCGTGACCAGCAAGAAACCATCGCGCGCCTTGAGCTCGCGCTTGAAGCGCCGGGTGGCAAGCCACATCACGAAACCGCTGCCGAGAGTGATCAGCATCGCTTCCACGAAAGCCCACTCGTCCGCCCCATCCTGATACCAGAGCGCGGTCAGAAAAGGCAACAGGAACGTCACGCTGAAAAGCATCAGCACCGCACCTAGCACGTTGAGGATCGGAAACAACTTGCCCATCAGAAAAACCCGATCCCGACCTGAAATAGTTTCTCGACCTTGGAAATCATCTGCTTGTTCACCACGAACAAGATCACATGGTCTTCGCTCTCAACCATCGTGTCATGATGCGCGATAATCACCTGATCGCCGCGCACGATGGCGCCAATGGTAGCCCCGCGTGGCAAGTCGATCTGTTCCACCCGCTTGCCAACCACCTTGGAGGTATTGGCATCGCCGTGGGCCACCGCTTCCAACGCCTCCGCCGCGCCGCGCCGCAGGGAATGGACCACCGCCATGTCGCCGCGACGCACATGCGCCAGAAGACTGCCGATCATGGCTTGGGCGGGAGAAATGGCAATGTCGATCTGCCCACTTTGTACCAGGTCCACGTAGGCATTGCGATTAATCAGCGCGATAACCTTGCGCGCGCCCATGCGCTTGGCCAGCAGGGCAGACATGATATTGTCTTCGTCATCATTGGTCAGGGCGCAGAATACATCCATGTCCTCGATGTTTTCCGCCTGCAGCAGATCAGCATCCGTCGCATCGCCAAACAGGATCAGGGTTTTGTGTAATTCCGCAGCAAGGCGACGACCATTTTCCTTGTTGTGGTCGATCAGCTTGACCTGGTAATCGGACTCCAGGCTCATGGCCAAGCGCCGCCCGATATTGCCGCCCCCGGCGATCATAACCCGCTTCGCCGCTTTGCCCAGATGACGCATCTCGCGCATCACCACGCGAATGTTCTGTGCCGCCGCGATAAGAAACACCTCATCCCCAGCCTCGATTACGGTTTTTCCCTCGGGAATGATGGGATGGTTCTGGCGAAAAATTGCCGCCACGCGGGTATCAATATGCGGCATGTGCTTGCGCAGATGTTGCAATTCACGTCCCACCAGAGGACCGCCGTGATAAGCACGTACAGCGGCCAAGCGTACTTTGCCTTCGGCGAAATCCAGCACTTGCAGGGCTTCGGGGTACTCGATCAGCTTATGGATGTAGTCGGTCAGCACCTCTTCCGGGCTGATGATGTAATCCACGGCAAAGTTTTCCGGTGAGAACAGTCCTTCCTGTTCGATGTAATCGGTACAGCGAATGCGGGCGATCTTGGTCGGGGTATTGAAAAGGGTGTGGGCCAGCTTGCATGCCACCAGATTGGTTTCGTCGCTCTGGGTCACCGCAAGCAAGATGTCGGCATCCTCAACACCGGCCTGCCGCAACACGGCCGGATGCGAAGCGAAGCCATGTACCGTACGAAGATCGAAGCGGTCCTTCAGGTTCTGCAGCTTGGCTGCGTCGATATCCACGATGGTGATATCGTTGGACTCCCTCACCAGATTTTCCGCCACCGATGAACCGACCTGACCGGCGCCCAGAATCACGATTTTCACTTGCGGACCACCCTGGAATGTAGGGAAAACCCGATTTTATGCCTTTCAGCGCAGGGCTGCCAGAAACCTATTCTTCTGCCTTGCGGGAAAACCTGACACCTAGCTGCTTGAGCTTGCGGTACAGATGGGTTCGTTCCAGGCCCACATTCTCTGCCACCCGACTCATGTTGCCGCCAGCCTTGGCGATCTGGTGCTCGAAATAGACACGCTCGAAAATGTCGCGCGCCTCCCGCAAAGGCAAGTCCAGCGGCATGCCCATCAAAGGCTCAGCCGAAGCAGGTGGGCCAAACTGAGCCATCACCCGGCTGACTTCCTGCGGCAGGATTTCCTCGTTAAGGCTGGTGAGCGCAAGGGTTTTAACCACGTTGTTAAGCTGGTGCAGATTGCCCGGCCAGCTTTCGTTGCGCAAGGCATTGAGCGCAGCCATGCTGAAATGACGCGGGGGCGCTTCCTTGGTTTCGACATACTGCGCCAGTATGCGGTTGGCGAGGTCCGGAATATCCTCGCGGTGGTCGCGTAATGCGGGAACACTCAGCGTCAGCCCGCTCAGCATCTGGAATAGGCCGGCATCGAATTGCCCCTGCTCCACCAGCGGAGGCAAGGGATCGCTTGCCGCACACACCAGACGTACATTGTATTTTTCGAGGCGCCCCAGCACGAACAGCAAGCCTTTCTGTTCCAGCTTGTCGAGATGGGAAATTTCCGTCAGGAACAGTACACCGTCACGCGCCTGGGCGACCACTTCCAGTGGATCTTCCGCCAGCCAGGCCGTGCTTTCGGGTGCAACAAAGGGCGTATTGGCCTGGTGCAGAAAACGCGCGCACAAGTCTCCCCCCGCCCCTTTTTCACCCAGCAACAAGAGCGGGGTGCTGAGGTTGGCAACCTGTTCCAGGCGCTTTTTCAGGTCGCTGACAACCGCGCTTTTGCCCAGGCTGGACAAGCCCAAACCGCCGCGAAATTCAGCCTCACCCCGTTTCAAAGCTCTTTTGACCGTCGCCAGCAGTTTCTGCAACGCCACCGGCTTTTCCAGAAAGTCGAAGGCGCCGATACGCGTCGCTTCAACCGCGGTATCGATCGTACCGTGACCAGACATCATCACCACCGGCATGGTGAGCAGACCGGAACTTGCCCATTCCTTGAGCAGGGTAATGCCATCGCTATCGGGCATCCAGATATCGAGCAACACCATGTCAGGACGCCCCTGACTGCGGATGGCACGGGCCGCGGTGGCGTTTTCCGCCAGGCTGACCTGATATCCCTCATCCTCCAGAATTTCACGCAGCAACTCGCGTATGCCTGCCTCGTCATCCACGACCAGAATCTGGTTTGTGTTCATTAAACAGTTTCCTCCAATCGCGGCAACTGGATACACACCCGCGCACCGTGAGGTTCAATATTTTGCGCCTGTATCATGCCGTGATGTTCCTCCACAATTTTCTTTACGATCGCCAAGCCCAACCCGGTTCCCTTGGCCTTGGTAGTGACATAAGGCTCGAATAAACGGCCTATCAGTTGTTCAGGAAAGCCGCTGCCGTTATCGGCAATGGATAATCGTACCCCCTTGTCCACCACCTCGCTATGCACGGTAATCTCGGGGTGGGGCAGCCCCGCTAGCGCATCTTCCGCATTGCGCATCAAATTGTGCATCACCTGACGCAGCAGGGTTGCGTCTCCGCTCACGGGCGGCAATTCGGGCGCCAATTTCACTTCGATGCGAGCATCCGATGTTTCATACAAGGTCAAAACCTCTCGCACCAATTGGTTAAGATCCAGGCTTTGCAAATTAAGCTGGGGCGAACGGGCATATTCGGCAAACGCGTCCACCATGCTTTTTAAAGCCGATACCTGATTCACGATGGTCTGGGTGGAGCGAATCAGCACTTCCGCATCAGCATTATTCAACTTGTCCACCAGTTTATGCTCCAAACGCTCGGCGGATAGCTGGATCGGCGTGAGCGGGTTTTTGATCTCGTGAGCAAGACGTCGCGCCACCTCGCCCCATGCGGCATCTCGCTGCGCCTGAAGCAGATGGGTAATATCGTCGAACACTACCACGTAACCATTGTCCCCTGAACCCGGCAAATGGGTTCCACGCACCAGCAGCACCCGGTTTTCCGTTGTGCTTGCAAATTCGATCTGCTTGCGCCACTCCTGGTCGGAAGAACGCTCGAATTGCTCCGCCACGGCTTCGGCCAGTGGCTGCAGGGCAATATCCCGGCTCCCCCATGCCAACAGGGGCAAGCCGCGCAAAATACCCAAATCTGCACCGAGAATTTCGCCGGCACGCGGATTGGCGGCACGAAGATGGAACTTGTCGTTGAAGGTCAGCACCCCGGAGGAAAGATGTGCCAGTATGCTTTCAAGGTATACCTTGGCAGTCTCCAGCTGCTGCTGTTTTTTCTCCACCGCAGAACTCGCATCGGCCAGCTGGCGCGTCATGCGATTAAACGAGAGCGTCAGTGCACCCAGTTCGTCGCGGCTTTGCACCGGATTGATCTGGGTAAAGTCTCCCTTGGCGATGGCGCGGGTACTTTCCGCCAGCAGGCCAAGCGGCGCGGAAATTTTCTCCGACAGCACAAAAGCCAGGGCTATCGCCGAAAGCAGGGCGAGCAACAGGGTCAAGGTCAGGGTCATGCCATAGATGCGCTTGAGCCCGAGGCGGGATAAGGACAGCTCCTGGTAGTCCCGATACACGGCCTGTACCGTTTCTGCGTCCTGCGCCAGTCGCTTGGGCACTGGCTGCAACAGCTGCAGGATACGCATATCCTCACTCAGGGTCAGCACGTTGACTGGAACCACCGCGCGCAAAAAAAGCCCCTTGCCTGAAACCAACTCGATCGCGGTAAATGGCTGCTGCTGGCGCACCTGACGCAGAATCGTAGTATTCGGTAATTCCGGCATGAAACTGCTGTGTTCGCTGCTGGCGACCGCTAGCATTTTTCCGCGCGCGCTGAATAATGTCACTTCCTGAACCCCGGCCTGCTCGCGTAGCCGGTTAAGCTGCGTCATGTGCTCGCTGGAAGGATTGTCCGCCAGCTCCAGCGCCATGACCTCCCCCTTTTTCGCCAGATCCTGGAGCAGGTTGTCGAGAGCGCTCTGTCCCAGGCTCAGGCCGCCTTCCAATGCATTATCCACGCGCACATCAAACCAGGATTCAATGCTTTTATTGAGAAACTGCACCGACACACCATACACCAGGGCCCCCGGCAGCAGCGCCATGAGGGCGAACATCCATAGCATGCGCAGCGTAAGCTTGGTGCCGAACACGCCCGATTTCAGCTTTTTCCACAGCACCCACAACTGGTAGCCGATCAGTCCCATCATCGACACAGCCACGCCGAGATTGAGTACCAGCAACAGGGTATAGTTCTGTGAAAAGGCCGCCGTGTTGCCGCTGGCACGGGAAAGCAGGAAGAGCAGGACGGTGCCGAGGGCAACCGTCAGAAAAACCACGTATCTCATTATGGATTCAAGGGTTAAGAGCCCAGCGGTGCCACTCTGACTCCATATTCCACTCCTTGGAGGCCAAGGCATTCACCTGAAGGGGTTTCGGCAATTGAGACAAGTCCAGCCTCATGCGTAGCCGCGCTTCATAACTGTAACGCTTTTTCAGTTGGGCGCGCTCCACCACGCGCCACTCCTGTATGCGCGCCAGATCGTTTTTAAGCTCGGCCAGCGTGGGAAAGGTTTTCTGCTGCTCGTGAAGCTGCAGGCGATATTGCTTGGTCAGGGCATGATAGCTGATGCGTATCTGCTGCTGGGAACTGGCGATGGTTTCATCGAGCCAGTACCAGCGCGGCCGGTTAAGCTCGAACTCGACCAGGAAGTGCAGCGGCACACCCTTGTTTAAAGCATCTTCCAGAGCCTGACTGAAATTTACGTCGAACTCAGCTTTAAGCTGGTACACCTCCTCAACCAGATCAAGTTCCGCTGTTTTGACCTGAATCCCCGCATCCGCACGCGCACCCGTGGCAAGGCACAGCAGCAGTGCGGCCATAAGAATTCTAATGTTTGGCAAGAAGGGCGTAGTAAAAACCATCATGCTCGTGGTCTGGTAATAATTGGAGATCCCTTTGCGCAAAACCTGTCAGCGGCAGCTGTTCTGCATCCGCATGACGTTCCAGAAAAGCCGCGACTTGCTGACTGTTTTCCTGGTCAAATACGGAACAGGTCACGTAAAGCAATTTACCACCTTGCTCCAGACAGCGCCACAGCGCGTCAAGTATGCACGCCTGCTGCGCTGCGAACTGGTCTATATCTTTTTCACGGCGCAGCCATTTTATGTCGGGGTGGCGCCGCACCACCCCGGACGCGCTACACGGCACATCGGCCAGTATGCGCTGGAAAGCACGTCCATCCCACCATTGTTGCGGCTCCGCAGCATCCCCTACCATGCATTTGGCCTTCAACCCCAGCCGATCCAGGTTCTGCTCCACTTTCTGCAAACGCTTGCTGTCGTGATCCAGCGCCGTCAGTTCAATATCCGCCAGTTCAAGCAGGTGGGCGGTTTTACCGCCTGGCGCAGCACAGGCGTCCAGCACTCGCATGCCATCTGCCACATCCAGCAAGGTTGCGGCAATCTGGGCACCACCGTCCTGCACCGAGGCCGCGCCTGCGGCGAAGCCTGGCAGATTGTCGACCGCTACCGGTTGTTCAAGCAGGATGCCGCTTTGCCCCAGCACATGGCCACAAATGCCCGCTCGGGAAAGCCGCTCCAGATAGGCATCCACGCCACCCTGACGCCGGTTTACGCGTAGCGCCATGGGGGGGCGCTGGTTACCGCAAGCGAGAATATTTTCCCAAGCCAGCGGATATTGGGCCCGCAGTTTGTCTATCCACCATTGAGGGTAACCGTGAAGCGCCACTTCGCTGGCCGCGCCGGCCTCTGCGAGAAGTACCTCGCGGCGCCGCAGGAAATTGCGTAGAACGGCATTCACCAAGCCCTTGGCGGAGGTCTTGCGCAGCGCCTGGACCGTCACCCGCACCGCGTGATCTACCACTGCATGGGGCTGGGCATGGGTATAGGCAAGCTGATAAAGCGCTACCAGCAACAGGAAACGAAGGCTTTCGTCATGCAGCGGTTTTTGCAGCAGCAGCCCCAATACCGCCTGGAGCAGTCCGTAGTGACGCAGTGTGCCGTAGCTCAAATCCTGCAACAGGGCGCGCTGTTGCGGTGTCAGTTGCGGGTGTCGGGCGAGCGCAGTCCGCAATACCTGATTAAGGTTGCGCCCGGCAAAAACCTGGGCAACGGACTGGCTGGCAAGGCGTTGCGCGTCAAGCAAGGCCGCGCGCCATCGCCATCAGGCGTGCAACCCGTTCTTCGGTAGCGGGGTGGGTGCTGAACAGGCTCTTGATACCATTCCCTGAAAGTGGATTGATGATCATCATCTGCGCCGTTTCCGGATGTTGTTCGGCGGTAGGCATGGGCAGTCCCTGAGCATAACGGTGAATCTTGTCGAGCGCAGCGGCGAGTGCCTGCGGGTCGCGGCAAATCTCCGCGCCGCCGCGGTCGGCCTCGAACTCCCGCGAGCGGGAAATCGCCATCTGAATCAGCGCTGCCGCGATCGGAGCCACGATCATGATCAAAATCGCTACTACCGGGTGCACGTTGCGTTCGCCATTTTGGCTACCGCCGAACAGCATGCCGAACTGGGCGATGGCGGAAATGGCTCCGGCGATGGTAGCGGAGATAGTGGAAATCAGGGTGTCGCGATGCTTGACATGCGCCAGCTCGTGGGCCATTACCCCGCGCAGTTCGCGCTCGGACAAAACGCGCATGATGCCGGTAGTAGCCGCCACCGCCGCATGTTCCGGATCACGTCCGGTGGCAAAAGCATTGGGCTGTTCTTGGTTGATCACGTACACGCGGGGCATGGGCAGGCCGGCGTTATGGGCCAGTTCGCGCACCATGCGGTAGAACTGCGGTGCGCTGGTCTCATCCACTTCCTGTGCATTGTACATCTTGAGCACCGCCTGATCGGAAAACCAGTATGCCCAGGCATTCATGCAGCCCGCGAACAAAAGCGCGAGCAGCATCCCGGACTGGCCACCCAGCATGGCGCCAATGACACCGAAGAGGGCCACAATGGCCGCCATCAAAATGCTTGTTTTGAACCAGTTGCCTAACATTTAACCCTCGTCATCAATCCCGGATAGCGCGTTAGATTGCGGCGCGGAAAGGAAAATCAAGCATCGAAACGCTCGCCGGGCTGCACCGGATTACCGTGGAGAAACTGCGCCAGCACTAAGCGCTTGCCCCCTGCCTTCTGCACTTCCTGGAGTAGCAGCGCACCTTCGCCGCACGCGACCAGCAGGCCGTCCTTGTCCGCGCGCAGAACCGTGCCCGGTAATCCGCTGCCCTTCCGCAGCGCGACTTGCCAGATACGCCATGTTTCGCCCTTGAACGAAGCCTGTGCCACCGGAACGGGATTGTAGGCGCGTACTGCGCGTTCAAGTTCCTGTGCCGGGCGATTCCAGTCAAGCCGGGCCTCGGCCTTGGACAACTTGGCGGCATAAGTGGACTGGCTTTCATCCTGAATCCGGCCTGTTAATGCACCCGCTTGCAATCTGGCCAGGGCCGACACAATCGCGTCGCCTCCCTGCGCGGCAAGCTTGTCGTGCAAGGCACGTGCGGTATCGTCCACGCCGATGGGCACGGGAAACTCCAGCAGAATCGGCCCGGTATCGAGCCCTTCATCCATTTGCATGATGGTGATGCCGGTTTCCGAGTCCCCCGCCAAGATCGCGCGCTGAATCGGTGCCGCACCACGCCAGCGCGGCAACAGCGAGGCGTGGATATTGAGACAACCCAGGGGAGGGATTGCCAATACCTCCTGGGGTAAAATCAGCCCATAAGCCGCCACAATCATGACATCGGCGCCAACCGCGGCAAGTTCGCCCTGGATTTCGGAATGCCTCAGCGTCTGCGGTTGCAATACCGTCAAATGATGGACCAGCGCCAATTGCTTCACCGGGCTCATGGCAAGACTCATCCCCCTGCCTGCAGGCCGGTCCGGCTGAGTGAGCACCAACACCACCTCATGGCCGGCGCGAATCAGGTCGGCCAGGGCCCATGCTGCGAATTCCGGCGTCCCGGCAAAAATCACCCTCATTTACATGGTCTCGCGCAACAGTTTCTGCAATTTGATCTTGATCCGTGTTTGCTTGAGACGGGAAAGATATTCCACGAACACTTTGCCCTCAAGGTGATCAATTTCATGCTGGATACATACCGCCAGCAAGCCTTCGGCATCGAGACGAAAACTTTTGCCGTCACGGTCGAGCGCCTCCACGGTGACGCGCTCTGCGCGGCTGACCTTTTCATATATCCCGGGCACAGAAAGGCAGCCCTCCTCGCGCTCACCCACGCCTTCACGACTAAGGATTCTGGGGTTGATCAATGCCATCAGCTTGTTATGGGATTCCGAGATGTCGATCACGATGACCCGCTTGTGCACATTCACCTGAGTCGCTGCAAGACCGATGCCCGGCGCGGCATACATGGTCTGGCCCATGTCATCTATCAGTCTACGGATTTCGGCGTTGACTTCTTTCACCGGTGAGGCCACGGTATGCAAACGCTCATCGGGGTAATGCAGGATCTTTAAAATGGCCATAAATGCTTGCCTATTTAACTAATTACATGCAGAATTTAATCTAAACCCTAAACCGACCAGCCGGTAGCTGGCCCATATCTTGAACTTTTGGCCATGAACGAAGCAAAAAAGTTCTTTACGAGAGCGAGGCGCCCTATGCGTAGGCCCATCATTATAGCTGTGCTTTCCCTTTCCGGCTTCATTTCCTCCCCGACATGGGCTGACGAACCAGTGCTTCAGGAAAACCCGCCCCAGCAATATGTGGTCGTGAAGGGAGATACCTTGTGGAGCGTGTCCTCGCGCTTCCTTAAAGATCCCTGGCGCTGGCCCGAACTGTGGAAGATGAACCGGGAACAAATCAAGAACCCACATCGTATTTATCCTGGAGATATGGTCGTTCTGGACATGAGCGGCGATTCCCCCATGTTGCGCCTGGTAAAAGGCGCTCAGGAAACCGTCAAGCTGTCTCCTCGCGTCCGCAGCGAATCCATGGAAGCGCGCGCCATCCCGGCCATTCCTCTTTCCGCGATCGGTCCATTCCTGGCCGGGCCGCAAATTGTCGAAGATGATGCTCTGGATCATTCCCCCTACATTGTGGGTCCGGAAGAAAACCGCTACATCATGGGTCTGGGCGACAAGATTTACGTCGCCGGAGCCAAGGACAGTGCCGTTAAGGACTGGAGCATTTTCCGCCCAGGCAAAACCCTGCTTGATCCGGATTCCCAGGAAGAGCTGGGTCTTGAGGCGGAATACCTTGGTGAAGCAAAAACCCTGGTCGCCGACGAGATAATGACGGTGCAAATCACCCGTTCGGTGCAAGAAATCCGCCGCGACGATCGCCTGGTGCCAACATCGGAAACCAGGGTGCAGTTTGTTCCTCACGCCCCTGACGTGGCCATTAATGGCCGGATAATATCGGCCTATGGCTCTGTTTCCGACGTGGGTCAGTATGCGACCGTGGTTATCAACAAAGGCAGCGAAGACGGCCTCGAGGTGGGTCATGTGCTTGCGGTATACCGCAAGGGCCGCGATGTTGATGCGCTGCCTGGAGCGCCGCTCAAGAAGGCCTGGCGTTACAGTGATACAGATTGTCTGAAGTCTGGTGCAAAAGTCAGCTTTGACCAGTTCTACGATCCCAAGGAAGTTTTCCAGCCCTGTGCAAAAAAGGGGGACGGTTCGCCAGCAACAGATGGGGCCGAGGCAACGGACGCCTGGCGCTATTCCGACATCGGGTGTCTTAAGCCGGGGGCCAAGGTAAGCTTTGACCAGTTCTTTAATCCCAAGGAAGTTTACAAAGTCCACTGCCGGGCAGCCAAGCGGGACGCATTTACACTTCCCGATGCGCGCACTGGTTTAGTACTTGTTTATCGTGTCTTTGAGAAAGCTTCTTATGCCCTGGTGATGAATACCAGCCGGCCGGTATATCTGCTGGACGTCGTCAAAAATCCTTGACCAATAGCCAGAACCCATCGCTGTGGGTTGCCCTGAGCCTGATTCATGGCTTGGGGGGGGAGACCTACCGGCGCCTGCTACAAGCATTTGGCGAACCGGACCTGATCTTTGCAACAGCCCACGCCGCTCTTCTAAATGTAGTCAGGGACCCCATCGCCCGCGCCATTGCTGCCGGGCCTGATCATGAAGCTCTAGCCTCGACCTTGGCTTGGTTGGCGGACCCTCTCAACCATATTGTTACCTTGGCCGACCCGGATTATCCACGCAGTTTGCTGGAGGTGACCGACCCGCCCCCCCTGCTTTATGTCAAAGGGCGGAAAGCGCTGCTCAACCACCCCGCCCTGGCAATAGTGGGCAGTCGCAATGCCACGCAGCAGGGTCTTACCAATGCCGAACACTTTGCGCGTTTTTTGAGTGACAGAGGACTATGCATTGTCAGCGGAATGGCGCTTGGCATAGATGGCGCGGCTCACCGTGGCGGGCTGCAGGGCGCAGCAGGCAGTATCGCTGTTGTGGGAACGGGACTCGACGTCGTTTATCCTTCCCGGCACCGCGAACTGGCGCACGAACTGGCGCAAAAAGGCGCGCTGGTATCCGAGTTCCCCATTGGCACACCCTCCAAAGCACAAAACTTCCCCCGCCGTAACCGCATCATCAGCGGCCTGTCCCGCGGGTGCCTGGTCATTGAAGCAGCATTACAAAGCGGCTCCTTGATTACTGCAAGACTGGCAGCAGAACAGGGGAGGGAAGTGTTCGCCATCCCGGGCTCCATCCATTCTCCCCTTGCCAAAGGCTGCCATTACCTCATCAAGCAGGGGGCCAAGCTCGTGGAGAGTGCGCAGGACATTATCGAAGAACTCGGTTACCATGCCGGAACCGAATCTACAGTCTGTTCCGAGCCCTCCCCTTCGAGTGGTGAAGACGTCCGTTTATTGCATTGCCTTGGTTATGACCCTGTCGGGATAGATGCTTTGGTAGCCTGTAGCGGCTTGACGAGTGATAGTGTTTGCGCCATTCTGTTGACAATGGAATTGGACGGTTACGTGACCAGCCTGCCGGGTGGCATGTACCAGCGATGCGGAAAAACAGAAGCCTAGATTAAAAGCGAATTCCCTGATGATGTTCGATATTCTCGTATATTTGTTCGAAAATTATTTCGAAGCAGATCTCCATCCTGACCAGGGCACCCTGGAGCAGGAGTTATCCGCTGCGGGCTTCGACAGCACGGAAATCAACCTCGCCTTCGATTGGCTTAACGGGCTGGAAACGCTTTCCAGCTCGCCCTATCCGGATAGCCTGGTTGCGAGCAAGTCAGCACGCATTTACGCCGACCTAGAACAGAAAAAAATCGATGTCGAAAGTCGCGGCTTCCTCGCTTTTCTTGAGGCGTCCAACATTCTCAACCCGGTCCAGCGCGAGTGGGTCATTGACCGCATTCTTGCTCTGAACGATCGTGACGTTGGCTTGGAGCAAGTGAAATGGATTGTGCTAATGGTGCTCTGGAGCCACGGTCAGGCCGACGACTACCTGTTCATGGAAGACCTGCTGTTCGGCGATAGTTCGCCGCAAATGCACTAACCCCCAACCCTAGACCAGCCGCTGATTATTCTTCAGCGCCAAAATTCCCATATGTCCACTTCCTTATTGATCGTTGAATCCCCCTCCAAAGCCAAAACCCTAAAAAAATATCTGGGCAAGGACTTCGAGGTGCTTGCCTCATATGGACACGTTCGCGACCTCGTGCCTAAGCAGGGCGCCGTGGATACTGAACACGACTTCGCAATGAAATACGAGCTGATCACGCGTAACTCCAAGCACGTGGATGCCATAGCCAAGGCAGTCAAGGATGCCGATGCGATCTATCTCGCGACCGACCCGGACCGCGAAGGGGAGGCCATTGCCTGGCATCTGGCGGAAATACTCAAAAGCAAAAAACTTCTGAAGAACAAGATCTTGAAGCGTGTTGTGTTTCACGAAATCACCCAGTCCGCGGTACAGGCAGCAGTGGCCGCACCGCGCGACATCGCCATGGACATGGTCAACGCCCAGCAGGCACGTCGCGCGTTGGATTACCTTGTGGGCTTTAATCTATCCCCATTGTTATGGCGCAAAATTCGTCGCGGCCTGTCGGCTGGCCGTGTGCAGAGTCCAGCGTTGCGCCTGATCGTCGAGCGAGAAATCGAAATCGAGAAGTTTCAGACTCAGGAATACTGGAGCATTCACCTCGATACCCATAAAGGTCGGCAGAAATTCAATGCCAAACTGTTTCAGTATAAAGGCGAGAAACTAACCCAGTTCAGCGTTACCAACAGTGAAACACAAGCCGAAATAGTCACCCATCTGACAACAGGCAATGACAAAGCCACCGTTACCCAGGTGGAAAAAAAACGCAAACAGCGTCAAGCCGCGGCACCATTCACCACATCGACGCTGCAGCAGGAAGCGGTACGCAAGCTGGGCTTTTCCACGGATCGTGCCATGAAGGTTGCTCAGCAACTCTACGAAGGTATCGACATCGGGGGAGAAGCAGTAGGCTTGATCACCTATATGCGTACCGATTCGGTAAGTCTGGCGAATGAAGCTCTGGATGAAATTCGTGCATACATCAGCAGCAATTTCAGTGCGGACTATTTGCCCAAAGCCGCCGTAAGTTTTAAAAACAAATCCAAAAATGCTCAGGAAGCTCACGAAGCGGTTCGCCCAACCTCCATCCAACGCACTCCGCAAGAAATGAAGGCTTACCTTACCGCTGACCAGGCCAAACTCTATGAAATGATCTGGAAACGCTCCCTGGCGTGCCAGATGAGCCCGGCTAAATTTGATACGGTCAGCCTGGACCTCGCCGTAGGCAGCGAAGAAAATCTGTTCCGTGCCACAGGCCAGGTAATGGTGTTTCCAGGCTATATTGCCGTGTATCAGGAAGGTGAAGACGACAGTGAGGAGGAGGGTGAAAGCAAGCTGCCTCCACTGGAAAAGGGCGAGCAAGTCGCCATCGACCAGATCGCCGGCGAGCAGCACTTCACCCAACCTCCGCCACGCTACTCCGAAGCAAGCCTGGTAAAGGCCTTGGAAGAATTCGGCATTGGCCGCCCCTCGACCTACGCCAGTATTATCAGCACCTTGATAGCACGAGAATACGCACTACTGGACAAAAAACGCTTCGTCCCTACGGATGTAGGCAGGGTGGTGAACAAATTCCTCACCGAACATTTCACCCGCTATGTGGATTACGATTTCACAGCCAAGCTGGAAGATGAGCTGGATCTAATATCCACCGGAAAACGCGAGTGGATTCCTGTTCTGGATGAATTCTGGAAAGGTTTTAGCCAACAGATAGTGGAGAAAAAAGACGTTGATCGTCCCGGTGTAGAACAGTTGGACGAGGCGTGCCCAAAATGCGGCAAGCCCTTAACTAGCCGCTTGGGCAAGCGTGGTAAATTCATCGGTTGCTCGGGCTACCCGGAATGCGATTACACCCGAAACGTTGATGGAGAACCCGGTGAAACGACCCAACCAGTCATTGTAGAGGACCGCGTCTGCCCTCTGTGCAGTAGCCAGCTGGTAATTAAGGCCGGATCTTATGGAAAGTTCATCGGTTGTACCAGCTATCCAAAGTGCAAGTTTATCGAACCCCTGGAAAAACCCAAGGATACCGGCGTGCACTGCCCGGAATGCAAAGAAGGGACGCTGATCGAGCGCAAGAGCCGTTATGGCAAACTATTCTATTCCTGCAACAGCTACCCAAAGTGCAAATACGCCACCTGGAACCCTCCCATTAATGAACCTTGCCCAAAATGTGGCTGGCCCATTCTAACCATAAAAATTACCAAGCGTCGTGGCACTGAAAAAGTTTGCCCGCAAAAAGAATGTGGTTTCGTAGAATTACTTACCCCACCTGAATAATTAAATCCATGGCAATAAAGCAGAAGGCCCCAATGGGGCCTTCTTTTTATCACGTGCATGAAAAAATAAATTAAACGTCAATATTTTTCGCAATCAGCGCATTCGTTTCTATGAATGCGCGGCGAGGTTCCACCTGATCGCCCATTAGCGTTGTAAATATTTCATCCGCTCCAATGGCGTCTTCAATTTGCACTTTTAGCAAGCGCCGCACACTGGGGTCCATAGTGGTTTCCCAGAGCTGTTCCGGATTCATTTCACCCAGACCTTTATAGCGTTGGATCGAAATCCCATTTTTCACTTGGCTCAAAAGCCAATCCAAGGCCTGTTTGAACTCCGTAATAGCTTGCTGTTGCTCGCCACGCTTAACAACCGCACCCCGACCCAGCAAGCCATTGAGCACCTGTCCTGTTTTACGGAATTGCGCGTAGTCTCCCCCTTCGACGAAATCATGATCGATCTGACTTATCTGGATATTGCCATGTACCTGCTTACGTATAATTAACCGGTAGGCTTCCGCGCGTTCGTCATACTGGCTGATGACCTGATATTCCGGTTCTGGAAGCAGTTTAGCCAGATTCCTGGCACTTGCCTCGGCAACATCATCATTGGAAAGATCCAAAATCAGGTCTTTCAGAAGAGCCTGCAACACTTCACGATCCATTATCCGTGACAAGCGATCAATAACCGCTTCGGACAACAGATATTCCTTGGCGATTTCTTCAAATGCTTCCTTGCCCAGAGGTTCATGACCGGATTCGGTAACCAGTTTTGCGTCTGCCATCGCGAGTTGCAACAAATACTGCTTCAGATCGTGCTCGTCCTTGAGATAGCGTTCCTGCTTTCCATGCTTTATTTTGTATAAAGGAGGCTGCGCGATATATATATGGCCGCGCTCCACCAACTCAGGCATCTGGCGATAGAAAAACGTCAGCAACAGAGTGCGTATATGGGAACCATCAACGTCCGCGTCCGTCATGATGATGATACGGTGATAACGGAGCTTGTCAGGATTGTATTCGTCCTTTCCAATGCTTGTACCCAAGGCAGTGATCAGGGTTGCAATTTCTTGTGATGAAATCACGCGGTCAAAACGCGCTCTTTCAACGTTCAATATTTTTCCTTTGAGCGGTAGGATTGCCTGAAACTTTCGATCCCTCCCTTGCTTTGCGGACCCACCGGCAGAGTCACCCTCAACCAAGTATAACTCGGATTGGGCGGGGTCCTTTTCCTGACAGTCTGCCAGTTTACCAGGCAGCCCCATTCCATCCAGGACCCCCTTGCGCCGCGTCATATCACGCGCCTTTCGCGCTGCTTCGCGTGCACGGGCTGCTTCTACAATCTTGCCGGTAATAATCTTGGCATCGTTGGGATTTTCCAACATAAATTCTGCTAGTTTGCTGGCTACTATTTCCTGCACCACGGGCTGTACTTCACCCGATACCAATTTATCCTTGGTCTGGGAAGAAAATTTTGGTTCGTACACCTTAACCGACAAAATGCAGGTCAGCCCTTCACGCATGTCATCACCGCTGGTTTCTACCTTGGCTTTCTTGGCTATATCGTTCTGTTCGATGTAATTATTGAGTGTGCGCGTCAGGGCACTGCGCAGACCCGTCAAGTGGGTACCACCATCCCGTTGCGGAATGTTGTTGGTGAAACACTGCACGGTTTCCGCATAGGAATCGTTCCACTGCATGGCCACTTCAACCGTAATCCCGTCCTTTTCACCAATAGCATGAAATATCTTGGGGTGAAGAACCGTTTTAGTGCGGTTTACATATTCTACGAAACCCTTTACGCCGCCGCAAAACGCAAAGTTTTCGCTTCTGCCGTCCCGCTGGTCGATGAGTTCAATTTTTACACCGTTATTGAGGAAGGAAAGTTCGCGCAAGCGTTTCGCCAGAATATCGTAATGGTATTCAATATTGCCGAAGGTTTCCGTGCTCGGCATGAAATGCACTTCGGTTCCTTTGCGTTCACTATCACCAATTACCTTCAATGGTTCGACCGCAACACCATGGCGGAATTCCATTTGATGCGCCTTGCCATTGCGCCAGATCCTTAACTTAAGCCATTCTGATAACGCGTTGACTACCGAAACACCTACACCATGAAGACCGCCTGAAACCTTGTACGAATTGGCATCGAACTTGCCTCCCGCATGCAACTCGGTCATAACAATTTCCGCTGCAGAGCGCTTGAACTCGTCATCATCCTTGATGTCTGTGGGTATGCCGCGTCCATTGTCCACAACGCTAATAGAACTATCGGCATGAATAACAATATGAATATCATCACAATGTCCGGCCAGCGCCTCGTCTATTGCATTATCCACAACCTCAAACACCATATGATGCAGTCCTGTGCCATCACTGGTATCGCCAATATACATTCCAGGGCGCTTACGTACTGCGTCTAGACCCTTCAATATTTTGATGCTGTCCGAATTGTAATCGCTCATTTTCTTCTCTTGGTTTCACGTGGAACCGAATAACTATCTTGCCTGAACATTCAAGGCCCAATCAAATTCTCATCGGCATTACTACATATTTGAAACGCTCTTCACCAGGCACGGTTATCAGACAACTGCTATTTGCGTCGCCAAAGGAACAGTCCACTTCGCTGTTCTCAATATTATTCAACACATCAAGTAAATACGTTACATTGAAGCCAATATCCAACGGCTCGCTGGTGTAATTTATCTCGAGTTCCTCCTCGGCTTCTTCTTGTTCTGTATTGTTGCATATCACCCGCATACTATTTTGAGTCAGAACCAGGCGCACACCACGAAATTTTTCGTTGGAAAGAATCGCTGCCCGCTGCATTGCTTTAAGTAGCGTTATTCGATCCAGAACTACATGATTTTGATAGTTTATTGGTACTACCTTGTTATAGTCCGGGAATTTACCTTCTATTACTTTCGATACCAGATTGATATTGCCAAAAGAGAAGGTCACCAAATTTTTTCCCAAGCTCACTTTTACTTCGTCATCAACATCTGTTAACAGTTTAATTAATTCGATTACTGTCTTACGCGGCAATATCGCTTCAGCTGTGTGTTGAATCGATGGCATTTCCATGCTGGCCAGACTCAAACGATGACCGTCTGTTGCCACAACCTTAATCATGCCCGGTTCCAGCACCAGCAAAAGCCCGTTAAGGTAATAACGAATGTCCTGTTGCGCCATGGCGTATTGAACTTGATTAAATAAATGCCGGAGAGTGGACTGTGGCAATGAAATTTCGGATACGGCCTCATCTGATAGCGCCAGTTTGGGAAAATCATCCGCTGGAAGGGTCTGAAGGTTGAAACTGCTTTTTCCTGCCTTCAACTGCAAACGGCTATCTTTGCGATCGAAAGAAATTTCGGCGTTATCAGGCAGAGCCCGCACAATATCCTGAAGCTTCTTGGCTGATACCGTTATCGATGTACATACCTTGCAATTGCTGCTGGGAGAATTTGCAGTAATCTGAATTTCCAGATCTGTTGCGACAAATGACAAACCTTCATCGTCAATCTGAATTAGCACATTAGATAAAATAGGCAATGTATGTCGACGTTCGACAATACCTGCTACAGACTGTAGTGGTTTTAGAAATTCTTCCTTACTGATATTCATTAATAACATATATATATCCTGAGACTAATAGATAAGTGTTGGCATTAGTTGGGTATAAATTAACAATATATAATATATTCAATGTGATAAGTAAACATCAAAAGTCTGTATAAGAGCTTGCATGGGGTGTGTGCAGATTGGGGATGAAATATTGTTCAATCTTAAATCCCGTACTTATTCACAATTTGTCCGCTATTTATTCAACTTCTTAATACTTGCAGTAACACACTGATATCTCTTGTCATTCCTGGATCATTGTTTTTTAATTCTTCAATTCTGCGACAGGCATGCATGACCGTAGTATGGTCGCGTCCTCCAAAAGCATCCCCAATTTCTGGAAAACTTAAATGGGTTAATTCCTTGGCGAGCGCCATGGCAACCTGACGTGGCCTGGCAACATTGCGAGTGCGTTTCTTGGAATACATCTCGGCAACTTTTATCTTGTAGTAATCAGCAACGGTTTTCTGGATATTCTCAATCGATATCTGACGGTTTTGCACCGCCAGTAAATCTTTGAGTGCTTCCTTGGCCAACTCAAGGCCGATAGAGTGGCCGGTGAAATGTGAATAAGCAATGACTTTTTTCAATGCGCCTTCAAGTTCGCGCACATTCGAGCGAATCTGTTTGGCAATAAAAAACGCGACATCTTCATCCAGGTAAAATCCCTCAGCAGCAGCTTTTTTAAGCAAAATCGCGACACGCATTTCCAGTTCAGGAGGCTCGATAGCAACTGTTAAACCCCAGCCGAAACGGGAAATCAAACGGTCTTCCATTCCCGATATCTGCTTTGGGTAGGTATCGCAGGTCATGATGACTTGCTTCTTGCTTTCAATCAGGGCGTTAAAAGCGTAGAAAAACTCTTCTTGCGTGCGTGCTTTCCCACTGAAAAACTGAATATCGTCTATAAGCAACAGATCCAGGGAGTGGTAATAACGTTTGAAATCGTCAAAGGTCTTGTGCTGGTAGGCTCTTACTACATCGGAAACGTAACGTTCCGCATGAAGATAACTGATTTTTGCGTTGCTGTTCTGTTCTTGAATGTAGTTGCCAATAGCATGAATCAAGTGAGTTTTTCCCAACCCCACCCCACCATAAACAAATAGAGGGTTGTAGGCTATCCCCGGATTTTCAGCAACTTGTATAGCCGCTGCTCGAGCGAGTTGGTTGGCTTTGCCGGTAACAAAATTGGCAAAAGATAATGAAGGATTAAGGCCTGATTTATCGCTTCTACTACCGGGATGCTTATTCGGTGTTGATGTAGCCAAAACGGCCATAACTGGAGATTTGTTCTCCTTGATCTCGCTATTTTCCGCAACAGCAAGGGAGAGCTTTATGGGGTGGGTAAAATGAGCTTCCCCCATTTGTTCGAAACGGCTGAGAAACTTGTCTTTAACCCATTGCAATATGAATCGGTTTGGCGCGACAATGCGCATGAAATCGGGACCGGATTCAAAACGAAGCGGTTTGATCCAATTGTTGAACTGCTGCGGGGTGAGTTCTTGTTCAAAACGGACCAGACAAGATTGCCAGAAAGTTTCCATTGATTGCCTAGACGCCGAATCCAGTTTTAAAGACAGAACAGAATAAAGCCGGGTTAAGAGCCATGCATTGTAGCCCGATTGAGACGACTTATCCACAGAGCAAAATATTAATTATGGTTGACAAGGGGTTAGCTGAAGTAGTCTAATTACGGGTTCACAGTCTCTGTAAAGCAAGAGGAAGATTTTATGAAACGCACCTATCAGCCATCCGTGGTTAAACGCAAGCGTACGCACGGGTTCCGTGCAAGAATGAAAACTGCTGCGGGCCGGGCGATTATCAATGCTCGTCGCGCGAATGGCCGGACCCGTCTTGCTGTTTGAGTCAGGCCTATAGCGGTGAACGGCTTTGGCTTTTCGAAAGCCAAACATTTAGTAAAAACGGATGAAATTTCATCCGTTTTTCGTTTGAACTGTCGCTTTTCCAGCGAGCATTTTCAGGTTCTCGTCAGCCCGGGACAGCAAGAATTCGGGCGACTGGCGGTCATCGTCGGCAAAAAAACAGCGCGCTTGGCAGCAACACGGAATTATATGAAGCGCATTGCGCGTGAAATTTTTCGCCTGGGGCAGCACCAATATGGCGGCCTGGACATTGTGGTGAGAGTGCGTAAAAGTTTCATACAAGCCGATTATGCTTTGGTATCTCAAGAATTGCGGACCCAGTTAAACCAGGCACGACAAAAATTTCCCCTAGCGCAGGATGTGCCATGACCAGAATACTGCTGGTCTTAATCAAGGCTTACCAATATCTAATCAGCCCCATGCTCGGACCCTCGTGCCGATTTACGCCGACCTGTTCTGAATATGCGGTGCAGGCATTAAATCGATATGGCGCCGTGAAGGGATTTTGGTTGAGCATCAAACGTGTTGGCCGTTGCCACCCCTGGCATGATGGCGGCTATGATCCCTTACCCTAGGTAGACCATGGATACTCAAAGACTCATTTTATTCGTTGTTTTTTCTTTCTCGGTTCTGATGCTGTGGGATGCGTGGCAAAAGGAGCAACATCCGCTTCCCGTTCAAACCGCACCGGCTACTGTGGCGGCCATCCCTGTCGCCAGCCCAGGTTTGACAGCACCCGCTGTCGGGGCGGAGGTTGTTGCTCATCCATTGGAAAAGGGTGAAAAGCTTCATGTTCGGACCGACACCCTGAATGTGGAAATTGATACCGTTGGGGGTGACATCCGGCGCATTGAGTTGCTCAAGCATCATGATGCCGCAGACAAAAACAAGAACTTTGTTCTGCTGGAGGATCAGAAGCCACATACTTATGTGGCTCAATCCGGTCTGATTGGCACAGGATTGCCAAATCATAAAACGCGCTATAGCGCCCAAGCCACCGAACATAAATTGGCGGAGGGGGCCGGAGAACTCAAGGTAACCCTTACCGCACCGGACGCTTCAGGAGTCAAGGTGGAAAAGGTTTTCACCTTCCATCGTGACAGTTATGTGGTTGATGTGGAATACAGGATACATAACAACAGTGCGCATTCCCTAACACCCAATGCCTATTTTCAATTGGTTAGAGACGGCTCGGCCGCCAGCGGTGATTCCATGTTTGTCAGCACCTACACGGGTGCGGCGGTATATACCGACAAACAAAAATTTCAGAAAGTGGCGTTTACAGATATAGAGAAAAACAAGGCTGAATATGAGAAGCACAGCACCGATGGGTGGGTCGCGATGCTTCAGCACTACTTCGTTAGCGCCTGGTTGCCAAAGGAAGGGATGGCCCGCGAATTCTATGCGAAGCCACTGGGAAATAACCTTTACGCGGCGGGTTTGATCGTACCTGTCGGCTCGATCGCGTCTGGCGCAAGCGGGGCGGTATCCGTGCCACTTTATGCTGGCCCGGAGGAGCAGGACAAACTGAGCAAACTGGCTCCTGGGCTCGACTTGACCGTGGATTATGGATGGTTAACCGTAATTGCGGCGCCCCTGTTCTGGGTGCTGGAAAAAATCCATAAAGCGGTTGGCAATTGGGGCGTGGCCATCATTCTGCTTACCGTGTTAATCAAACTGGTGTTTTACCCCCTTTCCGCTAAGAGCTATCGTTCCATGGCGCACATGCGCGTACTGGCACCAAAATTGCAGAAACTGAAGGAACAGTTTGGCGATGATCGCCAGCGTCTACATCAGGCCATGATGGATCTGTACAAGACCGAAAAGATCAATCCTTTGGGAGGGTGCTTGCCGGTGCTGGTGCAAATTCCCGTATTTATTTCATTGTACTGGGTGCTGCTGGCCAGCGTGGAAATGCGTCACGCTCCCTTCATGTTGTGGATACAGGATCTTTCCGCATCTGATCCTTATTACGTGCTCCCCATCATCATGGGGCTGACCATGATCATTCAGACCAAACTTAACCCGACCCCACCTGATCCGATTCAGGCCAAGGTAATGATGATCATGCCATTTGCTTTCAGCATTTTCTTCTTCTTTTTCCCTGCGGGCCTGGTGCTTTACTGGGTAGTCAACAATATTCTATCCATTGCGCAACAGTGGCAGATCACCCGTGCCACCGAGCAGATGGAAGCCGCCAAAGGACATGGAAAACGCTGAAACCATAGCCGCTGTCGCGACCGCCCCCGGGCGAGGCGGCATTGGTGTGGTGCGAGTCTCGGGGAAGGGATTGGAGCAATTTGCGCGAGCAATCCTGGGTAAAGCTCCAAGCCCCCGTCATGCAACACTGAGTGATTTTCTTGATGGTAATGGTTTGGTCATAGACCAAGGCATTGCGCTCTACTTCCCTGCGCCACATTCCTTTACCGGCGAAGATGTGCTGGAATTGCAGGGACATGGTGGAAACGCTGTAATGCAGCGTCTGCTCAAGCACTGTCTGGCCCTCGGCGCTCGCCTGGCAGAGCCGGGGGAATTCACTAAGCGTGCCTTTCTCAACGACAAGCTTGATCTGGCGCAAGCCGAAAGTGTCGCGGACCTGATTGATGCCTCCAGCGAGGAGGCGGCGAAAAGTGCCATGCGCTCTTTGCAGGGTGAGTTTTCTCGGGCCATACATGAAATCGTGGCGCGTTTGATCGATCTGCGGATGTTGGTAGAGGCCTGCATTGATTTTCCGGATGAAGACATTGATTTTCTGGAAGCGGCAGATGCCCAAGGCAAGCTCGCGCACATCAAGCAATTGCAGAAAATCCTTTTTGCCAGTGCCAAACAGGGCAGCCTGTTGCGCGAGGGCGTACATGTCGTACTGGTCGGTCAACCCAATGTGGGAAAATCCAGTCTTCTCAATCAATTGGCCGGCGACGAAGTAGCGATTGTCACGCCTATCGCCGGCACAACCCGCGACATCGTGCGAGAAGAAATCGAGATTCAGGGCATACCCTTTCATATCATCGATACCGCCGGTTTGCGCGAAACGGCTTGTGAGGTTGAGCAGATAGGTATAACGCGCACTTGGGCGGCAGTGGAAAAGGCGACACTGGTGCTGCTCTTGCTTGATGCGAGAGAGGGTGAAAGCGAACTTGACCGTGAAATCTTGGCGAAGTTGCCAGTGCAGCTTCCGGTGATCAAAGTCTTCAACAAAATAGATTTGTTGCCAGCATCCAACATGCTGGAGCCACAGGGGGATGCCGGGTCAATATTCGTATCCGCGAAAATCGGGACCGGCATGGCCGTGTTACGCCAAAGCCTGCTCTTGCTGGCGGGCTGGGAGCAAACCGGAGAGGGGGCTTTCATGGCACGCGAGCGCCATTTGCAGGCCATGAAAAGCGCGTGGCATCATATTGAGCATGCCGAATCAAACTGGCGCCAACTGGAATTCTTCGCCGAGGAACTGAAGCTGGCGCAGAACGCGCTCAGCACTATTACTGGCGAATTCAGCGCCGATGATTTGCTGGGTGAAATATTTAGCCGCTTTTGCATAGGTAAGTAGTTGACGAACAACGTTATCCCTATGGTTTCACGTGAAACCAAGGGGATAGGTAAGAGCAAGGAGCTGACGCGCGGCCGGCTTTTGTCGTATCATTCCCTTCCCCAAACCCCAAGTTAATTTCCCATGCAGTTTCCTACAAGATTCGACGTGATTGTCGTCGGCGGCGGCCACGCTGGGACCGAGGCGGCGCTGGCCGCCGCGCGTATGGGGCGAAAAACGCTGCTTTTGAGCCACAATATCGAAACGCTCGGGCAAATGTCCTGCAATCCCGCCATTGGCGGGATTGGCAAGGGGCATCTTGTCAAGGAGATCGACGCTTTGGGCGGTGTCATGGCCGTGGCAACGGATGAGGGAGGAATCCAATTCCGTACCCTGAATTCCAGCAAGGGTCCGGCAGTACGCGCCACCCGAGCTCAGGCCGACCGGTTGCTGTATAAGCAGGCGATCCGACAACGCCTGGAGAATCAGCCGAATTTGTGGCTATTCCAGCAAGCGGTTGATGATTTCACTTTGATCGGCGACAAAATTTCCGGTGTAATCACGCAGCTCGGACTGCGCTTTGAGGCGCCAGCCGTGGTCTTGACGGCAGGAACTTTCCTTGCCGGGTTGGTACACGTTGGACAAGCCAATTACCAGGCAGGTCGTGCCGGAGATCCAGCGGCGGTCACCCTGGCGCATCGTTTGCGAGAATTGAAGCTACCGGTGGGGCGCCTCAAAACCGGTACCCCGCCGCGTATTGATGGACGTAGTCTGGATTACTCGGTGATGGTCGAGCAACCCGGTGATGATCCAACGCCGGTGTTTTCCTATCTCGGTTCGGTGCGGCAGCATCCGCGTCAGATGTCATGCTGGATTACCTGCACCAATGAACGTACCCACGATATCATTCGTCGTGGGCTAGACCGTTCTCCGTTATATACCGGCGTGATTGAGGGTATCGGCCCGCGATATTGTCCTTCCATAGAAGACAAGATCATGCGTTTTTCCGGCAAGGACTCGCACCAGATTTTCGTCGAGCCAGAAGGATTGACTACCAATGAGATTTACCCCAACGGCATCTCTACCAGCTTGCCTTTCGATGTGCAATACGAACTGGTGCGCTCTATGCGCGGTTTTGAAAATGCCCACATCACTCGTCCCGGTTATGCGATCGAATACGATTTTTTCGATCCGCGTGGCTTGAAGAGCACGTTGGAAACAAGGGCTATCCAGGGTTTGTTCTTCGCTGGCCAGATCAACGGCACGACCGGGTATGAAGAAGCGGCAGCCCAGGGTTTGCTGGCGGGTCTCAATGCCGGTTTGTATGCGGGCGGCAAGGAGGCCTGGGTTCCAAGTCGGGATCAGGCTTATCTGGGTGTGATGGTGGATGACTTGGTCACGAGAGGGGTTTCGGAGCCGTACCGCATGTTTACCAGTCGTGCCGAGTACCGCTTGCTGCTGCGGGAAGATAACGCCGATCTGCGCCTGACCGAGATAGGGCGTGAACTGGGCGTGGTGAACGATGAGCGCTGGCGGTTTTTCGAGCGCAAGCGCGATGCGGTGGCGCGGGAGAAAGAGCGTCTCAAGAGTACCTGGGTAAACCCCAAGGTCGTCGATGCGGCCGCAGCGGAGCGCGTGCTGGGCCAGGTCATTGAGCGCGAGTATACATTGCTGGACCTGTTGCGCCGCCCGCAGGTGAGTTACCGGGAGCTGATGACCCTGCCGGGCGCGGGAGGGGCTGTGGCCGACCCGCAAGTTGCGGAACAGGTGGAGATTCAGGCCAAGTACCAGGGTTACATCGAGCGCCAGCAGGATGAGATCGAGCGTCATCATCATTATGAGGCGCTACGTCTGCCGCCGGACATGGACTACGGCAAGGTGCACGGCTTGTCCATTGAGGTAAGGCAGAAGCTGGCGCAGCACCAACCCGAAACTCTGGGTCAGGCGGCCCGTATTTCCGGTGTTACACCTGCTGCAATTTCCCTGTTGCTGGTTTATTTGAAACGCACGCAGGGCCGTATGGAACGGAAACGCGCATGAGCCTGAGCGAGGAACTGGCCGCAGGGCTCGGGCAACTGGATCTTTCATTGGATGCAGGGCAGCAGCAACGGTTGCTGGATTACATCGCCCTGCTGCAGAAGTGGAACAGGGTCTACAACCTGACTGCGGTGCGCGAGCCGGAGAACATGCTCTATCATCACCTGCTCGACAGTCTTGCGGTGCTGCCCCATGCGGGAACGGGTCGTTTGCTCGACGTGGGCACGGGGGCCGGGTTGCCAGGGATTCCCTTGGCGATCGCCAGGCCGGAGTTGCAGATTACATTGCTGGACAGCAACCACAAGAAAACCACTTTTTTACGCCAGGCCTGTATCCAGCTGGGATTGAACAACGTGGGGGTGGAATGTGTGCGGCTGGATGATTTTGATCCGCAGCCACTGTACGACGCGGTCATCTCGCGCGCCTTTTCCGATTTGTCCGACTTTGTGCGTCCGGCGGCGCGCTTGTGCCGCCCCGGCGGTGCGCTGCTGGCGATGAAAGGTGTTTACCCGCACGATGAACTGGCGCGCTCGCCGGCAGAATTCGCGCAGTACGAGGTTATCGCCCTCAATGTGCCGGGCTTGGAGGCACAACGTCACTTGGTCGTCATTAAGGTATAAGCATGGCTAGAATCATTGCGGTAACAAATCAGAAAGGTGGGGTGGGAAAGACCACCACCACAGTCAACTTGGCCGCCAGTCTGGCCGCCACCAAGCGCAAGGTGCTGATGGTGGATCTCGATCCTCAGGGCAATGCCACCATGGGTAGCGGGGTGGAGAAGGATAGGCTGCAGCGCACGGTTTATCATGTGTTGCTGGAACAAAATACACTGGCTGAAGTGAGGGTCGCATCTCCCGGTGGCAAATATGATCTGATCCCTGCCAACCGCGATCTGGCGGGCGCAGAAGTGGAGTTGGTGCAGGAAATGGCGCGCGAATGGCGGCTCAAGAAGGCGCTGGAAAGCATCGCGGAGGAGTACGACTATATCCTGCTGGACTGCCCTCCAGCGCTAAACCTGTTGACCGTGAACGGCCTCTGCGCCGCGCATGCGGTGATGATTCCGATGCAGTGCGAGTACTACGCGCTGGAGGGATTGAGCGATCTGGTGAAGACGATCAAACGGGTACGAGCGCATCTGAATCCGCAACTGGAAATCGAGGGGCTGCTACGTACCATGTTCGATCCTCGCAATGCGCTGGCGCAGCAGGTTTCCGCACAGCTCCAGCAGCATTTCGGCGACAAGGTATATCGTACCGTTATCCCGCGCAATGTGCGGCTGGCGGAAGCGCCCAGCTATGGCGTACCGGTGCTGCAACACGATAAAGCTTCAAAGGGTGCCCAGGCTTATTTGGCCTTGGCAGGCGAAATGCTCGGCAAGCACGGCGCTGCTGATTTGGCAGTGCGGGACTAGGAAGGAATAAGGAATGGTCAAACCAAAAGGGTTGGGGCGCGGACTGGATGCGTTGTTGTCGGGCAACTCCGGTGGGGATGAAGGGGAGACGTTGCGGCAGTTGGCGGTGACCTTGCTGCAACCCGGAAAATACCAGCCACGCACCCACATGGATCAGGAGTCTTTGCAGCAGTTGTCCGACTCCATCAAGGCTCAGGGCGTGATGCAGCCCGTATTGGTACGTCCGGTGGCGGAAAATCGCTACGAAATCATCGCCGGCGAACGGCGTTGGCGTGCGGCGCAGCTGGCTGGCTTGAGCGAGATACCTGCCTTGGTGCGGGAGATTGCCGACGAAGCAGCGCTGGCCATGGCGCTGATCGAGAATATCCAGCGTGAGAATCTGAATCCGCTTGAGGAGGCGCATGGTATCCAGCGCTTGGTTAACGAGTTTGCATTGACGCACCAGACGGCAGCAGAGGCAGTGGGGCGTTCTCGTAGTGCCGTGACCAACCTGTTACGTTTGCTGAACCTGGCGCCACGGGTGCAGGAAATGATGATGCAGAATCAGCTCGATATGGGCCATGGCCGTGCCTTGCTCGGACTCACGCTGGTAAAGCAGATCGATGCCGCACACGAAATCATAAACAAGGGACTGTCGGTACGCGAAGCGGAAAAACTGGCGCAGCGCCTGCTCAAGCCGGCTGAAACAAGGAAGGTGCAGGTGGATCGCGATGTGTTACGCCTGCAGGAAGAATTGGCGGAAAAAATCGGCGCTCGGGTGACGCTCATGTCCCGCAAGGGCGGCAAGGGGCGGTTAACGATAGATTACGATAACCTGGAGCAGCTCGACAGCATCATCGCCAGGCTGTGATGATCCCCACGCATGGGCATAACCAAAGCTTATTCGCGCATAAGCAAGGTTTGACGATTTCGCGAGGGTATATTATCATTTACTGATTTTTCGCAGTGCCGATAGCCATGCATGCAAACCGCGTAGCGATGTATCAGGCTGTTGTGGCTGCAATAGCAGCGGCTCTTGCCTATTTTTACATGAATGAGGCTGCTGCCAAGGCGGCGTGGTTTGGCGGCGCGGTGGCGGTTTCGAATACGTTGTTGCTGGCCTGGCGCATACGAACAGGAGCGCGGGAGTCCACGCGGAATCCGCGCCATGAGCTGGCGAAACTGGTGCGTTCCAGCGTGGAGCGTTTTTTTGTTGTCGCGCTGCTGATCGCGGCGGGATTGGGATGGTTGAAGCTGATGCCGGCGCCTTTGTTAGCCGGCTTTGTGCTGGGGCAATTGGCCCTGGTGGTTTCGACGCTAATTAGTGAAATAGAGAAATAATAAATGTCTGGCGAAACGCATACCTCCGCGGAATATATCAAGCATCACCTGCAGAATCTGACCTACGGCAAGCTTCCGGATGGCTCTTCGGGTGTAGCGCACAGCGCCGAACAAGCCAAGGAAATGGGGTTCTGGGCCATCAATCTGGATACCACGATCATTGCCTTTGTCCTCGGTTCGCTGTTTCTGTTCTTTTTTGCCAGGGCGGCGCAGAAAGCCACTGCCGGCGTGCCTACCGGGTTGCAAAATTTTGTCGAATGGATCGTCGAATTCATCGATAGCAGCGTGCGAGGCTCATTTACCGCCAAAAACGACATGGTGGCCCCCCTTGCCCTGACGATATTCATCTGGATTTTGCTGATGAACCTGATGGATTTGCTGCCGATTGACTATATTCCACTTATAGCGCAAGCCCTGGGGGTGCCGTTCTTCAAGGTTGTTCCAACCACCGACCCCAATGCCACATTCGGCATGTCGATCGCCGTGTTTATTCTGGTGGTGTTCTACAGCATCAAGATGAAAGGCTTGGGCGGCTTTGTCGGCGAGTTGACGCTGCAACCATTCGGCAAGTTCGGTCTGCCCGCCAACATTTTCCTCGAGGGCGTCAACCTCATCGCCAAGCCGGTTTCCCTGGCGCTACGGCTGTTTGGCAACATGTACGCCGGTGAAATGATCTTTATCCTGATCGCAATCATGGGCGCATCTGCCAGCGTGACCATCGGCAGTTCCGTGCTGTTCGGCTCCCAGATTATTCTTTCACTGGGTTGGGCGATTTTTCACATCCTGATCGTTACGCTGCAGGCATTCATTTTCATGACGCTGACTATCGTTTACATGGACATGGCACACCAGGAACACCACTAAGATATTCAACTAGCAATTTCACTTTAAATCAATCAGGAGATATATAAATGGATCAAGCACATGCACTACTGTTCATCGCCGGCGCGCTGATGATGGGTTTGGGCGCTCTCGGAGCCGCCATCGGCATCGGCATTCTGGGCGGCCGCTTCCTTGAAGGTGCCGCGCGTCAGCCCGAACTGATCCCGATGCTGCGCACCCAGTTTTTCGTGGTGATGGGTCTGGTTGACGCGGTGCCGATGATTGCTGTCGGTATCGCGATGTACGTCCTGTTTGCGGTAGCGGGCTAAGCTTGCCTGCACTAATTAACTCAAGAAAGGTTCGTGCATGAATATCAATGCAACCCTTCTCGCGCAAACGATCATGTTCATCATGTTCGTCTGGTTCTGCATGAAGCTGGTGTGGCCGCCCATCATGCAGGCGCTGACCGAGCGCAAGAAAGTGATAGCCGATGGCCTGGCTGCCGGTGAACGTGGCAAGCATGAGTTGGAACTCGCCTCTCGCCGTGCGAGCGAATCCATGCATGACGCCAAGCAGAAAGCCGCGGAAGTGATCGTCCAAGCAGAAAAACGTGCGTCCCAGATCATCGAGGAAGCCAAGGGTATCGCCAAGGAAGAAGGGGATCGTCTGGTCGCCGGCGCCAAGGCGGAAATCGACCAGGAAGTCAACCGTGCGCGTGAAATGTTGCGTCAGCAGGTGGCAGAGTTGGCCGTGGCGGGCGCCGAGAAGATTCTGCGTCGCGAGGTGGATGCCAAGGCACACGCCGAGTTGCTGACCACGCTCAAGAACGAAATCTAGGCGGCGATCCCATGGAAACCGTTACGATAGCAAGGCCCTACGCTGAAGCTTTGTATAGCCTGGCAAGCCAGAAGGCTGCCCTGGCCGAGTGGTCGCAGATGCTCGAAACCGCTTCGGCGGTGGCGAGAGATGCAACGATGAGCGACGCCATTGCCAACCCCAAATTCACGCGAGCCAACGTAGAGCAGGTTTTTTTCGCGGTGATGGACAAGGCGCTGAGCGAGGAAGGCAAGAACCTGATCCGTCTGCTGCTGCAAAATGACCGTCTGGCACTGTTGCCGATCATTGCTGCCCAGTTCGAGAAGCTCAAGGCGGAACAGAGCGGCATGCTGGAAGCGGATATCGCCAGCGCCTTCCCGCTTTCGGATGAACAAGTGAAAGAAATGGTCGGCCTGCTCGAAAGGCGCTTCGCACGAAAAGTGACGGCGCAAGTCAGCGTGGATCCGGAACTTATTGGCGGCGTGAAAATTAATGCCGGCGACGTGGTGATTGACGCCTCTGTGCGCGGCCAGTTGCAAAACATGGCCTTTGCCCTGAAACGCTAGGAGATATAGAGAATGCAGTTAAACCCCTCAGAGATCAGTAATCTGATCAAGAGCAAGATAGAAAACTTCGCCACTGCGGCCGAAGCGCGCAATCAGGGTACGGTAGTGTCGGTGACCGACGGTATCGTGCGTATTCATGGTTTGAGCGATGTGATGCAGGGCGAAATGCTGGAGTTCCCCGGCAACACCTTTGGCCTCGCGCTCAACCTCGAACGCGACTCGGTCGGCGCCGTGGTGCTGGGTGAATATGAGCACATTACCGAAGGCGACACCGTCAAATGCACCGGCAAGATTCTCGAAGTGCCGGTGGGCGAAGCCCTGATCGGCCGTGTCGTAAACTCGCTGGGTATCCCGATTGATGGAAAGGGGCCGATCAACGCAACTCAGACTTCCCCCATCGAGAAAGTTGCTCCGGGCGTGATTTCCCGTCAGTCCGTATCGCAGCCGCTGCAAACCGGCCTCAAATCGGTGGATGCCATGGTACCGATTGGCCGCGGTCAGCGCGAGTTGATCATTGGCGACCGTCAGACCGGTAAGACCGCTGTGGCTGTGGACACGATCATCAACCAGAAGGGCACCGGCGTTGTTTGTGTTTATGTCGCCGTGGGCCAGAAGGCGTCATCTGTTGCCAACGTGGTGCGCAAGCTCGAAGAGCACGGCGCCATGGGCCACACCATCGTGGTGGCGGCGATGGCCTCCGATCCTGCGGCGATGCAGTACATCGCCCCCTACGCCGGTTGCACCATGGGCGAATATTTCCGCGACCGCGGCGAAGACGCCCTGATCGTGTACGACGATTTGACCAAGCAAGCCTGGGCCTATCGCCAGATTTCCCTGCTATTGCGCCGTCCGCCCGGCCGCGAAGCTTATCCGGGCGACGTGTTCTACCTGCATTCCCGCTTGCTGGAACGTGCTGCGCGCGTCAACGCCGAGCATATTGAAAAAATCACCAACGGTGCCGTCAAGGGCAAAACCGGCTCGCTCACCGCGCTGCCGGTAATCGAAACCCAGGCCGGTGACGTATCCGCCTTCGTGCCGACCAACGTAATTTCCATTACCGACGGTCAGATCTTCCTGGAAAGTGATCTTTTCAACGCCGGTATCCGTCCCGCCATCAACGCCGGCCTGTCCGTGTCCCGCGTAGGCGGTGCCGCGCAGACCAAGGCGATCAAGAAACTGGGTGGCGGTATTCGTCTGGCGCTGGCGCAGTATCGCGAATTGGCGGCATTCGCCCAGTTCGCCTCCGACCTTGACGAAGCGACCCGCAAGCAGTTGGAGCGCGGCAAGCTGGTAACCGAATTGATGAAGCAGAACCAGTATGCCCCAATGTCGATCTCGGAAATGGCGGTCACGCTGTTCGCGGTCAACAAGGGTTACATGGACGATGTGGACGTGAAAAAGGCCTTGGCTTTTGAGGCTGCGCTACAGGCATTCATCAAGAGCAAGCACGGCGCCCTGATGCACACGATCGAGAATGAGCGCGATGTGAACGCCGAAAGCGAGAAAACCCTGACTGGCGCAATCGAAGAGTTCAAGGCCAGCGCGGTTTACTAAATCGTCATGGAACATAGAGTTAGGACTGAATAATGGCGAGCGGAAAAGAGATTCGGACCAAGATCAAGAGTGTCCAGAATACCCAGAAGATCACCCGCGCTATGGAAATGGTGGCAGCATCCAAAATGCGCAAGGCGCAGGAAAGGATGCGCGCCTCCCGTCCCTATGGCGAAAAGATTCGTACCGTTGCGGCCCACTTGAGTCATGCTCACCCCGAGTACAAGCATGCCTTCCTGGTTCATCGCGAGGGTCTGAAACGCGTGGGTGTCATCATGGTGACTTCGGACAAGGGCTTGTGCGGTGGCCTCAACACCAACGTGACCCGCATGGTGCTTAACCAGATCAAGAAATGGGAAAGCGCTGGCGTGGGCGTGGATGCATGCGCCCTCGGCGGCAAGGGGTTTGGCTTCCTGCAACGCATGGGGGGGAGCGTGCTTTCCCACATTACCGGCCTGGGCGACACGCCGCATCTGGAAAAATTGATCGGTCCGGTGAAGGTTATGCTTGATGCCTATATTGACGGCCACATCGATGAACTCTATCTGGGATACACCCGTTTCATCAACACCATGAAACAGGAGCCGGTCCTGGAAAAAATCCTGCCGCTCTCCGGTGAGGAGCTTGGCGCCGCAAAGGGCCATTGGGATTACATCTACGAACCTGATGCAAAGTCGGTCATCGACGATCTCATGACCCGCTATATCGAAGCGCTGGTGTACCAGGCAGTGGCGGAAAACATGGCATCCGAACAAAGTGCCCGCATGGTGGCGATGAAATCGGCGTCCGACAACGCCGGTAACGTCATCGACGAGCTCAAACTGATCTACAACAAGACCCGTCAGGCAGCGATTACCAAAGAGCTGTCCGAGATCGTGGCTGGTGCAGCTGCGGTTTAACCGGATCTTAAAGAATCAATAGTATCGAGGATAGAAAATGAGCCAAGGTAAAGTGGTGCAAATCATTGGGCCGGTCGTGGACGTGGAATTCCCGCGCGATGCGATGCCCAAGGTATATGACGCCTTAAAGATGGAAGAAGTCGGCCTCACCCTGGAAGTGCAGCAGCAACTGGGTGACGGCATAGTGCGTTCGATCGCGATGGGCAGCACCGATGGCCTGCGCCGCGGAATGGCAGTGAGCGGCACCGGCGGCGCGATTTCCGTGCCGGTGGGGACCAAGACATTGGGCCGCATCATGGACGTGCTGGGTAACCCGATCGATGAACTGGGACCCATTGGAAATGAAGTAAGCTGGGGTATTCACCGCAAGGCACCTGCCTTCGACGAGCTGGCGGCTTCCAACGAATTGCTGGAAACCGGTATCAAGGTGATCGATCTGATTTGTCCCTTCGCCAAGGGCGGCAAGGTCGGCCTGTTCGGTGGTGCCGGCGTAGGCAAGACCGTGAACATGATGGAACTGATCCGCAACATCGCGGTGGAGCACAGTGGTTATTCCGTGTTCGCCGGCGTAGGCGAACGTACTCGTGAGGGCAACGACTTCTATCACGAAATGAAAGAAGGCGGCGTGCTGGACAAGGTTTCCCTGGTTTACGGCCAGATGAACGAACCCCCGGGCAACCGTCTGCGCGTGGCCCTGACCGGCTTGACCATGGCAGAATATTTCCGTGATGAAGGTCGTGACGTGCTGCTGTTCATCGACAATATTTACCGCTATACCCTGGCCGGAACCGAAGTTTCCGCTCTGCTGGGCCGGATGCCGTCCGCGGTGGGCTACCAGCCGACCTTGGCAGAAGAAATGGGTCGCCTGCAAGAGCGCATTACTTCCACCAAGAAGGGTTCCATTACTTCGATCCAGGCCGTGTATGTGCCTGCGGATGACTTGACCGACCCGTCACCTGCCACGACCTTTGCGCACCTGGATGCAACCGTGGTGCTGTCGCGCCAGGTAGCCGAGCTGGGAATTTATCCCGCCGTGGATCCGCTGGACTCCACCTCGCGTCAGCTCGACCCTCTGGTTGTGGGCGAGGAGCACTACACCGTGGCGCGCGCCGTGCAGTCGACGTTGCAGCGTTACAAGGAACTGCGTGACATTATCGCGATTCTGGGTATGGATGAACTCTCACCTGAAGACAAGCTGGCCGTGGCCCGTGCGCGTAAAATCCAGCGCTTCCTGTCGCAGCCGTTTTTCGTGGCGGAAGTGTTTACCGGTAGTCCTGGCAAGTTTGTGTCACTCAAGGACACGCTCGCCGGATTCAAGGGCATCGTCAACGGTGATTACGACAACCTGCCGGAACAAGCGTTCTACATGGTTGGCGGCATCGAAGAAGCCGTCGAAAAAGCCAAAACCATCCAATAAAGGACGCCAGCCATGGCAATGACCATTCATGTGGATGTTGTAAGCGCCGAGCAATCCATTTTCTCTGGACAAGCGGAGTTTGTCGCTGCGCCTGCGGCAGCCGGGGAAGTGGGCATTCACCCGCGGCATGCGCCCTTCATTTCGCGCATGAAGCCGGGTACGGTGCGGGTAAAGGTGCCAGACCAGGAGCAAGAGGAGCTGTTTTTCGTCTCCGGCGGCATCCTGGAAGTGCAACCGAACGTTGTCACCGTGCTTGCTGATACCGCTTTGCGCGGTAAGGATCTGGACGAGGCCAAGGCAATGGATGCCAAGCAGCGTGCAGAAGAGGCGCTGAGGGATCGCTCGGCTGTAATGGATTTCGCCAAGGCGGAGGCCGAACTGGCGGAAGCGGTGGCACAGATTCGTGCCATCGAGCGGATTCGCAGGCAATCCGGTCATTAAGTAAGGCGTCGTAAGCAGTAGGTTCAGGGAAAAGGCAGCTTCGGCTGCCTTTTCTATTTATAATTGCATTTTGACCTTCAGTCCGCCATGCCACTACCACTAGACATCGTTATCCTCGCCGCCGGAAAAGGCACCCGCATGATGTCGGAACGCCCGAAAGTGTTGCACGAGCTCGCTGGGAGATCCTTGCTGCAACACGCATTGAATACCGCAAAAGCACTTGACCCTGCGCAAATTTGTGTGGTTTACGGTCATGGCGGCGAATCGGTACCCGAGGCCATTTCCGATGGTTCGATACGCATGGTGCTGCAGCAACCGCAGTTGGGCACCGGACACGCCGTACAACAGGCATCTGCTTACCTCAATAGCGATCATGTGACGCTGGTGCTATACGGCGATGTACCCTTGATCCGGGCCGAAACCTTGTTGCCATTAGTTCAGACGGCGTTAATCGGAAAAGTTGCGCTGCTAACCATGGAGTTGGCGGATCCACACGGATACGGCCGTATCGTGCGCAATAAAGGAAGGGTCGTGCGCATCGTGGAAGAAAAAGATGCCAGCGATGGCGAGCGTAAAATCAGTGAAATAAATACCGGTATCATGGCCGTGCCGAATCAATATTTCCCGACATGGCTGACGCAATTAAAGAACCAGAACGCACAAGGCGAATACTACCTTACCGATATTATCGCGCTTGCCGTGCAGCACGACGTTGAGGTCCACACCAGCCATCCCGGTCAGCATTGGGAGGTGCTGGGGGTCAATAGCAAGAGTCAACTCGCGCATCTGGAGCGCTTATACCAGCACCAACAGGCGCAAAATCTGCTGGAATGCGGCGTAAGCCTGCTCGATCCCAAGCGGATCGACATTCGCGGTGATGTCCATTGCGGCAAGGACGTGGTGATCGATGTCAACTGTGTGTTCGAAGGCCGCGTCACGCTGGGCGATGGCGTGAGAGTGGGTGCCAATTGCGTGCTGCGCGATGTGGACGTGGCTTCGGGTACCCGGATCGAGCCGTTCAGCTTGCTGGAGCAAGCCAAGATCGGTGCGGACTGCCGTATTGGCCCCTATGCCAGAATTCGACCCGGTACACAGTTGGCGGCAGATGTGCACATCGGCAATTTCGTCGAGCTCAAGAACAGCATGGTTGGTTTTAATAGCAAGATCAATCACCTGAGTTACATAGGCGATGCGACGGTAGGTGCCAAAGTGAATGTCGGCGCAGGGACAATCACCTGTAATTACGATGGCGCAAACAAATATCGTACCGAGATCGAAGACGGAGCCTTCATCGGCTCCAACACTCAACTTGTGGCGCCGGTACGGGTAGGAGCAGGCGCTACCATCGGCGCCGGTTCCACCATCACCAAGGATGCGCCGGGCGGCGAGCTAACCCTGTCCCGTTCCAGGCAGATCACAATTCCCGGCTGGAAACGACCGGTGAAGAAGCCCAAGGAGTAAGCTCATGTGCGGTATCGTTGGCGCCGTTGCGCAGCGTAATGTTGTACCGATCCTGCTGGAGGGGCTGCGCCGCCTGGAATATCGCGGCTATGACTCCGCCGGCCTTGTTGTCATTAATCATGGCCTGCATCGTGTCCGCTGCATTGGGCGTGTAGCCGAGCTGACCGCAGAAGCGGGACGTCAACATACCCACGGTCACCTGGGAATTGCACATACCCGGTGGGCAACACATGGCGCGCCGACGCAGGAAAACGCCCATCCCCACGTGAGCTCGGATGAGATCGCCGTGGTCCACAACGGTATCATCGAAAACCACGAAGCCTTGCGGGAGGCCCTGAAATCACTGGGTTATGACTTCACTTCCGAGACCGATACCGAAGTCATCGTTCATCTCATTCACCATTACTACCATGCCAGCCGGGATCTGCTCGCGGCTGTGGGCCAAGCAATTGGAGAGCTTCATGGTGCTTTCGCAATTGGCGTGGTGTGCGTGGATGCGCCGCATCAGCTCGTCGCGGCGCGGCGTGGCAGTCCGCTGTTGATCGGGCTCGGGATCGAGGAAAATTTCATTGCTTCGGATGTGTCGGCGCTGTTACCGGTAACTCAAAAGGTAATTTATCTGGAGGAGGGTGACATTGCCGATGTCGGTTTACTTGGCGTTAACATTTTCGATGCATCTGGCAACCCGGTAGAACGCGAGTTCCATGTATCCGAGCTATCCGCCGATATGGCAGAGATAGGCAATTACCGTCATTTCATGCAGAAGGAAATACACGAGCAGCCGAGAGCTATCGCCGATACCCTGCTGGCTGCTGCGAGTGGTGACTGCATATCCCCGGAAATTTTCGGCCCGGATGCGGAGGCCATACTGAAGGGTATTAACGGTGTGCGCATTCTCGCCTGCGGAACCAGCTTTCATGCGGCAAAGGTCGCGGAATACTGGCTCGAATCGCTTGCCGGCATACCCTGCCGGGCGGAAATCGCCAGCGAATACCGCTATCGCGACAGCGTGGCCGACCCGCAAACCTTGATTGTGACCATTTCTCAGTCCGGCGAAACGCGGGATACCATCGACGCCCTGATCCAGGCCAAATCTCAGGGACATAAATACAGCCTGGCGATTTGCAATGTACCGGAGAGCGCCCTGGTGCGCACCTCGGAGCTAAAATTCCTGACGCGCGCAGGTCCGGAAATCGGGGTTGCCTCGACCAAGGCGTTCACGACGCAACTGGTTGCCCTGTTTTTGCTGACACTGGTATTGGGGCGTCTGCGCGGTAAAATCGATGCAGCACAGGAGAAGGCGTGGCTGGAGAAACTACGCGAACTACCCGGGCTGGTGCAGCAGGCACTCGCATTGGAACCGCAAATCGCGGCCTGGGCGGAGCGGTTCGCAGATAAGCAGCATGCATTATTCCTTGGCCGCGGGATGCACTACCCCATCGCGCTTGAAGGTGCGCTCAAGCTCAAGGAAATTTCCTATATCCATGCCGAAGCCTACCCTGCGGGGGAACTTAAGCACGGTCCCCTGGCGCTGGTGGATAAGGACATGCCGGTAGTGGCTGTGGCTCCCAATGACAGTCTGCTGGAAAAGCTCAAATCCAATTTGCAGGAAGTTCGGGCACGAGGAGGCGAACTTTACGTGTTTGCCGATCTGGATAGCCATTTCACCGAGCAGGAAGGGGTACACATACTGCGTCTTCCCACTCATGCCGGCCCCTTGAGCCCGGTGGTGCATACTGTGCCGCAGCAAATCTTGGCTTATCATGCCGCGCTATGCAAAGGCACCGATGTGGACAAACCGAGGAATCTTGCCAAGTCAGTGACGGTGGAATAAAAAAAGGCCCCTCGGAGGGGGCCTGAATATATTGAACAGAAACAAGCATCGCACTTGCGCGTTCAGTATAGCCTTAGAATCTTGGCAATACCAGTACTTTAGGACTAGCGCACAAGTCCTTTGCTACCAATCAAGGAATGTCGCCCTTCTTGGCGATGCCATGTTCCAGCGCAAAAGTCGCGACTTGCACCCGGTTGTCGAACCCCAGCTTTTCCAGAATACTGCGCAGATGGTTGCGTACCGTATTTTCCGACAGGCCAAGCGCATCTCCGATGGCGCGGTTACTTAAACCACGCGCCACATAACCGACGATTTCCAGTTCACGCTGGGAAAGCTTGCTGATAGTTCCCGGCTCCAGTTCGCCGCGCGCAATCTTCTGCAGGATATGGGCAGGGAAGACGCTATTTCCCTGTGAAACCGAGAGAATGGTGTGGACAATCTGGTCCGGATCACTCGACTTGAGAAGGTAACCATCGACCCCCATTTCCATGGCATCGCGAACTTCGTGGTCCTCCTCCGCCATGGTGAGCATGATCACTTTGATGCGGCGCAGGTGGAGTTCGGCCACCAGGCTGAGGCCATCTTCATCTCCCAGCGCGCGGTCGAGCAGCGCAACATCAGCATGTCCGCCTTGTAGCAGCCATGCGCGCACAGTGCCGGAGTTGGCGAACTGCCCTCCGACGGTGATGTCAGGCCGATTCTCCAGCAGGTGCAGTAAGCCCTTGCGGAACAGGGGGTGATCGTCCACCAGGATTACCGAGAGAGGGAATGGCATCCTACCTGCCGCTGGGCTAGACACTAGCTTTTACCACCCCGCTGTTGCCGGACTTTATTGATGAGTTCATCCAGTACCGGAAACATCTGCTCGTGGCCGCCGGTTTGTGATGCGGAAGTAAGATAGGCGCCCTCCACCACGATAGCGGGGACGCCGGTAATTCCATATGCGCGTGAAAGTTGCTTGGCGCGCTGAGCCTTGCTCACAATCGAGAAGGACGCATAGATATCGGCAAATTTCTTGCTGTCCATGCCCTGTTTTCCAACCCATTCCAGCAGTATTTTTTCGTTACTGAGGTTGATGTGTTGTACATGCACAGCATTGAAAACTGCCGCATGCTGCTTGTCCATCACACCCATGGCTTCGACCGCATAGAATATTTTGGCGTAAATCATATAAGTATCACTAAAGACGGCGGGCAGGCGGCGAAATGTCACGTCCTGGGGCAGCTTCTTGACCCAGGGATTAAGCGTCGCTTCCAGTTCGTGGCAGTGCGGGCAGGCATAGGAAAAGAATTCCAGCACTTCGATGTTTTTACCGGTTTCCGTAGGCTGGGCGGGTGAAACCAGAATGTACTGCTTACCCTGTTGCAACTCGGCTTGAGCTGAAACGATGAAGGCCAGGCTAAGACATAGAGCGGCTAACAGTTTATGCAGGAAGGAAAAATTCAATTTGTTCACAGGATCTCCTTTGATTATTATATTCGGCTAACGAGGAGGCGGCTGGTCATGCACTTTGACCAGACTCGCGGTAACACCGTTTTGTGACAAGTTGTTGCGCACCCGGTTCAAATCATCCACGTTGTTATAGGGTCCGATTCGCACCCTGTGCCAGATACCCTTGTCAGGTACGTTGGCGGTCTGGATGCTGGCCTCTACGCCCATTAATGCGAGCTTGGCCTTGAGGTTGTCGGCATCGGCTTCATTCTGGAACGCTCCTGCCTGGAGGTAATACTGATTCTTGGCGCTGCTTGCGGAATCCAGTTGTTTGATGTCCTTTTCCGTGACGGGTTCCTCAGTGCCAGGCAGGATAGTGTAAAAATCGAAACGGGGCTTTTCGGGCGCCCTGGTCTTTTCGCTTATTACGGTAGTCGGGACGTCAGATCCAGCGGGCAATTTGTCCTTGCTGGATGGCTGAGCCTGAGGCCGTTCCACGAAGGGACTGGGGCTCCCTTTGATAAATACTGCCACCGCCAGGGCAATGGCGAGACCGATGAACATTCCAATAACGATGCCGGCAAGCATCGGGCTAGCTGATTTTTTGGAGGAGCTGCTTTTGGGGGCTGGTTTGTAGTCGCGGCTCATGGGCGTTACATTTTTTCCGGGCTGCTTACACCTAGCAGACTCAAACCATTATTTAGAACCTGCCGGGTAGCGGTGATCAGGGCAAGGCGGGCCAGTTTTACCGCTTCATCCTCGACTAGAAATTGCTGTGCATTATAGTAGCTGTGCAGCTCCCCGGCCAAATCCTTGAGGTAGTAGGCGATATGATGGGGGGCAAATTCCCGTGCTGCAATTTCAACCGTTTCTCGATAGTTTTCCAGGGTCTGCAGCAAGGCCAGTTCGTGGGGCAGGGACAGCAATCCGAGATCCACATCCTGTGTCAAATCATCCAGGTCGCCGCCCCATTGCCCCAATACGCTGCAGATGCGGGCATGAGCGTACTGGATGTAATAGACCGGATTGTCGTTGCTCTGGGATTTTGCTAGCTCCAGGTCGAAATCCAGGTGCTGGTCGCTCTTGCGCAATACATAAAAGAAACGGCAGGCATCGTTGCCTACTTCGTGGCGTAATTCACGCAGGGTAACGAAGTCACCGCTGCGGGTGGACATGGAGGCTTTTTCCTCGCCGCGATAGAGCACCGCGAACTGCACCAAAGCAATGACCAGTTTATTTTCGTCCAGTCCCAGTGCCTTTAGCGCGCCCTTCACGCGCGCGATGTAGCCGTGGTGATCCGCACCCCAGATGTTGATGATCTGGTCGAAGCCGCGTTCGTACTTGTTAAGGTGGTAGGCAATGTCAGAAGCGAAGTAGGTGTATAGACCGTTTTCGCGTTGCACCACGCGATCTTTTTCATCGCCGAATGCGGTGGAACGAAACCACAAAGCGCCATCCTGCTGGTAAAGATGACCGTTTTTGCGCAGAGTTTCCACTGCCCTTTGCACCATTCCGCTGTCGAACAGCGATTTCTCGGAAAACCAGGTGTCGAAACTTACGCCGAACTCCATCAGGTCGTTGCGGCCATCGCCGAGTTGTTCCGTGAGTGCGAAATCGTGCAGATAGGCATAATCGTCGCCGAGCAGCTTCTTGGCGTTGGCAATCAGGCCGTCCAGATGCAACTCGTTTTGTTGCTTGGCCCATTTCTCGTCCTGCTCCAGCTCTTCATCAGTGGAGCGTGGCACTACTCCTTCCAGCAGGGTCCAGGGCTGGTGGACGTAACGGTCGCCATGCAGACGCCTGATTTCCTGGGCCATTTCGCGCACGTACACACCCTGATATCCATTGGGTGGAAAGGGAACGGTGATGCCGTTCAATTCCAGATAACGCAGCCAGGTGGATAACGCCAGGATGTCCATCTGACGGCCGGCATCGTTGATGTAATATTCGCGCTTGACGTCGTATCCTGCAGCGGCCAACACGTTTGACAGGCTCATGCCGTAGGCCGCGCCACGTCCGTGGCCTACGTGCAGTGGGCCGGTCGGGTTGGCAGAAACGAACTCCACCTGAACTTTCTTGCCCTCGCCAGCCGACTCGCGGCCGAAGTTGCTGCCCTGTTCCAGGATGGTGGCTACAACGCGCTGCTTGGAAGCCGGGCTGAGGAAAATGTTAATGAAGCCGGCACCGGCGATTTCCGCCTTTTCTACCCAAGGCGAGGCTGGCAGCGCTTCCAGCAGGGCGGTGGCGATTTCGCGCGGGTTGCGTTTCAGGGGACGGGCCAGTTGCATCGCCAGGTTGCAGGCATAGTCACCGTGCTGAACCTGTTTGGGCCGCTCGAGAATAATGCATGCATCAGTAGCGTCTGGGGATACGGTGTGCAACGCTTGGGTAAAAAGTTCAGTAAGGTGCTGTTTCAAAACATTCGCTCGTAATACGCTGAAGCCGCTCATTCTAAAGGTTTCTATGCCCCGCCGCTAGAAATCAAGCGGGTCCACATCCAGTGCCCAACGTACCTGGCCTCTTTTGTCGGCAGATAGCACCGTCATCCAGCGCTGGAGAAATTGCTGCAGTGCCCGGCGCGAATCGGCCTGTACCAGCAACTGGGCGCGCTCTTTCCCGGCGAGACGGGCCATGGACGCGGGAATTGGGTCGTAAAGGGTGACCTGGGCCGGAATGGCAAGCGCCAGTTTTTTGGCCTGGCGCAAATAATCCAGTGCTGTTTCGAGTCCGGGCGCCTCGGCGCGCAGCAAAGCCTGGTGACAATAGGGGGGGAAGCCTGCCTGTTTGCGCTCCGCCAGTTGTGTCGCGGCAAAGGCTTCATAGTCCTGATAGCGCAGGGCCGCGAATAACGGGTGCTCCGGGAACTGGGTCTGGATCAGCACAGTGCCACGTTCCGCGGCACGCCCGGCACGCCCGGCCACTTGCATCAACTGGGCAAAAAGCCGTTCCGCCGCGCGAAAATCCGCACTGTAAAGCGCACCATCCACGTTGAGTGCGCCGACCAGGGTGAGGCGTTTGAAATCGTGTCCCTTGGCCAGGATCTGGGTACCTACCAGGATATCCACCCGTTCCTCATGCACTTCCTGCAACATCTCCTTCAGCGCGTGTTTGCGCCGCGTGCTATCGCGGTCAATGCGCAGGATGCGGGCAGAAGGGAAGTGTTGCACCAGAATATCTTCCAGGCGCTGGGTGCCCTGCCCAAGCGGCGCCAGGTCCGAATTGCCGCAATCGGGACAGGCGCGCGGAATGCTTTCTTCATGACCGCAATGGTGACAGCGCAGGCGTTTTTCCCTGAGGTGCACCACCAATCGGCTGGAACAGCGCAGGCACGGGGCGAGCCAGCCGCATTGTCCGCACATCAAGACCGGGGCATAGCCGCGGCGGTTGATGAATACCAGGCTTTGCCTTTCGCTCCGGATGTTTTCCGTCAGCGCTTTGAGCAGAGTGGATGACAAGCCGTCTGCCGGTTTTTCGAGGCGCATGTCCACGCAGCGAATGACGGGTAGTTGTGCGTCCTTCACCGCCCTATGGGTGAGGCGCAACAGCCGGTAACGCCTTGCCAGGGCGTTGTGGTAGGTTTCCAGAGATGGAGTGGCGGAACCGAGCAGTATCGGAATGTTTAGCTGCTTGGCGCGTGCCACCGCCATGTCACGCGCGCTGTAACGCAAGCCATCCTGCTGCTTGAAGGAGCTGTCATGTTCCTCGTCCACGACAATGAGCCCGAGGTCAGGCATCGGGGTGAACACCGCCAGGCGCGTGCCGAGTACGATGCGCGCTTCGCCTGACTGGGCCAGAAGCCAGTGTTGCAGACGCTCGGTGTCATTGAGGCTGCTGTGCAGGGAAACCACGCGGATGCCGCTAAAGCGCTGTTGAAAGCGTGCTTCGAGTTGAGGCGTGAGATTGATCTCCGGCACCAGTACCAACACCTGTTTGCCCAGTTCCAGCTGGCTCGCGGTGAGGCGCAGATAGACTTCGGTCTTGCCGCTGCCGGTGATGCCTAGTAGCAGCCAGGGCACGAAGCCTGGCGGAGCGGAGTATATTTCGGTGATCACATCCGCCTGTTCCGGGTTAAGTTGTGGCAGAGGCGGTGCTGTGGATGCTGAGGTTGCGGCAAGGGTTGAGCGGGTTTCCTGGTGTTGCGCTATCCAGCCCAGTGCCAGCATTTCTCTCACATGCTTGCCTGCGCTGGACGAGAGAGAGAGCAGCTCTTCTCGCGGCGCGAAGTCTGTCTGGTGCAGGTATTGCAGCAATTTGCGCCGTACCATCGCACGCGCCGGCAGCTCATCTGGGGATGGGGCTTCCTCGGTCAGGGTATAGGTGCGCCGGCATGGCAGTGCGTTGGGCTGATCCGAGCGCAAACGCTGGGGCAGGGCAGTGAAAATTACCTCCCCCAGGGGGTGATGATAATAGTCGCTGCAAAAATGCAGCAGTGCCAGAATATCCGGCGGCAGTGGAGGGCTGTCGCGGAACACCTGCAAAACCGGCTTGATTTGCGCAGCGGGGTGATCAGAGTGGCTGGCGAGGGCGATGATCATGCCCACCATTTTCCTGCGACCGAAAGATACCAGTACCCGTCTGCCGATGTCTTCCGTGTCCGCTGTGTCCGCACGATAGTCGAACAGGGTGGCAAGCGGTATGTCGAGAGCAATTTTAAGTATGTGGGTCATATCCAGACCCTAGTTTGGCGCAAACATTTCAAGTCGAATCTACTTACTCGGTAGTAACTTGCTGTAGTGAGAACGCTTTTTAAGTTGCTCACAGAATCTGTGGATAACTCTGTGGGTAGTCACGGATCAAACGGGGTAATTGCTTGCTATGCAAGGACTTTTCAATAATGCCTAGTCCGCAGGCGTATTAAAAAATCAAAATAAAACAGCGGGTTGAGAAACGTTCATCAGAAACACGATTCTTTCTATTGACGCTGTGACAAATGTCAGAACTGTGCATAAATCGCATCTGGAGTTAAGTTAAACGCGCTTATTTATGGTATGCGCGACTCAAGTCGTGCACGGACTCCACCAATGCAGCGGCATGTTCCGGTTGCGTGAACTGGGAAATACCGTGGCCGAGGTTGAAGACGTGGCCGGAACCCTGGCCGTAAGAGGCCAGAATCTTGCCTGCTTCGGCACGGATAGTGTCAGGGTTTGAGAACAGCACCGTGGGGTCCAGGTTGCCTTGCAATGCCACCTTGTCTCCGACGCGGCGGCGCGCCTCGCCGATATCCATGGTCCAGTCCAGTCCGACCGCGTCGCAACCGATGGCAGCGATGCTTTCCAGCCATAACCCGCCGCCCTTGGTGAACACGATGCAGGGGATTTTGACGCCATCTTTTTCGCGGATCAGCCCGCTCATGATCCTTTCCATGTAGGCCAGGGAAAACTCGTGATAGGCGGCATGGGACAACGCACCGCCCCAGCTGTCGAAAATCATCACCGCCTGCGCGCCGGCTTCGATCTGGGCGTTGAGGTAGGTGGTGACGGAGCGGGCATTGATATCGAGGATATGATGCAGCAGGTCGGGGCGGCTGTAGAGCATGGTCTTGATCAGCGTGAAATCGCTGCTGCTGCCGCCCTCCACCATGTAGCAGGCCAGTGTCCAGGGGCTGCCGGAGAAACCGATGAGGGGCACGGAGCCATCCAGTGCCTTGCGGATCTGCGTTACGGCATCCATCACGTAGCGCAGGTGCACGTCCGGATCGGGCACGGTGAGATCGCGGATTTCCCACTCGTCGCGCAGCGGGCGCTCGAATTTTGGTCCCTCACCCTGGGAAAAGTACAGGCCCAGCCCCATGGCATCGGGGATGGTGAGGATGTCGGAAAACAGGATCGCGGCATCGAGCGGGAAGCGCGCCAGCGGTTGCAGCGTGACCTCGGTGGCCAGGTCGGGGTTCTTGCACAGCGACATGAAGTCGCCGGCACGCTCGCGCGTCTTGTTGTATTCCGGCAGGTAACGTCCCGCCTGGCGCATCATCCAGATCGGGGTGTATTCGGTGGGCTGACGCAGCAGGGCGCGCAGGAAAGTGTCGTTTTTCAGTTTTGTCATTGTTTTCTTCACCACAGAGACACAGAGGCACAGAGTTTCACAGAGTTTTCCTCCGTGTCTCTGTGCCTCTGTGGTTCAGATTAAGTTCAAATATCCCAAAATACCTTTTGCCGCCTGGCGGCCTTCGTTGACCGCGGTCACCACCAGGTCGGAGCCTCGCACCATGTCGCCACCGGCGAACACTTTCGGGTTGCCGGTCTGGAAGGCCTGGGCATTGCCGCTCGCCACCACGCGGCCAGCTTGATCCGTGGCGATGCCGAAGTCGGCAAACCAGGGCTGCGGGTTGGGACGGAAGCCGAAGGCGACGATGACATGATCGCAGGGGATGATTTCCTCGCTGCCGGGAATCACTTCCGGGGTGCGGCGGCCGCGCGCATCGGGGGCGCCGAGCTGGGTGGTGACCAGTTTCACACCTTCCACCTTGCCGTTGCCGACCACTTCCACCGGCTGGTGGTTCCACAGGAATTGCACACCCTCTTCCCTGGCGTTGTTCACTTCGCGCTTGGAACCGGGCATGTTGGCCTCGTCGCGGCGGTAGGCGCAGGTCACGGAAGCCGCGCCCTGGCGGATCGAGGTACGATTGCAGTCCATGGCGGTGTCGCCGCCGCCCAGCACCACCACGCGCTTAGCCGTCATGGAGACGAATTCACCCGGCAGGTCGAGACAGTTGCGCACGTTGGAGATCAGGAATGGCAGTGCTTCCAGCACGCCGGGCAAATCCTCGCCGGGGAAGCCGCCCTTCATGTAGCTGTAGGTGCCCATGCCCATGAACACGGCGTCGAACTGGTCCAGCAGTTGCTGGAACGGTATATCGCGGCCGATCTCTTTGCCGAGACGGAATTCCACGCCCATGCCTTCCAGGATTTCGCGGCGGCGCTTGACGACTTCCTTTTCCAGCTTGAATTCGGGGATGCCGAAAGTCAGCAGACCGCCGATTTCCTCGTTGCGGTCGAACACCACCGGTGCGACGCCATTACGCACCAGCACATCGGCGCAGGCGAGGCCGGCCGGTCCGGCGCCGATTACGGCCACCTTCTTGCCGGTCTTGACCACCTTGCTCATGTCGGGGCGCCAGCCGGCCTTGAAGGCTTCGTCGGAAATGTATTTTTCCACCTGGCCGATGGTCACCGCGCCGAAGCCGGTGTTGAGGGTGCAGGCACCTTCACACAAACGGTCCTGCGGGCACACGCGGCCGCAGATCTCGGGCAGGGAATTGGTCTTGTGAGACAGTTCCGCCGCCTCGAACAGGTTGCCTTCCTTCACCAGCTTGAGCCAGTTGGGAATGTAGTTGTGCACCGGGCACTTCCATTCGCAGTACGGATTGCCGCAGGCGAGGCAGCGACCGGCCTGTTCCTGGGCCTGCTCCACACCGAACGGCGCGTAGATTTCGCGGTATTCGGTGATGCGGACCTCCGCGGCCTTCTTGTCGCCGTCGCGGCGCGCGATATTGATGAACTGGAATACGTCGTCAGCCATTTTCTTCCCCATTCCTTGCTCGCTCAGCTTTTCAGCAGGCTGTCGAGGTGCAGCGCTTTCGGTTTGACCAGCCAGAACTTGCCGATGATTTCATCGAAACGGGCGAGCAGATCGCTCGCGCGTTCGCTGCCCGTGAGCTTGACGTGCTCTTCCAGGCGTTCGCGCAAGTAGTGGCGGTATTGTTCGGTGGATTCGGTGTTGATGTGATTGATGTCCACCAGTTCGTTGTTGTAGCGGTGGGTGAACTGGCCGTGCTCGTCATACACCATGGCGAAGCCGCCGGTCATGCCGGCACCGAAATTGAGGCCGGTGTCGCCCAGCACGATGATGATGCCGCCGGTCATGTATTCGCAGCAGTGATCGCCCGCGCCTTCCACCACCGCCGCGGCGCCGGAATTGCGCACCGCGAAGCGTTCGCCGGCCATGCCCGCGGCGTTGAGCTTGCCGCCGGTGGCGCCATAGAGGCAGGTGTTGCCGATGATCGTGGTGCTGAATGCCTTGAACGCCGAGCTCTTGGGCGGATAAATCTCGATGCGTCCGCCCGCCATGCCCTTGCCCACGTAGTCGTTGGCGTCGCCTTCCAGTTTCAGGGTGAGGCCCTTGTGGTTCCACACCCCGAAGCTCTGACCGGCGCTGCCGCTGAGGTTCAGCGTCAGGCAGTTGTCCGGCAGGCCTTCCGCGCCGTGGGCGCGGGCGATTTCGCCCGACAGGCGCGCGCCGATGGAGCGGTTGGTGTTGTGTACCGCATAAGACAGTTCCAGCGGCTGCTTTGCCTTGATCGCCGCGATCGCGTCCACCACCATCTGTTCCGCCAGTTCGCCCTTATCGAAAGACGGGTTGGTGGCTTCAGTGCAGAAACGCGGTTCGCTGTCCGGAATCGTGCCCTGGTCCAGCAGCACGCCGATGTCCAGCTTCCGCTGTCGGGCGGATTCGCCCGGCAGTACTTCCAGCAGGTCCATGCGGCCGATCAGCTCGTTCATGGTGCGCACGCCGAGACGTGCCATCAGTTCGCGGGTTTCCTGGGCGACGAAGGTGAAGTAGTTCATCACCATCTCGGGCAGGCCGATGAAGTATTCCTTGCGCAGGCGCTCGTTCTGCGTGGCAATCCCGGTGGCGCAGTTGTTGAGGTGGCAGATGCGCAGGTATTTGCAGCCCAGTGCGATCATCGGCGCGGTGCCGAAGCCGAAGCTCTCGGCGCCGAGAATCGCCGCCTTGATCACATCCAGGCCGGTTTTCAGGCCGCCATCAGTCTGCAATCTAACGCGTGAACGCAGGCCGTTGGCGCGCAGCACCTGCTGGGCTTCGCTGATGCCCAGCTCCCACGGTGTGCCGGCATATTTGACCGAGGCGATGGGGCTGGCGCCGGTACCGCCGTCGTAGCCCGAAATTGTGATCAGATCGGCATAGGCCTTGGCCACGCCGGCGGCGATGGTGCCCACGCCGGGTTCGGCCACCAGCTTGACCGACACCAGCGCCTGCGGATTGACCTGCTTGAGGTCGAAAATCAGCTGCGCCAGATCCTCGATGGAATAAATGTCGTGATGCGGCGGCGGCGAGATCAGCGAAATGCCGGGCTTGGAGCAGCGCAGCTTGGCGATCATCGGCGATACCTTGTCGCCCGGCAACTGGCCGCCTTCGCCCGGCTTGGCGCCCTGCGCCACCTTGATCTGCAGCACTTCGGCGTTGACCAGGTAATGTGGCGTGACGCCGAAACGGCCGGAAGCCACCTGCTTGATCTTGGACATCTTGTCGGTGCCGTAGCGTGCCGGGTCTTCACCGCCTTCGCCCGAGTTGGAGCGGCCGCCGAGGCGGTTCATGCCTTGCGCCAGCGCCTCGTGGGCTTCCGGCGAGAGCGCGCCGAGACTCATGGCAGCCGAGTCGAAGCGCTTGAGGATGGCTTCCACCGGCTCCACTTCGTCGATGGAAATGGGGTTGGCATCCAGATTCAACTTCATCAGGTCGCGCAGCATCGCCACCGGGCGCTCGTTCACCAGTGCGGCGAAACGCTTGTAGGCGGCGAAATCGGTTTTCTGCACCGCCTGTTGCAGCTCGGTCACCACGTCCGGGTTGTAGGCGTGGTATTCGCCGCCGAACACGAACTTGAGCAGGCCGCCCTGGGACAGGGGTTCCATGGTGTTCCAGGCGAATTTCACCAGTTGCTTCTGGTCGCTCTCGAAATCCTCGAAATCGGCGCCCTTGATGCGGCTCACCGTGCCGGGCAGGCACAGTTCGATGACTTCCTCGCCCAGTCCCACGGCTTCGAACAGTTGCGAACCGCGATAGCTGGCGACGGTGGAAATCCCCATCTTGGAGAGGATTTTCAGCAGGCCCTTGTTGATGCCCTTGCGGTACTTGTACAGCGCCTCATTCAGGCTGTTGTTCTTGATCTCGCCGTCGCGGATCATCTCGTTGATCGCCTGGTAGGCGATGTAGGGGAACACCGCCGTGGCACCGTAGCCGATCAGGCTGGCGATGTGGTGCGGGTCGCGCGCGCTGCCGGTATCGACGATGATGTTGGAGTTGCAGCGCAGGCCGGCGTCGATCAGGGCATGATGCACCGCGCCGGTGGCGAACAGGGCGTGGATGGTCAGCTTGTCCCTGGCGATGTTGCGGTCAGACAGCACCACGATCACTTTGCCATTCTTCACCGCCTCGACCGCCTGACCGGCAAGCGCATGCAGCGCGGCTTTGAGATTGGTTTTGGCCGGATCGTAATTGAGTTCCAGCGTGATGCTGCGGTATTCGGGCTCGCTCAGCGAAGTGAGCTTGGCGAACTTCTCGTGAGACAGCACCGGTGAGCTGATTTCCAGGCGCTTGGCGTGTTGGGCGGTTTCCTGGAACAGATTGCGTTCCGGGCCGAAGCAGGTATTGAGCGACATCACGATCGCTTCGCGGATCGGGTCGATCGGCGGGTTGGTCACCTGGGCGAACTGCTGGCGCAGATAGTCGAAGGGCGAGCGGACTTGTCGGCTCAACACCGCCATCGGGGTGTCGTCGCCCATCGAGCCGATGGCTTCCTGGCCTTCCTCGGCCAGCACGCGCAGCACCTGGTCGCGTTCCTCGAAGCTGACGTTGAACAACTTCTGGGCCACCAGCGCCATGTCCGGGCCCTGCAGCACCAGACCGTTATCTTCGTCGATGCCGGTTTCGAGGTGGATGGCGTTTTCCTTCAGCCACTTGCGGTAGGGTTGGGCGTTCTTGAGCTGGCCGTCGATGTCGTCGGACAGCAGCAGTTTTCCTTCCTGCAGATCCACCGCGATCATCTGGCCCGGCTTGACGCGGCCCTTCTGCACCACATCCTCGGGCTGGTACGGCCATACGCCGATTTCCGAGGCGATAGTGAAGTGGCGATCCCTGGTGACGACAAAACGCGCCGGACGCAGCCCGTTGCGGTCCAGCGCGCACACGCCGTAGCGCCCGTCGGTGAGCACCATGCCGGCCGGGCCGTCCCACGGTTCCATGTGCATCGAGTTGTATTCGTAGAAGGCGCGCAGGTCCGGGTCCATGGTCTGCACGTTCTGCCAGGCCGGCGGCACCATCAGGCGCAGCGCGCGGAACAGGCTGACGCCGCCCATCACCAGTCCCTCCAGCATGTTGTCCATGCTGAAGGAATCCGATCCGTTCATGGAGACGATGGGGCGCACATCGTCCATGTTGGGCAGGTGCTCGGAGACGAAGGTCTGTTCGCGCGCGCGCGACCAGCTGCGGTTGCCCTGCAGGGTATTGATTTCGCCGTTGTGCGCGAGGTAGCGGAACGGCTGCGCCAGGCGCCATTCCGGCCAGGTGTTGGTGGAGAAGCGTTGGTGGTAAACCGCAAGCGAAGAGGCGAAACGCTCATCCTGAAGATCGAGGTAAAACACTGGCAGATTGGCGGGGGTTACCAGGCCCTTATAGGACATGACCTTGGACGACAGGGTGGGCAGATAAAACGTGTTGTCGCTGGACAGCGCTTTTTCGGCGCGGCGACGGGCAATGTACAGCTTGCGCTCAAAAGCGGCTTCGTCCAGCCCGTCGGGCGCATTGATGAAAATCTGCTCGATCGTGGGCAGGGTCTCCAGCGCATATTTGCCGAGTGCGCTGTTGTCGCTGGGCACCTTGCGGAAACCGGCCACGGCCAGGCCTTGGGCGGCAAATTCCTGCGTCAGCGTGGTGCGGGCGGTTTCGGCTGTGGCAGCGTCGCGGTTGAGGAACACCAGGGCAGCGGCGTACAGTTTGCCGAGGGTGAAGCCGTTTTCGGCGGCCACGGCGCGCAGGAATGCGTCGGGCTTCTTGAACAGCAGGCCGCAACCGTCGCCGGATTTGCCGTCGGCGGCGACAGCGCCGCGGTGGGTCAGGCAGGCAAGGGAATTGATCGCGGTCTGGACCAGCCAATGCGAAGGCTTGTCGTCCATGTTGGCCATCAGGCCGAAACCGCAGCTATCCTGCTCAAAATGCGGACGGTAAAGCGTGCCGTCCAACCAGGCTTGTCTGTCCATTGCCAAAGCTACCCCAAAAACTCAAGTGAAAAGTTCTCGATTTTACCCACAACTGGCCCAACCATCAATAAGTTCAGGGGGGCTTCTGGAAATTATGGCTTTAAGACCCATCTAAACCGGACGCCCTGCACGATTGGCGCGGCACCGGTTCTCGGTTATGATTCACCCCAATGTAAAAGGAATGCATGGAATGAGTGGCTTAGATCAAAACACCCCCCGCCCCACCGAAATCAAGTTGCACCAGAAATCCCGCGAGTTGGAGATTGCTTTCGCCGATGGCAAGGTCTTTCACCTGCCGTGCGAGTTCCTGCGCGTTTACTCGCCTTCCGCCGAAGTGCGCGGTCACGGACCAGGGCAGGAAACATTGCAGCTTGGCAAGAAAGATGTCGAAATTACTGCTATCGAGCCGGTAGGAAATTATGCCGTAGTTCTGCGTTTTTCCGACAGCCACGACACAGGAATCTATTCCTGGGATTATCTTTACGACCTGGGGGTGAATCAGGACGCGCTGTGGCAAAGCTATCTGGCCCGTTTGCAGGAAGCCGGTGGTAGTCGTGAATCGCTGGTGCATGAAGCCATTGCCAAGAAGTCCGGTGGTTGCGGCTCGGGTGGCTGCGGTTCCGGCGGTTGTGGCAGCAAGTAACATGAGCGACAAAACCACGCATTTCGGCTTCGCGACCGTCGCCGAGGAAGAAAAGGCGAGCAAGGTCGCGGAAGTATTCCATTCCGTGGCCAACCGCTATGACCTGATGAACGATGTCATGTCCGGCGGTCTGCATCGCCTGTGGAAAATTTTCGCTATCGAGCAAAGCGGCGTGCGCGCCGGCGGCAAGGTATTGGATGTGGCCGGCGGCAGCGCCGATCTGTCGCTGCAGTTCGCCAAGAAAGTCGGGCCCACCGGCCAGGTGATCCTGACCGACATCAACAGCTCCATGCTCACCGTGGGCCGAGACCGGCTGCTGGACGCGGGGTTCAACCCGACCGCGGCGCAATGCGATGGCGAGAAGCTGCCTTTCCCGAGCAATTATTTCGATTGCGTGACGGTGGCTTTCGGCCTGCGCAACATGACTCACAAGGATGCGGCACTGAAGGAAATGTACCGCGTCATCAAGCCCGGCGGGCGGGTGCTGGTGCTGGAGTTTTCCAAGGTCGCGGCACCGTTGCGGCCGCTGTACGACTTGTATTCCTTCAAATTGCTGCCCGTCATGGGCAAGCTGATCGCCAATGACGAGGCCAGCTATCGCTATCTGGCCGAATCCATCCGCATGCATCCCGATCAGGAAACCCTCAAGCAGATGATGCAGGAGGCAGGCCTGGAGCGGGTGGAGTATTTCAATCTCACCGGCGGCGTGGTGGCGCTGCATAAAGGCTTCAAGCTCTAGCTTATGGAGTCGTCGCCAGTCGAACCGCCTCGCCCGCTGAGCGCACAAGCCTTCGCCGCGACCTTCAATCATCTGCTGCAAACCCAGCCGTGGTCGCGCGAGCGCTTGCAGCGCCATGCCGGCAAGACCCTCCGGGTCAACCTGCCACCGCTGTTGCTGCTGCTTGCCGTTGACGACAACGGTATGATCTCCGCCGCGCCGCACGGCGCGGAGCCGGATGCCACCCTTGGCGTTTCCCCGCTTGCGTTGTTCCATGTGCTTTCGTCTCGGCCGCTGCCGCAGGAGTTGGTACACACTGCGGGCGATGCCGGGCTGGCGGTGGATTTCGGCAATGTGATGCAAAACCTGCGCTGGGATGCGGAAGAGGATCTGAGTAAAATCTTCGGCGATGTGCTGGGCCACCGTTTGGCCCGAACCGGGGCGGAATTGTTCGCCTTCCAGAAACAGGCCGCCGAGAACCTGATCGGCAATTTGATCGAATACTGGACCGAGGAGCAGCCGCTGCTGGTCAAGGGTGCCGATGTCGGGCATTTCATCCGGGACGTGGATGCCGTGCGCGATGCGGTGGAGCGGCTGGAAAAACGCATCTCCCGCCTGGAATCCTGATGCGACTACTACGCCTGATCAAGATATTGCACGTGGTGTTCCGCTTCGGCCTGGAGGAGTTTTTCCTCGGCCACGAACGCTTTCAGTGGTTGCGTCCACTGGTGAAGCTGGCGCTGTTCTGGCGCCCGATCAAGGCGCCGCGTGCCGAGCGTTTGCGCATGGCGCTGGAGGCGCTGGGTCCGATTTTCGTCAAGTTCGGCCAGGTGTTGTCCACCCGGCGTGATCTGGTGCCACTCGATCTCGCCGACGAACTGGCCAAGCTGCAGGATCGCGTGCCGCCATTCCCCACCGCCCAGGCGCTGGAAACACTGCGCAAGGTATATGGCAAGCCGGTGGAGCAAGTGTTTGCCGAATTCGACCAGATACCGATAGCTTCCGCCTCGGTAGCCCAGGTCCACCTGGCGGTGCTGAAGAACGGGCGCCGCGCCGCGGTGAAAATACTGCGCCCCGGTATCGCGCCGCTGATCGACAAGGACATCGACCTGCTGTACGTCGCCGGCGGCCTGATCGAGACGCTGTGGGCCGACGGCAGGCGCCTCAAGCCGCGCGAGGTGGTGGCGGAGTTCGAGAAGCACCTGCACGACGAGCTCGACCTGATGCGCGAGGCCGCCAACGCTTCCCAGTTGCGGCGCAATTTCGAGGGCTCCGATTTGCTGCTGGTGCCGGAGGTTTTCTGGGACTACTGCCACACCGAGGTGATGGTGATGGAATGGATGGACGGCACGCCCATCAGCCAGATTGAGCGCCTCAGGGAGCAGGGCCTCGATATCCCCAAGCTGGCCTGTGCCGGGGTGGAAATCTTCTTCACCCAGGTGTTCCGCGACGGCTTCTTCCATGCCGACATGCATCCCGGCAACATCCTGGTGGCACCGGACGGGCGCTATATCGCGCTCGATTTCGGCATCATGGGCACGCTGACCGACGTGGACCGCAACTATCTGGCGCAGAATTTCCTCGCCTTCTTCCGCCGCGACTACAAGCGCGTGGCCCAGGCCCACATCGAATCCGGCTGGGCGCCGCGGGATACCCGGGTGGACGAGTTCGAGGCGGCGATCCGCGCCGTGTGCGAGCAGGCTTTCGACCGGCCCCTCAAGGAAATTTCCTTCGGACGCGTGCTGCTCGGGCTGTTCCAGGCCTCGCGCCGCTTCAACGTGGAAATCCAGCCGCAACTGGTGCTGCTGCAGAAAACCCTGCTCAATATCGAGGGTCTGGGGCGCGAGCTCGACCCCGACCTGGACCTGTGGCAGACCGCCAAGCCCTACCTGGAACGCTGGATGTCAGAACAGATCGGCTGGCGCGGCCTGATCAAGACGCTCAAGGCCGAAGCCCCGAACTGGGCCACCATCCTCCCGCAGCTGCCGCGCCTGGCACAGCAGGCGCTTGCCGCCGTGCAGCAACCCGACACCCCGCCGCCCTGGCAGCAGATCAACCAGGGCCTGCGGCGCCAGAACCGGCTGCTGACCGTGCTGGCCTTGCTGCTGGCGGCCTATTTGGTGCTCCCATTCCTGGTGCTGCCGTTTTGATCGAGTGAATGGATAACAGCCGATGATCTGGTTCGTTGCCCTCTACCTGCTCATTTCCATCGGCATCGGCCTGATCGCCGCCACCCGCGTCCACAACGCCAAGGATTTTGCCGTGGCGGGGCGCCATCTTCCCTTGCCGGTGGTGACCGCCACGGTATTCGCCACCTGGTTCGGCGCCGAGACAGTGCTCGGCATCTCCGCCACCTTCACCAAGGAAGGCCTGCGCGGCGTCGTCGCCGACCCTTTCGGTGCCAGCCTGTGCCTGATCCTGGCCGGCGTGTTTTTCGCCAGCAAGCTGTACCGCATGAATCTGCTCACCATCGGCGATTATTATCGCCTGCGCTACAACCGCACCGTGGAAGTGGTCACCACGCTGTGCATCGTGGCCTCCTACCTGGGTTGGGTCTCGGCGCAGATCAAGGCGCTGGGGCTGGTGTTCTTCGTCGTCACCGACGGCGGCATCAGCCAGTCCATGGGCATGGTGCTGGGCGCGGCCATCGTGCTCACCTACACCACCTTCGGCGGCATGCTCTCGGTGGCAGTGCTGGATTTCGTGCAGATGACGGTGATCATGGGCGGCATGCTCTACATCGGCTACGTCATTTCCGGCCTCACCGGCGGGGTGGGCGCGGTGGTGAGCCATGCCGCCGCTGCCGGCAAGCTGGATTTCTTCCCGGCCGCCAAGGCCTCGGAGTGGATTCCCTTCATCGGTGCCTGGGTCACCATGATGCTGGGTTCGATTCCGCAGCAGGACGTGTTCCAGCGGATCACCTCCGCCAAGGACGAGAAGACCGCCGTGCGTGGCTCGGTGCTGGGCGGCTCGATCTATTTCGCCTTCGCCTTCGTGCCGATGTTCCTCGCCTACTCGGCAACCCTGATCGACCCCAAAATGTTCGGCCAGCTGCTGGAAACCGACCCCCAGCTGGTGCTGCCCACCCTGATCCTGCAGCACACGCCTGTGCTCGCCCAGGTGGTGTTCTTCGGCGCGCTGCTCTCGGCCATCATGAGTTGTTCCTCGGCGACGTTGCTGGCACCCTCGGTGTCTTTCTCGGAAAACATCGTCAAGGGTTTTTTCCCCAACATGCGCGACCACACTTTCCTCATGCTGATGCGCGGCGTGATCGTGTGTTTTGCGGTGGTGGTGCTGGCTTTTGCGCTGAATTCCCAGGCCAGCATTTTCAAGATGGTGGAGAATGCCTACAAGGTCACGTTGGTGGCGGCCTTCATCCCCCTTTTCGCCGGGCTGTACTGGAAGCGCGCCAACACACAGGGCGCGCTGTTCTCCATCATGGCCGGCTTGGTGACCTGGGTGCTGCTGGAACTGTTGCGGCCGTCGACAGTCTGGCCGCCGCAGCTGGTGGGCCTTCTTGCCAGTGCCGCGGGCATGGTGATCGGCTCGCTGCTGCCGCATTTCGTCGGCAAGCCCACGCCGCTGGAGCATGCCCACGCCTACCTGCACGGCCATGCGGCGCACTCCCACGAGGGCGTGGTGCACCCGCAGCATCATGGGGACAAATGAATGTTTCGGGCATCCGATTTCCGTGATTGATCTGGCGCTGTACCATGCAGCATTGGCTATTGACCGTTGGACTATAATGACCCGAACATCTCCGATGATCGCGGCGCTACACCGGCCAGGGGGCGTGAAAGCCGGGGAATTGCCACAAAATATCGCGACTTCCGGCATCGCCGGCCGGCCGGTCTGGCGAACACGTGAACGATGTTCACCCTAATCGAACAGGAAAAGGAAATCCATGGAAACGAAGCATCAAAACAGCGCTCTCAAACTGATGGCGAGGGTGGTATTCGCCAGCCGCTGGCTGCAGGCGCCGCTCTATCTCGGGCTCATCGTGGCGCAAGCGGTGTATGTCTACCATTTCGGCGTCGAGCTGACGCATCTGGTCCAGCATACCAAGACCGTTACCGAAACAGAAATCATGCTGGTCGTGCTGGGCCTGATCGACGTGGTCATGATCGCGAACCTGTTGTTGATGGTCATTGTTGGCGGCTACGAAACCTTCGTGTCGCGCCTGTATCTGGAAGGCAATCCCGATCAGCCGGAGTGGCTGGAGCACGTCAACGCAGGCACCATGAAGGTCAAGCTGTCGATGGCGCTGATCGGCATTTCCTCCATTCACCTGCTCAAGACCTTTATCGAGGCGCCCAACATGAATCAGCAGACCATGATGTGGCAGGTCATTATCCACATGACCTTCGTGCTGTCGGCCATGGCCATGGCTTATACCAACCGGCTGATGGAAGCCAGTGCGCAGCACTGAGCATTAGTCCAGGGCAAGGCACGCATGAAGTCGGTGCCCGCTCCGGCGCGGTTTGCAAACCCAGGCTATAGGCAGCACCGGATGCACGCTTCGATCTGATTTTCAACACCGCGAGGGGGTATACTTTTCCCCATGGCTATCCTGGAAATCCGCAAAGTAAGCCGCCGCTATGGCGAGCTTTTGGCGGTGGACGATGTCAGCTTCAGCGTCGAGGCGGGGGAGTTTTTTACCCTGCTCGGTCCTTCCGGTTGCGGCAAGACCACTCTGTTGCGCATGATCGCCGGCTTCGAGGCGCCAGACTCTGGCCGGATTCTGCTCGACGGCGTGGACCTAGCGCATACAGAAGTGGCCCCGGAAAACTGAACAAGCCGATAAGTGGAGAATCTGCTACCTT
>JASJPB010000007.1:533-105432 GCA_031426915.1 Sulfuricellaceae bacterium | reverse complement strand
CAGAGATTCCACTTAAAAAACTCAGGCCGCTGTTCAAACGGATGGGGCCACTTCTAAGTTCCTCAGAAAGAGGAAACGGGGCTTGGCCAATGGATTAGCGTACAACGAAGATCAAAGAAGCAAGGGAAGATTTTTCCGGAACGAGAAGCTCAGCTTAATGAGATAGGATTTATCTGGTGATGCGTTCCGATGGAAAAATCTAGTGGTGACAGAATGACTGTGACAAGTAATTACATAAGTCGCTACACGGACTTGCCTTTCCTGATTGATTACTTGCGAACCAAGGAATTGCCGCTGTTAAGCCCCCAATCATGGGACGATAGAAATGATAGCCACTACATTTTAAGTTACGCAAAATTGGCGAGGCATACCGCTGTCTACGCGCTTTGCCTAACAGAAGCCCCCGAAACTTATCATCACTGGAAAGTGTTTACGTCTGGCAGTAGCGGGGTATGCATAGAATTTCATAAGGACAAACTATTAAGTTACGCCAAACAAGTGTCGGGCATTCGCGCCGAGCGGGTCAATTACAAAAAGTTAAGTGAATTGAGGAAATGTAAACCAACCCAAGAGCAACTTCCCTTTCTCAAAAGAGTAGCTTTTTCTGATGAAAAGGAGTTTAGATTGGTCGTATCTAACTTTAATGAACAACTGAATCAAATTAGACTTCACATGCCATCTGTGGCGATAAGAAAAATAATCTTCAACCCATGGATGCCGAAAACCGTCTTTGAGGAGATTAAAAATCTTCTCAAAGACATAGATGGGTGCAAGAGTATTCGAGTTAGTCGATCCACTCTTATTGATAACGATGAATGGAAGTCGCTGGGATGCAAACTTAATCCCATTCTTCAACAACAGGGGACGGAAATAACCGTGGCCTGCCCCCTGTGGAATGGCAGTAGCTGCGTGGATGCACCATGAGCAAACCCTATTCCCCGCCCTACAGCCTCACCTCCGCCATCGTCTCGCTGGTCGCCCGGATCGGCGAGGCCGTCGGGCGACTTTCCGCGCATGAAGCCGCCGCAACGTCGCTGCGGCTGCGCCGCATCAATCGCATCCGTACCATACAAGGTTCGCTGGCGATCGAAGGAAACACCCTCAGCGAAACGCAAATCACCGCCATCCTCGAGGGCAGGCATGTCATCGCCCCGCCACGGGAAATCCAGGAAGCCCGCAACGCCATCAAGGCCTATGACCGCTACACCCAGTGGCAACCCTCGGCAGAAAAGGATCTGCTGGCAGCGCACGGCGTCCTCATGAGCGGGCTGCTCGACGCGCCCGGACATTACCGCAGCGGCGGGGTCGGCGTCATGGCGGGCGGTGAGGTCATACACATGGCGCCGCCTGCCAACCGGGTTCCGCTGCTGATGCGTGACTTGCTGCACTGGCTGAAAACCACGGATGAACACCCGCTCATTGCCAGCTCGGTGTTTCACTACGAATTCGAGTTCATCCACCCCTTCGAGGACGGCAACGGCCGCATGGGACGGCTCTGGCAAACCCTGATCCTCAGCCAATGGAACCCGCTTTTGGCCCACATTCCCGTGGAAACCCTCATCCACGAACACCAGCAGGAATATTACGCCGCCCTCAACCGCAGCACCGAACACAGCGATTCGGCGGCATTTATCGAGTTCATGCTGCAAATGATTCTCGACGCGGCACCAAGGGCCCAGTCAAAGGCCCGGACCGGGGCCCAGTCGGAGTCGATACTGAGCGCGCTTGCACCCGCGCCACTCTCGGCCAATGAACTCATCGCCCACCTCAACCTGCGGAGCAAGACCGGCGCATTCAAACGTGCCATAAAAGCGTTATTGGACGATGGACTCATCGAATACACCCTCCCCGACAAACCCAACAGCCGCCTGCAGAAATACCGCCTGACCGGAAAGTGCCAGACAATGCCCAACGCCGATATGGCGCAGATATAAAAACCAAGGGTTACCCAGCCATGAAATTCATCCATACCGCCGACATCCACCTCGACAGTCCGTTATCCGGGCTTGCCGCCTACAAGGACGCCCCCGCCGACCTGCTACGAACGGTCACGCGCGATGCGTTCACCCGGTTGGTGGATGAGGCCATCGAGGAAGCCGTGGATTTCATGGTCATCGCGGGCGATCTCTATGACGGCAGCTGGAAGGATTACAACACCGGCCACTTTTTCTGCCGCGAAATGGGGCGCATCAACAAGGCCGGCATTCCGGTTTTTTTGCTGCTAGGCAACCATGATGCCGATAGCGAGATGACCAAGAAACTGACGCTGCCGCCCAACGTGCACCAGTTTGAGACCCGCAAGGCCAACACCTTCCGCATTGAGGAACTGAAAGTTGCCCTGCATGGCCGCAGTTACAAGGAAGCGGCCACGGTGGATAACCTGGCGGCCAGTTATCCGGCACCGGTCGCTGGGTGGCTCAATATCGGCGTGCTGCATACCGCGCTGGAAGGTTATGCCGCCCATGCCAACTATGCGCCCTGTTCGCTGGCCGAACTTAGCGCCAAAGGCTACGACTACTGGGCGCTGGGGCATGTGCATGAGCACGCCGTCTTGCAGCAAGACCCGTGGGTGGTGTTTCCGGGCAACTTGCAGGGGCGGCATGTCCGCGAAACCGGCGCCCGTGGCGCGATGCTGGTCACGGCGGATGAGTCCGGCATCCATTCGGTGGAGCGTTTGCTGGTGGATGTGCTGCGCTGGCATGTGGTTGATGTCGATGCCAGTGAAGCGAATTCGCTGGAAGAAGTGGTCAGGCTGGTGGGGCGCGCTTTTGATGCTTTGGTCGCCGAAACCCCGGACAAAATCTTTCTCTCAGTGCGCGTCTGCATCAAGGGCAGAACCGCTGCACATGGCGAGCTTTTCGGGCTGGAATCGCAGTTGCGGGAAGAAATCCTGGGTCAGGCTGCCGGACAGGGAATCGACCGCCTGTGGGTGGAAAAAGTACGCATCGAAACGGAGCCCATCACCGATGCCGCCCACATCGTCGCCCGCTCGGACGCCATTGCCGACCTGCAGGGGTTTCTTGATGCTGCACCTGAAGATGCGGCGCTGCTGGAATCCTTGATGGAAGACCTGCGCCCGCTGATCGACAAGGCGCCGTTCGAGCTGATTCAGTCCGTGCCTGAACTGGACGCCATCCGCAGCGGGAATCTCGCGGGCATCGTCAAATCCGTTACACCGGGCCTGCTGGCCTATCTGGCGAAAGCGAACTGAGGCCATCATGCGCATTACACGTCTTGAGCTGCTGCGTTATGGCAAATTTACCGACAAGTCGATTTCACTGCCGAGTTCGGCTAAGGATTTTCACCTGTTTTTAGGACCGAACGAGGCAGGCAAGTCCACCACGCGCGATGGAATTCAGGATCTGCTGTTCGGCATTGAAACCCGTTCACGCTACAACTTTCTTCACCCGCACAGTGAGATGCGCCTGGGCGCATTGATCGAGCATGGGAACGACCGATTGGAATTCCTCCGCACCAAGGCCCGAACCAAGACGCTGCAAGCGCCTAATGGGACGCCCCTGCCTGACAATGCGCTGACACCCTTTCTGGGGCAGATTGACCGTGCCTTTTTTGACCAGATGTTCGGGCTGAATCATGAACGCCTGGTCACCGGTGGCCAGGAGATTTTGAGCGCCTCCAATGACATTGGCCAGATTCTGTTTCAGGCGGCGGCCGGGATTGGCAATCTGGGCGAGATTCGCGACCGACTGGAAGCGGAAGCCGACAAACTGTGGGCCAAGCGTAAATCAAGCGACCGCGAGTATTACATCGCCAGCGCCGAACTTGACCAGGCCGAGGCGGCACTCAAGCAGGCTACCGTGCGCACCAAGGACTGGCAGGAGGCCCGCACCAAGGTGGACCAAATTGGCGATGATCTCAAACTGGCACAAGAACAATATCGTGCGCTGGAGCAGGAGCGTATTCAGCTGGAACGAGTGCGCCGTGTAGCACCGATGCTGACCACCCTGACCGAGCTGGAGCGCCAATTGGCCGAGTTGGGGGAAGTCATTTCGCTGCCAGAAAATTCCGCTGATCAGTTTGCCAATGCCCAGCATGAAATCGCCATCGCTAACCCTTCACTTATTCTTTTTGAAAAACAGGCCACTGAGCTACAGGAGAAAATCAAACAACTCCACCCGGATGAATCCATTCTTGCTCGTGCCACGGATATTGCGGCGTTATCCGAGATGCGGCAGCAGTTGCGCAATCACGAAAGCGACATTGGCAAGCGTGAGGCGGAAATCCATGTGCTGTGGCAAACCTTAGAGGAATCCATGCGTCAGCTGGGTTGGCCTGTAGAAGATGAAGATGCTGTCGCGCAGCGCTTGCCTGGTAGCTTGGTGCGATCAACCATCGATAATCTTATCCGGCGCCATGAAGTTCTTTCTCAGGCGCTTACAACAGCTGAAGCCGCATTCAGAAGCCGGGACGAAGAAACCAAGCTTATAAGCGCCGAAATTGCGGCTATGCCCACTAGCGAAATCCCCGTTACGCTAATTGATACATTGGCGACGGCAAGATCGCTGGGCGATGTGGCCACCCAGGAAAAGAGATTCGAGACGCAAATTGTGCGACTGAATCGTGAACTGGAAACGGCAGTCCTCGAACTGGGAGAGTGGAATCCTAGCACGGATAGCCTGCGCAAATTGTTACCCCCCACCCAGGATGAAGTAACTGCCCTGATTAAGCGTCATGGTGACCTGGAGTTGGCAGCGTCGAAGACAGGTGAACGCTTTGCCGAAGCAAGCGCCGAAGTTCAAACTTTACAACTGGAAATTTCACAATATAAAACCGCGCACCAGCCAGTGACTTTGGCGGATGTCCAGTTGGCTCGTACATCGCGTGACTCGACCTGGCAAGCGATCAAGACCGGTGCTATTTCCGTGAAGGAATCAGCTCCCGACTATGAAAAGGAGGTTGCCGAGTCCGATTTGCTTTCCGACAAACGCCATGACAAGGCACAGGAAGAGACAGAACTTCAGTCACGAGTCGACCGCCTGCTACGATTGAAGCAGCTGATGGCCGACCTTGAATTACAGTTGCAGCAAAACCAGCAGGCACTGACCAATTTTGATCAGAATTGGGAAGACCGCATCAAGGCCATTGGGCTAGCCGGGATGCCGCTTCTGCGAATCAATGAATGGCGGGTTGCAAGAGAGCGTGCCCTTAGCGCGGCTGATGCCTTGGCTGAAGCGAAGTCATCGCAAGAGGATTTTGCGGGGAGTGTTGCGAAGGCTGGAGTTGCGTTGATGGAATCCATGTTGTCCATCAAACCGGATGCTCAGAATCTCAATCTTTCTGCGCTGATTCTGCTGGCGGATGAAATAGTGAACACCGCGACCGGCATCAAAGTTAAGTTTAATACCCTCGTAACCCAGAAAACCCGTGCCGAGGCGGCTATTCCTGATTTGAGCAACAGGGTTGTTCAAGCGCAGCTGGTTATCGACACATGGCATGCCGATTTACAAAAGAACCTTGCGCTTGCTCATCTTCCGCTAGACGCAAATATCGGCGCGATAACAGGCGCTCTTGACCTGTTCGAGCGTATGAATCTACAGCTCCAGAAAATAAGGGATCTCCGCGTCAACCGCATTGACATGATGCGTCGTGACCTCAAGGATTTTGCCGATATGGCAAAGTCTCTGGCTGAGGATATTGCGCCTGCCATTGCGAAAGAACCCGCAGCCCAGATTGCATTAAACCTCGACAGCCGGTTGAAGCAGGCGTTGTCGGCTTCCCAGGATCTTGAACGCTTACAAGCTGAACGTAAAAAAATCCACGAACAGGCCAATGCTGCCCGTAGCAGGATCGCTGAAGCCAAGGCTAGCCTGGAACCCCTGTTTCTCTTGTCCGGAACGATGAATAACGATGACTTGCGCGCTGCGATTGAAAGCTCGGATCGCCTGCGCGCGCTCACGTTTGACATTGATCAGGCCTTAAAGCAGCTCCTGCAAGCAGGCGATGGATTGAATCGCCAAGCGCTGGAATCTGAATTCCAGGCCACCGATGTCAACGCGATTTCAATGCGTTTGTCGGAGATAAAACTTATGATCGACGAAATCGTCGGTCAGCAAAACCGCTTATCTGCCGAACTGAATTCCGCCGAGGCCATACTGGGCAAAATTGCAGGCCAGGATGAGGCGGCACGGGCTGAATCGCAGCGGCAAGAGGCACTGGCAAGAATGTCCAATGCCTTGGATCGCTACATCAAGGTCTATACGGCGGCAAAACTGCTGCGCTGGGCAATAGAACGGTTCCGCGAGAGTAAGCAGGGCCCCATGTTAGCTAGGGCAAGCGAGATTTTCTGCGGATTGACCTTGGGTGCTTTTGACCGGCTAGTCGTTGATTTTGAAAGTGAGCCATTGAAACTCTCGGGGCAGCGTGCCACTGGAGAGTTTGTGGACATAGTAGGGATGAGCGAAGGCACCCGCGACCAGCTTTACCTTGCGCTGCGTTTGGCGGCACTGGAGCTTCATCTGGAGCAGACGGTTCCTTTGCCATTCATCGCTGATGATCTTTTCATCAATTATGATGATGGGCGTGCAAAGGCCGGATTTGAGGCGTTAGCCAAGCTGTCCGAAATGACTCAGGTGATTTTCCTGACCCATCACGAACATTTGGTACCTGTAGCACAGTCGGTTTTTGGTGAAAAATTGAATGTGGTGACTTTGAATTAAGTCGCCATCCTTACCATAAACAGTTCCATTTGTTCGTCACTTATTTGCATTCAACGAAACAATGGAACATACTTCAAGGACGATGCACGAAGACACTCACACAAGCCGGCTGCTTCATCTGGTACACCAGAAGGGCATGCTACGCCCCAGCGATCTGGACGAGATCGGCGTCCCTCGTGTGTACCTGACCCGCCTTACTGCGAACGGCCATCTGGAAAAGGCGGGGCGCGGCCTCTACCGGCTACCTGAGAATACGCTTTCCGAACATGAGAGTCTGATCGCAGTCGCCACTCGTGTGCCGCAAGCTGTCTTCTGCCTGCTGACGGCCCTGCAGTTTCACGAGCTGACCACCCAACTGCCCCACCAGATCTGGATTGCCATGCCTCGAGGCAGCCACACGCCCAAGATCGGCTATCCCCCAGTCAAGATGATCCAGTTCTCTGGTGAAGCCTATACCCAGGGTATTGAAGTGCACGAACGCGATCAGGTCACGCTACGCGTTTATGGTATCGCCAAAACTATCGCCGACTGTTTCAAGCACCGCAACAAGATCGGGCTCGATGTGGCTCTCGAAGCACTGAAGGATGCCCGCTCACGCAAGAAGGTCAGCGCCGATGATCTTTGGCGCTACGCCAAAATCTGTCGTGTCGCCAACGTAATGCGCCCATACCTTGAGGCTGTGGAATGACGAAGAATCTCGCCGCATCCGTTCGAACCCGTCTGCTGACTATCGCAAAATCGCAGGGCGTGGATTTCAACCAGATGCTGGTGCGCTTTGCCTTGGAGCGGATTCTCTACCGACTGAGCCAGTCTGCGCATGCTGATCGCTTTCTGCTCAAGGGGGCATTGCTTTTCAATCTCTGGTACGACATGCCTCACCGGCCAACGCGGGATGCGGATCTGCTCGGCTTCGGGCCGAGCGATCTGGAGTCAATCAGCCAGACATTCCGTGACATCGCTGGAGTCGAGGTTGAGGACGGCATCATCTTTGATCCGGCTACGGTTAGCGTCGAGGAAATCCGCAAGGATGCAGGGTATGCAGGCGCTCGCGTGTTGATTACGGGCGAAATTGCCAAAGCAAGGTGTAAGACGCAGATCGACATCGGGTTCGGTGATGCGGTCACCCCTGGCCCGGTTCACGCCGTCTACCCGGTGCTGATCGAAGACTTGCCAGCGCCTCGGCTGCGAACATACCCCGTTTACACCGTTGTCTCGGAAAAGCTTCACGCCATTGCCTTGCTTGGCATGACCAACAGCCGGTTGAAGGATTACCTGGACCTCTGGGTGTTGCTGGATCGCGAAGCGCTCAATGTCCACACGCTAGCCAGAGCGATCACTGCGACCTTCGTCCGGCGGGGGATGTCTGTTCCGTGCACTTTGCCCATTGGTCTGACGGATGAGTTTGCCACCGATTCATCACGCCAGGCAATGTGGGTTGCGTTCCTCAGGAAAAACCAATTGGCCATTACGCCTCTGCTCGACGTGGTCACGACACTTCGAACAATGCTGGAGCCTGTGCTTATTCAGGCCACGGCACTCGCGGCCAAGGCAGGCGCAATTGACGTCGACAAACAGGACTCATCTTAGTTTTCCATGCAACTCAGTCGGTAGCGCACGCTATCAAACTGATGTCGCTGAAGTGCGACATCGTAATGATGATTGCCTCCCTTGTTCAGCGAAATTAGGGGCCTTGCAACGTATCCAAGTGGTGGTACAATCAAACAAGTCTTCAAGCTGAAGAAAAAACTTTTCGATTGTTTTTCATTCGGTTAGATTTGATTCGTTGTGTGACGGAGAGTCCCGCCCTCTCCGCCAAATACGTCACAAACGCGTCCCACGAGCTTCAACCTGGTATCCTATGAACGTAAAAGCACATCGCTCGCTATGCGAGGAATGAACCTACTATCAGGCATAGGATAAGGGCATCGGCACCTGCCATCGTTTTCCGCCAGGCTTTGTCGGCGATAGCGCCGCAATAGACTTCCATCCCTGGAAATTATTCCCGCAGGTGTCGTGCCACACCTGGTGCGGCGAATTTCATGCAATAGACGGTGGCGATACCCTGTCGGCCGCTTCAACCATGGGTCCCCAATTGATGTCCCGCGAAAAATCGCGGCCGTGTCGGTGGAACCGCGCAGGCGACGGGGGGTGTCGGGATGCCCCCGACTTAAGGTCGCTGCACGGCCAGCGCGCGGAAAAACCCCAGAATCCGGCTGGCCAGCGGATTGCCGACAGGCTCGGCCTCGGCTTCTACCGCGTGTTTTTTCACCAGCGCAGGGGCCAACTGGAACGAACGGTAGCCTTGCAGTCCAGCTTCAATCGATCGCAACATCAAATTGCGGCGCAGCGGTTTCGGAATGTAGCGGAAAATCTGAGCCTGGTTGATGAGCCCGACCAAAGTCGATGCATCTTGAAATGCGGTCAATAGAATCGATACCGTTCTTGGGTTGAAGCGCTTGAGCGTTTTGATTAGCGTCGTGACGTCCACGTCACCCAGGCGAGCCTCCGAAACGACCACTGAAATTTCATGCCGTCTCAATGTATCCAGCACGCTGTCGAGATCACCGGCCCAGTCGACTATCAGCTTGTCAGATATGCCGTCATGTACCATCGAGCGGATATCCTCCGCCGTCTGCGGATTTTCGTCGATCACCAGAATTCGCTCCACCGCAGCGGTTTCGGTGGGTGGACTAGGGACATTCAAACTGTCCAGGCTGATTGCGATTTCAATCGCGCTTGCGACGGTAGCCTTGATGGCTTCCATATCCCAAGGCTTTGAAATAAAGCGAAACACTTCGCCTTCATTGATCGAACCGAGGATTGCTTCGATGTCCGAATAGCCGGTCAACAATAGCCGCATGGTGTTAGGCGCTACTTCTTTCGCCTGTCTGAGCAGATCCACTCCAGCCATGACAGGCATGCGCTGGTCACTTACCAGGACGTGAATTTTCTCATCGGCCAGCATTTTCAAGGCCGCGTGTCCATCGGTCGTGACGAGGACATTGTATTGCTGTGCGAACAGCATGCGAAGGCTGCGCAGAATGCGCTCTTCATCGTCCACAAAAAGGATAGTTGGCTTGTCGCCGACCGGTTTGGTGGGCGCTCGAGCTTGATTCCGTGCTTCCGGGGAAATTGGCATGATCGGGCTCCTAGAGCCTAATTCGGCAAGATGGGTGGCCTGCGTTGCAGGCACGGCACCGACGCGGGAGCGAATTCATGCCGCACCCCGTCCGGCGCGTTGCGGCGTTGTCTCACCAGCATGGGAATGAGACATTTTGCCTCTCCGCCTGGCATGACATTCTGTGTGCCTGCTAAATGTGCTGCTTTTCATGCTGAAATGGCTCTTAGTGAACTGCTTTGTTGCAAGGAAGAGAAACCTCGAAGCGCGTGCCTCTCCCCTCTTCCGATGCAACGCGAATCTTGCCGCCATGATCGTTGACGATCCTGAACACGATGGACAATCCCAGACCCGTTCCCTCTCCAATCGGCTTGGTGGTGTAGAACGGGTCGAATATCATCTTGAGGCTTTCCTTCGGGATGCCCTTGCCGCTGTCTTGCACGCTGGCATAGACATAAGCCCCATCGGAATAGGTGCGGATGTAGATGGTGCCCTGACCCTCTATGGCTTGAGCGGCATTGGTGAGCAAGTTGAGGAATACCTGGTTGATCTGCGCCGGAGAACAGCTCACCTTCGGCAGTTCGGCATACTGCTTGATTACCTTAGCCTTGTTCTTCAACAGGCTCTTGGCAATCAGCAATGAACTGTCGATTGTCTGATTGAGGTTGACATTGTCAATCGGGGCTTGATCCAGCCGGCTGAAGTTCTTCAAATTGACCACGATCTCGCTGATCTGGTCGACCCCGTACAGCGTATCGCTAAATAGACTCTGGACATCCTCCGGCTGATAGACACTCCAAAAATCACCTCGCATGTTTTCAATTATTGTCATTTGCTCGCCGACCGTGTTTTCGCCAGCCTGGCCACTGGTCAACATCTCCAGCAATTCGTCATATTGGGCGACCATCCCATGCATCCGGGAGAAGGCATCCTGCGCCATGCCGATATTGTTCTTGACATAACCCAGCGGAGTGTTGATTTCATGCGCCACACCCGCCACCATTTGACCCAACGATGCCATCTTTTCAGACTGCACCAACTGGGCCTGCGATGCCTTGAGCTGGCCGTAAGCCTTGGCCACTTCCTGGTTCTGTCGGCTAAGTTTCTGCTCCATCACCTTAAGCAGGTCCACGACATGCCCGAGGCCGCAGTACCTCCCGTCGCGAGTCAACAGGAAATCTTCCGCAATTGGGAATTTGATGTTGCTGGTAACGTAATGGCTGACATCTTCCATCGGCATGCTCATATCCACCACCAGCGGCTTGACGTTCATCACTTCAATAACACTTTTCTTGCCATGCAGTTCGCGTCCATACATTTTCATGTAGATTCTCTGCATGTCGCTTCTGGTGACCACGCCTATAGGCTGACCATCTTCCACTACCGGAAGGCACAAGAATCTCTGATACTTTTCATCCAGAAGTATTTCGCTGACATCGTCAACGGTATGTCCAGGACCAAGAGGCTCAAGAGGCACCAGCAGAGATTCAACTTCGCTCACGACCAAACCATTTCAAGAATCCGATAGAGTTATAATATTAGACATCTGGAATGTTTCAGATTTATGGTGGCGCAATCGCCGTGGAAATTGAGAAGCCGGCGGAAAAGGCTTTTCCGGCGCACCCGGGCTGAGGACTATTCGTTCCCAAGCCCCTGTTCGTCACGTGGTTCAGACCCGACCGGAAGAATCGCGACGAAGCTTCATCTTCCTGCAAAGATGCTGAAATAATGTTGGCCTAGGCTTTCGAAATACCAAATTATCGAAAGCCTCAGGCGAAACCATCATGCTGAACCAATCCAAGATCAACGCGTCCCGCACCGGCTTAAGCGAAATCGAGGCTGAATATGTCGCACGAAGCCTGCTGCATCTTTCACCCACGGTTTTACCGAGCCAGACCAACGATGAAGTTCTGCAAATTCTCACCCATCACCCGGAAGTGATTGGCCTGCCTGTCGTTGAGGATAACCGGCCGATCGGATTGATCAACCGCAACATCTTCATGGATGAAATGGCCAAGCCATTCAGACGCGAACTCTATTCCCGCAAGAGCTGCATCGCCTTCATGGACAAACAGCCGCTGGTGGTTGAAGAGGGCCTGGGCATACAGGATCTGAGCTTCAAGGTCGTCGATGGCGGCGGCAAGACCCTCAAGGATGGCTTTGTCATCACCGATGCGGATGGTCATTATCTCGGTATCGGTACCGGCGAGGACCTGGTGCGCGTGATATCGAACCTGCAGGCCGAGAAAAACCGCCTGGTCACGGAGAGCATCAACTACGCCAGCGTGATCCAGAAATCCTTCCTGCGTAGCTCGCGCGAGGACATGGCGGCCTCCCTTAGCGATTATTTCCTGCATTGGGAACCTCGCGACAAGGTCGGCGGCGATTATTATTTCTGCAGAAAATTCGCCGACGGCGTCTTCATCGCATTAATCGACTGCACCGGCCACGGCGTGCCAGGCGCGTTCATGACGCTGATCATGGCCGCTTTCCTCGACCATGTCCTGCTGGAGGATAACCGGAATGACCCCGCCGCGGCACTGGCCTTCATGAACCGCAAAGTAAAAACCGCGCTCGGCCAGATCGGCGAGCAGAACATCGTCCCGATCGAGATTTCCAGATTCAGCAAGATGGCTTCCAAGGAACATTCCGACGACGGCATGGACACCGCATTCGTTTGGATTAACCTGGCGTCGAACAAGATGGTCTATGCCGGCGCCAAAACGCCGCTATTTCTGCTTGAGCAAAGAGCCGGCGCAGTCAGCGCCATCGATGGCGACAAGAAAGGCGTGGGCTACGTGGACACGCCCATGGACTACGTCTGGACCAATCGCGAAATCGACCTTTCCAAGGGTACGTGTGTCTACCTGACCACGGATGGCATCATCGACCAAATCGGGGGCGCCAAGGGCATTGCCTTTGGCAAGAAGCGTTTTTGCAATCTCTTGCTCGAGCACAGCGGCAAGCCGATGGAGGAACAAAAAGACATCATTCTGCGGGCGTTTTATGATTACCAGGGTGGCCAGCACCGCCGCGACGACGTAAGCCTGCTCGGGTTCAGGGTCTGACACCAACAGCAAAACCATGGAAACCCACTATGCAAATTGATTTATTCAGCGCCTTCTGCAATACCGCGGACTTCAACGGCGTGCTGTTCTATTACAACGGAAGCCTTTCCCAGAACGTCATCGCCACCATGGGGGACGCGCTGAAGCGGCGGCTGGAGGACGAGGATGCCAGCGCCCCCAAGGCGCGCAAGCTGTTTTCCAGTTTTATCGAAATGTTGCAGAACGCCTTGCACTATTCACCCACCGCCCCCGATTCGACGGGAGAGAAAATCGGTGCCGTGGCGGTCGGCAGGAAGGATGAGAAGTACTACATCGTGTGCGGCAACCTGGTCGAAAAACAGTACATCGAACGCATCCGCGAAAAGATCGAGCCGCTACGCTCCATGACTCTGGACGAAATCAAAAAGGCCTATCGCGAGCAGTTGAAAAAAGACAACCACGCTCAAGAGGATAGCGTCAGCAAGGGGGCCGGACTGGGGTTCCTGACGGTCGCCCGCGAAGCATCCGAACCCATCGAATATTCGCTGATTGCGATGCCGGGACAGGAAAGCGATTTCGCCTATTTTTACCTCAAAGCAACAGTATAAAAGGAATTGATCATGCAAAACCTCCATGTCGCGCGCACTTCATTCTCGCCCACAATTGACTTCCGCTTTTCCGAACACACGTTGACCATGAGCGGCGAAGCCTATCCGGAAGACGCCAACGCGTTTTTCCATCCCATCCTGATAGCGCTGGAGAACTACCTGAAATCCATTGACGGCCAGACGGTCGAGTTCAACTTCAGATTGACTTATTTCAACAGCGCGGCCACCAAGATGCTGTACAGCATGTTTGAACTGCTCAACGAGTCCGCTTCCACCTGCAACCGTATCGTTCTCAACTGGTTTCATGATGAGGAAGACGACACCATTCTGGAATTCGGCGAAGGCATTCAGGACGACTTCAAGTCCCTGGACTTCCAGTTGATCGAGGTCGACCTTGCCGCTGCTGCCTGATAGTGGCAGGCGGCAAACGATATGAACCCGTCAGCCCTCTGGTGTATTCCCGCCCTGCTGGATCGAACAATGAATAGGGATCGGTCGTAATGTCACGCTATGCCTTGTTCCAGCAAGAGCAGTCGATAGTTGATCACGTCAACGCGGTTCTCCAGGACGAATGCATGAGCGCGGAAGCCGCTCGTGTCCATCTAGCCGAGCTGCTGGAACAATACAAGAAACTGCTCAGGCAGACCCGGCAACTGGTCAAACTGAACGACAGCCATGCCAGCAAGATGCATCACATCAACGATCAGCTGACGCAATATTCGGAAAGCCTCGAATACTCCGCTTCACATGACGCCTTAACCGGCCTGTTCAACAAGGGCACCATTACCGACATCGTTCGCAAGCAACTGGAGATCAGGGATTTTGTGCTGCTCCTGTTCGACATCGACCATTTCAAGAAAGTGAACGACACGTACGGCCATCACATCGGTGATCACGTACTGAGCGGGCTCGCGCAGCTCGTGGAAAGAAACATCAAGCACAAGGATTATCTTGGTCGATTCGGTGGGGAGGAGTTCATCATCCTCCTGAACGACACTACTGTTTCCGAATGCCTCGACATGGCGGGCAAACTTCTCCGGGAAATCGAAACCGCCGTGCTGATGGACGATGGCGAAATTCGCATCTCGGTTACGGTCAGCATGGGTCTCACCGCGGTGAAGAAACATGAAGTATTCGAGGAAGTTTATGCGCGTGTAGACAAGCTGCTGTACGAAGCCAAACGGAATGGACGCAACTTGGTCGAGTGCGATGCAATCGCGACTGTAACCCGGACTCTTGCCTGACCATCGCGACCCGGAACGGGTAATTACTAACCATCCCAATTCACATCCCGGCAATCACTTGTAGCGACCCGAACAGGATTAAGGTCATGAATCGCGTGATCCGGGTGTTGGCTTGCCTGGCCCTCGACGGGACAATTCGCCAGGACCGCATCGATCCGCGCGACGCGAGGTCGAACAAAGGACGCCTTCATCAATTTATTGGTGCCTGATCAACTCGAACTGGTTAACAGCCTTGGAATGACTGTCCGCTTTGGCGTGGATTCAGTGTCCAGATTCAGCGGAATACGCACATGCATCACCGGCCAACGCGCTACGCGAGTCTGCATATACAGGGATGGCACAAAGAACCCCTTGGATCGGACCTGTCCTTTACTTCGTCACAGATATTTCAATCTACATATAATACCTGATTGTTTTAATCGACTATTGCGCTATATTAAGCGCATAGACATCAGCCATTCACGCGACGCCCCCTAAGTCGCGAGCCTGAGGCCGGTGGCTATGAGACGCGAAGAATTTCGCGCACTCGACATGCGATACAGCGTCACTCCGCTGCGGAATGAACTGTAAGGAGGTAAAAATGAAAGCAGCTCACATCAACTATTCGGGCATGGGTTTGGACTACAGGACGGCTAGCACACTGGCTGCCACTGTTGCCGACAAGGATCCCTACATCATCGAACCGGTCATGGTTGCCTGGCACGACAAGAAGGCCGCCCGGATGTCCCCCGTGATCGAGGGCGCCGACATCAATACGCGCTGGCACGATTACGGGGAAAGCCATGGCGGCAAGCTTGAAGTAGACGTAAACGGCGAATTCGATTTCATCTATGCGGATTCGAGCGCCTTCGAGCCATACGGCCCCAGCCCATATATCAACCTGCACGACAAGAACGGCAATGAGTACCTGTGCCAGATCAATGCGCTGCGCGATCCGCATGATCCGAGCAAGGAAGCTTGCGTGGTTCTGGATGACTGGACCAGCAAGCTGACATAGCCACTATCCGTTCAGCGCGTTCATTTGGGCCGGTCAGCTCCGGCAGAGCGGCGTCTGCCGCGATGGAGGTTCATATCATGTCAGAAAATATCTCACTGGTTGCCACCTATGCGAACCACGGCCTGGCCAAGGCCACCGTCAGGAAGCTTCAGAGTACGGGGTTTGACATGAGCAAACTTTATATCGTCGCCAAGGATGAAGACAAGTCCCTGGCAGGGGCTGCGGTAGTGAGCGCCCTGAGCGAACTTGGCAGCGATCAATTCAGCTGTATTCCCAGGGAGAACATCCCTGATTACGAGGCCGAACTGAAAACTGACAGGCTGCTCCTTGTGGCACATGGAACGCCCGACGAGATTGCCCGGGCCAGGAGCGTTATCGATTCAAACCACCCCGAGGGATGGAACGGAAACGTAGGCTGCGCGGTCTTCTATGGCTGCGTTGATTAGTGCCGTCCCGTCCTGAAGAAGCATTCTTGCTCCAGCGGCATGAAGGCATTGCCGTTGAGGACGGTCAAACTGTAAATAAATTCGGCTTGTTCCCTGACGAAAACTGCTGCAAAGTAACTACAATCGTTACGTGCTTGGAGCGGTAGGGGACAAATGTTCAAGTTGCTGCGTTTCTATTCGATAGCAAGCTTCATCAGCATTTTTGTCACGGCAGCCCTGCTCACCCTGTTCTACCGCCACGTAACCATTCAGGGCATCGTCGGGATTGCAGAAAGAAGCAATCTTGCCCTGGCGCAAACGACCCTGAACTCCGTCAAACCTGCGGTAATTGAATACCTGGGTTCGGCTGCCAGTCTCGGCCGGCAGGATCTCGCGGAGCACAAGCTGTCGCCTGAACTTGCCCGCGCCGTCACGAGCCTGATGCATGAAACCTCGATCGTCAGGGTCAAGATCTACAACCGCCATGGGGTGGTGACCTTTTCGACCAAGCCGGGCCAGATCGGCAAGGATCAAAGCAAAAATCCGGGCTTCGCGTCAGCCATCAATGGCAAGGTGCTCAGTTCCCTGATTTATCGCGACATCTTCAACCGCTTCGACGGGGAAAATTCCGACGAGGACAATCTGATGCAGACCTACGTCCCGGTGCGCAACTCCCCGACCGAGCCGATCCTGGGCGTTTTCGAACTCTATGCCGACGTGAGCCCGCTGGTGAAGGAGAACGAGCGCATCATGTTCATCATTCTGGCCGGGGCCGAATTCATCCTGGCGCTGTTGTATTTCGTGCTGATTCTTGTGGTGCGGCGCGCCAGGAATATCATCGATGCACAGCAGCAAACCATCCGCGAACGCACCGCCACGCTGGAAATACTCTCCACCCGCCTGCTCAAGAGCGAGGAACTGGAAAAGAAGAAGATCGCCAACGACCTGCATGAAGGGCTTGCCCAGACGCTGAGCGCGATCAAGGCCAACGTGGAAAGCAGTCGCCTGCTCATCGCTTCCGACGATGAAAAGGCCAGATCGCTGGATTCCATCGTCCCGGTACTTCAGAGCGCGATTCAGGAAGTGAGAACCATCGCGACCGATCTGCGGCCGTCCAGCCTGGAAGATCTCGGCCTGATCCCGACCATCAACTGGTATTGCCGGGAATATGAGCGTCTGCACCCGGCAATCCGGGTGGTACGGGAGATTTCCCTGGCCGAGGACATCATTCCCATGCCGCTGAAAATCGTGATTTACCGCATCATCGAGTCGGTGTTCGAAAACATCGCGCAACACTCATACACTGACCGGATAGTGCTGGCCTTGCTGGCCGAGGAAGAGGAAAACGCGATTACCCTGGAAATCTGCGATTCGCCAAGCGAGCCTTCCGCCCGCGTGGACCCCGCTCCCGATCCTCACCTGCGCTTCGCCGAAGCCCAGGAACGCACGATATTGTCCGGCGGCGTTTTCTCCGCCAGGCGCGACCGGGCGGGAAGAGTGACGCTCAGCGCGACCTGGCCGGCCTAGGTCGCCACCAGCCCCTTTTCGATGGCATAGGCGGTCAGCGTGGACGCATTGTGCAGATCGAGCTTTTTCATCAGGTTGGAGCGATGCTTTTCGACCGTTTTGACACTCAGGCAGAAATAATCGGCGATGAATTTGTTGGGGTGTCCCTCTGCCACCAGCTTCAGCACTTCCCGCTCACGATGGGTAAGTGAGTCCCAGGCGCTGGATGGACTGGGAGAATTGCCGCCCCCCAGGTAGCCGTTGATCACCTTGTCCGATATGTCAGGGCTGAGGTAGGTCTTGCCATTCAGCACGCTGCGGATGGCCACGCGCAGCTCGTCGTGCGTGGCATCCTTGAGGATATAGCCGTCGGCGCCGGCGCGCAGGCTTTCGTGGATGTATTCATCGGTCTTGTGAATGGTGAGCACCAGCACGCGGGTGTCCGGGTAACGCCGCTTGATATCGCGTATGGCCTCGATGCCGTTCATGCCCGGCATGGACAGGTCCATCAGCACAAGATTCGGAGCCAGCGTTCCGATCGCATGAACAGCGTCACGGCCATTGTCCGCTTCACCAACGATCTCGATATCCGGGTCCTGAGTCAACAATGCCCGCAGACCGGCCCTGAGCAGGGTATGGTCTTCGACAATCAGAATACGCTGTTTTCTAGCCATGATTCACCCCCAAAAACCCCATAAACCACGCTCCATCTTTAAAGCCGTTTTAAAGGCCTCGCCTTGAGCTGCCCCGGCGTGGGCATGAACACCCAGTCCGAGTATCGCTTTCTGTTTTCGAACATCGCATCCGCCAGGCTGAAATTGCCTTGCTTCAACGGTTCGTCCTCCGACAGGCTGTGCACCCCGTAAATTTCCCCTCCCGGACCCTTGATCAGTCCCCACACCGGACTACCGGTAATCGGGTCGGGGTAAATCTTTCTCAAATAGCGCTGCGTTCCCGGATAGCGCGGATCGCGCAGCAATTCTTCCAGGCTGAGCGGCTGACGCCTGGCCTGGCCCGGCGTGTACGCGGAATACAGATCGAGGGCGCGCCGGAACTGGTTGCCGACAAACAGCAGTTCCTGTTCCTTCTCGCGTTTCAGCGCCATGTACCAGACCTCGCCGACAGAGGCGAGCGTGACCCCCATTATAGCAATCAGCGCCATCAGGCCAAGGTAGGTAAAACCCACCTGGCGGGACCAGCGCTGCTGATGGCTGCGCATTTTCATTCCGCGATAGCTCCCTCGCTCATTGCGCTCACCAGTCCTTGTATTCCGAACCGTCCCGGGCGTGGCCCGTGGCACCGCTGCGCAGGTCGAACACCCCGCCTTTTTCCGCCACGTCCGGCGGCACGATGATCCAGCTCGTGTTGCTGTCGGTAATCGGGTCCAGCGGCAGGCTGCGCAGATATTTCTTGCTCACCAGCATGTCCAGCGCCTCGGGATACTTGCCGTTGTCGCCGTAATACTTGTCCAGTGCCTGGCGCGTCAGATTCAGGTTTTCGCGCAATACGGCTTCCCTGGATTTCTCCACGCTGTGAAAGTAGCGCGGTGTCGCCATGCTCAGCAGCAGTGCGATGATCGCCATGACCACCAGCAGCTCGATCAGGGTGAAGCCGGCATTTTTCGCGCGACGGCGCATCCCGGTTTGTCCGTTAAACCCAAACCCCCTCCAACTCCCCCTTATCAGGGGGAGAGCAAAGCCCGCCCCTCCCCGACCTTCTCCTCCCCTGAAGTGGGTTAAGCAGGCAATCCGCGTAGCGGATGCTCGCACAAGGGGAGGCTGGGAGGGGTTTGAGCCCAATGGATTATTCGGGTTCATTTTCACCAGTTCCGGTAAGTAATCCCGTTCAGCCCGGTGCCGGTCGAGAGCGAGTACACGTCGAACACATCCTCGCCCGGTTCCGGCGCATCGAAGCTGCTCGCGTAGCTGCGCTTGCCCCAGGTTTCCTCGTCTGTTTTCTCCGCGTCCGGAAAAAACGGATCGCGCGGAATGCGTCGCAGGAAGTAAATCTTGTGCTTCCGGTCCGGGCTGCTGGCGTCGATCACGCCCTCCACCAGCACCTTGAGCGAGGGTGGGTAACCGGACTGCACCATGGTATGCGCGATCTTCCCCTCTTCCACGGCCTGTTTGTAGACATCCAGCGCGCTGCGAATCTGCCGCAAGGCCAAGCGCAGTTCATGCTCCTTGTCCCGCTGCACCGCCAGTTCGGCCATGGGCAGCGCCACCGAGGACAGCAGGCCGATGATCACCACCGTGATCGCCAGTTCGATCAGGGTGAAGCCACGAGATTTTCCCGGCCCGCTCATGATTACTGTAGCACCGTGATGGGGTATGGCTCGGGAGCGACGAACGCGAGCGACTTGCCGTTCTCCCCTTCCAGCGCGATGCGCGAGACCGCGATATTCGATTGCTGCGCTGCCCCGATCACCTCGAACTGCACCGTCACCACGCTGCCGCCCCCGCTCGCGCCGCCCGGTCCGGCCCCGGACAGGTCCACCAGGATCTGGCCGCCGGCCTGATCGATATTCCTGGTGAAATTCGCCTGCGGGTTCGCCTGTTTCAGGAAACTGCCCTCGACCACGTCGGTCGCCTTGAACACGCTGGAGTCATAACTCACCAGGAAGCCCAGGCTGTTCACGCCCTGCGGCGCCTGGGTGTTGAGCGTCAGGCTGATCTTGTCGCCCACCTTGGCCTGGTTCGGCCCCTGCCAGGACAACACCAGCGGCTGGCCTCCGGGCGGCGCGCTGGCGGCCGCCGGGGCGGGCCGGCCGCGTGCCGCCTGCGGCGCCGCCCCCGCCGTGCTGGTGACCGCCACGGTGCCGAGCGGCCGCATGGACAGCGCCGAGGTGCGCAGGCTGGACTCGGTGCCGGCCCAGTATTCGAGTTCGCGCGCATCCGGCAGGCGCACGTTGCTGACGATGCGCGGGGTGATGGAAAGGATGACCTCGGTTTTCCGGATGTCGCCCTTGTTGCTGGAGAACAGGCGGCCCAGGAACGGCATTTGCCCCACGCCCGGCACCCTGCTGGCCGCATTGCGGTCCTCGTCGCTGATCAGGCCGGCCAGGATCTGGGTTTCGCCGTCCTTGAGGCGCAGCACGGTCGAAGCGTTGCGCGTGCCGATCTGGTAGGCCAGCGTTCCCGATTTGTCGTTGAGGATCTCGCGCACGATCGAGCTGACTTCCAGGTTGATCTTGATGGCGACTTCGTTGTCGGGGTGGATGTCAGGTTCGACCTCCAACTTCAGCCCCACCTCGAGGTATTGCACGTTCCCGGTCACCACCGGCGTACCGGTCGAAACCGGGGTCACGGCGTTGGTGATGACCGGCACGCGATCGCCGATCATGACCTTGGCCTTCTCCCGGTTGCGCGCCCGGATGCGCGGGCTGGCGAGGACGTTGGTGTCGCCGTCCTCGAGCTTGAGGTTGAGGGTGGCGGTAAACACCGGGCTGATGGCGAAATCCTGCCAGTAGAAATCCCGCAATTGCGCGATCGTCGGTCCAGTCGCGTCGCTTCCCTTCAGGCCGGTGAAGGTGAACTGGTTGGGAAACTTGACCCCGAGTTCGCTCAGGCGGGTGCGCCCGATCTCGATCACCTCGACTTCCAGCATCACTTCCGGGTCAGGCGTATCCTGGTCGGCGACCATCTTTTCCGCCAGCCGGATGGCGTCCGGCGTATCCCGCATCACGATGGAATTGGTCTTTTCATGAATGAAAATATCCTTGGTCTTGAGCAGGGTCTTGATCATGGTCAGGATCTGCTTCGGGTCGGCGTTGGTGAGGTGAAAGCTCCTGATCTTGAGATCCTGGTATTCCTTGAGCTTGGCCAGCGTATTGGGATAAATGAACACCGTGTTGTCGCTGATGACTTTCTTCTCCAGCTGGGTTTGCAACAGGATCAGGTCGATGGTGTCTTCCACCGACACGTCCTTGACGAAAATCGAGGTCTTCAGGTCGGGCTTCACATCCTTGTCCAGCAGAACATTGATGCCGCTGGTGCGCGACAGGGCCTCGAACACCATCTTGAGATTGGCATCGCGGAATTGCAGGCTGACCGGCTTTTTGAATTTGCCCTTGAGGGATGGGTTGAGCAGCGCATCCTTGCTCATCTGTTCGTCGATCTGGCGTTGCAGCAGCATGGCCTGGCCGTGTTTGGGGTTTTCCAGCAGGATCTGTTTCAGCGCCGCCTGCGCCCGCTCCATGTCGCCTTTTTTTACCCATGCGTTGGCCTCGGTCATCAGCGCTTCGTGGCGCATATCCATGGCGAGCGCTTCCAGGCCGGCCCGGGCACGGCTGTTATCCTTGTCGAAACCGAGGATGCGCTGGTAGATCGCGCGCGCCGCATCGCCATGCCCCGCCGCACGCTCGCTGCTGGCGTTCGCCATCATGCGGTTCACCGTCTGTTCGCGGTTGCGCGTCAGGGAAGCGCGGTAAGTCAGGTTTTCCGGCTCCTCCTTCGAAGCTTCAGCCAGCTTTGCCAGCCCTTCCTCGACACGTCCCTCATCCAGCAGCGCCAGCCCTTCGCGATGCATCTTCTGCCCGGCGCATCCATACAGGATCGCCACAATGAGCACGAATAACGACGCCTTGCGCATGAACAGCGAATTCAGCCTGAGCATGTTTCATCTCCCCTTATGTATCCTGAAGCAGCTAAATTGCTCCGCCGGCATGAAGCGACTGCTTGATGCTCAGCGGCAGATAAGTCAGTTCCAGTTGCCCGCCCGCAATATGCCCGACCAGATAGGTATTCTCGATCACCTCGCCCTCGACGACGGTATAGATCCGGTCTCCCTTGACCAGCAGAATGAGCTTCGCCGGCGCTTCCTCGTAGCGCCCCAGATAGGTGAACGGCAAGGGCGGCGCGGTCGGTTTTGCCGGCGGCTCCGGTGGTAGCGGAGGCGGAGGTGGCGGAGGGGGAGGGACGTACCAGGAAGTGGCGCCGAAAACATTGCCGATCTCGACCTCCTCCACTTTTGTGCCATCTTTCCGGCTGTCCAAACGCGCCAGGCGCTCGAACTCGACGTGCGCCACCGCCTGTGGCTGGCGCTTGTCCGGCCTCGGCGCTTGTGCCGTGCCGCCAGCCTGGGAGCGCGTTTTCACCTGCGGGGGTTTTTCCTCGACCCAGCCCTCGCCGGAAACGGCGCTCAAGCCGATAACCGCGGCCGTGATCCCGGCCAGCGCCAGCTTTCCCTTGCGCCCCCACTGCAGCGGCTTCATGACCCCTGCTCCAGGTATAGCGCCAGTTTGATCTTGGCCTCCACTTGCGGGTCGGCGATTTTCTGGCGTTCGAACTGCACCTGTTCCAGAGCCACGAGCGGCACCTCTGACGGCAAGGCGGCGAGGAATTTGCGTATCTGCGGATACTCGCCCCGCACTGGCAGGTTCATCTGGAAACGCACCAGTTTTCCGGCCCGGTCCGGTGTCGCCGTGTATTCCCCCTGATCAAGCTTGAGTCCACGACTTTCCGCCGCAGCGATAAGCTTTCCCAGCCACTCGGGCGTATCTTTAGACATCGGGAACACGCGATAGAACGCTGCCAACTGTTCCGTGGGTGTGCGCCTTTCCCTGACGGGCTCCCTGGCGGCACGCTCCATCCGTGCCTGGAGGATAACAGCATTGCTGCGTGCCTGATCCAGCCTTTCCTGCGCCGGAACCAGCGAGGAAAAAAAATAGAACGCCGGACAAACCGCCAGCAAACCGATCGCCACCACACCCGGGAAACCCAGCACACGCAAGCCGCGCCGCAATGACCAGCCCAGGCGGTCCCGCAGCGGAACAGCAGCGGAGCGCTCGGCCTTGGGAGAGAAGGCCCGTAACAGGCCGGTCAGAAAGCGTGCCATTTCACCCCCTCCACCTTGCAAGCACGGCGAACCTCACCGGTTTTTCCGGATCGTGCTGCTGCACCTGATGGCTTTGCAAATAGACGGAGCCGAATACGGCTTGCGCCTCCAGCCTCCTGATGTAATCCAGCATCGCCGCCAGATTTTTCGCCTCGCCGCTGATTTTCACCACCCGTTTTTCCAGGTCAGGCTCCATCGCCAGTAGCGCAACTTCCTTGCTGGCGCAGGACTCCACCGCCTGAAACAGGGGTTCCCAGGGCAAGGTCAGGCGGTGCAGTACCTCGTTGGCGTGCTTCACTTCCAGCACCATGTCGCGCGTCTCGCGTTCGGTGAGCCCGCCGCCCCGGTTCGGGCGCAGGGAACCGCGTTCGATCTGGTCCGCCTTCTGTTCCCATTGCTCCGCCCTGTCGCTCAACTGGCCATAATAAAAACCGCTCGCGGCCATCAGGCCGAGGGAGATCACGAGCAGCACCCAGCCGCGCCAGGGGACGCCGCCTTGGGAATTCTGGTAATCGAGATGGAGGGGAGATTTCATCCTGGAAGCCTCAGTTCGTTAACCGCAAAGGCGCAAAGGTTCTTGGAGCCAATCGTCATTCCCGTGGGTTTCATTTGTTGGGATAGCCATGCCGCCCGGCACCTCGGGTTTTCTTTGCGCCTTTGCGGTTCAAGTGTATTTTTCATATGCTCATCGCCGTGGCAAATTGCCTGTCGTATTCGGGCACATAAGCGGCCCGAACCACCGGATTCAGGTTGCGCACCATCCAGCGGCCGCTCACGGGGATGGACGTGTTTTCAAGGTCTGGCGCCCAAATCAGCACCTCGCTTGCCGCGGCACAGTCGGCCAGATACGTTTCCCGTTCCAGGATGGCGGACAAGGACTCGCCCCAGTCGCCACCCACCCGCATCGTGCGCACGCTGACCCAGCGCTCCTGATAAAGCCTTGCCAGGCAGAGATTCCCCTCCTCGACCATGACGAACCAGGCGTTGCGCTCAGCAAGGCTGGTGCGGCAATTATTGAAAACCGTCATGAGATGAGGCTGGATCGACGCAAGGCGCACGCCGCAGCGCTCGAAAAGCGCGCGCAACAGGTCCAGGAATGTCTTGTCCACGGCGCTCGCAAGCCTGGCCTCGCCCGGCTTCTCGGAATTCAGCCGCAGTTCCCAGCGCTCGGCCACCTCGCCGTACATTTCCTTGAAGCAATGGCGGGTAAATGCCATTTCCTCGGCCTCGTCGCTCAGTGCGGCGCTCCACGGCACCAGCGCGTAATGCATGAAGCGGTTGGAAAGAATGACCGTCGCGGCGGTCCCTTTGGCGTGCTGTCCGTGCAGGCCAGCATCGAGCGCCTGAAGCGTGCCGCTCCAGGGTGCATCGGCAGTCCCCTCGTCGCATGCTACGGAGCGCTTGGCGAGCACCCGCCGCGCCATGCCGCGCACGGAAAACTCCCGCCCGATCCGGACCATTTGTATATGGTCCGGATAAAGCACGATGTTCAATTCCTCACCCGACAAAAGTGACACGATTGATCTCCTGTAGCGTTGTTTCCCCTCGGCTCACCAGATCGACCGCGATTTCGCGCAGGAAACGCGTGCCATTGCGCTTGGCCGCTTCGCGGATCAGGCGCACGGGTTGCTGCGCCACGATGAGTTCGCGGATCTGGTCGTTGAGAAACAATATTTCTCCGATCGCCTTGCGGCCCTTGAAACCGGTGCCGCGACAATGGCCACAACCGCGCCCGGCACGGAAATTCATGCCCGCCGCCTCGTGTTTCTTGATGCCGGAATCGGCAAGCAGCTGATCTTCCGGCTGCTCGTCCGTGGAGCAGTGGGGGCAGTTCACGCGCACCAGGCGCTGCGCCAGGATGCCGTTGAGCGCCGACACGAAGCTGTAGGGATCGACCCCCATGTGCATGAAGCGGCCGATCACGTCGAACACGTTGTTGGCATGCACGGTGGTGAACACCAGGTGCCCGGTCAGCGCCGACTGCACCGCGATCTGCGCGGTTTCCGGGTCGCGGATCTCGCCCACCATGATCTTGTCCGGATCGTGGCGCAGGATGGAGCGCAGCCCGCGCGCGAAGGTCAGCCCCTTCTTCTCGTTCACCGGTATTTGCAGCACGCCCGGCAACTGGTACTCGACCGGGTCCTCGATGGTGATGATCTTGTCCTGACCATGGTTGATTTCGGTGATGGCCGCATACAAGGTGGTGGTCTTGCCGCTGCCGGTCGGGCCGGTGACCAGCACCATGCCGTAGGGTTCGCTGGAAAGGCGGCGCATCATGCGGATGGATTCATCGTCGAAACCCAGGTAGGAGAGGCGCAGTTCCTTCATCTGGTCGGACAGTGCCTGCTTGTCGAGGATACGCAGCACTGCATCCTCGCCGAATATGCTGGGCATGATGGAGACGCGGAAATCCACCTCGCGCCCGCGCACCGAAACCTTGAAACGCCCGTCCTGCGGCACCCGGCGTTCGGCGATGTCGAGTTCGGACATCACCTTGATGCGGGAAATCACCTGCTCGGCCAGCTCCAGTCCCGGCATCGAGCCCACCGCGGTCAGCACGCCATCGATGCGGTATTTGATGGCCAGCCCGGAGGGGCCGGTTTCCAGGTGAATATCGCTCACCCCGGTTTTCAGCGCGTCGTACACCGTGGAGTGCACCAGCTTGACCACCGGGCTGGTGTCCTCGCTGATGGTCTTGAGGGAGAGATCCTCGACCATTTCCGCGCCCGTCGCCGCCTTGCCGTCGAGCTTGAGCAGGCTGTCCATGGCATGCAGGGTTTCCTCGTAGCGCGACAGATATGCCGCGACGTCGCTGCGATGCGCCAGTCCCCAGGAAAAATCGGCACTGATGCGCTGTTCCGCCCAGGCATGAATGCCGGCCTGGAACGGATCGCCCATCACCAGCACCAGCGCGCCCGCCTCGTCGCGCAAGGCCATGCATCCCCGCTCCATCGCCTCGGCGAAGGGCAGCACCTCGAATGCCGGCTCCAGCTTATGCAAATCCTCCATGGTGTATGCGGTGTAACGCAAGGTTTCCGCCAGCGTCGCGAGAAACTGTTCCGCATCCAGGTCCGCCCGTTCTTCCAGCACCTCGACCACGGAGCGCTGTTCAGGCAAGGCCTGGGCGCGCGCCGCGCGCACCTGCTCGGGCGTGAATAGCGTTTTGGCCGGGCTTTCGATAGGTTCCGCGAGATTCATTGTATGTTCTCCGCCAGTTCAAAGATCGGGAAGTACATCAGCACCACGATGGTCCCGATCACCAGTCCGACGAACACCATCAGCAGCGGCTCGAACAGCTTGGTGAAGCGCTCCACCCACCGTGCCATTTCCTCCTCGTGAAAAGCTGCGATGCGTTCCATCATTTCACCCATGCGTCCGGTGCGTTCGCCCACGCGCAACATGCGTAGCGCCACCGGGGTGGTCAGCGCGTAGCGCTGCATCGACTCGGAAATGGAGTGACCCTCGCGTATGCTCGCCGAGGCCAGCGCGAGCTGGCCGCGCAGGGAAAACTGCAACAGGTCGGAAACCATCTGCAGCGCCGTCACCACCGGCATCCCGCCGCGCAGCAGCATTCCCAGCGAACGATAGAAGCGCGCCAGCTGGTAGAGGTGCATGCGCGCGCCGATGGCGGGAAGCAGCCACAGCTTGTGCACGATCCACTGCCGGCAAACCGGCCGGCCCAAGGCATAGATCGCTGCGCCGAGGGCAAGCAGCACGCCGGTCAACAGCAGCCCCCCATGCGCGCTCAGGAACTTGCCCCATTGCATCAGCAGGCGCGACAGCAGCGGCAGATCGCCGCCCATGTCGGCATAGATGCGGCTGAAGCGCGGCACCACGTACGCCAGCATGAACAGCGTCACCAGGCCGCCCACGACCGCCAGCAGAATGGGATAGATCGATGCGCTCACCACCTGCCGCTTGACCCCGTCCATCTGGGACTGGTAGGCGACGAAACGCGACAGCGCCTCGGAGAGCGCGCCGGTTTTTTCACTGGCGCGCACGGTGGCGATGTAGAGCGGCGGGAAATTCGCGGCCGAGTGCTGCAAGGCATACGAGAGCGGATGCCCCTCGTACAGGCAGGCGATGATTTGCGTCAGGGTCTTCTTCACCTCCGGCCGATCTTCCTTTTCCGCCAGGGTTTCCAGCGCCTCCACCAGGGCCAGCCCGGCATCGAGCAACGCCAGCAACTCCTGGCTGAACAGGATGAGCGGGAAGCCGCTCTTGCGCCACGATGGCATGGCCGGCCATGCCTGCCTGGTTTTCACCGAGATGACCGTATAGCCCTGGGCTGCGGCCTGGCCGGATGCATCGGAGACATCGACGGCATCCAGCAGCAAAGCCGTCGGTCCCTCGCTCCCTTTTAGCGCCTTGACTTCAAACCGCATACCGCCTCCCAGCCCGTTGTCGCACATCACCAGTTGGTAACATCCGCCGCTTCCTTCGCCCCACCCGGCTGTCCGTCCTTGCCGTAGGAGAGCAGATCGTATTCGCCGTGTTCCCCGGGAATCCTGAAAATATACGGGCGGTCCCAGGGATCGAGCGGAACGTCCTTTTGCAGGTAGGGTCCATCCCATTTCGGCTCGTTGGGCTGCGGAGTGAACAGCGCCGCCAGTCCCTGTTCCATGGTCGGGTAATGTCCGGTGTCGAGGCGAAACTGGTCCAGCGCCTTGCCCAGCGCATCGAGTTCCGCCTTGGCGGCCTTGGTTTCGGACTTGCCGATCTGGGAGAAATATTTCGGTCCCACGTACCCCGCCAGCAGACCGATGATCACCATGACCACCAGCAGTTCGAGCAAGGTGAATCCCCTCCCGGTGCGTAGAGACCGCGCCGATGCCCTGCACAATAAACAGGATGTATTCATGTTCCGCTCCGCCCCCAGACTGTCCGCATGCAATCCGTCAATGCCCGCAGGTAAAGGACCTGCAGGTATTTTCGATGGCTACACATTAGCCTCAAGTACGCAAATATTCTCTGGGTGCAGCACTGTATTCGTCTGTACTGTCTACACTGTATTTCCGGGTAGTGGAAAACCAGCACTGACATGTCCGATTTCCCGCTGTGCGCGCCTTGCGGGCGGACTTTGCAGGTCAGGGCCGGACTTCTACAGTGTTTCACTTAGCACGATTCAGGTGGTTTACGCATTTGTCGCGCGCATTCCCCGCGCTAAAGTCGTTCCACCTATTATGACCACACCGGGAGAACGCCATGACCCTGCAGGAAATCCGCGCCATCGCCAAGCAACTGAAGATCAAGACCAGCGGCGCGTCGAAAGCCGATCTGGTGAAGAAAATCCAGCTTGAGGAAGGCGGTTTCGACTGTTACGCCACGGCAAGCATGGGCATTTGCGATCAGCCGGCATGCTTGTGGCGCAAGGACTGTTTCGCCGCCGCGCGTGAGTAGTCGCGATGGCAGTGCTTGAATGGCTATGGACGTTTACCATGAGCAATTTCCAAAAAACAGAAGGTATCCATCCCGCAGCGGAAAGCGCCCAGCCACCGGAAAGCGGAAGCCGGGCGAGTCTGGCGGATCAGCTACAAACCTGCCGCGCCGAGCTCGATGCGCACAAACTCGAGCTCAGGCAGGCGCAGCATGAACTGGAGGAGGCGCGCAGCCGTTACGCAACGCTTTACGATTCGGTACCGGTGGGTTATCTCACCCTGGACGAAAAGGGGCGCACCCTGGAGATCAATCAGGCCGGGGCCGGCATGCTGGGCAGGGAGCGCGCGAACATGTCCGGCAAGCACTTCATCGCCTGGCTGGCGGAAGACGAAAGACCCCTGTTCCTGAACCACCTGCGCCAGGCATTCCGGTCGCGGGACAAACTTGCCATCGATCTGAGGATCAAAACGCCCAGCGGCATCCTGCGCGACATGCATCTGGAAAGCCGGGTCGTGGAAAAACCGCATCAGCCGCTCTACTGCCATTCGATGCTGACCGACCAGAGCGACCACCGGAAGGCGGAAGAAGCAAGCTGCCTGACTGCGCGCGTGATCGAGAACGCCGCCGAAGGCATCGTGATTACCGATGCGCACCGCATCATCCGCTCGGTCAACCCGGCTTTCGAGAAATCCACCGGCTACAGCGCTCATGAAGCCATTGGACGCACCCCTGCCATGCTTCAGTCCGGACGCCATGACGAGAGTTTCTACAAGGAAATGTGGAGGACCCTGGAGTCGCATGGACAATGGCAGGGAGAGGTATGGAACCGGCACAAGAGCGGCGAAATCTATCCCGAGTGGCTAAGCATCAGTGCGGTCAGGGACAGCAGGCAAAAAGTGACGCACTACGTGGGAATTTTTTCCGACGCGCACACCCAGGAACATATCCTGGAGCGCTTGCACTACCTGGCCTACTACGATGGACTGACCGGGCTTCCCAACCGGCGCCTGTTTCTCGACCGGCTCAGCATCTCGCTGGCCCAGGCCCGGCGTGACGGGCATATGCTGGCGGTGATGTTCATCGACCTCGACCACTTCAAGCAAATCAACGACAGCATGGGGCACAAGATCGGCGACAGTTTGCTGATGGCCGTGACGGAACGCCTGAAAGCCTGCCTGCGCGATGGCGACACGCTGGCAAGACTGGGGGGCGACGAATTTACCGTGATTCTTCCGGCCCTCTCAAAACCCGATGCCGCAACCCATGTCGCGAGAAAATTTCTGGCAAGTTATGCCCGGCCGGTGAGCATCGAGGGGCATGAATTAAACATCACCGGCAGCATCGGCATCAGCATTTTTCCTGCAGACGGCGAGGATGCGGACAGCCTGCTCAACCATGCGGATATCGCCATGTACCAGATCAAGGGATCGGGGCGAAACGGCTATCTGCGCTATCGTGCGGAGATGGGAAACGGCGCCTTGCATCTGTCGGCAGATGGTGATGGCAGCCAGTAATCGGTTATCTAGTGGTCGTGGCCACCAGCGGCCACAGCACGCGGATATGCGTTCCGCGCCCCGGCGCTGAGGTCAGCTCATAATGCCCGCCGGAGAGCTTGGCCCGCTCTCTCATGCTCAGGAGGCCCAAACCTTTGTCGAGCGGGCAGTATTTGGCCGTCTCCGCCGGGTCGAACCCATCCCCGTCATCCTCGATCGAGAGAAACAGCGCGTCACCGGATTTTTTCAGACACACCTTGATGCAGCTGGCATGGGCATGCTTGACGACGTTACTGGTTGCTTCCTGAATGATGCGGAAGATGGTGATCTTGAGCGGGACCGGCACATTCCCTTCCTCGATGCTGAAATCCCTTTCCACTTTCATGTCCTGGCACACCGCGCCGAATTCACGGAAAAACCACGACAGGGTGGCCAGGATGCCGAGATCGTCAAGGGTCGAGGGGCGCAGGTCCATGGCAACGCGACGCACCTCGCCGAGCGCATCCTTGACCTTGAGTTTCAGCCGCTGTAGCGACTCGGTGGCGGAGCCGGTTTCATTTTCCGCCAGCAATTGCAGCGATTCCTCCACGCCAAGCTTGATCATGGTCAGCGACTGGCCGAGCACATCATGCAGATCGATGGCAATCCGCTGCCGCTCGCTTTCCTGAATCTCCAGCAACTGGTTTGATAGCCGCTGCAATTCGTCCTGCGAAGCACACAACTCTTCCGAGGCCTTCGCGCATTCGCTGTGATGACTGCATGAGGGCTGGCTGCGCATACCGTCGCCGTCATTCATCGCCATTGCAACAACCGCATGCAGCCGCTGCTTCACTTGCTCTGTCGAGTCCATGTACATGGCATTCCCCTTTGTGAGCAGAAACACCCCATACCATACAGGGCATTTCCTCACCGCATTGAGGAATATCATGTAGCTGTTTCAAGCACTTATCAATACGGATAACTACTTAGGGGAAAGTACTCAAAAATCAGGAATAACGCCTAACCCTCAGGGCGCGTCGTCAAGTGCCAGCCGGCTCTGAACCAGTTCGGCGATATTGCGGATATTGAGCTTTTTCATGATGTTGGAGCGGTGGATGTCCACCGTCCTGGAACTGATCCCGAGTTTCTTGCCGATGACCTTGCTCGAATCCCCCGCCACCACCAGTTCCATGATTTCCCGCTCGCGCCCCGTCAGCGCCTCGAAATGGCTGCGCAGGCTTTCCATGGCGCAGTTGCGCTGGCGATTTTCCCGGTCCAGCTTGAGCGCGGCATTGACCCGATCCAGCAGTTCCTGGCTATTGAAGGGCTTCTGGATAAAATCGAATGCGCCGTGCTTGAGCGCACGTACTGCCATGGGCACATCGCCGTGGCCGGTAATGATGATCACCGGCTGCTGAACACCATTATTCTTGAGGTGTTCCAGCAGTTCCATGCCGCTCATGCCCGGCATGCGCACGTCGAGCAGGATGCAGCCTTCCTGCGTCAGGTCGCAGGAGGACAGGAAGTCGCTCGCGGAACTGAACATCCTGGCGCGCAAGCTCACCGACTCGAGCAGCCAGTGGATGGAATCGCGCATCGCTTCGTCGTCGTCCACGACGAAAACCGTCGCTTGCAAACTGTTCTCAGTCATACATCGACTCCGTGGGCAGCGTAAAATTGAACTCCATCCCGTCTTCACCATTCTGTTCCGCCCAGATCCGGCCGCCGTGGTTCTCGACCAGGGAACGGCAGATGGCCAGGCCCAGGCCCAGGCCGTCCTGCTTCGAGGTCTGGAAAGGATTGAAAACCTGATCCAGATCGTCCGCCGGAATACCCTTTCCCGTGTCGCTTACGGCAACCAGGATATTCCCGGACTCCACCAGGCGCGTGGACAGGTGCAACTCCCGCCGTGGCTGCGACGCCATGGAATCGATGGCATTTTTCATGAGATTGACCAGCACCTGCTCGATTTCGATTTTGTTCACCCTGATCCGGGGCAAGTCGGAAAAATGCGGGATAACACGGACGGATTGACGGTTCAGGTCGTGTTCCAGGAAATCGACACTGTCCTTGATCAGTTGGTTGATGTCCAGCATGGTGCGTTCATGTCCCTGCTTGCGGATCAGTTCCTTGAGGTGATTGATGATGCTGCCGGCGCGTTCGGTCTGGAGATAGGCCAGCTTGACCGCTTTACGGAGCTTGTCCTGGTCCCATTCCGCGTCCTGCATGCGGTGCAGGCAGCCGTCCAGGTAATTGCTGGCTGCCGTGAGCGGCTGGCTCAATTCATGGGCCAGCCCGGAAGCCATCTCTCCGGCGATGTTGAGCCGCCCGATATGTTCGATCTCGGCGCGCATTTCCTCGAACAGCTTCTGGTCGGTAATGTCGACGCAGGTACCGATAAAACCGAGAAACTCCCCTTCGGCGGCAAAACGCGGCACGCCTGAATCCCGGATCCAGCGGAATACGCCGTCATGGCGCCGCAGGCGGTATTCGAGCTTGAATTCCCGGGCTTCCTCAAAGGCCTTGATGTAAACATCGAGACTACGCTCCCTGTCGCCGGGATGAATAACGGAAGCCCAGTTGTAAGCCTGCGATTCTTCGAGTGAGAGGCCGGTAAAGTCATGCCAGCGTTGATTGAAGAAGCTGCAACCCATGTATTCCTGCCCCGCCCCGGCATTGGCTATCCAGATTATGATCGGCGCGTTGTCCGCCATGGTGCGGAAACGTTCCTCGCTTTCAAACAGCCGTTTCTCCGCCAGAATGTGCTCGGTGATGTCCTGATGGATGGATATCCACACTGTTCCATAGGCATGGTGTTCGAAAGTCGAAACGCTGGCGTGGCACCAGAGCTGCGTGCCATCCTTTTTCACGTTGAGAACCTCGCCTTCCCATGTTCTTCTTCTAATCAGCGCCTCGACGATCACTCTTGCCGTCCTTTCGCGGCCGTCGTCGGAAGGATCATTGATGACGCTGACGTGTTTCAGCAGCAATTCTCCATATTCATAGCCAAACATCTGCTCGAATTTCGGATTGGCATAGACAATCAGGCCATCGCTGGCCCTGACCAGGAAAACGCCTTCCTCCATATGGGAAATGATTGCGCTGTGCAGGCGCAAGCCCTCTTCCGCATGCTTGCGCGCCGTGATGTCGAACATGGTCGAGCGGCTCATCAGAAAATGACCGTCCGGGTCGTAAATCGCGGTCGCATTCAGAAGCGCCGCCATCCGCGTGCCGTCCTTGCGTACCACCTCAACCTCAAGATCGTGGACGGCTCCCCGTTCCTTGAAGAGGGCAAAGCTTTTCTCGAAAATTTTCCGGCTCCTGGGCGTGTACCAGTCCGTTATTTTCATTTTCCCGATGACCTCGTCCCGCGTATAACCCATCCATTGCAGTTCGGTATTGTTGATGCGGACAAAAACACCTTCCCGGTCCAGCGAGTGATAACCGCAAGGGGCATTGTCGTAGAGATCCTCTATCTCGTCCGCCGACTTGCGCAGTTCAACTTCCGCCCGCTTGTTATCCGTGATATCCCAGAACACGCCTATCACGCCGATAGTCCTTCCCTGCTCGTTCTTGAAGGGTGCCTTGGTCGTCTGGACGCATCGCTCCTGTCCGAGCTGGATGTACATTTCCTCGAAACTCTCGGCTTGTCCCGAATCAATGATGCGTCTATCGTCTGCGATATATTTCTCGGCCAGCGCCTTGGCGTAAAAATCGTAATCCGTCTTGCCGGCAATCTCGTCCGGCGCGATGCCCATATCCGCGGCATAAAGCGCGTTGCAGGCGGAATAAGTCGATTTCGCATCCTTCACGAAAACTTTTTGCGGGAGATTCGCCACCAGTGTCCTGAACTTTTCCTCGCTCAGCCGCAAGGTTTCCTCGGCTTGCCTGCGCCGATTTTCGCGGGCGAAATTGTCCAGGGCAAAGGAAATATCCCGGGACAGATCGGAAAGCAGATTGGTCAGTTCCTGATCGAAATAATTTGCTTCATCCGCATAGACCGTCAGTGCACCCACGGTGCGACCTTCGAATCCCAAGGGGCATGAGGCGCTGGAGCGGAGCCCATACTTGCGCGCGTTTTCCTGCCATGGCACGGTGCTGGGATCGTTGAGAAAATCATCGCGGACATATTCCCTGTTATCCCGGATAGCCATGCCGGTGGGGCCGCGTCCCTCGGGCTTGTCGGCATCGATGGAAACCTGGATGCTGTCCAGGTATGCCCTGGCTTCACCGCTGGATGCAACGACTTTTACCGCGTGTGTTGCGTCATCCACCAAGCCGATCCACGCCAGCTTGAACAGGCCGAACTCGACGGCAATGCGGCAGATCTCGTCGAGCAGCAGTTCCCTATCCTTGATCCGCGCTATTGCCTCGTTAGCCCGGCTTATCGCCGAGTAGAGGTTATTCAGGCGCACGATTTTCCGCTCGGCCTGCTTGCGACCGGTAATGTCCCGAATAAATACGATGAATACCCCTCCCCGAATCTCGAGGTAATGGGCGCTGACCTCAACATCGATTGTTCCGCCGTCCTTGCAGCGATGGCGCGTTTCGAACACGGCGTCGCCGCTTTCCCGTAGCGCCTGATTGTGCTGCCTGACCTGTTCGGGCGTTTCCAGTGCCTCGACATCGGCGGTTCGCATGGTCAGAAGTTCTTCCAGACCGTAACCCGTCATTCTGGAATAGGCGACATTGGCGTCGAGGAATCTGCCTTCATAGGCATCGACCACCAGGAATCCGTCCGTCGTCGCCTGCAGGATGGCCTGGTATTCCTGTTCCGCCTTGTTGTGCTCGGTGATGTCCTGGGTGGTACCGATGGAACGCAGCGGATTTCCATCCCCGTCGTAAAAAGTCTGGCACCATTCCCGGATATATTTGACGCGCTGTCCGTGAAAAAGAAGACGGTGGACAATGTGGTACGGCGTTTTATTCTTTACCGAATCGGTGTAAGACTTGTTCACCATCGCCCGGTCGTCCGGGTGAACGGCAGCCAGGAAAGCTTCATAGGAGGCGCCGAAGCGGGCGCGGTCGATTTCGAAAATGCGGTAATTCTCGTCCGACCAGGTCAGCACATTGTTTACCAGGTCCAGTTCCCAGCTTCCGATATGCGCCATCTGCTGCGATTCCTTGAGCATGGCTTCGCTCTTGCGCAAGGCATCCTCGGCGCGTCTGCGTTCGGTGATGTCGCGGATGATGCCCTGCAGGTAGCGCTTGCCCTGCACGTCGATCACACGAGCGCTGACTTCCACCGGAAAGGTCGAGCCATCCTTGCGCCGATCCACGCTCTCGAAGCGTAATTCGCCGAGTTCCCTGAGCCGTTTAACCTGCCCCGCAAAAATAGCCGGGTCTCGAGACGGGTCGGCAAAATCGGCGATTTTCATGCGTAGCAACTCATCCCGGGTATAACCATAGACTTCCACGGCGCGCTCATTGGCCTCGATAACATTGCCGCCATCGTCGGTCACAATAATAACGTCGTTCGCATACTTGGTCAGATATTCGAAATGCCGCACCAGCATTTCGCGCTCGACCGCGGCATCATGCTGCACCTTGAGGTGTTTGTAGCGCGTCTGGTTGACCTTGAGCCAGAAGAACGCCAGCATGCCGCCGACAAGCGCGAACGCGAGCCCCAGGCTCATCGACCATTCCTGAAGCTTGCCGAGGGGGGCCAGGAGTTCCGTCTTGTCGATTTTGCTCACCATGAACCAGGAGGTTCCGGGAACCTTGCGCATCACCGAGATGACGCGGATGCCGCGATAATCGATGCCGTCCATGCTGCTGCTTACGCCGCGTACCGTCATGGCGGCCGGCAGACTGGACATCGAGAGCGGCATGCGCAAGGAAAGTTCGGCCCCCTTCCTGTGCCGCAGTTCGTTCAGGAACAGCACGTCCTCCCCCTCCCGGCGCACCAGCAGCGTCTCGGCACTCGGGCTCGTGGTGGGCCATTGGTGCATCAGCGGATAGAGAAAGTCGCGGGGATCGATCTCGAACACCAGTGCGCCGACGACACGGACGGCCTTGCCGTCGGCAACCGCCAGCGGCGCGACCAGGTCGATCCTGACATCTTCGGCAGCGGGGCCGCCGCGATGGATGTCAGACATGATCACCTTGCCGCTGCGTATCGCCTCCGCCGCCAGTGCTACATCGTCCCCATCCTGCACGGCGTCGCTCCCCCTGGTCGAGATCCGGGCCAGGCCCTGCGGGTCGAACAAGGTGATGTCCTTGTAGCCATGTACGTATTTCATCCCGTTCAGGGCTTGCAGGATTTTCTTGCGCCCGTCCGACGGCATCCCCTGCTGTTGCCAGCGATCGAATTCATCCGGAACAAAAGAAGCCTTGGGAAAGGTTTCTCCATGCCTTATCAGCTTTTTTTTCCAGTTGGTGATCTGCCCGACCTTCATGTCGGCAATCGCGCCGAGATCCTGGAGCTTGTCTTCCACAATCAGTCCTTCGATCTTGCGGAAAGACTGGAAACTGGTGATGGCAAATATGACAGCGATCACGATGAATCCCAGCAGCGGAATATAGGGCGTGATCTTGCGAATGGGCGGGATCCGGGTTTCAGGGGGCAAGGGCGTCATGTTCAATAATTTTTTCCGGAACGATAGCGGCTGTTTTCGCTTGTCAACAGTCGTCAAAACCAGAATGGGCGCGGGGAATCGTGCTCAGGCAAGGAAATCGACAAGCATCATACGGGACATCATGTAGAGGATTCTACCGATGTTCAATAGGGGAAATTACCTATGTCTTTAGGTGCATGACCAAATGGTTTTATATGACAGGGAAACTATACTTCAGCCATGGTAGGAATGGACTACACCCCCCGCTCAAGAATGAAAAAAACGAGGTAACGCGACATGCCAATTCCCATGATAGACAAAGTGTCATCCTTTCTGCATCAGTATTCCCTGGTGCACCAGCTTTCCCTGATGCAAAAGGATATGGAAACCCTGGCTCAGGAAGAAGCCTATTTCATGGAAGTGACAGGGAAAACCATCTCGCTGCTTTCTGCCCGTCAGGAACGGAAGGCGTCTCCAGCCGCCACCATCCTCGCAACCAGCAAATCGCGCTACGCATAAACATTCCACCGTGTAAGCGAAGCAAACCATTCACCAATCCAGGAGGACAGGATGCGTATTCTCATTGCAGAAAAAGACCCGAACGGACGGCGTTTACTGGAACAGATGATGCGGATGGAAGGTTACGAGGTTTTCGTGGCCCAGGGCAAGCAGGCAAAAAACCTGATCAGCGAGCTGCAACCCGACATCATCCTGATGAATGTATTCAACCCTCTGCAATCCGGCAAGGAACCGCTGGAACAGGTAAGAATCTGCTGTGAAGAAGGAACGGAATCGACCATCTACGTAACTTGCATCGGTCAGTGCAAGGAGCTGAATTTTACGGACAACATATGCGAGTCCAGCCACTCGCTGTTCGATCATCTACCGAGCAAGTTGAAGATGAACATCGTGGATCGCATCCAGCGCCTGTGCATCGCCCTGAAGCAACTCAGGCGCTGGCTCATCACGCAAAGCGGTTTCAGTCTGGAAAAAACTTTCTCGCTGGACGAACTGGAATCCTACACGCTGCAGAGAATCATGCGCTGCAGTTGATTCAGGCGGCCTGAAGGCCGTCCCCGAAGAGAGAAACCCGCCGACATGCTGGCGCGTGATGTGCATTCCCCCTTCGCGCCAGCGGCAACACCGCCATGGGACGGGGATGACGATGCCCGTGCTTTCCTTCCCTACTCGATCATTCCCAGCCGTCCGTTATGGCTACCCATATACCAATAGCGCCCATGGACGTCGATGATGGCCTTGCGAATACCCCCCTGGAGGGGAGCGGAATTACGCGAAAACGCTCGGACCCGCCCAGCCTGGCGAAATTCCATGGCGGATGAAAACACGGGTGAGGCGCCCAGGCGAGTGTCATTCGACCGTGGATTAATGGGCGCAGGTTAAGCGTGAGTCAAGCCCCCTTGCATCGTGCGCAATTCAGAAAAATGCTCGCCTCGGCTAATCCATTGGATTACAATAACTGCCATGATTACGATTGCCGAAGTACCCGAATACATCCGCCAGGCGGAAAAAATGCTGACTGCCGCAGAGCGGCAAGATGTGCTGAGTTATTTGGCGGCGCATCCGAAATCGGGTGACCTGATTGAAGGAACAGGCGGTGTTCGTAAACTGCGATGGGGCCGGGGTGGGCGCGGCAAGAGTAGTGGGGTGCGAGTGATTTATTACTACCACAGCGAGTTGATGCCGCTTTATTTGTTGACGCTGTTTGCCAAGAATGCGCAGGACAACTTGACCAAGGAAGAACGCAACGAGCTGGCCAAGTTGGTGAATATTCTGGTTGGAACATGGATAGAGAGGTGAAATATGGGAACGACTTTTGACAGCATTTCGCGCGGATTGAACGAAGCCGTGGCACACGCCAAGGGCAAGAAGCTTGCCGTGAAAATATACAAACCGGAAACGGTAAACGTTTCTGAATTGCGCCAGCACATGGGCATGACACAGGAGCAATTCGCCGCACGCTTTGGGTTTTCCGTAGCAACCTTGCGCCACTGGGAGCGAGGAGATCGCACACCGCAAGGAGCAGCACTGGTTCTGCTCAATGTAATCAAGCGTGCGCCGGAAGCTGTGCAGGCAGCATTAAATTAACGGTGCCGGAGGGCCACCCCAAGCCAATGAAACCTGCTGTAGGAGCGAGCTTGCTCGCGATCACGGCCCTGCAATCGCGAGCAAGCTCGCTCCTACGCACGTTAAATAGATTAAAACCAGCCCGTGGTTAACCGTTTTTTCAGCTTATCCTGGGTTGACGATGCAGTGCTCCGCTTCAGGAAAAATCCTCCAGAAATATCGGCGAGCCCGACAACTCGATCAACGGCTTTTCTCCGACAATATCGATCGTTTTTCCGTCGGCGAACACCAGATGAAGTCTTGCCCCAACTTTGCGCTTGAACGGCAGTGGAAGCGGTTCAAGCCTGATGCCTCCGACTTCCAGGTATCCCTCGGATATCGTATTGGGCAGCGGCGGCGAAATTCCCGACATGAAGGCGTTGCGCAGGTACAGCCACGCCTCCTGGCTCCAGCCGGTGCCGGGATCTTGCCCCGGCTTCCCCTTCGACTTGTGGATGTAGGCATGGGAAAAACCAATCGTGGCAAGGCCATCCGAGACATCGATGAAACTCACGCGGGAGTCGTGCAATTCCAGAGCCTTACTCATGATGCCCTCGCCTTTCCCCCCAGCAGCAGCCTGACATCGTGAACCACGTCGTCCAGCGGCGAGTTGTAGTCGATGCGCAGGCGCAAGCGGCCGTCGGGGTCGAAGGCATAGATCCCGGTGGAGTGGTCCAGGCTGTAGCCGGCGGCGGAGCCCGTATCCTGCTTCTGATAGGCCACGCGAAACTCGCCGGCGGTGGCGGCGGTGGCTGCCGCATCGCCGCGCAGGCCGAGGAAGCCTGGGTGAAAAAATGGGATGTATTTGGCCAGTTGGGCGGGCGTGTCGCGCTCCGGGTCCAGGGTCACGAACAGCACCTGCACCCGCTCAGCCTCTCCTCCCAGACGCCCCATCAGGCCCGCCAGTTCGGCCAGGGTGGTGGGGCAGACATCCGGGCAGCGGGTGTAGCCGAAGCTGAGCAACACCACCTTGCCGCGAAAATCGCCCAGCGTCCTGATGCGCCCGTTGTGGTCGGCGAGGCGGAAATCCCGGCCGAAGGCGGCGCCGCTCACGTCGCTGGCCCGGTAAGCCGGGCCGGACGGGCCGCCCCTGTCGGTGCAGCCCAGCCCCAGCGCGATCAGCAGGCCCAGCACCCAGTAGAAAACCGTTTCACGTTTCATTTCTGCTCTCCCTTGGTCAGGCCAGGTAATGATCGACCAGCAGCGCGGCGAACAGCAGGGTCAGGTAGGTGATCGAGTAGCGGAAGGTGCGCTGGGCGAGCGCATCGCTGTAGGCCAGGTAGAGCCGTACCGCCAGCCACAGGAACCCGATGTCCAGCAGCACCGCCGCACCCAGGTAGAGCGGGCCGCTCATGCCGTGGCCGTAGGGCATGAGGGTGATGGTGGCGAGCAGGACGGTATAGAGCACGATGTGCAGGCGGGTGAATTCGCTGCCGTGGGTGACCGGCAGCATGGGCAATCCGGCCTTGGCATAGTCGGTGGTCCGATACAGGGCCAGCGCCCAGAAATGGGGTGGGGTCCAGGCGAAGATGATGAGGAACAGGATCAGCGCTTCTCCCGACACGCCTCCGCTTACCGCCGCCCAGCCCAGCACCGGCGGCATGGCGCCCGCCGCGCCGCCAATCACGATGTTGAGCGGCGTGGCCGGCTTGAGGAACACGGTGTAAACCACGGCGTAGCCGACAAAGGTGGCGAGCGTGAGGTACATCGTAAGTGGGTTGACCAGGAAATACAGCAGCGCCAAACCGCTGCCGCCGAGCAGCACGACGAAGGCCAGCGCCTCATGGGGAAGCAGCCGCCCGGCGGCGAGGGGCCGGTTGTGGGTACGCGCCATGAGCGCGTCGATCTTGCGCTCGATCAGGCAGTTCAGGGCAGCCGCCGCGCCCGCCGCCATGGCGATGCCCGCCGTTCCCGCCAGCAATGCCCGAAGCGGCACCATGCCCGGCGCGGCAAGCGCCATGCCGATGACCGCGGTAAACACGATCAGTCCGGTGACGCGCGGCTTGCACAGCGCATAGAACTCGCGCAACTTGTCCGCGAGCGGACGGGAAGACGGCAAAGTTAGCGTGCTCATGGCGTGCTCCTTTCTCTCAAATCATACAAATCATGATTCACCATCACCAGCGCGGCGAGCAGCAGTGCCGCCACCGCGTTGTGCGCCACGGCCGTGGCCAGCGGCAGTCCGAACGCGACGTTGGCCAGGCCGAGGCCAATCTGCAATGCCAGCAGCGCCAGCAGCAGCCAGCCGAGGCTTTGCAATCCCCTGCTCCGCAGCAGCACCAGGGCAAGCGGTGCCACCACGCACGCCACCGCCAGTGCACCGAGGCGGTGGCTCCAGTGGATGGCGGTGAGGGCTTCGAGGGACACCGCAGTGCTATCAGGGAGGAATGCCGCGGCAAAGTCCATGGCCGGCACCCATTCGCCTCGGCAGCTCAGCCCCGCACCGCAAATCAGGGCCGCATTGTGCGAACTGGTCCAGCCGCCCAGCGCGATTTGCATGGCAACCACGAGCAGCGCGGCGCCAGCCCAGAGACGCAACCCGCCCACGCCTTCCGCATGCGGCCGTGCGCCGCGCCGCGCCAGCCCCAGCCACGCCAGCAGCGCCAGGGTGGCCATGCCGCCCAGCAGGTGGGCGCTGACGATGGCGGGCCGCAGCAGTTCGGTCACGGTCCAGCGCCCGAGCAGGGCCTGGAACAGCACCAGCGCCAGGAGCGCGGCGGCCGGCCACCTTATCTCGGCTTTTTCGCGCCAGGCGCGGAGAAAGATGAACAGGATCAGCAGCCCCAGCGTGCCCGCGGCATAACGATGAGCCATTTCCTTCCAGGCCTTGTGCGCTTCCACCGGCTGCGCGGGGAAAGCCGCCTCGGCCGCCCGCACGGCCTGCGCGCTGGAAGGGGCGCCCAGTTGGCCGTAGCAACCGGGCCAGTCGGGGCAGCCGAGCCCCGCATCGGAGAGTCGCACATAGGCCCCCAGCATCACCACCAGCCAGGCCAGCGCCGCCGTCACGATGATCAGGCGAGTCAGGGATAGCATCATCCCACCCACGAGTACGCGAGTAAGCGGGCCAGGTCGCTACGCATGCCGCTGGCGTCAGCGTTGGGCTCGTATTGCATGACCAGGTTGCCGATGGGGTCGACCAGGAAAATCCTTCCCTTGCCCTGCTCCGGCCACCGCCTGGAGAGATCGCCGCGCTGCGCCACCACGCTCATGCCCGGATACGCGTCGGACAGGCGGCTTTTTGCCTCGGCCGAAAGCTCGCCCCTAGCCACGAATACCCGTTGCACCCTTCCCTGCCCGCGCCCCTGGGCGAGGTGCACCTGGCGCATGGCATACAACTGGTTGCGGCAATCGGCGCCGCAATCCGCCGGGCCGAAATACAGCAGCGTCCAGCGCTCGCGGAAATCTTCCAGCCTGACCGCCCGGCCCCCGGACTCCCCCAGCACCGCCCCGGCAAGCGGCAAGGGCGGCGAGATCAGCCTGCCATGCGCTGCGGACGGCGCCGGACGCCAGCCGGAAAGCAGAATCCCCCCCGCAATCGCCGCCGGCAGGACAAACAGCGCCCCGAGCAGGATCAGAACAGGCCAGGTACTTTTCGATTTCATCTCCATCCCTCCTCACTCAGCCATCAGTCCTCGCCAAACTGGCGTAAACGTAAAACCCCACCAGCACCCCGGCCATGCCGAACCACTGGGCGGCATAGCCCAGGTGCATTGCCACCTTGTCCTCCACGCGCGGCCACTGGCACACGTAACAGCCGGCCGAGGCCGGGTCGAGGCGAATGGCGAACGGCTGCACCGGGTAAGGGACTTGCGCGCCATAAGCGGCCAGGTCGAGCGCCTGCCACACCGGACCGGCCTGATTCGCGGCGGACAGCTCGCGTCGCGCCGGCTCCCACACCGTCCCGCTCACTTCCACCATGCCCTCGGGCGGAGCCACCTCGGGCAACACGTCGCGGCTCCTGCCCAGCGGCACCCAGCCGCGATTGACAAGAACCCTCACCGCGCCGCCCGCGATGCGCAGCGGCGTCACCACGTGATAGCCGACTTGTGCCCCGTATGCCTGGTTGTCCAGCAGGATCTGATGCCCGGCCTCATAGCGGCCCCGTAGCGTCACCCGCTTGTGGCGCAAATCCGCGCCGGAAACCAGGTGCGGACCGAGCATCAGCGGCGGCGACTTGGCCTGCGTATCCATCTGCTGCTGCAACTGCCGCCTGGCATCCGCCTTGTGCCACTGCCACAAGCCGAACTGCACCAGCAGCGGCAACAGCATCAGCGTGGCCAGGGTCGGCACCAGTTTGGGACGGAAGCGCAAGGCCGTCGTCATGACAGAAAATTTCATTTATAGTGACTCCACCTGAGAGTCTGTTTCAGCTAGCGCAGCAAAAGGAGTCGCCATGTTCAAGATCGTCGTGCTCATCCTGCTTGCCCTCGTCATCGCCAGCCTGTTTTCCGCCCTCATCTTCATCGCTCGCGACAAGGGCCGCAGCGAGCGCGCCGCCAGGGCGCTGACTCTGCGCATTTCCCTTTCCGCCTTGCTGTTCGCCGTGCTCATGGCGGGCTATTACTTCGGCCTGATCCGCCCCTTCTGACTGATGTAGGGTGGGTTAGAACCAATACACGAACACGAACAGCACCAGCCACACCACGTCCACGAAGTGCCAGTACCAGGCCACGCCCTCGAAACCGAAATGGTCTTCCGGGGTGAAGTGCCCCTTGATCGATCGCGCCAGCACCGCCGTCAGGCCGATGGCGCCGATGGTGACGTGGAGGCCGTGAAAACCGGTGAGCATGAAGAAGGTGGCGCCGTACACGCCCGCGCCCAGGGTCAGCCCGAGCTGGCCGTAGGCGTCGGCGTATTCATGGGCCTGGAAGCCGAGAAACAGGCAGCCCAGCGCGACGGTCATGGCCAGCCCGGCGATGAGCTGGCCGCGACGGTTCTTGAGCAGCGCCCAGTGCGCCCAGGTGACGGTGGCGCCGGAGGTGAGAAGGATCATGGTGTTCAGCGCCGGGATGCCCCACGCCGCCATGGGGGTGAACGCCTTGCCGGCGGGGCCGCTGGTGGGCCAGGTTCCCTGGTAGCCCGGCCACAGCAGCTCGGTCTGCCCCAGCTCCGGGACGGACACGTTGCGCAGGTAATACAGGGCGCCGAAAAAGGCGGCAAAGAACATGACTTCCGAGGCAATGAACCAGACCATGCCCCAGCGGAAAGAGCGGTCTTCCCAGTCGTGGAATTTCCTGCCCTGGTTCTCCGTCACCACGGTACCGAACCAGCCGAACAGGACGAACACCACCACCCCCGCCCCGGCCAGCATCAGCCACCGGCCCGGGGACTGGCCATTCATCTGCAGGATGAAGCCGAGCGCCAGCAGGAACAGTCCCCCCGAAAGCAGCGCGGGATAGGGGCTGGAATGGGGCACGTAATAGTCCTCGCGCAATTCGCTCATATCTTGTCACCTCCCAGGGCCAGGACTGTTTTTTCGTTGGGGAAGAAGGCGTAGGAAAGCGTCAGCACGCCCACCTCGGCGGGCAATTCACGGGCCACCACGAAGGTCACCGGCATTTCCTTTTGCTCCCCCGCCGCCAGGCGCTGCTGGCTGAAGCAGAAGCACTCGATTTTCCTGAAATGGCTGGCGGCAATTGCGGGCGTCACGCTGGGCACCGCCCGCCCGATGAGGGGCCGGTCGGCCACATTTTTTACCGTGAACCAGGCCGTCACGCGCTCGCCGGGATGCACCCGCAGCCTGTGCTGGCGCGGCTCGAAGCGCCACGGCAGGCCGGGCATGACGTCGCCGTTGAATTCCACCATCACCCAGCGCGAAGCATCGACGCTGTTGCCGGCCGTCTGCACCGCCCCACCGGTCTTGCCGTTGAATCCGGTCACCTGGCAAAACACGTCGTACAGCGGCACCAGCGCGAAGCCGAAGCCGAACATGGCGAGTGCCGCCACCCCCAGCCTGACGGCGAGGCGGCGGTTGGCCCTGGGCGAGGACGGCATGTTGCGGGTGTCCATGGCAGCCTCACTCGACATGCGGCTGGGTATGGAAGGTGTGACGCGGCGGCGGGGACGGCAAGGTCCATTCCAGCCCCTCGGCGCCCTCCCACACCTGGGCCGGTGCCGGGGGTCCGCCGCGAATGCATTTTACAACCACGTAGAGGAACAGCAGTTGGGCCGCGCCGAGGATGAAGGCGCCAATGCTGGACAACATATTGAACTCGGAGAATTGCAGCGCGTAGTCCGGGATGCGGCGCGGCATGCCCGCCAGTCCGAGGAAGAACTGGGGGATGAAGGTGAGGTTGAAGGCGATGGCGGTGAGCCAGAAATGCCATTGCGCCAGGGTTTCGTCGTACATGTGCCCGGTCATCTTGGGTAGCCAGTAATAGGTGCCCGCCATCATGCCCATGATGCCCCCGGCGAACAGGGTGTAGTGGAAGTGCGCCACCACGAAGTAGGAATGGTGGTACTGCGCGTCCGCCGCCGCGTCGGCCAGCACCAGGCCGGTCAGACCGCCGATGCCGAACAGCACGATCATGCCCAGCGCGAACAGCATCGGCGCCTCGAAGCTCATGGCGCCGCGCCAGGCCGTGGCGATCCAGCAGAAGAACAGCACCGACAGCGGCAGCGAAATCGCCATGGTGCTGTACATGAAATACAGCAAGGTGGATGTGGCCATCCCGGTGGTCATGATGTGATGGCCCCACACCACCACCGACAGCACGCCGATGACCCAGAATGCGTAGACCTGGGCGCGGTAGCCGTAGATCGGCTTGCGCGCGAAGGTGGAAAGGATATGGGGGGTGAAGCCCCACACCGGGAACAGCACGATGTAGACCTCGGGATGGCCGAAGAACCAGAACAGGTGCTGGAACAGGATGGGATCGCCGCCGCCGGCGGCATTGAAGAAATGGGTGCCGAAATGGCGGTCGGTGAGCAGCATGGTGACCGCGCCGGCCAGCACCGGGATCGCCGCCACCAGCATGAAGGCGGTCAGCAGCCAGCCCCAGGCGAACAGCGGCAGTTTCATCATGGTCATGCCGGGCGCACGCAGGTTGAAGATGGTGACGATGATGTTGATCGAGCCCATCACCGAGGACACGCCCAGCAGGTGGATGGCGAAGATCGCGAAATCGGTCCCCATCCCCTCCTGCACCGAAAGCGGCGCGTAGAAGGTCCAGCCGGTGGCGACCGCGCCGTTGCCCACGCCGAACAGCGCCAGCGCGAACGGCATCAGCAACAGGGTGGCGGCCGGCGGCAGCAGCCAGAAGCTCCAGTTGTTGAGGCGCGGCAGAGCCATGTCCGGCGCGCCGATCATGAGCGGGATCATCCAGTTGGCGAAGCCGGTCGCGGCCGGCATCAGCGCCATGAAGATCATCACCAGCGCGTGCACGCCGATGAGCTGGTTGAACAGCTCCGGCTGCATGATCTGCAAGCCGGGCTGGAACAGTTCCACCCGCACCAGCATGATCATTCCCCCGCCGACGAAGAACATCAGCAGGGAAAACACCAGATACATGGTGCCGATGTCCTTGTGGTTGGTGGTGAACAGCCAGCGCGCCAGACCCTTGTGATGGCCGGCTTCGCCGTGCGTCAGTGCCATTTCAGCGCTTGTCATCGTGCCATCTCCTCACCGCAAGGTCTTCACCTGGGCAGGCTGCACCAGGTCGCCCATCTTGTTGCCGAATGCATTGCGCTCGTAGGTCGTCACCGCGGCGATGTCGACGTCGCTCAGGGTGGCCTTGAACGCCTGCATGGCGGTGCCTGGCTTGCCGTTCATCACCCGGTCGAGGTGGCCGTCCTTCACCAGACGGCCGTCCTTGTCCAGCATCGGCCCGTTGACGATCTTGCTGCCGGCCAGCGCCGGGAACGTGCCGGGCAGCCCCTGGCCGGCGGGCTGGTGACAGGCGGCGCAGACTTTTTCGTACACCTCCTGGCCGTGCCTGACCAGTTCCTCGCGCGTCCATACCCGCTCCGCGCTGGCCGCCAGAGCGGCCTGGCCGGATTTCTTTTGCGCCAGCCAGTGGCGGTACTCCGCCTCGGGCAGTGCCTGCACCACCACCGGCATGAAACCGTGGCCCTTGCCGCACAGTTCGGCGCATTGGCCGCGATACACGCCGGGCTGCTCGATGCGCGCCCAGGTCTCGCGGATGAAGCCGGGAATGGCATCGCGCTTGACGCCGAACTGGGGCACCCACCAGGTGTGAATCACATCGGTGGACGTCAGCAGGAAGCGCACTTTCTTGCCCACCGGCAGCACCAGGGGGTTATCCACCTCCAGCAGGTAGTGCTCGCCTTTCGCGGCCTGATTGTCGATCTGCTGCTGGGAGGTGGCCAGCGCGCTGACGAACTTGATGCCCTCGCCGGGGTACTCGTACTGCCACTTCCACTGGCTGCCGGTGACTTTGACCACCATGTCGGCGTCGGTGCGCGTGTCCTCCATCATCAGCACGCTGTGATAGGCGGGAATGCCCATCAGGACGAAATCGATGAACACCAGGATCAGGAACGGCACCGTGGTCCAGAAAACCTGCGCCGCCGTGCCGGGTCCGGTGAACTTGGCCGCCTCATAGCCCTGGCTCTTGCGATGGCGGAAAATGGAATAGATCATGATGGCGAACACCACCACGAAGATGACCAGCGTGATCACCATGAATTTGTTGTGGACCTGGAGCGTGTCGAGGGCCAGCGGCGTGACCGGCGTGGGGAAATTCCAGGCCAGGTCCGCCCGCGCCGGCATGGAAAAGAGCACAGCCAGCACACCCGGCAGCATTGTGATCGGCGATAGTACCGGCATGCGTGCTCCCCCTCGGATGTGTGTCTCGGATTACGCGGGCAACAGCTCGGCGGACGGTATTGCTAGTTCTTGAGAGCGCTGATTATTTTGTCCACGACCGCAGTATTAGGTAGACGACATGAGAAATACATCGGGTGAATCACCCATAAGGAATGGGTAATTCCATGTAGACGTGGAAACTTGACGCGCACGAACCAGAACGCATTTCCTGCGTTCTGGTTCATGGATGATTAAACCCCGCGACGATGCGACTCGCTGGACTGCCGAACACCTGTGGGAGTTGTGATGCCGTGAATGATCGGCGCGAATCGCGTCTTGGGGGGATGTGAAGCTGCCTGGCTATTTGCGTATATCGCCAACGCAGTTCGGTTCGAGAAGGTTCAAACCTTCCGTGGAACAAAATAGAGCACGCGATCCGGTAGTCTCCATTTTTACCTCGCGAGGCTCACCGTATGCCGCCTTGCCTTCGCGCCCGGTAATGTTGCCGGCACAATTCGGCTCGAATACATTCCAGGCCTCGTGTGAGCAGAACCTGGATTGTGTCTGGGTTGGCATGCCCGTAGTCATATCGGCATAAACGCTATTCGCGCCGAAACTTGCCATTCCGATAATCAATGAAGCCAAAGCCAAAAGTAATTTGCTTTTCATGATGATCTCCTTTCAACAGCTTGAAACGGAAGATGATTTTCCGTTATAGGACAGCTACAACATATCCGACTGATTTTGTCGGGTATATTTAAGATTCTGCAAACGGGTGAAAGTTCCGGGACCGCCAGGTCCGTTTTTGCTTATTAGCAGGTGCGGTTTTAACCGCCATTGGCGAATAAATTCGCCCCTACAGCATGCCGTTTTGGACGGATACTGGCTAATGGACAACCCGGGTTAAGTGTTACTCTCTCACGGCCAAATGCATGACCGAGGAATCCTCAATACCCCGGTAGGCCAGGTGAAAATCCTGATTCGCCTTCAGCGCCTGGATCAACTGCTCCATACCCCTGCGCCCGACCACGGCGTACCATCTGATGACCTCCTGCCGGGCGGTTCCGTAGGATCGTTGCATGTTGACACCATTCGCGCCGGTGACGCTGTTCCAGCTTGCCACGCTTTCAAGTTCGCTCAAGCGGGGAGAATCTTCCCCGTTATGGCTGGCCTCGCGCCATGCCTCATCGGAAAACTCGTGGGCCATGCTGACCATCACCGCGGCACCCTCGTCAAACCATTGCGGCACCTTGTCCAGAACCTCGGGCAGGCCGCCCAGGCGCGCCGCCAGTTCCACATGGGACAACTCATGGCTCAAAATCGCCGCCCGCCAGCCATATGGGGAAATCAGGATGGTATTGCCAAGCGTGTAGCCGAGACCGACTCCGCCGAACTTCCGGTAGCTCTCCATGCTGGAGCAGAACAGGATCTCCGGCTTCGACACCAGCTCGCCGTAATAGTAGCCCGCCCTGATTCTGGCCTTGTCCACCAGATTCAGCAGGTGCGCGGCATTCGCGGAGGAAATATCCCGGTCGACGTAGATATTCGGAGCGATGGCCACAAGCGCATCTTCCGCCGCAAATAAATCAAGCTGGCTGAACGCCTTGTGGCCCGAAAAATCGGGACGCGCGTGCGCCTTGGCGACACGCGCCGGCCCGACGCCGGCGCAACCGGGAAGCAGGATGCTTGCCGCAAGCACTACAACCAGCAAGGGACTCAATTTTGCCACTTGATCATGACCCTGAAGTTAATACCCACAAGACTTTATATTACACAATACATTCGATGATAAATATCAACATCGGTTCCATTTCATCCCGACAGTGACAACAAATCCGCCGGCCGGGTCATCCCGAAGCGGGGCGAAGCGGCTCGCTCAAAGCGATCGCGCGCAACAGCAAATTCCCGCCGGGACCGATAACCAGCGTTAGCCGGGCATCGAGGACATTTCCCGTGGCGGCATTGAAAACGTGAAACAACTCGGGATGTTCGCCGGAGAAGAGGCGGTCTTTTTCCGCCTGGTCGACAAGCTGGGTGAAATCCAGCCCGCTGATGCCGTTCGCGGAAATGCCCAGCACAATCGCGGCCAGGGGCGACATGCAAAGCACTGTCCAGTCCGCGTCGGCAATCACCACCGCACCGGGGAGTTGGGGAACGATAGCGTTCCTGCCGCTTTTCGCCAGGGCCAGACTGAGCTGGATACGCGCCAGCAACTCCTTCTTGTTGAAAGGCTTGGTGATGAAATCGGTGGCGCCGGCCTCGATGCCCTTGATGCGCTCTTCCGGCAGCGACAGGGCGGTCACCATGATTACCGGCAGCGTGGCGAACTCGGCATCGTGACGGATTTCGCGGCAAACGTCGTAGCCCGTCATGCCGGGCATGCGCACGTCCAGCACCATGACGTCGGGTTTTTCGCTGCGCAGCGTTGCCAGCGCTTCGGGACCGCTGGCGGCTTCCAGCACGCGGTAGCCGGCATCCTTCAGGATCAGGCGCAGCAGTTTCACGTTGGGCGGCGCGTCGTCGACCACCAGCACCGTCGCCCCGGCCGATGAAATCCCGTCAAGCATGACCGGCCCTCCTGCCTTCGCGGATAAAACGCTCCACCACCTCCGGCAGACGCCGGGTATCGACCGGCTTGCTGATATAAGCGTCGAAACCGGCGGCAAGGAAGCGCCCTTCATCGTCCTTCATGGCCTGGGCCGTGATGGCCACCGCCGGCACCGCGTCGAAGGACGGGTCGGCTCGCACGCTGCGGATCAGGTCCAGGCCGCTGCCGTCGCCGAGACGGATGTCGAACAGCATCAGGTCCGGCTTGCCGTCCTTGAGCAACGCCAGGGCCTCCTCCACGCTTCCCGCCTCGCGGATCAGGTAGTGCCTGCCGGCGAGTACGACGCGCACCAGCTTGCGGTTGGTCTCATCATCCTCGACCAGCAGGATGGTCTTCGCTTGCTGTTCCATAATATTTCCCCGCCCTCCTCAGCCGGCCTGCTTTTCCCGCTTGAACAGCAGGGTAACGGCAGACAGCAGGCGTTCCTCGACCAGTTCGTTTTCCCGCATCAGCACAAACTCGATCCCCTCCTCCACCGGCGCGCCCTGCCTGGCGCCGAAAACCCACGGCGTCAGGGCCAGGACCGGGATGGTCGCGGTCTCCGGTGCCGCCCTGAGGCCTTCCAGCAGGGCGAAAAAATCCATTCCGCCGGCCACCAGATTGGTCACCACCAGATCGGGATGGGCATATTTGGCCAGGCTGGCCGCCTCCTCCGAACCCAGGGCCTGGATCACCTGGTAGTTTTCCTGCGCCAGGATCATGGCCAGCAGGTTCAATTCCTCCGGGTTGGTATGCACCACCATCACCTTGTGGCACACGCCGTTCTCGCCCTCGCGCGGAATGCAGCGCCGCAGCGCATGCAGCAAGTCGGCGCGTTCCACCGGCTTGACCAGATAGTCCGAGGCGCCCAGCCTGAAACCGAGCGCCTGGCGATCCAGCACCGACACGATCACCACCGGGATGTCGCGGGTAAGGGGCGAGGCCTTGAGTTCGGACAGCACCTGCCAGCCGTCCTGGTCGGGCAGCAATATGTCCAGCGTGATCGCCAGCGGGTGGCATTGCGTAGCCAGTTGCACCGCCTGGCAGCCGTTGGATGCGACCATGACCAGGTAGCCCGCCTGGATCAGGTAAAGGGACAGCAGCTTGGCCGCCTGGGGGTTGTCTTCCACCACCAGGATGGTTTTGAGCGGGTCCGGGCAGCGCCCTGCGACCGGACCGCACAAGCTGCTGTCCAAGCCCTCGTGCCTCATTTCATTTCCTCCTGGACGGCCTTGGCCCTGGATTCGGCGGGACGCAGCGGCAACAGAACGTGAAACACGCTGCCCACGCCGAATGTGCTCTCCACCCAGATACGCCCGCCGTGCGCCTCCGCCAGGCGCTTGGATAGCGCCAGCCCGAGCCCGGTCCCTTCATGGCGGCGCGCGTGTGAATCATCCACCTGGCTGAATTCGACGAAGATGCGGTTCATGTCCTGCTCGCGGATACCGATCCCGGTATCGGCCACCGACAGGTGCAGGCCATCGTTTTCCAGCGCGGCGGAAAGCGTGATGGCGCCGCTGTCGGTGAACTTCACCGCATTCGACAACAGGTTGAACAGGATCTGCTTGAAACGGATCTGGTCCGCCGTGATCAGCCCGAGGTCGGGCGGCAGGATTCCCTGGATAGACAAGCCCTTTTTCTCCGCCGCGCCGCGCAGCGTGGTGATGGTCTCGCGCGCGGTCTGGGCGATGGGGAAAGTTTCGTAGAACAGCTCCAGGCGGCCCGCTTCCACCTTGGACAGATCGAGCACGTCGTTGATCAGGCGCAACAGCAACTGACCGGCATCGTGTATGTCGCCCAGGTATTCCTCCTGGTCGGCATTGAGGTCGCCGGGGATGCGGTCCTGCAACACCTCGGTGAAGCCGATGATGGCGTTGAGCGGGGTGCGGAACTCGTGCGACATGTTGGCCAGGAACTGGCTCTTGGCGGTGCTCGCGGCCTCGATGCGCAGGTTCAGCTCGCGCAGCTTGTCCATGGTGCCCTCGTAATGAACGTAATAGCTCTGGATGCCGAGTTGCAGGTCCAGGTTCATGATCTTGTCCAGCGCCAGGATGTGGTCCACCACCGCTTGCGCATCGTCCCGGTAACGCTCCAGGATGATCGGGTAAAGGATGCGGTGATAGAGCTGGAACGCGCCGATGAACCAGTGGGGTTCCACCAGGATGGCATTGTGGATGTAGCCGATGCGCCAGCGGCGCTCGAAATAGGCCGCATCGTAAGGCCCCTCCACCGCCTCCATCAGATAATTGGCCTGGGCCTGCTTGAGGCGCTGGATCATCGCCTCGTCCCTGAAAACCTTGCGGGTATCCTCGAAGGCAAGCATGTGCTCGTAGAAACGCTCGGCGATCTCCATCTTGCGTTCCCGGAACAAACCGGCCAGATCGTGCAGTAATTCCACGTCGCGCGAGTCGAACTTGAGGAACGCCAGGCGCAGGTTGCGCGACGCGTCATCGAATTCGGGCGGAATCACTGCTCCGTAATTCGGGTCCGCCATGTCGTCACCTCCTGTCCATTTCGGCCACGGCAAGCTGCGGCTGCGGGCTGCCCAGCATTTGCGCTTTCGCGATGTAATCCAGCACCGCCGCCACCAGCGTGCCATGGCTCCAGGTCAGCGGAGAGACCGACAGAAACTCGCCGCTTTCCGGATGCACCTGTTCCGGCAGCACCCCGGACGCAAGCGCCCGCTCCGCCGCCCACATCAGCAGCGGCAAGGCCAGATCCAGCTCGCGCCGGTCGCGCGCCGCCGCGATGCGGCACTGCGCCAGCCACAGCGTGGACACCACCCAGGGATTGCCTGGCACATCCTTGCGCTGCACCATGCGCTGGTAATCGTCGCCTTCATAACGCGCCAGTCCACCGCTGCCCGTTTTCAGCCACAAGCGCTGCTCGACCGCGCGGATGGTGCTCGCCACCCGCTCGTCGCGGGGGTCGTAGCCGCCGAAAATCACCAGCCCCAGCAGGCTGGCGTCGACGGTAGCGTCCCTGGTCTGGAGGCCATCCTCGAACAGGATGCCGCGCGCGAAACGCCCTTCGCGCGGACAGTAGAGATGCTGGTCGAGCGCTGCCCGGACCGCCAGCGCGCCGCTCAGCCAAGCGCTGGCGCGCTCCTCCTCCTGGAACAGGGCAGCCAGGCTGGCGGCCGCCTTCAGCCCGCCGATCACGGTTGCGGTGGTATAGGTGAACACGCCGCGCCGCTCCTCCCACAGGTCGAAGGAAGGCAGCGGCAGCCCGGTTTTCTCGTCGCGGAACTCCAGCAGGAAGTCGGCGGCCCGTTCCACGAACGGACTGTAGAAGGGCCGGATGGCCTCGATGTCGCGGTGGATCAGGTAATGGTTCCAGATCGCCCAGATCACCAGCGCGGTTTCGTCTTCCTGGATCGGCAACACCATTTCCTCGTTTTCCAGCCAGGGTTGCCAGGAACTGCCCACGGAACCGTCCGGATTGTACTTGTGCATCAGGAAGCCGGTCTCGGCCAGAATACTGGCGGAATAATTGTAGTTGACCGCCTTCTGGGTACAGAATTCGAGGAAGCGCCGGCTCAGGCTGCCGAAGCCGGCGCGGTCCAGCGCCTGGGCGACGATGGCGCCGTCGCGCGGCCACATATAGCTGTAGGTATCCTGGTTGAACTGGCGGATGTCGGTATCGTTGGCGGCGATCACCGCCCCGCCATGATCGATCTGGGTGCGCAGAATGAGCAGACTGCGCCGGTAACACTCCACCAGCAGCGCAGGCAATGCGCCGAAGTCGCGTTCCCCGGCGGAAACCCAGTGGCGCCAATAATCGATATTGCGCTCGATCAGACGCTCCGCGCCGATCTGGGTGACCAGCCGATGCAGTTGCTCGACCTCGTGATAGCTCTCGCCCACCGCCATCCAGTAATGGCACGCCGCTTCCGCGCCGGGTTCAAGTTGAAGATGCATGCCGATCACCGAGTCCACCGCCCCCTGGGCAATCGGGTTGCCGCTCAGCTCGCCGTCTTCCGCATCGCGCCAGGTTCCTTCCAGGCCGCGATGGCGCTTGGTGCCGGTGGCAAAATGCGTGACGCCGAGCGTGGTTTCGGTGGCGCAACACATGAGGAAATAGCGCGGACCCTTGTAGTGGATCAGACAGGCATTCTTGGGGTCGAAAAAAACCGTGTCCCCGGTCTCGTTTTCCAGCGCGTTGATGTCGGTGTGGAAGAACAGGCGCGGCTCCAGCGCGCGGCGGGAAAGGTTTTGCACCCGCACCCTGCGCACCAGGATGTTTTTTTCATAGTCGATGGCGTCGTTGAAATGCAGGCGTAGCGGCAAGCGCGCATGGGACGCCGTTACCGAGGTGACCAGCGCACCGGAAACGTAATCGCGCTGAATTCTCCAGTTTTCACGCCCGAGCCAGGAAAACTCGCCCTCCAGCCACACGCCGAAACGCCACGGGTGACCGAGCGCATGGTTTTCCTTACCGACACGCGGATAATAAAAATCGCGTATCCGGTAATCGAAATCATGAGCGGCGAGCAAGGTACCGTTCCCGATGGGAAGATCGCGCGGCATGGACTCAGTCCCGAAACTGTTTCAGTTTTGATAAGCCTGCCCCACGATAAGTTCATGAATATGGCTTATCCGCGCCTGCCGAGGCAGGAATCACTTTACTTGACAACTATACTCGGGTATTAGTGTCAAATGGTCAAAAATAAATTAATCTAAAACCGCATTTCACCGCCAAGGACGCGAAGGTTCGCAAGGTAAAACGAAGGGTTAATCAATGGCAACGCGCCGCCCATCGGTTAGCCGACAAATCTGTTCAAGCCTTTGAATTCCTTTGCGAACCTTCGCGCCCTTTGCGGTTAGAATATTTTTTAAGCTTAATCAAAAACCGCATATCAGGAGGCAATCATGAACACGGAACTCGCATGCGATCTGACCACGAAAACCTGCAAGCCTTGCGAAGGCGGCGTTCCGCCCATGGAACAGCCGGAAATCGAGCGCATGCTGGAGGCCTTGAACGAATGGGAACAGGCGGGCAAGGAAATCGCCAAGACCTTTCATTTCAAGAACTACCACGAAACCATGGCGTTCGTGAATGCCACGGCCTGGATATCGCATCGCGAGGATCACCATCCGGACCTGGAAGTCGGCTACAACCAGTGCCGGGTGCGCTATTCCACCCACGCCATCGGCGGATTGTCGGAAAACGATTTCATTTGCGCCGCGAAAATCGACAACCTGCTCAAGCTATGAGCGTCAGCAGAATCGAACGCGACTCTTTCGGCACCATCCCGGTTGCCGAAGACCGGCTGTGGGGCGCGCAGACCGAGCGCGCGATCGAGCATTTCAGGATTTCATCCGAGCGCATGGCGCCCGAGTTGATCCTGTCACTGGCCGCGCTCAAGCGCGCCTGCGCCGTCGTCAACCGCGATCTGGCCCAGCTGGACGGGAAAAAAGCGGACGCCATCATCCGGGCCGCTGACGAAGTGCTGGCCGGCCGCCACGAGCAGGAGTTCCCGCTCTCGGTTTGGCAGACGGGTTCAGGCACCCAGAGCAACATGAATCTCAACGAAGTGCTCGCCAATCGCGCCTCGGAACTGCTCGGCGGCGACAGGGGCGAAACCCGGCTGGTGCATGCCAACGACGAGGTCAATCTCGGCCAGTCGTCCAATGACATTTTCCCCAGCGCCATACATGTGGCCGCGAGCCTGGGCATTGCGCGGCAACTGCTGCCGGCGCTGCGCAACCTGCGCGCGACACTGGCAAACCGCTCCGCGGCATTCGCCGACATCGTCAAGATCGGCCGCACCCATCTCCAGGACGCGGTTCCGCTGACCCTGGGGCAGGAGTTTTCGGGCTATGTGGCGCAACTGGATTACGCGGAGTCCCTGCTCGTCGCCGCGCAACCGGCCTTGCTGGAACTCGCGGCCGGCGGCACGGCGGTGGGCACCGGGCTCAACACCCCCGCCGCCTTCGGCCCGCTGGTCGCGGCGGAACTGGCACGCAGCTATGCCCTGCCCTTCCGCAGCGCGGCCAACAAGTTCGCGGCGCTGGCGGCCCACGACGCGCTGGTGGCCGCCCACGGCGCCTTCAAAACCCTCGCCGCCGCGCTGATGAAAATCGCCAACGACATCCGCTGGCTGGCATCCGGGCCGAGATCGGGGCTGGGGGAAATCTCCCTTCCCGAGAACGAGCCGGGCAGTTCCATCATGCCGGGCAAGGTCAACCCGACCCAGTGCGAGGCGCTCGCCATGCTGTGCTGCCAAGTCTTCGGCAACGACGTCGCGATCAACATCGGCGGCGCCTCGGGCAGCTTCGAGCTGAACACCTTCAAGCCCCTCATCGCCCACAATTTCCTGCAAAGTCTGCGCCTGCTCGCCGACGGCATGAACAGTTTCGAGAAATATTGCGCGCGCGGCATCGAGGCCAACCGGGACAGGATCGAAACCCTGTTGCAGCAATCCCTGATGCTGGCGACTGCGCTGACGCCGCACATCGGCTACGACAGGGCGGCGGAAATCGCCAAACGGGCATATCGCGACGGCACCAGCCTGAAGCTGGCGGCGCTGGCGTCAGGCTATGTGACGGAGACCGAATTCGAGCGCTGGGTGCAGGCGGCTGCGATGGTGCGCCCGGATGAATCCTGATCCGGCGCTTCGATGCACCGTCACCTGTCGCGCGTATAATCCGCACCCATGACGTTAAGCCATAAAACCCCGAGTTCCCCCTGCATCGGCTACTGCTCCACCAGCCTGGGAGATGTTGTTTGCAAAGGTTGCGGACGTACCGCCGAGGAGGTGGACAAGTGGCTGTTACTCGATGAGGAACAAACACGCTTGATCTGGGAACGCGTGAACGGCATGGACACCATCCGCAACCGGCCCAAGTGGGTGAAATATTCGCGTAAGTTGCTCTACCGTGAGCCGGGCAGTGAAACGGGCGGAAGGTCGGGGAGAATATATAAAATGCAAGGCCTGGACCTCGATGGAAACACGGACGGAACAGTGAAATGAAAACCCGCCGAAGCGGGTTTCTTGTTGCGACTAGACTTTGTGTTGAAGACGCAAGAGAGGGATTGTAGTAACCGGTAGATTCATGCGCAACATGGTGCTTTGGCAAAATTCTCGCCAATAAGGCCAGCAGTGCAAGAGCGCATTGGTTGTCGCCCAACCAGTTAAGACATTTTGTTCCGGAAAGCTGGGGCCTGGCACCAAGTAATCGGCGGTAATATATGCGCTAATAAGTGCTACGGTTGCCTTCTCTCTATCTTCATCTGACGGGGCTTCCCCATCTGTCATCAATACGTAGGCAAACTCAAATCCCGTGTTGAATGCACAAGAATGAATAAGGCTGCTATTCGTACCATCTGAAACTGTAGTTTCTCTGCAATCGACGGTGCCGTCAGTATTTCTAAAGAACGCGGAAAGCTGTTGACCTGGAGCAAGCGGGTCGAAATCATTCAATAGTTTTGTTTCTACGGTGCGGAAATAAATGCCACGCAACGTAAAAGTCTCTGCGGCCCCCTTTGTCTCAGTATTCTCTTCAGCCATGTTTAACCCATTATGCAGCAAGTCGTTGCCAGTTATTGCTTGGCTCAATCGGACCACGAATGGACTTAACCACCAACTTTGGCAGCCCCTTCGTGTCAATCGGTTTCCATTGCCCGTCCGGATTTACGAGTTCGTGACGAACAAACTCGCGTAGATCATCTTTTCTGGACACAACTTGAAGACGACCACGGCTAAGATTTGTGACATCGAGAATTCCTTGGCTGAATGGAACGAAACGCACCTGTAGATGAACGTCATACGCCCGTGCAAGCTTGCGCAATGTCTTTACTGTCCAAGCGTCATAATCCACGTCTTCCAACGCGCTGACGCGCTCCTGTTTCATTCCAGCCAACTCGGCGAGTTGTTCTTGGGTAAACCCCCGGTCTTCTCGCAACACCTTTATTTGCGCCGCTATTTCAGCGTTCACATAACTTTCCATGTAACTGTGCGCATATTCTTTATCGGAGAAATCGTCGATAAGTTCATTTGCTAACTTTTTCATGTTCCGTTCTCCTATTTGCCGGGTCGTTCGCAACGCAAGACTTTAATGACTCGGCGGTCGCGTCAGCTCCGGGTGGCTTCAACTTGCCACCAACCTCTTTTGCACCAAGCAATAGCGTGTATTCACCACCAACGTCAATCGGCCCTCTGCATAGCATGGGCCGAAGTTGGACGTTTCCTTTTACTCGAAGTTTCAATATTCCGGCTGTGTCTGTCCCAGTCAGTATCTCTGGAAAGAGGCCTTCACCGTGCGCCTTTAGCAGATCGAGCTTCTGATTAAGCTTTGCCTTTTGCTGGGTCTGAAGCCCCTTTGTCCAGGACTTAAACTCATTTTCACCGTGGATATTGACATAGTCGTAAAGGATAGGGGGCATATTATAATAATTTTATTATAGTTGGTGCAATTTCTTTGGCATGCGTTGTAAAAACCTGATGATGCGATGATGTTCGCAATAATAACACCATCCTCATTACCTGTTTTGTCGTGACGCTACCCTGGTTGAAAAAACGTCGGGGTCAAGTCTTGACATCGCGGTTGCCGTTCTACAGCGATAAAAGAGAGTAGCGAAAACGTGATATCAAGACTTGACCCCGCGCCCCGTGAAGGAATTATCGGGGCACCAAGGCCGGTGGGCGTAATCGGGGCCATGATTTTCCACTGAACAATGGTAGTTACCAGAATTTAGATTTAAGATCTACATTCTTCGCCTGATTCCAACTGACCATGCCTCTGCCGTTTAAACCATTGCCCTATTCCGTTCTCAGATGGATACTGCTCAGCGCAGCCGTCGTATCCGGAACCGGCGCCTGGTTGTGGCATGACTATCAGGCCACGCTGGCGGCAGCCGACAATCAGCTGGCGAGTGTCGCCCGGCTGCTCGAAACCCATACTTCCCATGTGATTGCCAACGCCAACAACATTCTCGATCGCGCGCTCGACGAGGTCCGCGACCACGACATCATGGGAAGTGGGGGAGATCGGCGCTGGCCACACTTCGTTGAAATGGCCAAGAAGCTTCCGGTCAGCGGACGGCTGTGGCTTTACCGTGCAGATGGCTCGGCGGTGATGGCGTCCCATATGCGTCATTCGACCAACAACGCGACCGACCGTGAATACTTCACTGCACAGCAACAGCAGGGTGTCGGCCTGTTCATTGGCGAAACCATCGTCGGCAAGACGACGGGCAAGAAAGTGTTTAACCTCAGCCGCCGCATCGACGCGCCCGATGGCTCCTTCGCTGGGGTGGCGATGGCGGCCATCGATATCGACGTCTTCATTCAGGTGGTCAGCGAACTCAAGCTGGGCGAAACCGCCGCTTATACTCTGGCACGCAGCGACGGTGCTGTCATCATGCGCCACCCCGACGCCGGTGCAGCGGGCAAGCGGTTTAGCTTGAAGTTGCTCGACGAGATGAAGAAGCAGTCGGTAGGCACCTTCACCGCGGTATCGGCGATCGACGGCATTACGCGGCGGATAGCCTATCGCAAGCATGCCGGCCTCCCCATTGCCATCGTCGTCAGCCTCAGCCGCGACGAAATTCTGTCGCCCTGGCGGCAGCGGGCCATGGTGCTGGTTAGCACCCTCGCGCTTCTGTTTCTTGTCGCCGGCTGGATGGCCAATATTACGAGAAAAGCGAGAGCACGCGAACAGAGCGTGGTCAGGCGCATGCAGACGGTGCTGGACACGGTTGAAGACGGCATCTGCGGAATCGATGCACAGGGTCGGGTCGCGTTCATCAATCCGACTGGTGCGCGACTATTTGGTTACACAGCGAGCGAACTGGTAGGTAAAAGTCTGCACGACACCATTCATCATTCCCTGCCTGATGGCACACCTTACCCTGATGGTGAGTGCCCCATTGGCAGGCTGTTGAACGAGGGAACGGAAAAGCTTGGTACCGACCACTTCTGGAGAAAGGATGGGCAGGGATTTGCCGTCGAGTATGCCGCGTCAAGGGCTGACGATCTCGATGGTAAGCACGGCGTGGTAATGGCTTTTCGCGATATCACCGCACGCCAATTGGCCGAAATAGCACTGCGCGCAAGCGAGGAGCAATTCCGCATGCTGGCGGAAAATATGGCCGATGTCGTCTGGAAGGCTGACCGCGAGAACCGCTTTACCTATATCAACGACGCGGATCGCCGCCTGCGCGGTTTTGCGCGTGATGAAGTGATTGGACAATCGATTGCGGACACGCTGACACCGGAAGGCCAGCTGATGCTGTCCAGGTTGCTCGAAAAACGCGAGCAGCTTGAAGCCGAGGGTCGCAAGAATGAGGCCTTGCGCTTCGAGATTCCGCAACGCTGCAAGGATGGTCGCGTCATCTGGATCGACGTTCTGACCATTCCGATTTATGACGCAAACGGTCAGATTGCCGGCTACCAGGGGATCGGTCGTGACATCACCGAGCGCCGGCGGCAGGACGTCGAACTGGAGCAGTCACAACGCCATCTCGAATTCCAGCTCAAGGAACTAAGCGATGAGAAGATCGACTTGCAGGAAAAGGCGATCCGCGATCCGCTGACGGGTATCTATAACCGGGGCTACCTCGATGAAGCCCTGCCACGTGAATTGGCGCGTGCCCGCCGCGAGAATTATCCGGTGGCGGTGATCATGATCGACCTCGATCACTTCAAGAAAATCAATGACACCTACAGTCACGCTGCAGGCGATGAAGTCCTCAGGTCCCTGGCGGCACTCTTGAAGCGAAGTGCACGCGAAAGCGACGTGATCTGCCGCTATGGTGGCGAGGAGTTCGTGGTAGTCATGCCTAGAATGTCCGCCGAACATGCGTTGCAACGGATTGAATTGTGGCGAGCCGATCTGGCCGGAACGCTGGTGAGGCACGGCGAATGGGATATTCGGGTAACGCTGTCGGCGGGTGTCGCTGGATTTCCCGCGCACGGCAACGATATGGACACTCTGCTTGCCCACGCAGATGAAATGCTCTACCGCTCGAAGAGTGAGGGGCGCAATCGGGTAACCGTTTACGAGGCCTCACCGATTAACTAACGGTCCTCCGTGCCGCTATAGCTGCCCTTCTGGTTCCGGTTTCATCCAAAATACTCCATGAAATTCCCCCAATGCCTTCGGTCGTCAACTGATGGAGACGAATCCGGCCAAGAATCCTGCCGGCTAAAGACTTGAACCATGAGAAATACACAGTTTGCCGTACTGTGTTCCTGCACTGCTTTTCCTACACTTTCAGGGTGTTCAGTCTTTATGGAGTAAAGCCATGCATTCTCATCTCCTCCCCAGTCGCATCATATTGGCGCTGTCTGTCGCACTGTTTTCGACCTGTGTTGCGGCAGCCGAACCTTATGCAAAAATATCCTTCCCGGCCGATGGCGCGAAGCTGGACGCCATGTCCCAGAACCGGATTGATTACGAGGTTGTGCCCGGTCCGCGCGGCGATCACATTCATCTTTACGTGGACAACAAGGAAGCCGCCATCCTGCGCAAACTTTCCGGAAGCCAAGCGCTTGAATCCCTGGCCGCAGGCGCACACACGCTGTGCATCAAGGTGGTGAACAAGGCGCATGTGCCGATCGGCGTCGAGCAATGCGTCAAGGTGAATGTGGAATGAACCCATGGACCTCCAGAATCTGGGATATGCCCTGACCCAGGTGGTGCATAACTTCGGTGCCAGCGCCGTCATAGGCGGGGCGGTGGCCTCGCTGTGGCTGATGCGCCCGGAACTGGAGCGTTCCCTCGCATGGCTGGTGATATCGGGATGGGTGGCCCAGGTGGCGAGCGGCGCTGCCTTCGGCGCCATTAGCTTCTACTATTACGGGCAGTTTCCCGACCTCAGCGCGGTCGCGCTGGTCGCGCTGGCGATCAAGGTGGCATGCGCAGTTTCCGCCTTTTCGCTGGCGGCCTTCTATCTGCTCCATGCCGCAAACCGGCCCGCAGCCTGGCGTCGTGGCGTGTGGCGGATACTGACGGCCCTGGGCGCCACGGCATTGACGGCGGCGGCCTTTTTGCGCTGGTTTTCATGAGGCGTTGCCTATTGCCTGAAACGGATGCGGCGATAGACAGTCCACCAAACATAAAGTATCCATTGACGCATACGGTTCTTAACCGCTGATCGCGATACCGAGCGGCGGGAACTGGTCCACACCAAGGCGTTTCTGACGCTACGATAAACCCGCTATATAAGGAGCAACATGATGAATATTAGCGATGTCATGATTCACATCAATGAGTCTCTGAGTGAAGAAGCGCGCACCTCTCTCGAAAATACACTGCGACAGGTCGAGGGAGTCGTTTCGCCAGGGTTTAATGCAGGCAAGGAGCACCTCCTCATGATCACCTATGACACGGAAAAAACCACCACAGCGGTCTTGTTGGCGAAGGCCCGGGCAGCAGGCTATACCGCCCAGCTGGTAGGCATGTAAACGAGACGACTTCGGCAACTGCCCGCGCTCGTGGCTATATGAGTGCGGGCATGTGGTGAGCAAAGGTTCGAACTGCTTCTTCATTGCCATACCATCAACCATCGGTGCGTCTCCTTATGAATCGCACCCTATTCACATTAAGCATCCATTGACACATAGGAGAAACGAACATGCGGATAGCCATACAGGATGTGGACGTCAAGATGGAGATCCCTGGCGCCGTGATCCGCCAACAAATGGATTTCGGCGACGCAACGGGATTAGGCAAGATCAGCGGCGAATACTTCAGCCTCTCGGCGGGTGTTGACACCACCACGCTGTTCAAGGGACTGGAAGGCGATTCGTGCCAGTGCCCCCACTGGGGCTTTGTCTTGCGCGGCCAACTCACCACGACCGGCATGGACGGCGCGCAGGAAACGGTCAACGCGAACGATCTGTTTTACTGGCCGCCCGGGCACAACGTCAAGGTCAATGCGGACGCGGAGATCATCATGTTCAGCCCGCAGCGCGAGCACAGCCATGTCATCAACCACATGATCGAGAAGGTGAAAAGTTAAACACGGCGCGAGCAACACCGCCAACGCGGCCCCGGATAGCATGAGCTTTATGCTCATTTCCAACCAGAAGGAGATAAAGCCATGAACCAGAAAACACTCTATGAACGTCTTGGCGGCTATGACGCCATTGCTGCTGTTGTCAGCGACCTTTTGCCACGCTTGCGAGCGGATCCGCAACTGGCTCGCTACTGGCAGCATCGAGCGGAGGATAGCTTGAACCGCTCGAAGCAGCTCCTGATTGACTTTCTGTGTTCGGGTGCAGGCGGCCCCGTGTACTACACCGGGCGGGACATGAAAACCTCCCATAAAGGGATGGGAATCAGTGAAAACGATTGGTCGGTATTTCTGGGGCACCTCCATGCCACGCTGGAGGCCTTTCAAGTCCCTCGTGCTGAACGTGACGAGGTCGCCGCATTGATACAAAGCACGAAAAAAGACATGGTCGAGGCATAGGCAACCATGATGTATGGCTATGACCATGGCGCCTGGATGTTCGGAGGCTGGCTCGGCATGCTGCTGATGTGGCTAGTGCCGATTATCCTGATCCTGGCCGCCATCAAATATCTGGCAAGCGGCTCAAAATCAGGCGGGAGCGGCAAAACCCCGCTTGAAATCCTGGAAGAAGCCTATGCCCGAGGAGAAATCGGCCGCGATGAGTTTTTGCAGAAGCGCGATGACTTGAAGCAGCGGCAAGCGCAGCGCCATCAAGATTAACCGGCAAGGGGAAATAATCATCAAGGAGCCCGCATCATGAAAATACAAGTGGTTTTTTACAGCATGTACGGACACATTCACCTCATGGCAGAAGCCATTGCGGAAGGCGCAAGCACTGTGGATGGCGCCGAGGTCAGCCTGTGGCGCGTGCCGGAACTGGTGCCCGAGGACAAGCTCCAGGCCAGCGGTGCCGGGGCGGCGCAGTCCGCCTTTTCCCGCTTGCCGTTCATCGCGCCAGCGCAACTGGCGGAAGCGGATGCCGTCATCTTCGGCACGCCGACCCGCTTCGGCAACATGGCGGCCCAGATGCGCAATTTCCTCGACCAGACCGGCAAGCTGTGGCTGGACGGAAGCCTGATCGGCAAGGTGGGCAGCGTCTTCACCAGCACGGCAACCCAGCATGGCGGCCAGGAGAGCACCATTCTCAGCTTCCACACCACGCTGCTGCACCACGGCATGATTATCGTCGGACTGCCCTATAGCGAGCAGCGGCAAATGACCATGAGCGAGATCAGCGGCGGCTCCCCCTATGGCGCCAGTACCATTGCCGGCCCCGACGGCAGCCGCAAGCCGAGCGAAAACGAACTGGCCATGGCCCGCTTCCAGGGCCACCACGTGGCGCAGATCACTGCTGCGCTGGCGAGGGGACGGATATCCTGATCCTGGATTTTGCTTAAAAAAGGCATCTTAACCGCAAAGGACGCAAAGGTTCGCGAAGGAATTCAAAGGCTTGAACAACTTTATTGGCTAACCCGATGTGTGGCGCGTTGCCATTAATCAACCCTTTGTTTTACCTTGCGAACCTTCGCGTCCTTTGCGGTGAAATGCGGTTTATAGGTTTATCCTGGAAACCCAACGTCATGCGTCCGAGTAGAATCAGCGGATCGCCCCGCGCAGGCTTTCCGGCGACACCAGCTCGCCCTTGCGGATCAGCTCCCGCGCCGCATCGATCCGCCCCCACAGGTTGCACATCATGACGCCCCTGACGCGGCCCTCGCGCAGGTAGTAGATGACCCCGGTCTGGTTTTCCTTCTGCCAGTCGGCGAAGGTTTCGAGGCTGGTATCCACTTCGCCGGTGGCCTCGTAGCCGAATTCGAACAGGTCGGAGAAGAAATACGGCTGATAGGTATAGGCTTCGTGTGCGCCCGCCATGTTCCAGCCGGCCCAGCGTCCCTGGACCTGGGCATTGTCCCAATGCTCGATGCGCATGCTTTTTCCCAGCACCCTATAGGGGAAGAAGGCGTTGTCGCCGGCCGCGTAGATATCGGGATGGGATGATTCGAGAAATTCATTGACCACGATCCCGTTGCCCACTTCCAGGCCGGCTTCCCGGGCGAGTTCGATGCAGGGATCCACGCCGACGCCAACGATCACCAGGTCCGATTCCAGGCTTTTCCCGCTGACGGTTTCCGTGCGGAATTTGCTCCCGTTCTTGCTGATCGTGGCCGGCATGTCGGAAGGAATGACCCGGATCCCGCGTTCCTGGAAATGGTGTTGCAGCGCCTGGCCCAGCTGCTCCGGGAATACCCGGCGGCAGAGCGTGGCGGAGGGATAGATCATGGTGACTTCGAGATTGATATTCAGCGCGGCAGCGAGCTCCGAGCCGATAAATCCGCCGCCGATGATCAGCGCCGATTTGTTGACCTGGGCCTCGCCTTGCATGCGCAGGTAATCGTCCAGCGTGCGGTAATGGTAAATGCCTTCTAGTCCGGCACCGGGGATGGCGATGTGCCTCGGACGGGTACCGGTTGCCAGGAGCAGCTTGCCGAAAAGGTAGCCGCTGCCATTCGCGACAGTGACTGACTTCCCGCTCGGGTCGATTTTTTCCACCCTGGCACCGAGCGCCAGCGTGACGCCATGATCATCGTAAAAGCGCTGCGGGTGAAGGAAGATGTCGTCCACTTTGTTTTTGCCGAACCACAGCTGCTTGGAAAGCGGTGGACGGTCATAAGGTGGGTGCGTTTCCTCGCCGATCAGCAGGATGCTTCCCCGGCTGTCGTGCTCGCGAATGCCCTGGATCGCCGAAGCGCCGGCCAGCCCGCCACCCACGATGACATAATCGAATGGGTTCATGTTTCACCCACCGCCGCTTCGTCCAGCCTGCCACGCAGGGAGAACAGCCGTTTCACCCATTTCTTCACGCCCGGCGTAAGTGCCTCCTTGCGGTAGGCGTCTGCAACCCGCCGGTTGATCTGGGCCATGGTGGGATAGACGTGAAGCATGCTGGACAGGCTGGAAAGCCTGATTCTGGCGGCCATCGCCAGCGAGTATTCGTGGATCAGTTCACCCGCATGAGGGCCGACGATGGCCGCGCCCAGCAGGCGTCCGCGGGGAGTGGTGAGGATCTTGACGAAGCCTTCCGTATCGCCGTCAGTTTGCGCCCGATCGATATCCGTGAACGGGAAGGTATAAACACGGTAGGCGATATCCGACAATTTGGCCTCGCGTTCAGACAGCCCGACCCGCGCCAGCTCCGGATCGGTGAAGGTGCACCAGGGAATGACACGCTCCTCCACTCGTGCGGGAAGATGAAACAGCATATTCTTCAGCACCACCCGGGCATGGTGTTCCGCCACATGGGTGAACTGGTGGCCTCCGGCGGCGTCACCGCAGACATACACATGCTTGTTGGTGGTGCGCAAATTCGGACCGGCCACGATGCGCCCGTGGAGCAGCTCGATGCCGGCCTGCTCCAGCCCCAGATCGCCGATGTTGGGCTGGCGGCCGGTAGCCAACAGCAGATGACTGGCCACAAGCGTGTGTTCGGAGCCGTCCGGCGCCGCCAGCCAGAGCCGTATGCCCCCGTTCTGTTTCTCCACCCGCACGCTCGAATATCCCTGGTAGAGTTTGACGCCTTCCGCGCTGATGCGGTCGGTGACCACGGTGGCGAGATCACTGTCTTCATGAGGCAATAGCTGCGGGCTACGGTTGACCAGGAATACGCGGCTGCCCAGGCGCGAAAAAGCCTGGGCCATTTCCACCCCGATCGGACCGCCGCCCAGCACGATCAGGCTGGGCACCTGTTCGCGCAGGGCGAACACGCTCTCGTTGGTCAGATAAGGCACCTTATCCAGACCCGGGATGTCCGGTATTGCCGCCCGCGATCCGGTCGCCAGCACGAAATTCCGGGCCGTGATTTCCCTGCCGTTGACCACCAGCGTGGAGGGGTTGCAAAACCGGCCGTGCCCTGAAACCAGCTCCACCCCGAGGGCGCGGTAACGCTCGGGGCTGTCATGTACTTCAATGGTGCGGATTACGTGCTGTATCCGCTCCATCACGGCGGCCAGATCGACTTCCGGTGTACAGGGCGTGATCCCGAAGCGCTCTGCCCGGCGCATGGTTTGCGCCACCTTGGCGCAGTGCAACAGGGCCTTGCTGGGGACGCAGCCATAGCGCAGGCAATCCCCGCCGAGCCCGTTCTTTTCGACCAGGATGACTTTCGCTCCCATGCTTGCCCCGCCGGCGGCAACCACCAGCCCGGCAGCGCCGCCGCCGACGACGCAAATATCGAATTCCGCTCTGGCGTGGTTCATGATGGATGAGTTTCCGGGTTAACGAAACAACGTGGGGGGACATGAAGATATTTGCTTATTTTGGTGTGAAGCGACATACAGTTTTCGACTGTATATCAGCGGAAAAACTAGGTAGTGAAGCCTTCATGTATGGTTTGTAATGAAAGCACGCCAAAAAATATGCTCCAATGATTCGCAATCAGCTTCGACCTACCTCCCCCCGAATTTCAATTTCACCTCATGCGCAGCAGCCTCATAAGCCAGCGCGCGCAATGCTTCAACCCCCGGATATTGCCGAAAGGAGATACGATCATGGATCGCAACACGCATTTCCTCAGTTTTTCTCACACCCTGCGACATATCTTCAGCCATGCCGCCGTCTCGCTGCTGGCGGTGGGAGTTGCATTTTCCCTGCCGATGGCAGCTAAGTTCATTCTGTATTCCTGGTGGCCCAGGGTGGAGGGAGATTCGCAGTTGCTGCTGATTACCGAAATCAGTTTTGCCGCCGTTCTGGTGATGCTTTTCAATCTGGTCCTGATCGCCATGGAAGGACGGCGCAGCCTGCGCATGAACCATATCGCCTCGCTGGTGCATGTGCACGAAGCAGACAACTGGTTCTCGCGCTGGAGAGGCCGCGACCTGCGCAACAGGATCAGCGGCACACGGGATGTGTCGGTGATGTCCATCACCGGTTACGACACCTTCGTCTCGGAAAAGCGCAACCTGCACCGTTTCATCGACGACAGCTACGAGCTGCGGGTGATGCTGATGAACCCCTACGGTGCCGGCGCCAAGCGAAGGATACAGTCCATGGGCGACCAGGCATCTCTTGCATCCTACAGGCAGGAAACGGAAGCCACCATCGAGCGCCTGGCCAGCCTGGCCGCCGCAGGCAAGAAAGTCACGCTCAAGTTTTATGAGGAGCAGCCTTTCTGGAACCTGATCGTCACGGGAGAATATGTCTGGGTGCAGTATTGCCACGACGGCCACGAATTGAAAGACCAGCCGGAATACGTCTTCGCGCTACGCAAGGACAAGCCTGCACAAGGTCTGTTCCCGGCTTTCTACGTGCATTTCCTCAACCAGTGGAATGACCCGCGCCACCCTGAATATGACCTGCAAAACAAGGAACTGATCTACCGCAATGACAAGGGAAATGAAGTGGGGTGCATCCCCTACCCGCCGCAGGAAAACCGGCGGGCAGAACACAGGCTGGTGATGGTGGCGCCCTAAGGAACCACTGACTCACAAACCCACTTTTTCCGCCGCGATGCCGCGCTTGCTGACACACTCCAGCACCACGCTCGAGCTTACGACATCGGGGTTGTAGGTGACTTCCATCATATGGGAATGGGTTCGGCTGAAACAGGCGGACATCACGCCATCCATTTCGGCAATTTCGGCTTCCAGCTGAGTACGCTCATTCAGCGGGAGTTCGGGTTTCAGATGAATCATAAAATCCACGATGCTCATGATTTTCTCCTTCTATCAGGATGTGGCTGCCGATTTCTGCTCTGGCCGCCACATGGTCTACCCTGCATTCACGGCCTGAACCCTCGAATCCAGGCCCCAGGAAATGCCAGGGTCTAATGTCCATTGGGCATCATTTGATTCGTAATGTTCCCGCAGCAGCAAGCACTCGCTCACCGTTCAGCCGTTCCTACCCACTATCCGGCTGCCAAATCAATCGTATCGGCGGGGAAAATGGGGTGAATGCCGCAGTGGAAAAAGCGGGGGGAGACCCTATGATCCCTACTACATCCAGGTAGAAGCCGAGTCCGGAAGCCGGTATCGCGGCGACCGGACAGGCGTGTAGAAAAGGGAGAGGAAGCATGAAGAAACCGCTATACGATCAGGATGGATTTCTCGCCGATCCATTGAACTGGGACGAAGACATGGCGCGCAACATCGCCACTGACGAAGGCGTAAGCGAACTGCGCGAGGAACACTGGGCGATCATCCATTTCCTGCGGGACCACTATGTCGAGGGCGGGCTACCGGCCGTCAGCCATGTCTGCCATGCCAACAAATTCGAACGCCTGTGCATTCCCGGCCTGTTCCAGAGCGTCAGAACCGCCTGGCGCATCGCCGGTTTGCCCAATCCGGGGGAAGAGGCGAAAGCTTATATGTAACCCTAGAAACCTCAGTTGACCGCCAGGAGGCGCACGAAATGCGAATAGCCAAGAACGACATCCCTGTCAGAATCGATGCGCCGGGTGCAGTCGCGCGACAAAAGATGAATTTTGGCGATGCATCCGGATACGGCAAGATCAGCGGCGAGTATTTCTCGCCAGGCGCCGGTGCGGATATCTCGCCGCTGCTCAAGGGACTGGAGGGAGACCTATGCCAATCTCCGCACTGGGGCTACCTGTTGCAGGGAGAACTTACCGTCACCTACGCAGACGACACAGCGGAAGTGATCAACAGCGGGGACCTGTTCTACTGGCCGCCCGGACACACGGTGAGAGTCGGTAAAGACGCCGAGGTCATCCTGTTCAGTCCGCAGGACGAGCACAGCAAGGTCATAGACCACATGCTGCGCAAGATGGCTGGCTAACCCAGCATAAACGATTCGCTGCAGCCGACGCCGCTTCGCACCGCGGCTGAAAACCATCGCCATGCTCAACATCCGCAATCTCGGCAAATCCTACCTCGGCCCCGGTGTGCGGCAAGTGTTGCGCGACGTTTCGCTGGATGTGGCGCGCGGCGAATATATCGCCATCATGGGCGAATCCGGCATCGGCAAGTCCACCCTGCTCAATCTCATTGCCGGCCTGGAGCCGCCCGACAGGGGTTCGATCCAGCTCGACGGCTGCGAGCTTGTCGGATTGGACGACAAGCGCCTCACCCAGCTGCGCAGGCAAAAAATGGGCTTCGTGTTCCAGGCCTTTCACCTCCTGCCCTACCTCACCGTCGCCCAGAATATTGCCCTGCCGCTGGCCCTCAACAATATACCGGCCGGCGAGGCGAGCCTCCGCGTTTCCTCGCTGCTGGAGTCGATCGGACTCGCGAAGCGGGGCAAAAGCTATGCGCGCGAACTGTCCGGGGGCGAGATGCAGCGCGTGGCCATCGCCCGTGCGCTGGCGCACCGCCCGCAACTGATCCTGGCGGACGAACCCACCGGCAACCTCGACCCGGCCAGCGCCGCCCAGGTCCTTGAGCTGCTGCGCGACCAGGTCAAGCAAGGCAACGCGGCGGGCATCCTGGTGAGCCACTCCCCGGCCGCCGCCGCCACCACCGACCGCATCTATGTGCTGGACCCGGATGGCCTTTTCCCCAAGGCCGCAACATGAACCGCGCCGCCATCATCCGCGCCGTGCTGGGGCCTTTCGGCGATCACCCCGGGCGAATATTCCTGAGCGTGCTGGGAATTGCACTGGGGGTGGCTCTGGGCGTTTCCATCCATCTCATCAACCGCGCCGCCGTGAGCGAGTTTTCCCAGGCAGTGCGCAACGTCTCGGGGCAGGCCGACCTGACGGTCCAGGGTCCGGCCACGGGCATGGACGAAAGCATCTATCCGCGTCTGGCGCGTCTGCCCGAAGTGGCGCTTGCCAGCCCCGCGCTGGAGATCGAGGCGAGGCTGCCGGACCGCAGCGAAACGCTCAGGCTGCTGGGCGTTGACGTGTTCCACGCTTCCCGCCTGCTGCCGCTGAGCATCGGAAACGGGCAGGGGAACGCAGCCGGCGCGGCGATGCTCGACCCGCAAGCCATTTTCCTCAGCGCCGCCGCGGCCCAATGGCTGGGAATCAAGCCCGGCGACAGCCTCACCCTTCAGGAGCCAAGGGGTCAGGTCTTGACATGCCACTCAAACCGACTAGACTACCTCGATGGCCCGCCCCCTCCGACTTGAATTTCCCGGTGCGCTCTACCATGTCACCGCACGCGGCAACGCACGGCAGGACATCTGTCTTGATGACGAGGACCGCCACCTTTTTCTGGACGTGTTGGCGCAAGTGATCGGGCGATACGGCTGGGTTTGCCATGCCTACTGCCTGATGGGCAACCATTACCACCTACTGATCGAAACCCCCGACGCTAATCTGTCGCTCGGCATGCGCCAGTTGAACGGGGTCTATACCCAGCGTTTCAACCGTCGCCACGGACGCGTGGGCCATGTGTTCCAGGGTCGATTCAAGGCAATTCTGGTGGATCGCGACAGTTACCTCCTTGAGCTTGCCCGTTATATCGTCCTGAACCCCGTCCGCGCCAAGATGGTCAAGTCGATTTCAAGTTACCCCTGGAGCAGCTATCCGGCGACGGTTGGACAGTTGGATCGTCCTGTCTGGCTGTCCACCGATTGGCTCCTCGCTCAATTTTCCCCGACGCGGGCGGAGGCACAACGATGCTATGCCGCTTTCGTGGCGGAAGGGAAAAGCCATCCTTCTCCGTGGGCCGATCTGAAAGGACAGATACTGCTCGGGTCGGACGCGTTTGCGGAGCAGATGCGGCCTTTGCTGGAAGACAAGGCCGAACTGACCGAGGTGCCACGCGCCCAGCGGCAGTTGCATCGGCCGAACCTTGAGCAACTGTTTCCGAAGCATGTCTGCGCGGACAAGGTGGCGCGTGATGAGGCAATGCGTCGCGCCTACCAGGAGTTCGGCTACACAATGGCGGCCATCGCGCGCGAAGCAGGGGTACATTATTCAACTGTGAGTAAGGTAATCAAGGACGAACGGTGAAAAGCGTGATGTCAAGACCTGACCCTTTAGCTATGTGCTTTAGCTATGTGCAACCTTCAAATCATTGGCAGCGGCAATTTGATCCAGACGCTACACGCCGCATCGCTCATTGATGAATACAACATATGGACGTACCCGGTAGTTCTTGGCCGTGGAAAGCGATTGTTTGAAAATGGTGCAAGGCCATGTGCACTGCGGCTCGTGGCTTCGAAGATTTCAACAACTGGCGTTGTGATGAGCACCTATGTGCCGGCTGGAGATATTCTGCTTGGCTCGCTTGGCCAGGCCGAGCCAAGCGCGAAAGAATTGACCCGGCGCGCCAGGATGACTACAGATGCGAGGTGAATATGCTGCCTATAAAATAACCGCATTTCACCGCAAGGGACGCGAAGGTTCGCAAGGGAAAACCAAGGGATGATCCCCGGCGAGGTCTTTCTCATGCTCGCTCTCCTTTTGCAGCACGACCAATTGGGTCAGACACGATTGATCTATAAAGGAAAACTGTTGACGGAAGACAGCAAGCATAAGCCGAATGCAATGAAATCCGGAACTCCCATTGCCTGATGGCCACCCGCCCTGACCCATCCCCCTCCTACCCCGGATTCCGCTCCGATGCCAACGGCGCGACGACGAATAACGGTTACGACGCGCTCAACCGTCTTCCAGACCCTCGACCCGCTGGGCGGCGTCACCCGGACTCAGTACGATAGTCTCGATCAGGTCGTTTCCGTCACCGATCCCATTGGCGTCACCACCGCCTACTGGGTGGACGGCCTCGGCAATGCCGGCGGCACCACGCTGAGCTATGCCCATGACGCACTCAACCGGCTGACTCAAATTTCCAACAGGCAGGCGGAACGCGCCCGCCTGAAAATACCCCGGCGCGCTCACCGGGAATTGGCCAATTTCTCAGTAAAGTGTTGCATGGCACACCTTGTGTACATATAGTGTGTGCCATGGCAGACTTATTAAAAGAAATACCATTCGACGTGCGCGAGGCTGCGCATAGCCTTGGCGATCGGATCTCCATTGCTCGTAAAGCGCGCGCCCTGCGGCAAGACGACCTCGCGTCCATGGCGGGAGTTAGCCGAAGTACGCTGATCGAAATCGAGAAAGGATCCTCTCGCGTCGCGATGGGGATGTACCTGCGCGTGCTGTGGGCCATGAACCTGCTCGGCCAGATGGATGAGGTTGCGAAACCGGAGGATGACTCGGATGCCGTTGCGTTAATGGCCTCCAGCTTGCCGAAACGGATTCGGACGTGAAAAAATCAATTGCAGTTTGGACGTGGATCCCGGGAGCCAAGGAGCCAACTCTGTGCGGAGACTTTACGCTTGATACGGTGAACCGTGTCGGCGCGTTTCGGTATGAGACCGCATATCTGGGTTCTGAAGGCAAGGTCGCGCTGGACCCAATCAATCTGCCGCTTCGTCGTTCCGTGATGAAAACCTTGCTGCAAGGCGGTATCTTCGGCGTCATGAAGGACGCTGGCCCGGATGCCTGGGGTCGCGACGTGCTGTTTCACGAGCATGGCGAGATAGATGACATCGAGGTGCTGGGGTTGGCGCCTCAAGACAGTTGTGGCGCAATCCTGTTCGGAGATGCGGAACGCAAACTTGCGGAACCGATCCCGGAATTAGCTGAGATTGACGCCGCCATCTCGGCTCAGGATCTCGGCAGGGTACGCCGCGACTACGCGGAAGCGATCATGCCGACCACCAGTCTCGGCGGCGCCAAACCGAAGTTCACGGTGATGCTGGATGGCGCGCAATGGATTCTAAAGCTCCCCGAAAAGGGTGACTCTGCTTTTATTGCGCACAACGAACATGTGATGCTGGAGATGGCCATCAAGTGTGGCATGGATGCATGCGAGTCTCGCATACATCAGCTTCCGGATGGCAGAACGGCATTCCTTGTCAAAAGATTCGATCGCCAGAACCACAGTCGTATCCACTACGCGAGCGCGCACACTGTGCTGGGCCTTGGAGACCCACGGCAAGACACTTTAGCCCGGAAAAGCTATGTCAGGTTCGCGGATGAGTTTCGCCGATGGTGCAAGGACGCGGCGGAGATCAACGCCCAGGAACTATGGCGCCGTATTGTATATAACACGTTGGTGGGCAACGCCGACGATCACACCAGGAATCATGGTCTCGTGTACTCGGCGGAATATGGAGCGTGGCGTTTATCCAGCATGTTCGACGTTGTTGCCGCACCCAAGCCCACCGTATTCGCCCTGGCCATGGCGTACCATCAACAAGGCGCCGTGGTTGACCTGGATAGGCTGGCAGCCACTGCTGCCAACTTCGGCGTAAGCCATACAGATGCGGTAACCCAGCTTCAGGCAATTGCCGCTATCGTCCAGGACGAATGGGAACGAAGGCTGGGCGCGGTCGGCGTGGATAGCGCTGAGATTGATCGGCTACGAACTGCGTTCCAGGTTTCTGCCGCAGCACTTTCCCATGAATTCAAGGATGCTAGCGGCCCTCGGGCGGGGCGTCGGCGGTACGGACGTTGACATTCCGGATGCTGTAGGCGTAAGCCGAGAACGGAGTTCCTGATCACGGAAGCCGGCCCATGGAACCCTCGATATTTTTGGAGCTGATGGGGGGTGAGAGGGACTCATCACCACCCCATTTACCGTCACTTCATGGGCATTTCGCCTTTCATGAAACCCATTTCGACCGTGATGGTGTCGCCGTTCTTGAGATCCTTGACGGATGGCGGCGGGAAATGCAGCGCCATGTCTGCCACCCCGGTTTTGAGCATGAGCGTGCCCTTGGCATGGTCGATCTTGTCGACCGTGCCGGTCATCTTGTGTTTGCCCATCATTTGCTCGCCCTTCATCTTGTCCATCCCCATCTCGGGCTTGCCATAGTAGTCCGCCGCCTGTGCGGATACGGCGAGATTGGCCGCGAGCAGGCCACAGGCCAGGATTAACGGAAATTTCCTCATGCTTATTCTCCTTTTGCAGTGAAAACCCCGCCTCCGGCGGGAGCTAAGAATGGCCCATCACATGGGCCTTACCCGACCTTGTTCGCGGAACAAGGCGTGAGTGCGTGTCCTGGATGCAACGGCAAGCCCGGCATGGGCCTTATGGAACAATCCAGTCGCTCACCGGGACCAGCGTGTTTTCGCCGCTGCCCGAGAACCTGACCACGTAGCTGCCCCTGGAGGCATAACGCTGGCCCGGGCCGAGGCTGAGGCGGGGATAAAGTTCCGAGGACAGGGATTGTTCGGTCATCTGTTCCACCCGCTCGATGAAATAGTCGCGGGAAAAGTTTTCGTTCATGTGCGCCAGCGCATCGCCGGCAACGGTGACGGCAAAATAGGTATTGGCCTGGATGCGTTCGTCCGTCAGCGGGATATTCCTGGAGCGGAGCCAGAGTTCCATGCGCGACGCGCGTTGCGTGCGCCGCGAGGCCAGTTCGAAAGGATAGGTGAGACGAACCTTGTCCAGCCAGGTGTCGAACAGCAGTACCCGGCAGGGCGAGGTGACCAGGCTGGCCGAAAGAAAGAAACTTTCCAGGCCAGGCGGAGGATTTCCCAGGGCATGCAGGTTGACGAAATCGCCATCGTTCAACCACAGGACCAGTATTCCCGGCCGCTCGGCTTCAAGCAGGCCGCGCCAGAACCCCGCCGAGACCGGTTCTTTCCCGCTCACCGGCCGATCGACGAGATTGCTGATGCCATGACTCCGCAGCGCTGTGCGCAAGGCCTGAGCCGGCACCCGGCCGACGGCATCGTCATGGAACACCTGCACCACCGGACCGCCCTGCCCGTCCCGGCCGGCATCGGCCAGGTGCCTGGCCAGCACTTCGGCTTCGAGTACGATCCCGCGCGAAAAGTAAATCGAGGCGTAATCCGTTTCCGAAATCACCGGGTAATCGACGTTGGGGAACAGGCAGGGAAGCCCTGTCTGCTCGCAGAATTCATGTACCGGACGCCAGTCGCCCGCGCCCATTCCGCTCAAGGCCGCGAACACCGGTTGCTTGCGGTAATAAGCCTCAAGCTGGGCGGACCAGGTTTCGGGCAGGCCTTCCAGTTTCCACACGTGCAGCACCCAGGTCCGGTAGGAACGGTACATCTGTTCGCGGCCGATGGCCTTGCGCCTGCCTTCCTTGCGCGTGCCGGCGTTCTTGTCGGCGAAGAAGGTCTCCAGCACATCCAGCATGGCTTTGCTCCGGACCGGATCGACCCCTGGCGTGACGATGGTGGCGAAATGAATTTCGCTCTCGCTCACGCCCGGCGCCCAGGTTTGCGACAAGCGTTGCAAGTATGCCGCGAGCTGCGCCACGTCTTCATCCTTCATGTCGAAGCGCGGCATCAACGCATCCAGGGAGCGCCCGGAGGGATCGACGCCCTCGCGCAACGCCCGGGCGAGCGTCTCCACGGTATAGGGAGGACGCAGTGATTGCGCGCCCTCCGGCAAACCTCGGGCACGTTCCGCGGCGGGCGCCTCTGCCCGGGCGAAGAGCAGCCTGCCGGCGATGGGACGAATGGCTTTCTGCCCTTCCCCGCCGCCCAGGCCGCTGCGCCGATGGCACTTGGCGCAAGCCGCATCGGCGCCGCTCAACTCGGTCCCGTTGCGCAGCACGCCACGCAAGACCGCGCCTGATGGGAGCAGACCCGAGCGGTAAATGCGCATGCCTGGGTCTTGCCCGGACGGCGCTTCGGAAGCGCAAGCAGCGCTTGCCGCCAGTGCCAGCAGCAGCGCGATTATCTTGCTCGCATGGGCCATGGCGCGCGTCTCACCTGGACGCAAGCTGACGGTATTCCTTGACGATATCCGGCGCGCTGGCGAACCCGTCCAGCCTTACCCAGGGCTTGTCTGCGCCGCCCGCCCGGATGAAGGTGGCCGGCGCGTGATTCATCTTGTCGCCGCGGAAGGTGTCGAAAGCCCGCTGCACGGCGATGCTGTTTTCCGCGCTGCCGGTGAGCATTTTCCATTGCGGCCCGGCGTGATATTTGCCGGCATATTCCCTGAGTTTTGCCGGGGTATCGTTTTCCGGATCGATGGAAATCGAGATCATGCGCACCTTGCTGCTGTCGGTGCCGAGCTGATCCTGCACATGGTGAAAGGTGGCGCTCATCACCGGGCAGACCGCGGTACAGGTGGTGAAGATGAAATTCAGCATCACGGGGTCGTTACCGCCCAGCCCCTCGCGCAGGGAAACCGCCGCGCCGTTCATGTCCACCAGCTTGAGGTCGGGGATCTTGTAAGAGCTGACCGAGCGCGTGTAAACGCCGCGCAGGGCATCCATTCCCTGTCCATGGTGGGCATGGTGATCGTGCTCGCCGGAGGTGGCCACGCCGGCAACCAGCGCCAGGCCCAAAAACAGCGCGGTGACGGCTATCACCCCGGATAGCCGGCGCAGCGGCAATCCCGCATCCAGGGCACGAATCTGCATGGTTTTTTCCGTATTCATTCGGTTTCTCCCTTCATGGTGGCTTTCGAACCTACTGCACCGTCACCCGCACATAGGCGCCGCTGGCCGGCGCCAGCCCGAGCGTATCCTTCACCTTGTAGCGGAAGGTCTCGGTTCCGCTGAACCCGGCCTTGGGACGATAGGAAACCGTGCCATCAAGGTTGGCGACGGCCCATCCTCCCTTGTCCGGGGCCGTGGTCAGGGACAGCGTTGCCGGGTTGATGCGATTGTTGGGGTCCGTGGCCGTATCGGGGTCGGAATCGTTGGCCAGCACGTTGATGACCACTGCCGGGTAGGCGATGCCGGCTGTGCGCAGCGGCGCGGAAGCCGCATCGTCCAGCAGCAGCGGCGCCTGGTTGGCGGAAACGGGCGCCGAGGCGACGCTGACCCGCACGTAAGCAGCGGGACTCGATGCCAGCCCGAGCGTATCCCTCACCTTGTAGCGGAAAGTTTCGGTCCCGGCGAAGCCGGCCTTGGGACGGTAGGAAATCGTGCCGTCGGCATTGACCGCCGTCCACCCGCCCTTGTCGGGCGTGGTGGTCAGAAAGACCGATGCCGGGTTGATCCGATTGTTGGGGTCGATGGCGGTGTCGGGGTCCGTATCGTTGGCCAGCACGTTAATGATCACGGCCGGGTAAGTGCCGGCAGCCGTCCGATGTGGCGCTGAAGGCGCATCGTCCGCAGCGATGGGTGCCTGGTTGGCGCTGACGCTGACCGACACCGTGGCGATATTGCTGCGCGCGCCCTTGCTGTCCTGCGCCTGGTAGGTAAACGTTGCCAGCCCGGCAAAGGCGGCGGGCGGCGTATAGACGAAGCTGCCGTCGGCATTCAGGGTCACGCTGCCGCTGCCTGGCGGGCTGACCAGGACCGCCGTCAGCGGGTTGGCGTCGGGATCGGAATCGTTGGCGAGTACCCCGGATGCCGCCACGCTCAACACACCTCCGCTGATCATGGCATAGCTGTCGTTGGCGGCCAGCGGGGTTTGATTTCCTGCCGCCAGCAGCAGGTCATAGGCCACCCTGGCATGGACCAGGCCGTTGCCATAGCTGTTGTCCGGCCCGGCCACGCCCAGGTCCAGAGCGCCCTGGATCAGGGCCGCTTCAAGTTCGGCCACGCTGGCATTGGGAAAGGCGTTGCTCAGCAGGGCCATGGCGCCAGCCGTATGCGGAGCGGCGTAGGAGGTGCCGGACACCACCGCATACAGCGGCAATCCGCCAAAGGAGAGATCGGAAGTGTTGACGTTGACGCCGGGCGCCACCGTTTTCGGGTAAACGCCGCCGTCGCAGGCGGATTGTCCGCGGCTGCTGAACCCGGCGATGGTGTTGGTGGAATCCACCGCCCCCGCGCTGAAGCCGGCCACGTTGTTGCCGGGGCTGACGCTGGTGAGCGGTGCCGGGCCGTCGTTGCCGCCGGCGAAGACCACGGCGATGGCGGCAGCCTTGAGGTGTTCGATGTCGAGGTTGAATTCGGTGATGCACTGCCCGGCGCTGGTGGCGAAGCCCCAGGAGGCATTGACCACATCCGGCGCATCCGGCGTGTTCGGATCGCCGTCGGGATCGAGCAGCCACTGGAAGGCGAGGTGGATGTCGCTGTAGGTCGCCTGGCCGGCGTCGCTGAACAGCTTCACCGCCGCCCACTGCGCGTCCGGTGCCACACCGATGGCCGTGCCGCCTATCGACCCGCCCACCATGATGCCCATGGTCTGGGTGCCATGGCCGTTCATGTCGTAGGGTGTGGCGTGCTCGCCGTGGGGGTCGAACCAGCTGTTGTTGCCGCCGCGCCATTTGTTGATCAGGTCGGGATGGCTGGAATCCACGCCGGTGTCCATGCTGGCGACCACGACGCCGGTCCCGGTATAGCCCAGCGCCCATAGATCGGGAGCCTGCACCGCGCCCAGATTCCATTCCGGAAGCGCCGCCGTGCCCAGGCTTACCACGGGCGCCTGCAGGATGGTGTCGAGGCTGATTTTTTCGATCCCCGGCTTGGCCGCCAGTTCCCTGATGGCATCGGCGCGAACTTTTACCGCGATGCCGTTGATCGCCCACAGCTCGCGCACCCGCATGCCGCCCCGCCCTTCCAGGAAACGCCTGAAAGGTGCCTGGGTCAGCGCGGCCTTGCGCTTCAGGGCCTTGACGTGTTCCGGATTGCGCTGGTGGCGGTCCCTGACCCTGAACTGCCTGGGATCAAGCTTGTCGGACAGTTTGATGATGACCGTCACTTCCTCGTTGGGGGCACGTGCCTCCAGTTCGGTTTCCAGTTCGGTGTCCAGCACCGCCGCCTGAACGCCGGAAACGGCCAGCAATAGCGGCAGCAGTGTCGCCATGCAGTGACGCAAGGCATACTTGTTCGCGGTTTTCATGGCTCGCCTCCCCTTGGCTACTGGACAACGATGTTCTCCAACTTCACCTCGCCGATCACCAGCGAAACCTTCTGTCCGGCCTGCAACAGGTGCCCTGGATTGGCGAACAGGATGTGGTAGTCGCGCTCGGACAGGGGGTCGCTGTTGCGCCGGGTGGTCCGCAGTTGTCCGACCTTGGGCGAGTCCGGCACGCCAAAGGCCGCCCCGCTTGCCTCGTCGAGCAGGTAGGGCCGGGTCTTGCGCTCGAACAAGGGAGCGGCCTTTTCGGAGTCATTCACGCGATAGCGCAGATCGAGCATGTTGCCGGCCGCCGAGAGACGCAGCCCCTCGATGCGGATACCCAGCCGTTCTTCCGACTTGCAATTGGTGGGGCGGGTGATGGCATCCGGGCCGTCCTTCCCGGACACCGGACCCTTGGTGGCCGCACAACCGGACATCAGCAGCACCACCATGAACAGGTAAAGCATCAGCGCCAGCATCCCGAATGCCGGCTCCGCCTGCCTGCAACTGCAAGTGCTTGAAACATGAAAATTGTCCATGATGTTTTCTCCCTTGCATCCCGACTGGATCATTCAGGCTGGCCGGCCCCCGGATCACGGGAGCCGGCCTCCGCCGTCATGGCCCGACGTTCACCCGCACGTAGGCTGCGGTGGTTGCCGCCAATCCCAGGTTGTCCAGGACCTTGTAGCGCAAGGTCTCGGTTCCCGTGAACCCGGCCTTGGGCCGGTAGGAAATGGTACCGTTGGCATTGACGGTGGCCGTTCCGCCCTTGTTGGGCGTGACCGTAATCCAGACCGACCCGGCGTTGAGCGTACCGTCAGGGTCTGAATCATTGGCCAGCACGTTGATGATCACCGCGGGGTAAGGAGCGGCGGTCCGCAACGGCGCCGTTGCGGTATCGTCCACCACGACCGGAGGCTGGTTGGCGGGGTTGACGCTGACCCGCACGTAGGCACCGGGGTTCGAGGCCAGACCCAGGGTGTCTTTCACCTTGTAGCGGAAGGTCTCGATGCCGGTGTAGCCCACCGCCGGACGGTAGGAAATGGTGCCGTCCGGGTTGGGGGTGGCCGTTCCACCCTTGTCGGGAGTGGTGCTCAGGAATACCGTCGTCGGATCGATGGTATTGGTGGGAGCATCCGGATCCGTGTCGTTGGCCAGCACGTTGATGACCACTGCCGGGTAGGGAGCGGCCGTTCTGACCGGTGCGGCCGCCGTGTCATCCAGGGTGGCCGGAGGACGGTTGGCCGAGCTCACGGTGATATTGAAGACCTGGTCGTAATGCAGGCTGGTGGGATCGGTCACCCGCGCCGTCACCGACACGTTGCCAACGCCGGTCGGCGTCCAGGCGATCAGCCCGGTGGCGTTAAGCGTCATGCCTGCCGGTGGATTGACCAGCGAAAAAGTCAGCAACTGACCGGCATCCGGGTCGCTCGCCGTCAGCTGGTAGTTATAAAGGCTGTTGGTGGTGGCGGTCGTGACCGGGGTGGAAGTCATGGTGGGCGCATGGAGATCATTGCCCACCAGCAACCGGGCAAACATGCCGCCATCGGTGGCCGCGCCAGTAGTCAGTTTCAGGCGGCGGTCATAGAGCGGGTAGGTGGCGGTTGTCGCGCCGACCGCCAACTGCGGGACCACCACCGCATCCACGGTTTTTGCCGCCGGCAGCAGGGCCGAGTACTGCTGCTTCGGCCAGGTATAGGGGTTGCCGTCCTCCGCCACCAGTTGCATGTCCATGCCGTTGATGAGCGGGACGTGGGTCTGCAATCCGGCGTTGACGAAGCGCAACAGGGTGCGCTGCCCGGCCGGAAGCGGCAGGGGCGAATCCGAGGCGACAAAAGGCTTGCCGTTGATGAGGAAGTACTTGGGCTGGTAGCACAGGGCGCTGGTCATGGGCATGGGCGCATGACCGGTGCCCATGCACGAGGTGAGCGGAGCGCCCGGGGTGCCGAAGGTGCCGGCCGCGATGGCGGCGTGCTGCGCCGGGTCGATCTCGCTGAACACCAGCAGGTGCTGGTTGTCATAGCTGAGGCCGGCATAGGCCTGGCCAGCCGCTGCGTCATGCATCATGCCGCCGTAGAGGCCCATCTGCACCTGCACCTGGGGATGGGTGCCGCTCTGATACAGGTAGGTGCCCGTTTTCAGGTTGTTCCAGGTATAGATATTGGTGCCGCCGTTAGCCGTCGTTTCGTGGGTAAAGGACTGCACCACCTGTTTGCCGCCGGAGTTGGTGGTGTACACCGGCGTCATGGTGGCCATCTGGCCGGGAATGACGATCGAGGTCGCTTCGGTCAGATTGTTCTTGAGGTTGATGGTCAGCGATGTATCCCCCGGCGGCACGGTCAGGGCCGGACCCGGAACTGTCGCCGCGCAGGGCGGTGCCGCGCAGGACGCGCCGTCGAGCGCATAGCCCCACATCTGGATGATGGCTCCGTCCGGCATGGTCAATGGAAAGGCCTCGGCACGCAGGTTGTAAGTGGCGGAGAAGGCGGGTGCGGCAAGCGTAACCAGCCCCGCCAGCGCTAGCGCCTGGACGAGTCTCTTGGTATGTGGCATGGTCGTTTTCATGATTGCTGCTCCCTGGTTTACGGTATGGTCACGCCAGCAGGTTCGATGATCAGCATGGTCATCATTCCGCCGGGGAATATGTCGTCGTTGGTGATTTCCTTCTCATTGTGGGAATGCCACATGTGGAAGTAACCGCCGTTCTCGCCTTGCGGGGTCTGCCCCGGTGGCAGCGCGCCGAACTGTCCCAGGTAGGGGCTGCCGCTGTAATGCGGACCATAGGACAGATCCTGGACGCTGGGCAGGATCACCGGGATCGGCTTGCCATGGTCAGGCGCATATTCGTTCGGCGCCAGGGCGTCGCCCGGTGCATGGCCATAGACGTCCCAGCCCAGGTTCTTGCCAGTCCATTCGAAGGTCGCATCGTAGGTCTCGCCCGGGACGATACGCATGGTGAAATCCGAGTAGGCCAGATCCGGACCGACTCCCGGTGCGCTTTCCAGTAGCCGCCCGTTCCTGGCCATGACCCAGAAATTGTTGCCGTGAGTATGGAAGGGATGCAGGTCGCGCCCGGCATTGACCACGCGCAGCAGGATTTTTTCTCCGGCATGCATGCGCGGCACGATGTTGTACGGCTGCGTCGGCAGCAATGGCGCCCCGGCGCCCGCGGGAAGCAGGGTATCCGGTGCATTGCGTCCGTTGATGAACCACAGCGTCGGGCTGAAGCCCGAGGTGTCCACGATGGGGGCGGCAGCCGGATTGGCTGCGACCTGCGCATCCACCTGGGCGTGGATCAGCGGGTCCATCTCGGTGATCAGGAACAGGTATTCGTGGTCGAAGCCGGTATTGAGGTGGGCATAGGCCTGGTGCAACGGATCGGCGGTGTTTGGCCGCACGATCAGTGCGCCCACCAGTCCCATTTCCACCTGTAGCGCCGGGTTGGTTCCGCTGTGGTATTGATAGGTTCCGGGGTTGGTGGCGGTAAAGGTGTAGGTCACCGTGCCACCGGGCAATACCTCGTTGGTCATGAGGCCGGACGACCCGCCGCTGGCGACGACATTGGCCTGACCGGGGAAAACGGCAGACACCGGAACGGGTACCGGCAACGCGTTGCTCAGGTTGACGGTGACCGTGTCGCCCTGGTTGACGATCATGGTGACGCCCGGATACTGCATCCGGCCGGCACCGTTGGCGTAACCCCAGGCATAGTGGACGTTGCCGTCCGCGCTGGAGATGTAGTCCGCCCTGGCCGTCAGGTTGAAGGTGGTGGCGGTGACGCCGTCAACGACGGCCCATGCCATGTTGGTGGCCGCAAACAGCAGCAGCGTCATGGCGACGTTGAGCAATCGCGGGTATTTGCAGGTCAGCTGGTTCATGTCGTCCTCCTCGTTTCGCGGATCAGTTGACGCGGATTTCGGTCATGATTCCGCCGAAATCCTGCGCGTCGTTGCTCAGGTAATTGAGATTGGTGGTGTAAAGGAAGTAGGTTCCTGCCGGGACACCCGAGGTATCGACCAGTACGTCCGCCGCTTCGCCGCCACCGATGGTGATGGAACTGGTGTCGTAGGCGAGGTTCTGTCCGCCCGGTCCGCGTGCGATATGGGCGCCGCTGCCGACCACCCGCATCGGCAAGCCGAGAATGGTGACGGTGTAGTAACTGGTTACGCTCAGGTTGGAAAAGCGCAGCAGCAGTTTCTCCCCTTCGCTCGCCCGGTTGAGCGTCACCAGGGAACTGACTTTCTGCGACACCAGCCCGCCGTTTTCAGCCGGGGCCGGCAACGGGTTCGGGTCGATCGTATCGGGATAGCCGCGTCCGTTGATCATGGTGTAGGTGTCGCGCATGAACGAGAAGGGCAAAGGCTGAATTGCGAGGTGGTCCTCGTGGAAGGTGCGGTCGAACCCGCTCAACTGGAGCGGATAGCTCTTGTTGTAGCCGGTCGAGCCATCACCGTCGTTGTAGGCGAATTTGGTGTAGGTCTTGCTGTTGTACACCTTGGGCGTTCCGTCCTGGAGGGGGCGCACATAAAGGTTCCCCAGCATGCCCATCTGCATGTGCTCGGTGGCTTCCATGTGGCAGTGATAGAGGAAAGTACCGGGTTCGACGATGTTGTAGAAGTAAGTGATGCTCGACCCCATGTTCACGCCGAACGACCCCTCCGGCATGCCGTCGAACACGGGCGCGGCCTGGGGAAAGCCGTGGAAGTGCACGGTGTGGGGGTCGAACAGGTCGGGCCGCATGCTCATGCCGACGTTGGTCAGGGACAGGTAGAACTTGTTGCCTTCCTGAAGTTCGATGGTCGGCGCGGAAATCTCGGCGGCCATCATTGTCTGCGCGATCACCTGGTCCTGCGGCACGCCGGTCGCATCGTGGAAGCCGAAGGTGTAAAGCACCGTGCCATCGGCCATGGTGGCAAACCCGTCGCTGGCGGTCAGGGATTTGCAGACCACGCTCGGGTCGGCTCCCGCCAGGTCGGGGATGGCGTCCCCGTTGCTGTCGCTGGGGCACTGCACGAACGCCGCGGCGCCGGCAGGAAGGGATGCCGCGCCCAGGGCGGCGATCGCCAGGGGAATCAGCATTTTACGAAAATTTGGGATACGCATGATCTTCTCCTTTTTTCGGCCCGCCGGGACCAACCCGGCGGGTCAGTGCCGCGGCTACTGCTGCTCGTCCGCACCAATGTCGGGCGGGTTGGAGCGGGCTTGTCCATCGATGTCGGTGGTCGGCGTCACGCCAGCGCTCTGGGTTCCCAGATTGATGACCGGGGAGCCAGGTTGCAGGTGGAAATCGCCAGCCGGGCTGAGCAGGCTGGGTGCAGCCAGAACGCCGATGCCGAAACGCACGTCGATCCAGTTGCCGCCCTCGTCGAAAGCCGGAGCAGTATCGATACCGGTGGTGAACTCCGGTTGCTGGATAATCTCCCCGCGCGGTCCGATCATCGCCTCGCCCATGAACATCGGGTTAACCGCGATGTTGCTCACGTGATAGCCCGTGGCATCGGTCAGGTCGCTGAACCTGGGGTTCAACAGGGTCGGCAACGCGGTGCCCACTACCGCCAGATCCCAGTACGGGTTCGCGGCATAAGGCTGCAACCCGAAGGTGGGCGGCGCAGTGGTGTTGTCGATGGTCCAGAAGAACGAGCGGTTGTGCCACACGATGTTGTTCACCAGCGTCGGGTTGGCATAGCGTTTGTAGGTGCTTACCGCTGGACCGTTACCGATGGTATTGGCGAGGAGTGTGCTGTGGGCACGGGAAACGATCCCCGCCGGCTGGGCCGTGGACTGGTTCGGGCTGTTAGGCGCAAAGGCGGCGCCCGCAGTGGCCGTACTGTGGTTGTCGGCAACCGTGTTGTTGGCGACCGTCGACAAGGCCACGTCCTGGAGGGAGATACCGCCACCCGCCATGCCGGCGATGTTGTCCACCACCATGTTGTTCACCAGGGTCAGGCGGTTCCAGTTGGTCACGTTGTTGGGCGCCGGGACGATGTCTGCCCCGTTGACGAACTGTGCCGCGATGCCGCCACCGTCGCCGGCCCCGGCCAGGTTGCCCTGGATCAGGTTGCCGCTCACGGTCACGTTGCCAGTGCCGGGGGAGAGGGTACCGGCCACCAGCGGTGCTTGTCCGCCGATGTAGATACCGCCGCCGGAGACGTTGGTCCCCTGGTCGAAGGACTGGTTGAAGATCACCGTGTTGTTGGCGATCACACCGCGGTTGCTGCTGCCCAGGTGGCCGATGCCGCCGCCGTGGCCGGCAGTGAAGTTGCCGCAGATATAGTTGTTGGCAAGGTTGTACACCTGCGTGCCGGCGTAGATCGACACACCGCCACCCGCACCGCCCTGACCGCCATTTTGCGCGATATGGTTGTTGTGGATATTGATGAAGTCGTTGTCGGCATCGTTGGTTTCCACATTGAAGTGGCCGATACGGATGCCGCCACCGTAGGTGCCCGCATTGCTGAAGATCTTGTTGTTGCTGATCTCCAGGTATTTGGCGAAGCCGTTGACGAAGATACCGCCGCCGGAGTCACCGCCTGAGATGCTGAAGCCGTCGATGCGGGCCGGGTTGGTATTGTTGAACGCCTGGCCGCCGCTGGAGCGGGACACCACCAGGATGCCGGGACCTTCTTCGGTATTGAACAGGTTGGGTTCGTTGTTGGGAGCGTTGAAGCCAACCGTCTGGCCAGGCACCAGGTCGAAGGTGCGTGCAGCGCCTCCGTTGGCGTACTTCCGGGTCACATCTGCACGCCATTTCGCGAGCTTTTCAGCAGGCACCTTGGCGGCGTTGATGTTGGTCGCAAGCGCGCCCCAACCCTGGAGTTTCACCTTCTTGTCCATGATCACCAACTCGTCATAGCGACCGGGCGGAACCAGGATCAGGCGGCCCTGCAAAGTGCCGTCGATGGCGGTCTGGATGCTGCCGCCAGGAGCAACGACGGTCGGCAATGCACCGCCTACCGTAACCGTGGCACCCAGCAGGGAAGTCCTGGTGCTGGTGGTGTTGTCGCGTGTCACGACCAGCTGGCCGGTGGCCACCCCGCTCGGAACGCGCGCCACGATGACGCCGTTATCCCAGGAGATGATCGGCAGGCTGACGTTGTTGATTGTCACCTTGCTGTTGGCTCCCTGTGCGCCGAAGCCGAAGTCGCGAGCAATGAACCTGGGCGTTGCGGCGGTACCGTCATAGGCGGGATTGGCCACCTGCACGCTGCCAGCCGAAACGATGCGCAGCCTGGGCTGGGTGGCGATATTGAGACTCGGCGTCGGCACATACGGGCCGTGATGGCTGGCACCACCCGAGGTCGTTCCTTCCACCGTGTAGACAACCGGCGTACCGTCGGTGAATTCGCAGTCCACCGGGAATTGCCCTGGACCGGCGAAAGCAGCCACCGGCAGCACCGGGGTGTCGAGGTAGGTGGTCTTGCCCGGCAGGTACTGGAAGGTGTAGCAGAACTGGCTGTACTGGCGGTCGAAGTAGGGGTCGATGACCAGATTGCCGCCCGCGTCCGGGATCGGGCCGGGGTCGTTCATGCAGGTAGTGAGCATGTTGGGAGCCACGCCGGAGGGCATGGGGATGTTCACCGAGTAGCTGGACGGCACCAGTGCATTGAAGGTGCCCCACTGGTCAGAGTACACGCGGGAGATTTCCTTGCCGGTCCAGTCACGGATCGACACCGGCACCCAGGATGGCGCCAGTTTCTCGCCGAATGTAGGCGCGTTGGGGTCGAACTCATTGGCCAGGTCGTTGAGGATCATGCCGACAATGTGGCTGGCAACCGGCACTTCGGTGAACATGAAGAAGTCAGCGGCCGCGTTCTTGCCCTGGACAACTTCGACACTCTTGCGATCACACAGGGGCCGGGTCTGTCCAGCCATGGACGGATCCACGGGAACACCGGGGAACAGGGAGAGCTCGGCGGGCACAAGATGGGGATCGCCCACGCAAACCGGCGGCAGGAACAGGGGGCTCGGCTTGTAGGCGTCGCCGTAATCCACGTTCTTGTCTTCTTCCTTGAGTGTCACATAGCCGCGCGGAGCAACTGCCTCGACAACGTACTTGCCGGGTGGCAGAGCCACGTCCCCGGCTGGCGGACCAAAGGCATAGCCGCCGTCAAACACTGCCGGGCGCACCTGGTTGAAGTTGCGCAGGCCGTCATAGCAGTCGGTGGTAAAGCCGTTGGAAGTGAAAGGCACGCCGCTTGCATCCAGTTGGCAGCCGGTGGGAAGCTTGTCGTCCCAGCTGTCGGTGGTGCCGATCTTGTAGGCATCGCCCTGGTCGAATAGATTGTTGCCATCACGATCGACATCCTCGGCGCCCGGGAAGTTGCCGAAAGGCCAGTTGTCCACATCGGCCAGAATGAAGCTGGTTACACTGTTGAGACCGGTGGTCAGGGTGCAGTCGGGCTTGTCGATGATGCCGTCGCCGTTGCAATCCCGGTACAGGTTCACCTGAACGCGGGGAATGCCCGGCTCCCAGTTTTCCGCCGCAGCGTAGCGTGGGTCCGCCTCGGCACGGGTAATGCCGTAATGGACAATGCCCGCAATCCCGCCGTTGTCGCCGGGGCCATAGTTGTTCTTGCCCCACTCGATCACGTTGGTCTGGCCGAGGAAAGTCTGGATGCCTTCCAGCAGGACCGGGCCGGTTTCAGTGCGGTAAGGCAGGCCGGCGTTCTCGGACTGAGGTTGCGGGTTGAGCTTGTTCCAGGAGGGCACGGCCCAGCCGTTGTGGGGCGGAACCGGACCACCTGCGTCCACCACGACGGTGGCGCCCGTGGCTTTGAAGCGCGCGAAATCCACTTCGGCGATGAGCCAGTTGAAGAAGGGGAACACTTCGTTGAATTTGACTTCACCGTTCGCATCGGTGACCTGCGACTGGTAAATGCTGCCGTCGCGGAAGCGGATGTTCACCGCCTGGCCCGGAATGCCGACTTCACCGTCATCCCTGAAGCCGTTTTCGTTGCCATCGAAAAACACCCGGCTTTCCAGTTTGCCGAACCAGTTGAAGACCGGCACTTCCGCCAGGTCACAGCTGCCATTCGCTGTTCGGCACGAGCCATCCGGGTTCACCGTGACGTTGTTGGAGGCAATCACGACATCCAGGTTTTCATCCCAGATCACCAGTTGGTAGGAACCGGGCGGTACGCTGGGAATCGTGAAGCTGCTGTCCGGCTTGCAGGGGGTGGTATAAACCGCCCGCCCGGTCGTCACGGCAAGTTCGTTCAGGCCGATCCAGCACTGCGGAAAGGGGTCGCCGTTAAAAAACGAGAAATTCGGCGGCCGGCTGCTATGCATGTTCACCACCTTGCCGCTGATGGTGGTGGATCCGTTAAGCACGGATGCATCCTTGAAGTTGGTCTTGACGAAGCCGACGAACACGTGATGTCCGGGCGGCCCGAATTCCTGGAAGAAGCTCGGCTCGTTGGCCTTCACCCAGGCGTCGATACCCTTGGTGCCCTCGATGGTGGAGGTCTGGATGAATCCGGAACCCGCCGGAGGAATCACCTCCAGGGTGTACTTGGCAGGAGCCAGGTACTTGATCAATACCGTGCCGTCGGCCCCGGTCTTGATGAATCCGTTGCCCAGGGCTTGCACCACCGGACCACTCGTCGGATCGCCCGGCGTGTTGTAGACGAAATCACCGTTGGGCAATTGCTGGTAGCTGGTTCCGATCGGGTTGCCGAAGGCATCCTGGATGACCTGGCCACCAGAGGCGCCATACGTGCCACCGGCTTCCTTCAGGGTGACCGAGAAATTCGCCAGGCCCAATTCCTGAGGCAGATCGGGAGCACCATTGATGGGCTGGTTGTCCTCGAACACGAACAGGGATATTTGCGCGGTGGGGATCGGGGTCTTGTTCACCACGATTTTCACCGTGCCGTTCTCACCACCCTCGACGACGGCTGCGCCCCCCATCTGGTAACTGCCATCCGGCAGGACCGAGACAAAGTAGCGCTTCGGCTGGGCCGGCACAGGAAGCGTGACGGCAGCAGAGGAACTCGCGGTCCTGCCTGCATCCACTACCGGCATGTAGCTGGTGTGGAAGCTGAGGGCCAGATTGGTACCGCCGGCAAGCTGGCCTGGAACGGATGCCTTGGTGGCATCCTCTTCAATCAGCCAGCGGAAACCTCCGGTTATCGCAGCACCGTTCTGGTCGACCACGTTGATGGTCAGCGCCGCCGCATACTGGGGACTTAACACTCCTATCAGGATAGACAGAAAAATCAGGCGCCATACTTTTCGTAGCACCCCGCTAAAGTTGTTGATGGCTTCGGGTTCCATAACTGCCTCCCTCACTCGCATTAATCCAAAACTTGCTAGACCCGGATTTGCCGACTGGACATGACACCCACGCCACTGAAATCCTTGTGACAGATTGTTAATGAAGTGCGACAAATTGACACCGAGGCGAACCCCGCATTTCGCTACGCGCCGGACTTAACTTGCGGGGGGGGGATTGACTGTAGGGAAAAGCAGAAGTGCGAAACGGAGCTACAGGGCGGTTCCAGGGCAGAGAGAAATGCGTGACGTCGCTTGCAGGAGATTCAGGACGGACGCCTAACGGTCAGGACGCCGTCCACGAGGGCGGCAATCTGCGCTTCGCTCGACTCGCCTTTCACCATGAAGTGATCCGCGCCGCAACGTAATGCCGCATCGCGGTATTCCGGCAAATCGTGGCTGGTGATGATGCAGATGATGGGGTGTAAATCCGAGGATTTGATGGCCTGGGTGATGACGAGACCATTGTTCCCCGGCATTCTGATGTCCATGAAAATCAGATCGGGATGATGGTATGCGGCCTGATACAGGGCACCCTCGCCATCCGCGGCCTCGACGATGCGCATGGATGGGAAACGCCGCGACAGGACCTGGTGCAGAGACTGGCGGAAGGCGTCGTTATCGTCGACGATCAGCGTGCTGAACATTTTCTCTCTCCTTTCCAGGGTGGCCGCCATTTTACGAACTGGCCAGGTATTTGCGGTAAAAGCCGAGCACTTTGGGCACGTAATCCCTGGTTTCGCGGATGGGTGGAATGCGGTTGCCGTGCCTGATGACCGCGTTCTCCCCCGCGTTGTAAGCGGCCAGCGCCAGGCTCATGTCGCTGTTGAACAGGGTCAGCAGATCGCGCAGGTATCGCGCGCCGCCATGCAGGTTCTGAGCCGGGTCGAACGAGTCCGAAACACCATAGCGCTTCGCGGTCGCCGGCATGAGCTGCATCAGCCCGGCAGCGCCTTTCTTCGAAACGGCCCTGGGGTTGTAGTGCGACTCCACCGAGATGACGGCATGCAGCAGCGCACCATCGAGACCATGGGCGCGCGCGACTTCCTCGACGATCTGGTCGTAGCGGGACTTGCCGGCGCGGGCAAGCGGCAGCCTGCCCGTCTCGGGCAGCGGCAAGACGACAGCCGCTGCCTTGTGATCGGGAACCAGTATTTTGTAGCGATTGTCCGCCGGCACGTTACTCAGGCTCACACTACCGTCAGCCGCAGTATAGGCATAGATGTTTGCCCGCGCGCCCGAACAGAGTCCGAAGCCAAGCAGACACAATGATGCAAGAACATAGCCCGGCAATTTCATGGTTCACCTGCTAGTGGAAATTCAGCATCCCGCTGTGCTTTCCACGTTAGGCAATCGCTCCATGGCAGGCAATACGCAGGATGCTGTAAGTTCAGCGCGTATATTCCGCATCGAACCGCGGCTGTAACGCAGATTGGCTCAAGCGCTTCGTTACCGCTGCACCACGCTTCGTGTAGGAAGACTTCTACCGTGTATTCAGTAAAGGAACCTACTACAGATTAGGGTGTTCACCCCATACTGTTGACCCACTCCCCTGGACTATAAATGTAAGCGTGTAGCACCCCCATCGTTTCAGGACAGGGAGAAGGATCATGAAAATTTGCATTCTGGGTGGAGATGGTTATCTGGGCTGGCCTACGGCCATGCATTTTTCCGCGCGCGGCAACGATGTCGTGGTGGTGGACAACATGGCCAAACGCGGCTGGGAAGCAGAGGTCGGGGCAACGCCTCTTGAGCCCGTGCCGACGCTCCAGGAGCGCGTGCGGCACTGGCGTCAGAAAAAATTTCGCCACATCGAGGCGGTGGTCGGGAACATCGCCGATGACGGTCAGCTCATGCACGAACTCTGCCATGACTTCCGGCCGGACGCCATCATCCATTACGGCGAACAGCCATCGGCGCCCTACTCCATGCTGAGTCAGGACAATGCCGTTTATACGCAATGCAACAATGTGATCGGCACGCTCAACGTCATGTTTGCCATGCGCGAACATTGCCCGCAGGCCCACCTGGTGAAACTGGGCACCATGGGAGAATACGGCACGCCCAACATCGATATCGAGGAGGGGTGGCTGGACGTCACGCACAACGGCCGCAAGGACCGGGTGCTCTATCCCAAGAAACCCCATTCCCTCTACCATCTGTCCAAGGTCCATGATTCCCACAATCTGGAATTTGCCAGCCGGATGTGGGACCTTCGCGTCACCGACCTGAATCAGGGCGTGGTCTACGGCATAGCCACCGACGAGATCGGCGATGATCCGGAGCTGTGCACCAGTTTCCACTACGACCACATCTTCGGCACGGTACTCAACCGCTTCGTGGTGCAGGCCGCGATCGGCATGCCGCTCACCGTGTATGGCAGCGGCAGCCAGGTCAGGGGTTATCTGAATATCCGCGACACGCTGCGATGCATCGAGCTGGCGGTGACAAATCCTGCCAACAGCGGCGAATTCCGGGTTTTCAACCAGTTCACCGAGCAATTCACCGTCATGGAACTGGCCTGGCTGGTCCAGGAAAGTGCCGCCGCTCACGGCGTGAAAGTGGACATCCAGCATCTTCGCAACCCGCGCGTGGAAAATGAAAACCACTATTACCACGCAGTCCATTCCGGCTTGCAGGGTCTGGGCCTCGAACCGCACCTGCTGAACCGCGAGGTGATCGGACAGATGCTGCAAAAAGCGACGAATGCGGCTTCCCGGGTAAATGAAGCATCCATTCTGCCCAAAGTGGACTGGAAGCACGGATTGCAACAAGCAGTTCAGGGAAAAGAGCAAGCCGACAGGCTCAATGAAGCTCCCATCGGTCTGAACCTCGACGGAGCGGTCGCATCCGCCTAGGTACCGTAGGAGCGAGCTTGCTCGCGATCATCACGGGTTGCTATCGCGAGCAAGCTCGCTCCTACAGCATGGGCTTGTTTCACGTCAAAGGGGAAAGACAATGCAGCGTCGCCAATGCCTCAAGTACCTGGCCGCAGGGTTTGGCCTTGCTATCGCGGGCCGGTCTGGCCAGGTCTGGGCCAGCAGCACATTTGCCGCCATACCCAAAAGTCTTTGGGTATGGCGCACCCCGCTGTCGGAATCGGATCAGGTCATGGCTACGCTACGTCAATTCAATTTCCGCAGCGTGTTTTACTCGATCCCGCCCAGCGAGCGGGCACAACTGTTCGCGGGCGGGCAAAAACAAAACGCTGTCCTCCATGCCTGCCGCGAGGAAAGCATCGCTTTTTACGCCGTGGCCGGCGACCCTGCCTGGAGCAGGCGCGGCCGGCAAATCCCCAGGGCGGTGGACGAACTGCTCGATTTCCAGCAGCGCAGCAAGCTCATGGATGGGCTGTGCCTCGACATCGAGCCCCATGCGCTGCCGGAATGGAAAACAGGCGCACGCGAACAGGTCGTCCAGGGGTATCTGGAGCTGCTGGGCAACATACGCCAGGCCAGCCAAAGCATGAAGCTCCCGCTGACGGCCGCGGTGGTTCCGTTCTTCGCCGCCATCGCAGCTCCCGACGGGGCAGGAAAATCCATACTGGAGAGCGCGGCCGACAAGCTCGATGCCACGGTCATGATGGCCTACCGTAGCGCTCCCGGCGAAGGCCTGCGCATCGCCGCAAAAGCGCTGGGGCAGCTGGATGCGATGAAAAAACCGTGGTGGTTCGGTGTCACCACAAACCAGGGCGCCAGCAGGGATATCAGCTATGCCGGCGCCACCTTTGACCAGTTCAGCGCAGCCCTGCTTGAGATCGATGCGCGCCTGGAGACTCATGCGCCGTTCTATCGCGGCATAGCGATCAACGACTATCCGTCCCTGAGCGCCATCCTGACGCAAGCTTCACATTAAGGAGATGATCATGCATTTCCGCGGCAAACCCCAGTCAAAATCAACCCCCGGCGCGGTGGCGGCAGGCAAGAAACGGCGCTGGGCCAGAATCGCCCTGGTCCCGCTGCTTGGCGGCACTTTCGCGTATGCGGTCGCCGTGCCGCCCGCCAATGTACGTGTGGAAGGCTTGCTGCATGGCGATCTGATACCGGTCGCCCCGCTCTACCGGGCCCAGATCACCCAGCAGATCACCAGTTGCTACAGCAAGGTGAAAGCGGGTGAGCCGCTGGTCATCGTGAGCAACTTCATTCTCGATGAGCAATATGCCTCGGATTACCAGACCAGGCAGACCTCATTGCATCTGGAACGGATCAACCAGAACGAGGGCGCTGCCGCGGCCGCCATGGAAGTTCAGATGGCGCGGCAAAACTATCAGGCCGCAGCTTCCTCGGCAGAAAAGACCAGGACGCTCTCCCTGGCCTATGACGAGCTGTACGATGCCCGCGCCATCGGACGCATGGCGCGCGACGCCGCCCGTTCGGACGGGCAGCGCGCGGCTGCGGAATCGGCTGCGCTGAGGGAAGCCTGGCAAAAGTCGCAGCTGAACCTGGCGCAGATCAAAAAAGGCAGCGTGGAAAAAGTCGCTTCCCTGGAACAGCAGTTAAGCCTGATAGAGACGGCCCGCAAGCGCGTCAGCACGCAACCGCTACTGGCCCCCGCTTCGGGCCAAGTGCTCGATTGCGCGGCGCATCCCAATGCCGTGGTCGAGGCGGGAACGCCGATCTACCGCATTTTCGATGTCGACCGGGCCTATGTGATGGTCTTCACCGACCCCGCGGAAATTTCCAGGCTCAGTGTCGGCATGCCCGCCTACATCAGCATCCCGGGCATTTCAGAAAGTTTGCCGGGGCATATCGTAGCGCTTACGCCTGAAGCCGCCAAACTGCCCGAAACGCTGACCCGCTATTTCTGGCAGCACAACCAGTGGTCCCAGTACCGTCCGGTGAAAATCGCGTTGGACAACCTGGAAAAGCTTGACCCGGCGCTGCGGGAGCAGCTGATTTTCGATTCCAGGGTACAGGTCAGGATCCCCGTTTCATCGTGGGGCGAATGGCTGTGGGGCAAGAGTTAGTGACAAGAGAGGAGGAACACCAAATGGCTATGGATAACAAGTACGCCGAACCCATGGTGGTATTGCAGCAGGTTCAGCAATGCGGTGGCCATTTGCTGCCCCAGTGGCAGGCCGGGCACGCCCATGGATATACCCACTTTCCGCAGTTTGAAACGGGCGTTGCCGAGCAGATGATGCAGGACCTCGAATATCTCGCCACGGCCGACTACCTGGACAAACAGTTTTTCGATCGCCTGAGCGTTTGCCCTTCCTGCGGGAGCCATCACGTCAACGTGCGCGAAGCATGCTCCGCGTGCAAATCCTCACACATCTCGCCGGTTTCGCTGCTGCACCATTTCCGCTGCGGCTACGTGGGGCCAGCCGAGGCCTTTGCCCATGACGGCAAGGGGCGAATCTGCCCGAAATGCCATGGCCGCCTGGAAGACCTGGGCACGGACCACGATGTGCCGGGCGAAAACTTCACTTGTCACAGCTGTCACGCCTCGTTCCAGGTACCGGAAGTGGAAGGCCTGTGCATGGTCTGCCAGACACGCACCCCGGGCGACCAGCTGCTGCACAAGGATGTCCACAGCTACCGCCTGAGCTCTCTCGGCATGGCGGCCCTGAACAATGGACGCCTGTTCGACCAGGAGGAAGAACTGCTGCTGGAAGGAGAGGGTCGCCCTATCTATCGCCGGCATGTTTTCATGTTCCTGCTCGAGGACGAGATGCGCCGCGCCAAGCGTTATGGCACGGCCTTCAGCCTGATCATGGTGCGGCTCGGTGCGGGCGATGAGGCCCAAACGGAAAAGCGGGTGTTTCACATGGCGGCGAGTCTGAGGAATTCCGACAAGATCGGGCGCTATGGAGAGGAGCGCCTGATGATCCTGCTACCGGCAACGGACAGGGCCGGGGCGGATATATGGCTCAAGCGCTTTCTTGCCGGCGCGGGAAATGCGCTGCAGGCACAAGTTGTCGACCTCAACCAGGAAAGCGACCTGGCAACTCAACTGGCAACCAGCGCGGAGCATCATCCTAGAAACCTCAGTTGACCGCTCCATTGAGTGTGTAATGCAATGAATATAATAAATTTCTTCGTTAATCATGGGTTCACCCATTTGGTGAGGCCGCTACGTGGTGGATTACACGGTTTTTGGGACGCATGGCTGCGTTGCAATTCCTTGGAATGGAACGACCATTCCGCGTCATTGCGCCTTGCCCTGCGTCCCAAAAACCGCGCACTCCACCACGTCCAACTGAGGTTTCTAGGATCATGGAACACCTGAATGGCTTCCTGGGGTACTTTCTCTCGCCGCTGAGCCTGGTGAGCATGGGCGGGATGACGCGCGTACTGGGCGAACTGCTGACTTCCGCCAATCTGTTTTTCTGGTTTGTGGTGCTGGTCCTGATGCGTTTTGTGCTGCCCGACATCCTGCTGTGGCTGACCTGCCTGTTTTACCCCCGCGCGCTGGCCGCCGCGCAAGGTTCCGGCCTGCCCGCGAACCCGTTGGTTTCCATCGTCATCGCGGGGCGCAATGTCGAGCACAGCATTGCGAAAATGATTCAATCCGCACTGCAATGCGGCTATCAAAATCTTGAGGTCGTTTTCGTCGACGACTACTCCACCGACGAGAGCGTGGCGCGCGCACGGGCATGGGAAAAAACCGGGCGAGTGCGCGTATTCGAGGCAAAAAACCACAACGGCAAGCCCAGCAGCCTGAATATCGGCCTGGTTCTGGCGCGCGGAGATTTCATTTTCGTGCCGGATGCGGACTGCGAGCTGCAGCCCGGCATCATTCAGCATTTGCTCGCCCCTTTTGCCGACCCCAGGGTAGGCGCAGTGTCCGCGAATTTGCGCGTGAAGAATGCGACCCGCAACCTGGTCACGCGCTTCCAGGAGTGCGAATATGCGCTCAACGTGAGCATTTCCAGACTGTGGCGCGCACCCTTGAATCTGCTGTCGATTCTGCCCGGTGCGGGCAGCATGTTCCGTGCCGTCGCCATGCGTCAACTGGGCGGCTACGACTCGGGACTGGGGGATGACACCGACCTCACGGTACGCTTGCGCAAGCAGGGCTGGAAACTGCGCTTTGCGCTGGATGCCATCGTCTGGACCGATGTGCCAGACCACTATGGCTGGCTGTTGCGCCAACGCAGCCGCTGGACCCGGAACATGGTCAAGATCCGCCTGCACAAGCAGGGAGATCTCTATCACTTCTGGCACTTTGGCATCGTCAATGCGCTTGTTTTCGTCGACATCCTGCTGTTCCGGGTCGTTTTTCCCTTTCTCGCGCTGTGGAGCGTGATTTATTTCGCTTTGAGCGACCCCTTCTCCGCGCCGGCGCTACTGACCGTCATGTACTGGCTGACCGCCTTCTTCCTTTTCATCAAGATGCTGATTGCCAACGACATCGCCTCCACGCCCCGCTTGAAGATGCTGTGGCTGGTGCCGCTCTACCCTTTTTACCGCTTGCCGATTCATATGGTGGAGCTGCTTTCCATGCTGCGGGAATTTCTGCGCATTCGTCTCTGGCACCCCTATGTGCCGGAGAAAATATGGGCTAGGATTCCGCACTGGTAGAGACAAAGGGGGCCTGCATGCCACACGTATCAAAGATCACCACAAGAAAAAATCGCGCCTTGCGCTACGCAATGCTGGGCCTGTTGCTGGTCCCGCTCGCGGCCCGCGCCGAAATATTGCCGCTGTCCAAACTTGAAGACAGGCTTTCTTCCTCGCTACGTCTCAAGGCGCTGGAATCGCAAATCAACTATGCGCAGCAACTGTTGCGCCTGGAACAATCCAGGGAAGGAATGCAAATCTCCGGCAGGCTGGATGTCGGGCACCACAGGCAGATCGTCACCGACAATCTGACCCGAAACTACAATGCGCTACAGCCTCATGTCGGGCTGAGCTACCCACTGCTGGGCGGCCGCGCACAGCAACTCGAGGCGATAAAGGCAGCGCAAACGCAAATCCAGCTGAATTCGATCGAGCTGGATGACGCGCGACGTCATTTGCAGCACCAGCTACGCAACCAGTACACCTTGTATTGGCAATACATTCAGGCGGAACGATTGACCGGACAGTATCTCAACTCACTGTCCGCCAATGCCCCCGCAGCCCGGAAACTGCATGAGAAGGGCATGTGGACCGACAGCGAAAATCAGCGTTACAACAATGGCCTGGCTGCAGCACGGGATGAGCTGCAACGTTTCCGCGCCCTGCAGCGCGTGGCCCTGAATACCCTGCACTCGATCCTGGGCCAGAGCATTATCGCCTTTGAGCCGACACAGCCGGATTTTCCGCAACTTTGCCTGTCCAGCGCGGAACTCACCCAATCGGCGCAACGTCACTCGGTAGACGTCAGGAAGCTCGGCTCCCAGCGCGAAGCCCTGCTGTATAACCGCGAAATCGGCGCCGGCAGCAGCGTAAATGCAGACCTCCATCTGGGCGTGAGCTACATTGACGAGTATGCGAACGACAGGCGGGGTTATGCTGCCACCGCCGGCGTGAGCATCAACATGCCGGCCAACTTTCAGGAAGCCGAGCGCGCCAACTGGGACCGACTCAGTGCGGCCGTAGTGGTGAACCGCACCCTGGACGAGCAGGCACGTCTGGATATCCAGCTAGGTACGGAGCAAGCATTCGAAAATATCAAACTCGCCCGGAACAAGCTGGAGGCGACGAAAATCGAGGCCCAAACGGCCCGGGAATCCCTGCGCGAAGCAAAAATGCAGTTCGACCGGGTGCCCTACCCTGTTTTTCATGAACTGATGCAGAAGATTTCTCAGGAATATCAAGCCTCGCTGGCGGAAATTGAAGGCCAGAGCCAGTTGCTGCAGAGAACCAGCGACCTTTTGCTGCTGGCCCCCGATAGCTGCGCCGGGGCGGGCAAGGCCTGACCGCTTCCGGCAGCATGAGCGGCGTTTCCTCAAGATTCTGGCGCAGCTTCGCGCCGCTTCCAGGGCGGCCCCGGGGAGGAGAATGGCGCGCCAGATTGGCGTCGCCCGGATCGTCTTCCGCCAGCAAAACCTGGCAGCTTATGGGAGCTTGCATACTTGGCGATTTAGAAAGCCTTGCCGGAATTGGCATCAGGGGTAAACCCTGTCTGCACTTAATCTGCACTTAGTGTGAACCATTACGCACAATCGGGCATTCTGCATGGCGACGCTGCGGGAAAATGAGGAAAACGGAAAACCACGACAAGGAATGGGCGCCCCCTCATTCCGCCTATATCAATGTCATGACCTATGCGCTAAAGTAAACCGCTGGTGCCGCCATCGATTCATCGACCTCATCATGACCAGACCAGGGAAATAGTTATGAAACTGCAGGAAATACACACACTCGCGCAACAGCATGACATCGAGCCAGGAAGCCTGTCCAAAGCCGATCTGATACGGGAAATCCAGCAACAGGAGGGCAATTTCGACTGTTTCGCCAGCGCCCGCAACCAGGAATGCGACCAGCTTGACTGCAAGTGGCGCGACGACTGTTTCGCACTTTCCAGGGAATAACGCGGCTTCTCCGCCACCTGCCGTTTTCCCGACCCTCAGCCATGCCGTGACGACAAAAACCTGCTGCAAGTAGCGCATACCCACTGCCGCCCAGCTGCGACGGGAAATCGAACGCTTCGAGTACGACCAGGCGCTGCTGACATTGCGTGCCCATGATATTGGCAGAGGGGATTGATCCCCATCGGCTTGATGGTTCGGCAAGCTCCCGGCACCTTCGACCCGGACAGTTCTCCGGGCCTGCGCGCGTGCTGGCGCCCTGCCTGATGAATCCTCCGGGTTCAGCGCAGCTGCAACAACGAAGTACCGGGGTTATCCATGTAGTACAGCTCGACAACCTCGCTATAGGTTTTTTCACTGAGGCGCATGCACTCACTTTTCAATTCCCGCTCCAATTCCGCAGGGCTCATGTTATATAAATCAGACTCGAAGCCCCTGAGGAGTTGCCGGATCATGTTTTCTTTTCCCATGATATTCCCCCTTATCTCCTTGAAATCCGTAACAGTTCTATCCTCGCCATGTAGCTAAAGGATAGAGGGAATGGGGTAGCATGGCGATAGGGCGCTGACTGTACATCTTGCGGTTCCAACCAGTAAAAACCGTTTTTTTACAATTGAGTACTTCGGAAAATGTGAAACGGAGACAAGCCTCCGTAGAAACCGCGAGCCATTTGACAGGTTTTCATTTGGCAACTATCATGGTTTCCATACGATAACCCATGGACTCTGCCATGCCCACTCCGAATCGGGACCACGAACACCTCGCCAGGCTTCGCGATTACTACGCCGATGCCCGGCGCATTCCCTCGCAGCAACGCATCGCGACGCTGATCGGTTTTTCCAAGGCGGCAGCGCGCAAATTCCTCGAACGCCTGGAAACGCAGGGTTTCCTCGAACGCACCCCGGACGACGATGCATGGGTGCCGGCCAGGCGCTTCTTCGAGCGCCCGCTGGCGGATGCCGCGGTGCCGGCGGGAATGCCGGTGCTGGCCAACGATGTCGGCGGCGATCCCTTCTTCGTCGACGACTACCTGGTGCGCACCCCTTCCCGCACCGCCATGATCCCCATCCGGGGCGAATCGATGATCGACGCCGGGATCAACGACGGCGACATCGCCGTGGTCGAGCGCGGCACCGCCGCCAGCGCCGGGGATTTCGTGGTGGCCATCGTGGACAACGAGTTCACCCTCAAGGAGCTGGCCATCGAACGCGGCAAGTTCATCCTGCGCCCGCACAACAAGGCGTTTCCTGTCATCCGTCCGCAGGGATCGCTGGAAATCTACGGCGTCATGGTCGGCCTGGTCCGACGCTACAGAAACTAGCCGGGACTGCCATGTCATCCAGTCTCTGCATGGAAGGCCCGGCGGCCTTGCCGGGGGGCATGCTGTCGCTGCTCGCCGAGCCGCCAGCCGTGTCCTTGGCAAAGGGCCCGCTGCTGGCCACGCCGGTTCCTGCCGGCTTCCCCTCGCCCGCCGACGACTACGTCGAGGGCCGCATCGACCTGAACCGGCACCTCATCGCCCACAAGGAAGCGACGTTCTTCGTTCGCGTCGCAGGCGATTCGATGACCGGGTTCGGCATCCACGACGGCGACCTGCTGGTGGTGGACCGTTCCGTCGAGGCGAGCGACCGCAGCATCGTCATCGCCGTGCTGGAAGGCGACTTCACAGTGAAACAGCTATGCCATGCGCCGCAAGGCTGTGTGCTGCGCGCCGGCAATAGCGACTATCCCGACATCCGTGTCGGGTCGGACCAAGCCCTCACGATCTGGGGCGTGGTGCGCTGGTCGATCCACGAGGTGGGGGCATCCAATTGAGGCTTTCAGGATCATGCCCGCCAACATCGCGCTGATCGACTGCAACAATTTCTACGTTTCCTGCGAACGGGTGTTCAACCCCAAGCTCGAAGGCAGGCCGGTCGTCGTGCTGTCCAACAACGACGGCTGCGTGGTGGCGCGCAGCAACGAGGTCAAAGCGCTGGGCGTCGGCATGGCCGTGCCGTGGTTCCAGGTCCGGGAACTGGCGGAGCGCCACGGCATCGTCGCGCTCTCCAGCAACTACGCGCTCTACGCCGACATGAGCGCGCGCGTGATGTCCATCCTCTCGACCTTCTCGCCCAATCAGGAGGTCTACTCCATCGACGAGTGTTTCCTCGACCTGAGCGGTTTCGAGCGCGCCGGGCTGACGCGCTACGCCCAGACCATGCGGCACAGGATACGCCGCCTGCTAGGGCTGCCGGTCTGCGTCGGCATCGCCACCTCGAAAACCCTGGCCAAGCTCGCCAACCATGTCGCCAAGAAGCGCGCCGGCTTCGACAGCGTGTGCGACTTCGGCGCGTTCGAACCCGGCGAACTGGATCGCCTGCTGGGCGGGATCGAGGTCGGCGAGGTCTGGGGCGTGGGCCGGCGCCTTGCCCCCAGGCTCGGTGCCATGGGCATCAACACCGTGCTCGACCTCAAGCGCGCACCGCCCGCGCGCATTCGCCAGCGCTTTTCGGTGGTGCTGGAACGCACGGTGAAGGAACTCAACGGCATCCCCTGCCTCAGCCTGGAAGAGATTGCGGCGCCGAACCAGCAGATCATGTCCTCGCGTTCCTTCGGTACACCCGTGCTGAGCCTGGCGGAACTGCGGCAGGCGGTGCAGAGCTACACCATGCGCGCCGCGCTGAAACTGCGCAGCCAGCACGCCCTCGCCAGCGCCATCCACGTTTTCATCCGCACCAACCCCTTCAAGCACAATGCGCCGCAGTACAGCCCGGGCATCACGCTACCGCTGCCCTCCCCGACATCCGACTCGATGGCGCTCTGCCATGGCGCGCTACAGGGGCTGGAAACGATTTATCAAGCGGGGTTTGCCTACACCAAGGCGGGCGTGATGCTTTCCGGATTGATCCCCGCCAGCCAGCACGCGCCCACGCTGTTCGACGACCCCGCCCGGATGGCGCGCTCCGCCGCGCTGATGCAGGTGCTGGACCGCATCAATCTGAGCTTCGGGCAGGGAAGCATCAAACTCGCCGGGGAAGGGCTGGAACAGCCCTGGCGCGTAAAATCCGGCTACAAGTCGCCCTGCTATACCACGCGCCTGGCGGAGGTGGTGGTGGCGCATGCGGTCTGATTATATAAACAGTACAACCGCAAAGACGCTAAGACGCAAAGAAGATGAATATGGATGACTCACTGTTTTTACTTTGCGCTCTCTGCGCCTTTGCGTTTCAAGAAGGTCTGCCTTCCATTCTTTTCCGGTCCAGAGAAATGCGCACCAGGTTGATGTGCTCGCGCAGCGTGTAAAGGAGATGGGCGAATGAAACCGGTACCGGGCGGTTGTTGGCACGCTCCTCCATGCTGTCGATCCGGGCCAGGTAATCCGCATAGCGGGCCGGGTCGTAATTGAGCTTGATCTCGTTCTCCAGCATCGACAGTTCGCCGTACCAACTGTAAATGCGGGAAGTGACGCGCCATGCGTACACGGCGGGAATAGCACGCAGGATGGGAATCAGCGCAAGAAACGGCAGCGCCATCACCAGGATGCGGTCCACCAGGATCGCGGCCCAGAAAGGCAGGTAGCGCTGCAGGAAGGGAGGACCGGATTTGTAGTAGCGCTCGGCATCCTTGCTGACCTCGAAGGTCACATCCTTGGGCGCGGGAAACTCCTTCGTCTGCTGGAACATGCCCGCCTCGCCGTGCACTTCGGCTGCGGCCTGAACCAGCAGGCTCACCAGGGCGGGGTGCATATCTTCGCGCGCGACCAGGTTGGCGGTGGGGGCGACCAGCGTCACATCCTGCGCCGGGATATCCCGCACCAGGTCCACCGCGCCACGCGGCAACGACACCCGGGAAAGGAAGGGGAAACGTTTCACGTAGGCGCCCGCCTGCGCGAAACTCATCAGGCGCACCCCCTCCGCGCCCAGCAGTTTGCGCACCACGGCCGAATCGGCGCCGGCGATGATGAAAGCCGCATCCGCATCCCCGCGCCTGAGTGCTTCCGCCGCCGCATCCCCCGCGAGCGGGAGCAGGCTGGCGCCATCGCTGGACATGTCGTTGGCGGCGAGGATCTGCAATGCCAGTTTGCGCGTGCCGCTGCCTTCGGCACCGACCGCGAGTTTTTTGCCCCGCAACTGGGAAACCCGGTCGAAGGCCTCTTTGTTCCGGTAAAACACCCACAAGGGTTCGTAGTACATGCTGCCCAGCGACATCAGCCCCGCGCCGTCTTGGGCAGTGGCCGTTCCGCCCTGGATGAAACCGATGGCAAAGCCGGCATTGCCATCCTTGAGGCGCCGCAGGTTTTCCAGCGCGCCGGACGAAGTGCGCAGTTCCAGCGTGATGCCATGGCGCGCCAGAATTTCCTGGTAGCGTTTGCCATAAGCGTGATACGCCCCGCTCTCCGCGCCAGTGGTCATATGGAGCAATTTGGGGGGCGCCGGCTGAACGAAGGTGGAGGCAAGCCAGAACAGGCCGATGATAAGGGCTGCGGCGGGCAAGCCCACGATCAGTATTTCCCTGCGGGAGGTGTTGCTGAATGGATTTTTCATAGGGATTCCGCGACGGCGCGCTTTTCTCAGGAATGACAGTTCCGGAATGATACCTTTTTAGCGGGAACTGTTAATCTGCCACATGGCCTGCCGCGGTTGCGGAACCGGCGAACGACCCATTTCATGATTGGGCCAAGGTTCGGGTAAAATGCCCCGCCCGAATCGATATGCGACAAACCAGGGTGACCCAAAGACTTCCGGCGACAATGTGACGACATGAAAATAGCAGTCAGCGAATTAATCGTAAGATATTTGGAGCGCCTGGGGATCGAAACCATTTTCGGCATGCCGGGCGCCCATATCCTGCCTGTCTACGACAGTCTGTACGGCTCGAACATCAAGAGCGTGCTGGTCAAGCATGAACAGGGCGCGGCCTTCATGGCCGGCGGCTATGCCCGGGCCACGGGAAGAATTTCCGCCTGCATCACCACCGCCGGGCCGGGCGCCACCAATCTGGTCACCGGAATCGCCAATGCCTATGCGGACAGGCAGCCGATCCTGGTGATCACCGGAGAAACCTCGACCCATATGTTCGGCAAGGGCGGGCTGCAGGAAAGCTCCGGCGAAGGCGGCAGCATCGACCAGGTCGCGTTGTTTGCCGGTATCACGCGCTACCACAAACTGATCGAACGCACG
>JASJPB010000007.1:0-491 GCA_031426915.1 Sulfuricellaceae bacterium | reverse complement strand
TGAGCATCCCCTATAACGTGCAGAAAGAAATGGTGGATGCATCCATCCTGGATCGGATTTCCTTCACGCGCATGAGCGGCGAATGCGTGCTCGCCGAGCAATACATCGACAAGAGCGTGGAACTGATCCGCGCAGCGAAGCGCCCCCTGATCATCGCGGGCTATGGCTGCATCCGTTCCGGCGCGCAGGATCACCTGCGCCGCATCAGCGAGCATCTCAATATTCCGGTGACCAGCAGCCTCAAGGCCAAGGGCGCGGTCGACGAACGCTCCGCGCTGTCGCTGGGCAGCCTCGGCGTCACCTCCGGCGGCCACGCCATGCGCTACCTGGAACAGGAAGCCGACCTGGTGCTGGTGCTGGGGGCGGGCTTCAACGAAAGAACCAGCTACGTCTGGGATCAGCATCTGTTGGCGGGCAAGAAACTCATCCAGGTGGACAACAGCGCCCAGCAACTGGAAAAGGTCTTCCGCGCCGACCTCGCGGTGCATGCC
>JASJPB010000006.1:0-43443 GCA_031426915.1 Sulfuricellaceae bacterium | reverse complement strand
AGAGATTCCACTTAAAAAACTCAGGCCGCTGTTCAAACGGATGGGGCCACTTCTGAAGGCAATTTTATCCGGCTACTGACCATTGCGCCTCACGACAGCACTTACGGCAAGAAGTAACCCCTTTTAAGTGCGTGAGTAGTTGCCAGTTAAAGCGCGTCGTTATATGAGGCGCATGGAAGTACTGTGCGGTGTGCCGGGCCGGACAGGGAAGAGCGATCGTACTGAGGCACCCGTACGAGTAAACCGGTTTTCCTGCTTCACCAATGACAAACGCCCCGGTTACGGGGCGTTTGTCATTTTAGAGAGGTAAAGGCACCCCTCTCCAAGCTGTATTCCCCAGCGCTTGCAGGCCGGGGGCCAGGGATTCCGCTTTTAAGGAATCAATTCACGCCAGATTACTCTTTTACCAGTGAATCCACTGGTATTGCTCGATGTTGTTTTTTTCCTTGGTTTCTCCAGGCCTCCGTCACCTTTGGTGATCAGTAATTCTCCAGTACCGTCGCTCTTTTTTACCGGAGTAGTACCCACAATAGGTGAGTCGATTTTTTGCCCGGCCAGTCCATCTTCAACACCGACAACCGTGCTGCCAGTTTTATAATTAAAGTAATTAAGCCAGCCATAGCCGCCAGGGGAACAGACAGTATTGGAAGGCACAATAGTGGGCACAATCAGCGAACCCCAAGCTAAAAGGGGATTCACGTTGACGCGTTCGCCTACAATATTGCCATCCGTATCCGTCTGCGGAAAATCGACATACCAACCGCGATCGGTACTAAAGTCCACCGCATTGGAGGATACCGTACGCTCGGCGCCCGTGGTTGTCAGCGTTTGCTGTACCAGCGTTGTGCGGGGATTTACTAGCGTAGCGGCTGGGGTTGCTGTAGGGAAAGGATCATCGTCCTTGATGGCATAAAGAGTCTGCTGCTGGGTACTGGTAAGGTCACTGGTTTCCAGATACTTCCCAGTTCCGACGAATACCACACGCTTGCCATCAACTTTGCCCAGAGTTGGCCGGGTGGTAATAGGTTGAGGATTACCAAGTGGGTCTTTCAGTTCGGCAAACTTCAACACTGAACCAGTGTTGATGTCAAAGCGCCAGAGATTTCCAAGCAAATCACCCCCATAGGTATATCCAGCGGTATTGTTTTTATCAGGTTCATCCGCCCAGGTACCGATTCTGGCCAATCCACTAGGAGTAGTAGTGTCACCTACTCCTGTGCTGATTTTTCTGATAGATGCCCCGGTTAGAGCGTTGCGCACATAGAGATAACCCACGCCATTGCCGGGGCTGGTATTGTTGTAGCCTGAAGTCAGCAAAACAACCCAGTTGCCGTCCTTATCCTTAGTTATGACCGGCTGACCAAAACTATAGCCAAGATCGTCATCGTGCAAGGCGTCAGTGGAGTTACTGGATAGCTCCCAAAGTAGAATGGGACTGGTAGGGCTGGTGATGTCCAGGGCATAATAGCCACGCCCGCCACCGTTCAATCCTCCTACCAAAATGGTACGCCAGCTGGTTCCGTCATAAATATCACCGACAACAGGATTGCCATTAACATAGTAGCTGTGCATGGTGGAATAATTCTTGTCCGCAAGTTTCCACATATTGGGAATTACCATGCTCGGCACATAAGCCCAGCGCTCTTGCCCGTTGTCGGCATCGAAGGCGTGCAACATGCCATCGTTGGCACCCATGTAGACCGTGCGCGGGCGGGAGGTTTTATCGGTGACATAGGCGCTGTAGCCGGTATCGGTATAACTGAAAGTTGGTTTGCCAACAAAGAAGGGGCGGGATTCAACCACGTCGCCCAGCACCGCCTCGCGATAGCGGAATAGCCGATCAAGGGCAGGGTTGGTGGCACGGTCTTCATACCCGTTTTGGCCGCGCAGGAAATTGACCATGTTTACACCTGCAGCAGCAGTTTGCTGGGCGACGGTCAGGAGAGGCCACTGGCTGAGTCCCGTACCGGCAAAGTAGGTCTGCTGTGTTGCGGTCAGGTTTGCATAGTAGAAATCATCGAGCGCCCCGCCTTTATTCATTTTGATCACGCGGGTGTCTGTGCTTGCAGCCACCTTGGCTGCCATGGTGCCGGTGCAGGAGGTGGGCACTTCTACCTTGCAGTTAGTGCCGTCTAGGATGCCCGGAGCTACGCAGTCGGATGGAACGGTGACCGGCGTCACGCAGTAATAGATTGTGCTGCCGCCACTCATATCGGCGACAGGTGCGGTTGCGCATGATCCTGCGACGACGTTTTCCGCGCACCAGGTTGCTGTTAAGCTAGGGTCCGCAGTGTCTACGTCAATACTGCGCGCTTCCAGATTACCGGTCCATTTTACAGTGGTATAAGTGGCCAGGTAGGCAAAATTATCTCCTGGGGTGATGTCCAGCGTACTGGTAGCCGCCGCCGCGCCAGCACCCAGTTTCGAGCCGATAGCGGCGAGAGCCTCGTTCAGTCCGGTGCTCAGTTGAGCCGGATCCTTGGCGCTGAAATAGGTTCCCTGCCCGTTGACGGCTGCATGCCACAGGTCATCAACAGTGGTTTCGTTACCTGATACAGGAACGGGCCAGTTTCCTGTGGGTGTGCCTGTCCCTTTATATATATTGTAATAATCCAGTCGCGCATCTGAGGGAGGCGAAGCAAGATCAGCGACCGTTTTGTAGTCGCTGCTATATGTCACCGTGCCATCCACGCCCAAGCCAAGGGTGAATGTGGTCATGTGTTGCTTGACGTTGCTGTCTGTGCCGCTGACGAATACATTGTCCACGCATACATCAAGACCAAGTGAGCCGGTGCAGTTACCCAGAGCGCTGGAGCGCAAATCGGTATCGTAGTAATACTTGGCAACATCGGCCAGGGTGGCTGATGTTGCCGTTGTGCCTTCATACATCGGTCGCGGGGTGGCACCGCCATCCAGGTTGCCGATGGCACTTCCTGATATATCCTTTACATCGGAAGCTACATCCGTATTCCAGTAGCCGTCCGTGGTGAGCAGAGCAAAGTTTTGCTGGCAGGAATACTGCATCGGGTCGGAAGAACCCACCGGTTTCTTGCCGGCAAAGATGCGACCTACTATCGACAGTGCTGAGCGTAGTGGTGTGCTTGAACTGGGGCTGATGTTGAACAAAGTCGTGTACCAGGTTGATTTCTGGTAGGTGGCTTCCGAGCCGGTTGATAGGTTGTCGAATTTTGCGATCGGAAGGTAATTTCCCGCGCTGCCTTGGTTGGCAATGGTAATAAATCCGACACGGTAGCGGTTGTCGATCTGCTTGAAAGCCTTGCTCGCCGCGCTCTTCATGCCTTGCATGCGGGTGCGGTAATAGGCATACCAGTTACCGAAGTTGGTGATTTCCTCGTCGTAGGTGCAACCAGTGGGACCATCTGTTCCTGAACAGTCAGTGCGAGCAGCTACCTTGGGATAAGTTGGAGTGGCGGGAACGATGTCGGTGCGTGTAAAAGTATAGGGTGAAGTAGAGATGCCCGTCACGCCGCCAGTGATATCTGTTCCGCTTTGCATGGTTAGCGTTGTACCGGTGCTGGTATAGGTAATATTTCCATTGGCGGTGGCGCCCGCAGCCAAGGTTGAAGTAATGTCTATTCGTTTGGCGTCACCCCCGTTAATGACCGCCGTGTACTCGGGACTGGAATTGTAGGTATTGATCTGGTTTTTCAGCAAAGTGGCAAAGCCGGCATCATCTTCCGTATTGCCCCAGCAGATGTTGGCGCCCAGAATTTCGACAGCACCCACTTTGATAGAACTGAAACATTTGTTTTTTGAGGTTCCCCCTACAGATGCATAACCAGTGGCAGCGACAGCAGTGGTGCTGACTCCCACATAGCGAGGATACTTGTAGGTGGCGGTCTTAGTCGCCTGACAAGTCGTAAGTAAGGTATCGCTGCACCAGCGCGATTTTGCGGGGAAAGTGTAAGCACCTGTTGGCACGGAAGACAGCGTGCAGGTTTTCAGGTCCGCGGCCGTGCAGTATTCCGTGGGAAGTACATCATAATAATAGGGCGCGCCATACAAACCCTTGACATCGCCACCACTACGCCCGTATTTGTAGGTTGCATTGGGATACGTATAGTTGTTGTTCTTGATGCAATCCGCGCCGGTGGGTGAATCGCTCGCGTTTTTGCACCACACCCGGTCCGGGTATGAAGTGGTTAAATTAATGGTAGTCGTGCTGACATTCAACTGGGTCTTGTTCTGTTTGTTGTAACCATCCGTGAGCACGCTGGACGGGTTGGTCTGGCTAGCCTTGCTGGTTCCGTCTGCATTAACGCCGGGCGCGTACCGGATGGCGGGGTTGTAATATTGCGAATTCATCGCGCCGGTCATGTAGGGAACATCTCCCACCACGCAGAGATCCAGAGAGGACACCCCCGGGCTCGCGCTACCGTCATCATCGGCGCTGTCCCTGCAGTTTTTCTCCTCGGATGCAGCGCTACTCCAGTCATCATCTGTCCACGGATTGCTACCACTAGCGACACTTACGTTATACCTCGACATGTAGTCGGGAGTGTAGTCCTGCCCCATACTGCCGGAGTTGTCCAGGACAAACATCAGGTTGGGCAGTACCGAAGTAGTTGTGGCGTTAGTCAGCGGCGCGGTTGCCAATGCGACAGGTGCGGCGAGGGAAGGCAATGGCAACGCAAGGCTGGTAATCAGTGCCAAGTTCAGTAACCGGCAGGCCGTGGTGTTGGTGTCCAGATAGCGTTTCATGGTTGCCTCCTAGTAAACGAATGCTTGAATGTAGCTGACGGTGTTTCTCGGGCCGGTGGAACGCGCGGTGATTCTATACATGGGCGAGGCCGTGTCCGATGACAGCCTGTACGGCTCGCCCGCGAGTTTTTCTCCGTCGTCAGCATTGCTACTGCCAAAAAGGCAGTTTGTCTGAGAAATAACCTGATTGGCGTTTCGGCACATGCGCTGGATGATGTAGCGCATGGAATTGCCAGTGGCATCGGTGCCGGCATCCCTGCTGCTTCCGCTGGCCCAAGTGGCGTCAGCGGTAAGGTTTAGCGCAGGGTTTGCGTTCGCGTAATAGCCCAAAGTCGCATTGGTAACATTGAGGGGATGAGTGGCGATCTTCCAAGGATCTATGGCCGCGTTGGCAGTGCTCGTTGCCGCCAGCCAGGTGATGGCGCTTTCGAGCCCTCTGTCCCCGGAAGTGGTGGCCGACTGCTTGAACGCAAGATTGCCTGCGATAATGGTGGATGTGTCTACCGAGCGCACTAGTGCAACCGCAGCGAGTGACATGACTACAAGCGCGATGAGAGCAATAAAAAGCACCACGCCGTGCTGACCGAGTAGCGCCGGGTGTGCGGAGAATAACGCTGAACGATGAATCCTGAATAGTAGTGGTTTCATGATTTTAGTGCATCCTTGGTTTGATCATGCGGACCAGATCATGCTGCGTAGCGGGATGATTGTCTCGAAGACCCTGTAGCGGTAACGTTGCCAGTCGGGGTCGTTGCTCAAGTCAATGGCCGGGGCGGGAGAGCCGCCGCTGCCTTCCCATGCGCACAGGCCGGTAGGATTGGCGGTGGTGGTAGAACTGCATGCATTGGTCACGTTTTCTTTTTCCAGCAAACCGTTACGCGCCACCACAGCGATGCGGATGGCTCTGATGCGGTTGCGGTCCGTTACGCTTGGCGTGGCCCAAGTGCCGCCGGTGGCATTTACCCATTGGGTAATCTGGTTGTCGTCGGTTGTGCTCGGTGATGTAGCAGCGGCGGCACTGACAATGCCATATTGTGCCTGGATGTTGACTATACCCGCCACGCTGGGGGAAGTATTCAGTTCCAGGGCGCCATTGACTACCCGGTATAAATACTGAATGGGTGACGAATGGTCGTCATAAGGGGGATCTTTTTGATATTGGCCGATGCAGGCGATATTGCCGGCTACGAAGGCAGGGGCGTTTGTTAGCGGAATCTGGACCCAGTCGGCGCGTGTCGCGAGAGGCAGCAGCGTTGCGGCAACTTGTACCATGGCACAGTTTGTTCCGCTGCTGATGATGGCCCAATCCCCGGCCTGGCAGGCCATGTTGTTGTCGACCGTTGCGACCGTTGGAGTGACTGCGGCCACGGAAAACGCGATGGGAATACCACCCGTTTGCGTGCGGCCATAGCGGATGGCGATCGTGTCGCTGGCGCCAGCCGCGGCTCCGCCGTCGGTGAGGGCAATCGGAAACATGTTTATAGTGGCCGTGGCGCCATCGCCGTCATGGTCAAAAAGCGGCAACGTAGTGCATCTGAGCGGAGAATCGGTGGTGCTGAAAATGGGTAGGCCGTATCCCGCCATTTCGATATCACGTTTTATATTGTAGAGGGCAATGCTGCCGTTGGTTTGTGCGTCGGCGTTGCCTGTGGTGCTACGTTTTTGCCCTTCGAAGACGGCGAAAACCTGCATGATCACCATGGTTGCGAGCAGGCCGATTACCAAGCCAACCAGGATTTCCACAAGGCTGAAACCCATTTGGCGGAAATGTTCGTATTTATAGTTCGACGGCATGATTCTAGCCTCCCGTAATGCGGGCTGTGGTGTTGAAATTGTGTGGCGTTGTCTCCCCCGGTAATAGCCAGGTGATGGTAACTACAAACTCGCCAGGGGTGGGTTGGGTGGTAGTTCGAGTGCCACTGGGCAGCAAGGTGGATATGTCGGTATTTGCCTCAACATGACTGGCGTAGTTGGCAGGATCGGGGTTTGCCCATATCCGCCCGATCTTCTGCTGGGCGATATAGCTGGCGTCAGCGCGGAATTTTGAATCGGAGGTGCTTTTTATCATGGCAGCCTGCAATCCGACCACGGCGAGAATGCCCATGGAAAAAATCAGGATCGCGATCAGGGCCTCCAGCAAAACAACGCCCTGTTGTGAAGTGTGGGTGGAACCGTTCATTTTTTGGCTCCTCATGGACATTTGCGGGGGTCAGCTGCGGCGAGGCCGGGGTAGGGGTCGCACATGCGGGTGTTCCCGCCTACATCAATGGTGACGCGTAATGGTCGCTGATCAGCGCTTTGCAACACTGCTGTGTCAACTGACACATCGAGTTGTGTTAAATTGCCTACGCCCGGCACGGGGCTGATCATCTTGCCAAAGCTGTTAAACACATAGGGCGCGGTATCGCTGGGGGTGACAATGACGGAACCGGAAGATCCTTCACTGACTGCGCGGCTTTGAATGGTGGTGGTATTATCAGGATCGGGACAGTTTCCTGCAGGAGTGGGCCTTGTGCACACTGACCAGGCTGCTCCTGTACGTAAATCGAATTGAACCGAGGCATTGCGTTTTACAGCTTCCAGGCGTGCCACCTGTAGGCCATTCAGCATGGATTCGGTCGTGTTGCGTATCTTTGTGTTCTGTATCCATGAGCGGTAACTGGGCATGGCAAGCGCCATCACAACGCCCAGGATCACAACAGCAATCATCAGTTCGATCAGCGTGAAACCCCGCAGTGTTCTCTCGGGGCCTCTCCCTGTGTGCCCGGCGGTGCAACCCGAGCACAAATGGTATTTTCGATGGATTAACACGCGCCGCCCTTTTTCGTGACCCAACAATCGTTAGGTGAGGGGAGTGCCCAGCCAGAGGGAACCGCAACGGTTGTTTTGGCATTGAGCTCATTGATTGAATAAGTGAATCCCACCATCGCGCCTTTGCCATCGGCCTGGATGACGAAAGTTGTCGCATCCGCCGCCGTGCATGAGAAATCAAAATATTTGCTTGTGGTCGTATCGTTGAAGCATGGTCGCCCCGTAGCGGTATCCGCGCCAGCATATGTCCGGTTATCCTGGAAATGCTGCTCAAGCTGCACCCGCCTCGAAGCCAGCCCGGATGTTGCATCCGGAATTCTTCCTCGCGTTACGTAGTCCTGATAGGCTGGCAGGGCGACAGAAGCCAATATCCCGATAATCGCCACGACAACCATGAGTTCAATCAGCGTAATGCCAGCGACTGAAGCTCTCGAGGACAGGCCCGCGGATCGTCTGATTGGCGTTGTATGGATTTTCATCATGCTGTCCTTTCTTTTGGTATGGTCTGAATGCTATCGGATGAATGTCAAGATTACCAGCACGGGATGACAAGTGGGAGCTTTTTCCGGACGAGTGGCAATGAACTGGATTTTTCCTGGGACCTTGGATGAAAGCCGACGATTGTTACGGCTATCCTAAGCGACTATGATGCTGCGGCTGATTTAAAAAGGATGGGCTAGTTGAGTTCTGATGTTGTGATTATCGGTGCCGGCGTTGTAGGTTGTGCAACGGCGCTGGAGCTTGCGCAGGCGGGGGCCCGGGTCACGCTTGTGGATCAGGGTGGCGTGGGCCGGGAGTCTTCCTGGGCTGGTGGCGGCATCCTGTTCCCGCTTTTGCCCTGGGATTATTCCGGAGCGGTTAACTCACTGGTGCTGCGGAGCCTCGAATTGTTCCCGGCGTGGGCCGAGGCGCTGAAAACCGCGACCGGGATCGACCCGCAATACCGGCAATGCGGGATGCTGGTTTTGCCGCCGTTTTCCACGGATACGGCACGGGCATGGTGCAATGCGAATGCGATCAGGCTGGAAATGCTAAATGCGCAAACGCGCATCCCTGCACTGGCACTGAATGAAGATGCTTTGTGGCTGAAAGACGTCGCGCAGGCCCGCAACCCGAGACTGCTCAAAGCCTTGCGTCGCAGGCTGGAACTGCTCGGCGTGCAGATCAACGAGCATACCGAAGTCACCGGTTGGCAAAGCGATGGAGCCGTTATCGCCGGCGTTCAAACGCGCCATGGCATGCTGTGCGCCGAGCATTACATCGTCACTTCCGGCGCGTGGAGCAGACAACTGCTGGGTGAACATGCGCTGAATCTCGACATCCGCCCCATCCGAGGCCAGATGCTGCTGTTCAAGACCGAGCCGGACGCGTTGCAAACCATTATCCTGAAAAGCGGGATTTACCTGATTCCGCGCCTGGATGGCCATGTGCTGGCGGGGAGTACGCTGGAGGATGTCGGCTTCGACAAGAGTACGACCCAGGAAGCCAGGGCGATGCTGTATGCACGGGCCAGCGAAATCCTCCCGCTTCTGAAGGATGTGCCACTGGTCCAGCATTGGTCCGGTCTGCGGCCCGGGTCACCGGAGAATGTGCCGGTTATCAGCCGTCACCCCAGGCTGGAGAACCTGTTCGTGAACAGCGGGCATTTCCGTTATGGCGTAACCATGGCACCGGCCAGTGCGGAAATAATGGCTAATCTGATCTTGGGTAGAGCGCAGACAATTGACGTCGAAGCCTATGGCTGGCCACCGCTCCGGCACATGGGTATTTGAGCCCGGCTCACCGCGCCGTGCGCGGGATTTGTGGTATCTTCCCGAATGACTACTCCCTGACCGAACTGCATGAAGAAACACTGGTTACCTTTTCTGCTCGCCTTCGTGCTGCCTCTTATTCTGATATTCTGGTGGTGGGGCGGTTTTAACGCCGCAAGCTTTGAACAGACCCAGCGCGGCCCTTACCGTTATGCTTATCTGACCCAGAAGGGCGACTATTACAAGCTGCCGGAAAAACAGCAGGAGGTCTTGGGCCGCCTGCAACAGCAGGGCGTGAGCGCCGGGGCTCCAGTTACGTTGTTGCTCAACGATCCCCGTTCCACGCCCAAACGCGACTGGAGCGCTCAGGTCGGGTATCTCGTGGACGCTCAGGCCAGGGTGGCCGAACCTCTCGTCATCGGCGAAGTGCCGGCGCGGCGGGTGTTGCTGGTGCGGGTCAAGGCGCAGCTTCTGTTGGCGCCGGGCAAGGCTTATGCGGCGCTGCTGGAATACCTGGAAAAAAACCACATGAAGTTCAAGCTGCCCACGGTGGAGATATATCAGGATGGGGTGTTGACAGTGGAAATGGATCAATAACAAAGAACCCGCGATGAGTTTCTCCGCATTGCTCGCCGCTTTATTGCTGGAGTATTTCCGGCCCTTGCCGCAGCGTTTCCGGGTTTACGCCTGGCTTGCTGTCTACGCGCATTTTCTGGAGCGGCATTTCAATGCCGGGGAACACCGCCACGGGGTTCTGGCCTGGATGCTGGGAGCGATGCTTCTTGCCGGGGCGGTGGCCGGGGCAGGGTATGTTCTGGCGGATCTCAGCCCGATGCTGGGATGGGCGTGGAGTGTGGCAGTCCTGTATTTGTCGCTGGGGTTCAGGCACTTCAGCGTCAGCGCGGACAATCTGGCAGCGCTGTTATGCAAGCAGGACCTGGCCGGGGCCAGGAAGCAGCTGGAACAGTGGATGGGCCTGGACGCATCGTCGCGACCTGCCTCCGAGATCGCCCGGCTGGGTATTGAAGAAACACTGCTCAGCGCCTATAAGGAGTTGTTCGGGGTAATCGTGTGGTTCGTGGTTTTTGGTGCCGGCGGGGCAGTGCTGTATCGGCTGGCCCAGATCCTGGCGCGGAAATGGGGTGCCCTGGACGAGCGTGAGTTCGGCGAATTCGGAGCCTTTGCGGTGCGGGTGCTGGGCTGGATGGAATGGGTGCCGTTGCGCCTGACGGGTATCAGTTTTGCGGTGGTAGGTGATTTCGAGGACGCCATGTATTGCTGGCGCTCCCAGGTCGGGCAGTGGGCGCAGCAGGGTATGGGTATTATCCTCGCCAGCGGCGCCGGTGCGCTGGGTGTGAAACTGGGCGAAGCGCAAGTGGAGTGGGGTATCGGCGATGAAGCGGATGCCGACTTCCTCGATAGCGCCTTGAGTCTGGTCTGGCGTGTTTTAATGATGTGGCTGGTGCTATTGTTGCTGTTCGCATTGGCACGCTGGACCGGTAGCTAATCTTTTTTACCAATGGAAATTTAATATGAAAATCACAACCATCGATCTGATCCGCCACGGCGAGGCTGTTGGCGGCAAGAAATACCGGGGCCAGACCAACGATGCTCTGAGCGAAAAAGGCTGGGAACAGATGTGGTCGGCAGTGGGCGAGCATCACCCCTGGCAGCATATCGCCACTTCACCCTTGTCCCGCTGTGCCGATTTTGCCCATGCGCTGGCGCAGAAATGGCAGATTCCGGTGAGCGAGGATGCGCGCCTGATGGAACTGGGTTTCGGTGAGTGGGAAGGCAAGACGCCGCAGCAGTTGATGGAGCATGATCCCGACACGCTGCTGCGCTTCTGGCGCGACCCGCTGCACCATCATCCGGCCAATGCCGAGCTGTTGTCGGAATTCGCTGCCCGGGTGAGCGCGGTGTGGCATACCCTGGTGAAGGAATACAAGGGCGAGCATGTCCTTGTGGTTGCCCATGCTGGCGTGATCCGCATGATCATGGCCTACGTGATGGGGATGCCGCTCGACCATATTTTCCGCATCCAGGTCGCAAGCAGCGGCATTACCCGCATTCACATCGAAGGCGAAGGCAAGACCGCGCTGCCGAGCCTGGTATTCCACGACGGGACTTTATAACCGATGGCGGCGTTGCGGCGCTTAATCGGCGCCGTCGTGCTGCTCCTGTTCCCGTTCGCCGCGTCCGCCATCGAAGTTCAGGACGACCGGGGCGAAACGCTGGTTCTCGCCCAGCCCGCCCGGCGCATCGTCAGCCTCGCGCCGCATGCGACCGAGCTGATTTACGCCGCCGGCGCGGGTGAGCGGCTGATTGCCGTCACCGCTTTCAGCGACTATCCCGAGGCCGCCAGCCGGCTGCCCGCGCTGGGCGATTCCGGCAAGGTGGATGTGGAACGCGTGCTCACCCTGAAGCCCGATCTGGTGATTGCCTGGCGTAGCGGCAACCATGCCGGAGATGTGGCGCAACTGGAACGGCTGGGCCTCAAGGTGTTTGTCACCGAACCGCGTCACTTGCAGGATATTCCGCGCTTGCTGCGGCAAATCGGGGCGCTGGCGGGTACGGCGGGTGTTGCCGAACATGCCGCCCTGGACTTCGAACGACAGCGGAATGAATTGAGTCGACGATATTCAAGTCGGCCCCCGGTCAGCGTGTTTTATCAAATCTGGGATACGCCGCTCATGAGCGTCAACGGCGAGCACCTGATCAGCGAAGTGATCTCGCTTTGCGGCGGGCGCAATGTTTTTGCCGCCATTCCCGCATTGACCCCCGCCGTTTCAGCAGAGGCGGTGCTGGCAGCGAATCCGCAAGCCATTGTCGCCAGCGGCAGCCTGTATCGGGATGAAAGGGTGTGGCAGGCATGGCGCCGTTTCCCGAACATGGCGGCGGTGAAGAAAAAGCATCTGTTCTTTATCCATCCTGACCTGATTCAGCGTCAAACGCCGCGCATCCTGCAAGGCGCGTGGCAGTTGTGCGAGCAACTGGAGACAGTGCGCCGTTAGCTCATCAGGGTGCGGTCGCTATCATTTTCCCACAGGCTTTCCGGTGCTTCTCCCGCACGGTTGATGGTCCGGGCCATCACGAACAGCAGATCGGAAAGTCGATTCAGATACTTCAGGCTGGTGGGTGTAACCGGTTCCAGGTGAGACAACGCGACCAGGCAGCACTCGGCTCGACGGCATACGGCGCGCGCCAGGTGGCATAGCGCACCGGCGCGCGAACCGCCGGGCAGAACGAATTCCCTGAGCGGTGGCAAGGCTGCATTGAGATCATGCTGGGTTTGTTCCAGCGCGATGATTTGCGCCTCGCTCATGCTGTTGCGGCCGGGAATGGCAAGTTCCCCGCCCAGGTCGAACAAGGCATGTTGAACCGCAAGCAGGGGCAGGCCCAGCGATTCCGGCAGCGGTTCGACCAGCAGCAGGCCGAGCCAGCTGTTGAGCTCGTCCAGCGCACCCATGGCCTCGATGCGCGGGCTGTCCTTGGGCAGGCGCGAGCCGTCGGCGAGGCCGGTAGTGCCATCGTCGCCGGTGCGGGTGGTGATTTTGCTCAGTCTCATGGCGGCGTCTCTGCGGTGGGGAGGCGCTTGCGAATCTCCTCCAGGGTGTCATGCCCGCAATTTTCCAGTGCCTGCACAAACGGCTGCAAGGAAGTCTCCCCCTGCTTGATGGCCGTTTCGAGCGAGAGTGCATGCATCTGCATGGCCTTGGCCCCCATGCTGCCCGCCACGCCTTTGAGGGTATGCGCTTCGCGGAATGCTTCTTCCCGCTTTCCTTCTCTTATCGCATCCTGCAGGCGCGACATGATTTTCGAGTATTCGTCGGCGAACATGCCCAGCGCCATGAAATAGAGCGCTTCATCGCCACCCAGCAGAACCAGCGCAGCCTGAATATCAAGGCAGGGCAATGATGCCTTGTCGGCTGCGGTTTTTTCCGCAATGTCGCCAGCAGATGGCATGGCGCGGGTCCAGTGCTGGATCGTGGTTATCAGATCGGCAACGTCGATCGGCTTGCCGACGTGGTCGCTCATGCCGGCTTCCAGGCATGCTTCGACATCGCGGCCCATCACATTGGCGGTCATGGCGATGATGGGCAGGCCGGAATATTCCGCTTGGGCGCGAATCCGGCGCGTGGCTTCAAGCCCATCCATAACGGGCATCTGGATATCCATAAGCACCGCATCGAAATTCGCATCCAGCATATCCAGCGCTTCCTGGCCGTTGCCGGCAACGATGATGCTGGCTCCCGCCCGGGTCAATATCTCGCTCGCCACCAGCTGGTTGAGGTGATTGTCCTCCACCAGCAACAGTCTCAATCCCTTCAATTCGGAGTCTTGCCTGGGTGGGGCGGGCGGGACGCTCTGGCCATAGACCTGCATGGCGCATTCAAGCAACAGCGAAGCGGTCACCGGCTTGGAAAGGAAGTGATGTATCCCTGCCAATTCCGCCTGCGGGCGGTTGTGATGCATGTTGTATGCGCTCACCATCATCACCACGGGATGGTGCAGCAGATTCTTGTTGCGCAGTTGCCGTGCCGTTTCTATACCGTCGATGCCGGGCATCTGCATGTCCATCAGCACGATATCGTAGTACTGATTGTCCCTTGCAGACTGTTCGGCCCGGTCTATGGCTTCAGTGCCGGACGCGGCGATGTCTGCCTGCCACCCCAGGTTGCGGCAGATGCCGGCCAGAATTTCACGCGCCACGGGACTATCGTCCACCACCAGTATTTTGAGCTTGCTGACACGCGTGGCCAGGATCTCCGCATCGGGTGACTCGATGCGGCCGAAGCAGACGCTAAAGCGGAAAGTGCTGCCTTTGCTGGCCTCGCTTTCGACTGCTATTTTTCCGCCCATCATGCCGACCAGTTGCTGGCTGATGACCAGGCCCAGCCCCGTGCCGCCAAAACGGCGCGTGGTGGAGGTGTCGGCCTGGCTGAACGCCTTGAACAGCTTGTCCTGTTGATCCGGTGTCATGCCGATACCGGTGTCGCGCACCGAAAAGCACAGACAGGTTTCGTTGGCGCTGGATGCGGGAAGCGTTTCAACCCGCACCGTGATTTCGCCCTCGGTGGTGAACTTGATCGCATTGCCGACCAGGTTGATGAGCACCTGCTGCAGGCGCAGGCTATCGCCTACCAGTTGACGCGGGACTTCCGGTGCAATGTCGAACAGGATTTCCACCGGTTTGTCCTGGATGTTGATGCTGACGATGGTGGCCAGAGTGTGCAGGATATCGTCGAGCCGGAACGGGGCATGCTCCAGTTCCAGCCTGCCGGCTTCTATTTTGGAAAAATCCAGGATGTCGTTGATGATGCCGAGCAGAGCCTGTCCGGAGGACCTTATTTTTTCCACGAAATCATGCTGGCGTTGCGAAAGGTTTTCCTCGCGCAACAGGTGCGACAGGCCCAGGATCGCATTCATCGGAGTGCGGATTTCGTGGCTCATGTTGGCGAGAAATTCGCTCTTGGCCTGGTTCGCCGATTCGGCAGCCCGCTTGGCTTGTCGCAGTTCCTCGGTGCGCTGGGCGACCTTGTCTTCGAGTTGCTCCGTCAACTGTTGCAAGCCGCGGTTCACGATCATCGCCAGCAGTGAGGTTCCAATCAGCATGGAAGTGAACAGCTGCAGCAGCACCAGCGATTCCGTCGCCGAGTCGCTGGCGAAGGGGCCGTGGCCGTGGGTGGTGCCCCATATCGCCAGACCCATCACCAGCGCATTTATGACGCTGACCTGGCGCGGCCCGAAACGGAACGAAGCCCAGAGCAACAAGGGCAACAGGATGAAAGCCAGCGAAGCGCTACGCAGCGGAAGCTGGTCGCTGAAAATGGCGAAGGTGACGCTGAGTGTTCCCAGCGCCAGCACGGCGATTTCCGCCACGTGCAGCCCTCGCCACTTGTGGCTATCGGGCTTGAACCAGGCCAGAATGAGCGGGGCGACGATGAGGGTGCCGCCCAGGTCGCCGACGCTCCAGTTGAACATCACATTGGCGAAAGCAGCGAGCGGAATGAGGCCGGACAGCCACAGCGAAGCCACCCCCAACACGGCATTGCATAAACTGCCGGCCATCGCGCTGGTGAAAAAGGCGAAAAAATCACGTACCGAGTCCAGCGGGTCCATGCCCCGCATGAGACGGGGAGCCAGGTAGATCACGGCAGCGCCCTCCAGCGCGTTGCCGGCCGCGAGCATCAGGTGTTTCCACAATGGTCCCGGCATGAAGAATAGGCCGAGAAAAAACTCCCCCAGAAATATCCCGGGCAGCGCGCGCGGGCCCAGCAGCAGGGAAATGGCCATCACCATGCCGGCCGGCAGCCAGAATGGCGAAGCAGTGCCGCCGATGGTGCCGAGGGCGAGGCATATCTTGCCGAGTACGATGTAGGCCAGCGCCGTCACCATCCAGATCGATATCCAGCGCCGCCAGGAGGCAGCTTCTGGATTCATGGGGGCGGGTTGAGGCGCTCGAGACATTAAAACTTACCGACCAGCATTGCTTGCGGGAAACTGTCGCGCAATCCGTCGATGCCGAACTTGTTGCGCCAGTACTGATACTCGATGCCCGTGAACACCTGCCCCGCCTTGCCGAAATGATGGCCAATATCCCAGCGCAATTGGGGCTGGCTCAGCACTTGCGCCACGCAGTTGCCATGGGCGCCGATGAAATCGGCGAAACCCTCGAAGCTGAATTTTTCCGCGCCGGCCGTGAAGGGCAGCTTCCAGGCTGGCGTGATCTGATAGGTGGTTTCATGGCAGCCGTTGTCCCGGTTGTCGAAACGTCCCCGGTCGATGTACGCGAGAAAATCCACGTTGAAAAAGGCGAAGCCCGGCAGCGCCAGATCCAGGGTTATGCCCGGCAACAGGACGCGCGGTTCGACGTCGTAGCTGGTGTATGACTTGTGGCCATAGTTGATGCCCGCGGTCAGGTTGACATCCTGTACCATGCCACTTGACCAGGGGCGTCCGCTCAGTTTGCTCAGGCTGAAGCTGGCGTAGCCTTCAGCGTAGATTTCGCTGGCATGCTCGTCGCGCGCATCGGATTTGAGAATGTCGACAAACGCGAAGTTGCGGCCGTAAGCATGGCCGTCGGCGTGCTGCAGGGTGATAATGTGCTTGGACACGTCCTGCGGATTGAAGGGCTCGCGAAACTCCCTGCCGTAAAGATACTGGATTTCCGTATCGCTCCAGTCCAGTGCAGGGGCCGCTCCGGCGGCGCCGAAAATGCCGGCTGCCAGGCACAAGCGGGTAAATGGTTGGGAGAATACGGTCATGGCACGCAAAAGGATTGAGTTATGTCGTCTCATCATTCTAGTATGAATGGCGGATAATGTGGCTTAACAGAATATGTTTTCTCCCGGATCGGGAAAGGGAATCGTGATGGACATCCACAGCAAGACCATACGCGAGCGCATCGAGTGGGTGCTGGACCTCGCCGCCAGGCACTCCTCCACATTCTGCAGCCCGGAGGCATTCCTGGCACGTGAGCGCTATCTCGCCGAGCATCCTTCCGACATCGTGGTGCTCAAGTGCATGGACGGGCGCATCAATATCCCGGTCGCCACCAACACCCCGCTCGGCATCATCACCCCGATCCGCAACCTGGGCGGTATGTTCAATCTGGGCTGGCCGCATCTCGGGGAAGTGCTGGCCAATCATGTGCATGACGTGGTTTCGCGCGGGCGCCGGGTGCTGATGCTGATTACCTACCACTATTCCAGGGGCGACAAGCATCGCGGTTGCGCCGGCTTTTGCTACGACACCGATGCCGCCATCGCTCACACCTACGAGATCAAGCGCGAGGTGGAACACGTGTTCGGCGCGGGCCACGGCACGGTTTATCCCATCGTGTGCGGCTTCGAGACCGACGACGATGCGCTGATCCTGCACGGCAATAACGGCGATGCGCTGGAAGTGGAGAAGCTCGGCCCGCAGGACGCCAACACGCTGGGACTGCGCCTGGGTTCATTGTTTCCCGACATGCCCAACCAGGTGCGCCAGGATCTGCTGCCGCTCATCCTCGGTAACATGGTTCATGTCGCCGAGGTAAAGCGCAACCAGCGTGCCCTCGACATCGTGCACCGGGAATGGATGATCTGCCTCGGGCGCGGCTTCGATTTCCTGCACATGCCCAACCTTGCCCTCATCATCGGCCCTTACAGCCCCGACCTGGCCGACCCGATCCGCAAGGCGGCGGGCATCATCGAAGCCAACATGCGCGACGGGCGCACGCCGGGCGACGGCTTCCTGCTGCTGGCTTCGGCGCCTTACCACGAGATCGGCGTGGACCGCGCCCGCGCCGAGCTCAAGTCACGCTTTCTGTCGCAGTTCGCCGCCGAGGTGATCCGCGCCGAGTATCCGGATCTGGCGAGCAAGATGCACATGCACACCGCGGTGCTGAACTGGCGCTCGCGGGCACTGGAAGCGATTGCCGCCGAGGGGTGATCATGTCGCCCTACACCAGAGCCCGGGCATGAAATCGAACACTTTCCCTTGGGGACATGTGACCGCGTTGGCGATATGGGTCAGCGCTTTCAGCGTGGCCTATTTCGCGTTCGAACATTACCAGCGGCCCAAGGTCGGCGCGGTCATGGCCACGGGCGAGGTCGTGATTCCCCGTTCGCGCGACGGACATTTCTATCTAGATGGCACCATCAACGGGCACCCGATCACCTTCATGGTCGATACCGGCGCTACCACCGTCTCGGTAGATTCAGCGTTTGCGCGCAGTGCGGGTCTGCCTCCCGGCAGGCCGGAGCGCTTCAGCACCGCGGGCGGCATGGTGATTGGCGAAGTCGTGTCCGACCAGACCGTGGAGGCGGGGGGCATCCGTATCGCCGGCTTGCGCGTGGCGGTCGGCATCCGCATGGGCTCAGGCGAACCCGCGCTGCTGGGCGCGAATTTCCTGCGACATGTCGAGGTGATCCAGAGTGGGGACAACATGAAAATGCGCGTCAAGCGCGATGGCTAAGGTGTCGCCAAAGAAGGACTGGCGGCCCGGGCTATGCGTTTTTGCTGATGGCGGTGAGGATGCCCTGCATGATGGCGGTGGGGGTGGGTGGACAGCCGGGAACGGCGACATCGACCGGGATCACGTTGGCAATGCCTCCGCAACTGGCGTAATTCTCGCCGTAAATGCCCCCGGTGCAGCCGCAGTCGCCCAGCGCGACCACCAGCTTGGGTTCCGGCGTGGCATCGTAGGTGCGCTTGAGGGCGATTTCCATGTTTCTGGTAACCGGCCCGGTGACCAGCAGCATGTCGGCATGGCGCGGACTGGCGACGAAGTTGATACCCAGCCCCTCGAGGTTGTAGTAGGGGTTGTTGAGACAGTGGATTTCCAGTTCGCAGCCGTTGCACGAGCCGGCATCCACGTGACGGATCGCCAGTGCCCGGCCGAAATGCTTGAGGATGTTTTCCTGTAATCGCTGCTGCACCACCCGCAGCGACTCGTCCGGGGCGGGGGGGGCTTCAGTCTTGATGCCGGTGCGCAGCATCTGCTTGATGATCTGGTACATGGCTACAAATCCTGTCCGGTGTAGCTGAGATTGAACGACTTATTGATGAGCGGGAAATCCGGCACGATATTGCCGATGATGGCGTGTTCCAGCAGCGGCCAGTTTTGCCATGACGGATCGTGCGGGTGCAGGCGTTCGATGCGGTTGTCCTTGCCGCTGTGCAGTGCCATCAGCACCTCGCCGCGCCAGCCTTCCACCATGCCGACGCCGAAGGCGTTTTCGGGCAAGGCTGGCAAGGGCGAGTGGACAGATCCACCCGGCATGCGGTCGAGCATCAGGCGCATCAGGCGTAGCGACTCGAATATTTCCTCGAAGCGCACGATCACTCGCGCCGCCACGTCGCCGTTTCTATGGGTAGCCATGCGCACGTCGAGCTGGTCATAGGGCGCGCTCGGGTACTGGGCGCGCAGATCCCAGGACTGGGCGCTGGCACGGCCGGCAAAGCCGGTCAATCCCAGATTCGCCGCCAATGCGGGCTTGACCCGGCCGGTGGTGACAAAGCGGTCCTGGGCACCGGCGTGTTCTTCGTAGATGTCGCGCAGGATGCGAACTTCGTGCTCCAGCTTGTCGCCATCCTTCACCAGGCGGCCATAATCGGATGATTTGATATCCAGCGTAACGCCGCCGGGCACGATGCTGTCCATCAGGTAACGGTGGCCGAACACGTCCTGGTTGCCGCGCAGCCAGTCTTCCTTGAGACGCCAGAACTGGGCGAAGCCGAAGGCCAGCGCCACGTCGTTGCCGAGATAACCCAAGTCGCCGAGATGGTTGGCGATGCGCTCGCGCTCCAGTAGTAGCGCGCGCAGCCAGATGGCACGGGGCTCTGGCGTGAAGCCGGCAAGGCTTTCCGCAGCCATGGCGTAGGCCCAGGCATAGGCCACGGTGCTGTCGCCGGAAATGCGTCCGGCCAGCTTGGCGCCCTGTTCCACGGTCATGGTTTCGGCCAGCTTCTCCACGCCCTTGTGCTTGTAGCCCAGGCGCTGCTCCAGCCGCAGCACGCGTTCACCGATGATGGAAAAACGGAAATGACCGGGCTCGATGGTGCCGGCATGCACCGGCCCCACCGGAATTTCATGCACGCCGTCGCCGGTGACGGTGACGAAGGGATAGGCGTCGTCGCTCAGCGGGTACTGGGTCTTGAGATCGAACTCCTTGCGCAGCGGGAAGCTGCCTTCCGGCCAGGCACCGTGGCGCAGCCACTTGCGCGTGTCGGGACTGTCCAGGGCGACGATGCCGAGCATGTCGTAAACCGCCCGCTGCATGCGGTTGGCTGTGGGGAAGATGTCGATGATGCAGGGGTAGGCAGGATTTTCGGCATCCAGCGGCAGGCTCAGGCAGATCAGGCCGGGGGTATCCATCAGCGCGGCATGCAACGCAAAACCCTGTCCGTGGGCGCGTTCGTCGCTGCCCCACAACGCTATCAGGCGGCCGCCGTGTTCGCGTATCGTGTTGCAGCTTTGGCGCAGCCCGGCGGCATCCACCGTGCCATGCCAGGCCGGGAGTGCCGTCATGAGTGATTCAAGATCTGCAGGAAAGTTGTCTGTTACCATGATCAATCTGCTTTATTTACCGCAAAGGACGCCAAGGCTCGCAAAGGAAAATCGAAAACCTTCGCGTACCCTTGCGTCCTTTGCGGTGTATGGTTTTTCACAATTCAGCCCAGCAAAGCCGCCGCCTGGCGGTACCAGTCCGCCAGGTAGGGCGGGATATAAAGTCCCAGCATCAGCACCAGCCCCAGATGCGCGAACACCGGTATCAGTGCCGGCGGGTGGGGCAGGCGCAAAGCCTCGGTTTCGCCGAACACCATCGGCTGCACCTTGCCGAAAATGGCCGCGAACGCCACGCCCAGCGCGATCAGCAGGAATGGCGTGGCCCACGAATGCTCGTGCATGGCGGTGGTGATAATGAGGAATTCGCTGGCGAACACGCCGAAGGGCGGCATGCCGAGAATAGCGAGGCTGCCCAGGATCAGCCCCCAGCCTATGGTGGGGTTGGTTTTGATCAGGCCGCGAATATTGTCCATGATCTGGGTGCCGGAGTTTTGCGCGGCGTGGCCCACGGCATAGAAGATGGCCGACTTGGTCAGGCAGTGCACGGTCATGTGCAGCAACGCGGCGAAGGTCGCCACCGCGCCGCCCATGCCGAAGGCAAAAGTCATCAGACCCATGTGTTCGATCGAGGAATAGGCGAACAGGCGCTTGATGTCCTTCTGGCGCGACAGGAAGAATGCCGCCATGACCACCGAGAGCAGGCCGAAGCCCATCATCAGGTTGCCCGCGAAATGGGTTTCCAGCGCACCGTCCACCAGCACCTTGGAACGCACCACGGCATATAGCGCAACATTGAGCAGCAAGCCCGAGAGCACCGCGGAAATCGGCGTCGGGCCTTCGGCGTGGGCATCAGGCAGCCAGTTGTGCAGCGGCGCCAGGCCGACCTTAGTGCCGTACCCCACCAGCAGGAACACGAAGGAGAGGGAGAGCACCGTCGGCTCCAGGTCCATCTTGACTGCATTGAGGTGGGTCCACAGCAGCGCGGTGCCCCCCGCGCCAAGCACCTTTTCCGCCGCGAAATAGAGCAGGATGGTGCCGAACAGCGCCTGGGCAATGCCCACGCCGCACAGGATGAAGTATTTCCAGGCTGCTTCCAGCGAAGCCGGCGTGCGGTACAGCGACACCAGCAGCACCGTGGTGAGCGTGGCTGCTTCCATGGCCACCCACAGGATGCCCATGTTGTTGGTGGTAAGCGCCAGCAGCATGGTGAAGCTGAACAGCTGGTACATGCTGTGGTAGAGGCGCAGCATGTTATTTGTGAGCTTGCCGTGGTGCTGTTCGATGCGCATGTAGGGGCGCGAGAAGAGCGAAGTGGTGAAGGCGACGAAGGCGGTCAGCGCGACCAGGAACACGTTGAACGGGTCGATGAAGAACTGTTCACTGAAGGCCGTCATCGGGCCGTCATCGATGATCTTCAGCGTCAGCACGGCGGAGGCCAGCAGGGTGGCGAAACTCATCAGCGAATTGAGTTCGGGCGCATAGCGTTTTCCGCCCAGCAGCGCGAGTAAAAGTCCGCCGGCGAGAGGAATGCCGAGTAGCCAGAGAATTTCCACGTCAATCTTCCTTGAGTTTTTCCATGTGCTTGATGTCCAGGCTGTCGAACGTCTCGCGGATGTGGAAGAAGAAAATGCCGAAGATAAACGAGCCTACCAGCACGTCCAGCGCAATGCCCAGTTCCACCACCATGGGCATGCCATAAGTGGCGCTGGTGGCGGCGAAGAACAGGCCGTTTTCCATGGCGAGAAAGCCGACTACCTGGGGAACCGCCTTGCGCCGGGTGATCATCATCATGAACGAGAGCAGCACGCATGCCAGCGCGATGCCCAGCGTGCTCTTGGTGACGGTGGCGGAGAGCGCGGAAATCGGCAGTGCCAGGTTGAAGGCGAACACCACCATCACGATGCCGATGAGCATGGTGGTGGGAATGTTGAACAAGGTCTCCACGTCCCACTTGATGTCCAGTTTGCGAATCAGGCGGTGCAGCAGCCAGGGCAGAAAGAGGACTTTCAGCAGCAGGGTGAGTCCGGCGGAATAATAGAGATGATGCTGGTGGGAGGTCCAGGCCACGACCACGGTGGAAATGCTCAGCACCAGCCCCTGCAGGGCAAAAAGGTTGATGAGCGTGAGCACGCGGCGCTGTGCCAGCATGCCGAATGAGATCAGCAGCAGCAGGGCGGCGAACAGGTTGATGAGTTGCTGGGCCAGAGTCATGCCGTCATACCTTCAGCAAGTTCAAAGTAAGGATGCCGAGCACGGCGAGCAGGAACGCGGTGCCGAGGAATTCCGGTGCGCGGAAGATGCGCAGCTTGGCCGACACGCTTTCCAGCAGGGCCAGCCCGAATCCGGCGGCGGCGAGCTTGAGTGTGAGAATTACCAGGGCCAGCGGCAGTGCACCCCAGTTGCCGGCCTCGGCGATACCCCAGGGCAGGAACAGGGCGATACCGATGGTGATGTAGGCGAACAGCTTGATGGCGCTGGCCCATTCGATCAGTGCCAGGTGGCGCGCCGAGTATTCCAGGATCATGGCTTCGTGGATCATGGTGAGCTCGAGGTGGGTGGAGGGATTGTCCACCGGGATGCGCGCGTTCTCCGCCAGCAGCACCATGAGGAAGGCAATGCCGGCGAAAGCCATGCTGGGATAGATGATGAACTGCTTGTGAGCAAAGGTTTCCACGATGGTGGTGAGCGAAGTGGAGTGGGCGATCATGGAGGCGCTGAAGAACACCATCAGCAGCGCCGGTTCGGCCAGGAAGGAGACCAGCATTTCGCGTCGCGCGCCCAGGGTGCCGAAGGAGGTGCCGATGTCCATCGCCGCCAGCGCGATGAATACCCGCGCCAGCGCGAAGATGCCGACCAGCGCGATCACGTCCACTGCTGCGGAGAGCGGCAATTCCACCGCCACCACCGGCACCATGGCGGCCGCCAGCCACATGCTGACAAACAGAAGATAAGGTGTGTGGCGGAATAGCGGCGAGGCGGTGTGGGCCAGCACCGCGTCCTTGTGGAACAGCTTGGTCAGGCTGCGGTAGGGCTGGAAAATGCCGGCCGCGCTGCGGCCCTGCATCCAGGCGCGGCAGTTATTGACCCAGCCGACCAGCAGCGGGGCCGCCAGCAGCACCAGCATGTTCTGGAATAACTGGAATAACAGAGTGGAAGTGTTCATCCTGAAAATCTCAGTTCACAACCGCAAAGACGCAAAGCTGCAAAGAAAACAAGGTACTGTTTTATCTTTGCGTTCTCCGCGCCTTTGCGGTTCAAGTGCCTTTGTTAAGTTCATCGCACGAACGCCAATAACGCGATCAGGGTTACGAAGCTGTACAGCAGATACAGCGGAATGCGCCCGTGCTGCAATTTGCCGATCAGGGTGGAAAACTTTTCGACCACTCGGGCAATCGGCAGATAGATCAGGGTCCACAAGCGATCATGGGTTTCCCCGTGGTAGTGGGGCTTGGTGTCGAAAGGACTGGGCACTTCACGAATCACGCCGAAGAAAAAGTCGAAAATCTGCCGGATCGGTTGGCCGAAACCTTCTGCACTGTCCTGCATGCGCGGCGTCTGGGCCGGGTAGCCGCAATCCCAGGCCGGGCCGCGCCGGACGCGCCCGTGGTAAAACTTGCGCACGGCAAGGAAGGTGAACAGGATGCCGCCGAGAATGATGAGGAACAGGATCAGCGGACTGTAGCTGGCGCGCTCCGCTGCTACCGGGGTAAGCCAGAGCCAGCCGGTGCTTGCCGCCGTGCCGCCGAGATCGTGACCAATCAGGGCCATGGAGACGTTGTCGATGAGCAGGATGAAAAATACCGGCGACAAACCCAGTATCAGACATCCACCCGCCAGCCAGAGCATGCCTGCCCGCTCCAGTGGGCCGGCGTCATGTGCCTCGCTGAGTTTTTCCTCGCGCGACTGGCCGAGGAAAATCACGCCGTAGAATTTGACCATGGCGTATGCCGCCAGGGCGCCGCCCAGTACCAGCGCTGCCGCACCCAGCGGTAGCAGCATGTTGAGGTAAAGCCGGGGCATGGCGGGCGCAAGCAGGAATGCTTGCAACAGCAACCATTCCGAGACAAAACCATTCAGCGGCGGCAGGCCGGAAATGGCGAGCACGCCGACCAGCGCCATTACCGCCACCCACGGCATCCTGTGGATCAGGCCGCCCAGCTTTCCCATATTACGCTCCCCGGTGGCGTGCAGAACCGAACCGGTAGTGAGGAACAACAATGACTTGAAAAAGGAATGGTTGAGCGCATGGTAAAGCGTGGCGACCATGGCCAGTGCCGCCACCTGGTCCTGGTGATTGGAGTGGAACAGGATTGCCAGGCCGATGCCGGCAATGATGATGCCGATGTTTTCGATCGAGGAATAAGCCAGCAGGCGCTTCATGTCGGACTGAACGGTCGCGAACAGCACGCCGTAGAGGGCGGTCACCAGACCCAGCGTCAAGGCCAGGATGCCCCACCACCATTGATGCGTGTGGAGAAAATCGAACGATACCCGCAGGATGCCGTAAATCGCCGTTTTCAGCATGACGCCGCTCATCATGGCGGAAACCGGGGAAGGTGCGGCGGGGTGTGCTTCCGGCAGCCAGACATGGAGCGGCAGCATGCCCGCCTTGGCGCCGAAGCCGAACAGGGCCAGCAGGAAGGCCGCACTGGCCCAGAAGGGAGAAAGCTGGCTTTGGCGCATGGCGTCGAAAGTGAAATCGCCGTGCGCGCCCTGCAATACGCCGAAGCACATCAGGATGGCGATGGCGCCGACATGGGCAATGAGCAGATAGATGAAGCCGGCACTGCGGATTTCCGGCACTTTGTGATCGGTGGTGACGAGGAAGTAGGAAGAGATCGCCATGGTTTCCCAGGCCACCATGAAAAAATAGGCATCGTCAGCCAGCAGCACCATCGCCATGCTGGCCAGAAACAGGTGGTACTCGAAAGTCAGCAGGCCGAGCGTGCTGCCGGCGGTGGCGCGGAAATAACCCGCCGCATAGAGCGAGATGCCAAGGGAGGCGGCGCCGAGGATCAGCAGGAAGAACGCCGACAGCGCATCCAGGCGCAGGTGGAAAGGCAGGTCGGGCAGTCCGAGCGGCAGCACGGCGGTATTGGCGGCGCCGCCGAGCGCGCTAAAGGCAGCGGCTGCCAGCGCCAGCGAACCGATGGCTCCGAGCGGAAAAATGAATCGGGTGATGGCGCGCGGACTGCCTTGCAGCGCCAGGCCGAGCACGGCAAGCACCAGCCACAGGGCGATCACGATGAGGGTGTAGTCAATGGGTAGCATGTCGTTGTTATTGTGTTAAGCGGCGATTATAGCGCGGTGAATGTATCAATTGCTGCGCCTCAACTGGCAGAACGCGCCTTCATGTGTGCCCAGGCAGTTGTAAATGGCTTCGAAGGCCATTTCCTCGTTGGCGAAGATGTTGTTCTGGGTGATCAGGTCGAACAGTCCGGTGTGGCGCATGACGTCGATCACCTGTTTTTTCAGGCCGCTGAACACCATGGTCATGCCGATGCTGTGCAGGCGTTCCACCAGATGGTGAATCACTTCCTCGCCGGACGCGTCGAGCTGGTTGATGCCGTCGCCCACCACCAGCAGATATTTGGCATTCGGTTTGTTGGCGGCGGCTTCGAGAATGGCATCCTCGAAGAACGGCACGTTGGCGAAATACAGCGAGCCGTCGAAACGCATCACGATGATGTTTTCGTCGGTCGGCAGATCCTTGTGGATGCTGATGTCGCGCAGGGTGCCGTCCTTGTAGCGGCCGAGGATTGCCACGCGCGGCGTCATGGTGCGGTAGAGGTAAAGGATGATGGCCAGGCCGGCGCCCGCCATGATGCCGTTGTCGAGGTGAGGCGCGAAAGCCAGGGTGGCGATGAAGGTCACCACCGCCGCGATGCCGTCATGCTTGTGGGCGTGCCAGGCGTGCTTGATGGCCTTGAAATTGACCAGACCGATCACCGCCATCATGATCACCGCCGCCAGCACCGCCTGCGGCAGATGGTACAGCAGCGGGGTCAGGAACAGCAGCGTGACCAGCACGATGATGCCCGCGAATACGCTCGACATGCCGGTTTTCGCGCCGGCGCCGAGGTTGACCGCGGAGCGCGAGAAGGAACCGCTCACCGGGAAGGCCTGGCTCAAGCTGCCGACGATGTTGGAAATGCCCTGCCCCAGCAGTTCCTGGTTGGGGTCGATACGCTGCTTGGTCTTGGCGGCGATGGCCTTGGCGATGGAAATGGCTTCCATGAAACCCACCAGCGAAATCACCAAAGCGCTTGAAAGCAGCGTCCTTATGGTGTCCCAGCTCAGGCTGGGCAGCCCGAACTTGGGCAGGCCGGAGGGAATGCCGCCGACCACTTCGCCGCCGCCGGAGAGCTTGAGCTCTCCCTTGCTGAGCTTCCTGATGCGCCAGGCATGGCCCTCGGTCTTTTCGCCCTGGGGTGCGCGCCCTTTCATATAAATTTTGTCCGCTTCGCCATTCGCGCCGGGAACCATGTCCAGCTCGAATTTTCGCAACGCGCGCGAAGACAGGCGGCTTTCGTCTTCCACATCCTTGAGCGAGCCTTTCAAAAGCTCGACCTCATAATGCAGCGCGGCGATCACGGTGTCGTTGTCGCCGTGTTCTTTCTCCAGGGTCTTGATGCGTCCCAGCTTGGTGCTGATCTGGTTGCCGATGGCACCGATGCGGGCCTCGTTCTGCACCGCTAGCTCGACCACTTCCCGCACTTCGGGGTCGGCGATCTGGGCTACCTGAACCTGGGTATTGTGCTCGAACCCGATCGCCCAGCTGGCAATGGTGGTGACGGCAACCGCAATCAGCACGCCGGGCATCTTGGGCGCGTATTTTTTCAGGCCCCACATGATGGCAAAGGCGGCCACACCCATGACCAGCGTGGGAATGTGGGTGTCGCCAACCTGTTGCAACACGCCCCAGATGTCGTTAATGAAGTGTTCGCTGCGGCCCATTGGGACGCCGAACAGCTTGTTGAGCTGGGACAGGCCGATGATGATGGCGGCGGCGTTGGTGAAGCCGACGATCACCGGGTGGGAGAGGAAGTTCACCACCACGCCGAGCTTGAAAACACCCAGCGTCAACTGGACCAGACCCACCAGCAGCGCGAGCAGGATCGCCAGCGCGACGAACTGCTCGGAGCCGGTAGCGGCCAGCGGTGCCAGCGCGGAAGCGGTCAGCAGCGAGGCCACCGCCACCGGGCCGGTGGCGAGCTGGGCCGAGGAGCCCCACATCGCGGCGATGATGCCGGGCAGGAAGGCGGCGTAGAGGCCATAGTAGGCGGGAAGGCCGGCCAGCTGGGCGTAGGCCATGGATTGCGGGATCAGCACCAGCGCCACGGTGATGCCGGCGATCAGGTCGGCCTTGATGTTGGCCGGGCGCAAGGGGAACCAGCTTAGAAAGGGCAACAGATTCTTAGGGGACATTGTTTATCTTGTTTTTAATTAAGTATGTTCAGGTCGTTGCAAGTAATCCGTATCACTCAGGGAGTGCCACCACCAGCGGACAGTCCAGTTTGCGCCAGGGGTCGCTGCTCTTTTCGTCTCCGGGTGTCGTCCAGTTGCCGAGGCTGTCGATCACCACGCTCGAGATACACTCGTGCGTATTGGCGTAGTGGATGATATCCCTGCTTCTCATCCCGCTTTCCCGCTTCAGTCGGCAATAGATACCTTCCTGCTGCATCTCGCGCATGAAGTTTTCCAGCACGGGCGGCAGTTTTTCCTCGCCCGAAGCCAGCATGATGTCGAGTCCCGCATCCATTCTCCGGCACAGGCCGGATGCGGATGCCAACAGGCGCGGTTCGATGTGTTCGCTCTTCAGCGCGAGCAAGATGAACCGTCCCGGTTTTCCCGGCATTGGCTAGCCGCGTGCTGGCGATTTCGCCGGCCTGGGCCGGATTTGCAGGCCGCGCTTGAATTCGCAGTCGTGGACTAGCGTCATGGCGAGAAATAATGCTTCCAGTTTGGTCATTAGCTGTTTCATGGCGCAACACATCGGTTAATTGTGATGTAGCGTCTTTAGCAGCTTCCGTGCCATGTTGGACTGTGTTGTTTAACGTAATGATATTTAATAGAAAAACATTATTTTGCGGGCCGCTTGTTGCGGCCTGCTGGTGTTGCATAATGAATCGATGCGTATTTTCTGGTGAATTAATTTTATTTTTACGATGTTTTGTAAGGGAAATTTTTCCAATACTCGGTTATTGCAATATGCAACCTGTAACGGTAAAGTGCAACACATGAATTCGCTGCGCCAAAAAATCACTTTCGGCTATTACGCCATCGGCGCCTTGATTGTCGGCCTTTCCCTGTTTGCCTTTATCGAGTTGCGCCTGATCGAGGGCCGGGTGCTTGCCGGTGAAAGAATCTCCGAGTTTTTCGATGCGACGCTGGAGATTCGGCGTTTCGAAAAAAATTATTTTCTCTATCGTCAGGCCGCCGATGCCGCCGAAAACGAGGCCTATGTCGCCAGGGCGCAGCACTTGCTGCAGGACGATTTTGCCGATTTTGCCTCCCTGGTCGGGGAAGCCCGTGTCATATCGTTGCGCGCCTCGCTGGCGCAATATGCCCGGCTCATGGCCGAGTATGTGCGCATGCCGGTTTCAGGCGCAGCCCGGGGAGACGAGCTGGCAAGCGCCATCCGCATGGCCGGCAAGGAAGTCGTCACGATCGCCGAGGAGATCGCAAGGGTGGAAAGGAAAAGCCTCCAGTCCTCGCTGGCGCGGCACCGTCTCAGCCTGATCGTTTCCATCGTGGCCCTGATGGTGCTGGTGATCGTGATCGGCCAGATACTTTCGCGCATGGTGGCGCGGCCGCTCAAGCGCATGGAGGAGAGCATGGAAGCCGTGGCCAACGGCGCGCGCGGCCAGATCGACATTGCCTCCCAGGACCGTGAAATCGTCTCGCTGAGTAACGCCTTCAACCACGTGTTGCAGGAGCTGGAGCTGCGGCAGAAGCACCTGGTGCGCTCGGAAAAGCTGGCTTCGCTGGGTACGCTGCTGTCCGGCGTGGCCCATGAACTCAACAATCCGCTTTCGAACATCTCCACTTCGTGCCAGATCCTGGTCGAGGAACTGGAAAGCGCCGATCCCGAATTCAAGCGCGAATTGCTGGAACAGATCGACGACCAGACCGGGCGGGCGCGCAATATTGTGCGTTCGCTGCTGGATTTTGCCCGCGACCGCGAATTCAAGCGCGAGCCCCTGCCGTTGGCGGACCTGGTCGCCGAAACCCTGCGCTTCATCAAGGGACAGGTGCCGTCGCGGGTCACCATCGTCACCGACATACCCGCCGATATCGCCATTCAGGGCGACAAGCAGCGCTTGCAGCAGGTGTTCCTGAACCTGGTCAAGAATGCGCTCGAGGCGCTGGAGGGGGCGGGCGAGATCGCCATTAGCGCGCGGCAATCCGGGGAGGCCGTTGGGCGCTTCAAATTCCCCGCCCAGTGCAATCCGGACGAGGCGGCGGTGGAGATCGAAATCCGCGACAACGGCCACGGCATCCCGCCGGAGGTGCTGCCGCGCATTTTCGACCCGTTCTTTACCACCAAGGACGTGGGCAAGGGCTCGGGGCTGGGGCTGTTCGTCGTTTATGAAATCATCGAGGAACATGGCGGCTGCATCGCGGCGGAAAGCGAGGCGGGGAAGGGTACCGCGTTCCACATTCGCCTGCCGCTCAATCATCACCAATAGGACTGTATCGCACCATGGCTGGAAAATTACTGATCGTCGATGACGAAAAAATTGCGCTCAAGAACCTCGAGCATGTGCTGAAAAAGGAAGGCTACGAGGTGGCGGCCACGCAAAGCGGCGCCAATGCGCTGGCGCTGCTGGAAAAGCAGCCCTTCGACGTGGTGCTGACCGATCTGCGCATGGAAAAGGTGGACGGCATGCAGGTGCTGAAGAAATGCCGCGAATCCTGGCCGGACAGCGAGGTGATCATGATTACCGGCTTCGCCACCTTGGAGTCGGCGGTGGAAGCCATGAAGCACGGCGCCTTCTATTACATCGCCAAGCCGTTCCGGCTCGACGAGGTGCGCAAGGTGGTGGCCGAGGCGTTGGAGAAAATCCGCCTCAAGCGCGAAAACCGCGAGCTGCGCGAGCAGATCGAGAGTTACCAGGGCAAGGTCAAGATCATCACCCAGGACACCGCCATGCAACGCCTGCTGGAAATGGCGCGGCAGGTGGCGCCGACCGACTGCAACGTGCTGATCACCGGCGAATCCGGCACCGGCAAGGAGCTCTTCGCGCGCTACCTGCACTGTCACGGCAGCCGCGTTTCCGGTCCTTTTCTGGCTGTGAACTGCGGCGCATTCAACGAGGAACTGCTTTCCAACGAGCTGTTCGGTCACGAAAAGGGCGCCTTTACCGGGGCCGCCAGCGACAAGAAGGGCTTGATCGAAACCGCCTCTGGCGGCACCTTGTTTCTCGACGAGATCACCGAAATGTCCCCCGCCATGCAGGTCAAACTGCTGCGCGTGATCCAGGAGCGCGAAGTGTTGCGCCTGGGCGGCACCGAGCCGCTCAAGGTGGACGTGCGCTTCATCGCCGCCACCAACCGCGACCTCCAGGAAAGCATGAAAAACGGCAGCTTCCGCCAGGATCTCTATTTCCGCCTCAACGTGGTGAATCTCCACATCCCGCCGCTGTCGCAGCGCAAGGAGGATATCCCGCTGCTGTCCTATTTTCACCTCAAGAAATTCTCCACGCTGATGAAGAAGGAGGTGCAGGAGATTTCTCCGGAAGCCATGGCGCTGCTCAAGGTCTACGACTTTCCCGGCAACGTGCGCGAGCTGGAAAACATCATCGAGCGCGGCGTGGCGATCTCCAGCGGCAATAGCATCGAGGTGGCCCATCTGCCCGACGATTTAAGGGAACTATCCATCCGCACCTTCCGCAGGAAGGACGGCAAAATTCCGTCGCTGGAGGAACAGGAAAAGGATTACATTCGCTGGGTACTGCTGGAATCCAACGGCAACCAGACCCTGGCGGCGCAGATACTGGGCATCGACCGGGTTTCGCTATGGCGCAAGCTCAAGCGCTACGAGCTGGAGATGCAGTAAGGTGGGCCAGGTTAAACCCAGATTGTCCATTAGCTTAAATCTGTCCAAAACGACATGCTGTAGGGGCGAATTCATTCGCCAATGGCGGTTAAAACCGCCCCTACAGGTACTTATGGACGATCCAGGTTAAAACCGCTCATACGGCATCAAATAACGCCATGACCCCGGCTGTAACTTGGCCATCGATAAACGCCCGACCCGGATCCGTTTCATGGTCAGCACCTGTAGTCCGACGCTCTTGCACATATGCGCGATCTGGCCCGGTTGCAAGCCCTTGAGGGCAAAGCGCAGCCGGGTTTCGTTCTGCCAGCTGACCTTGATCGGGGGCAGCGCCCGGCCATTGAAACTGAGCCCGTGGTTGAGGCGCATGAGCCCATCGGGGGCGATGTCTCCTGCGACTTCCACGATATATTCCTGCTCCACCGTGGCGGCATCGTCGACCAGCTTGCGCGCCACGCGCCAGTCCTGGGTAAACACCGACAAGCCGCTGGCATTCCTCTGCAACGGTATGCACGGCGTGAGCCGAACAAAATGCTGCTTGAGCATGCGTATGCCGGAACGGTCGTCAGGCGCCCGCGTGGCGGCGCAAATCTGCTGCTGTGCGGCGTCGGCATCCATGTCCGTGGCAGGTGGCTGGTGAAACAAAATGGTCACCGGCTCAAGCGCTACCAGACTGGCGTCGGGGTGAAGCTCGATCTTCTGCTGCGTCACCATGAACTGCGGCTCTTCCACCACCTGCCCATCGACCGTTACCCAGCCACCGGCGATATACAGTTCCGCCTCCCGGCGCGAGCAGGGGAGCATTTCGGCCAGGCGTTTTGCGAGACGAACGGGTTCGGTCATGACTGGTGCAACCTGAAAACAAGGAGGAGCCTTATTGTAAACGCGCAAGCCGGGCTATCGCCTGTAAAATGCAAACATGGATGCCAACAAGAAACCCGCAAGCCCTCCCAGCCTGGACGGCATCACCCTTGAAGCCATCGTCACGTATCTCTCCGAGACCATGGGCTGGGCGGCCATGGCGGAGGCCGTGCCGGTGCGCTGCTTTACGCACGATCCGAGCATCAAATCCAGCCTGAAATTCCTGCGCAGAACGCCGTGGGCGCGCAAGAAAGTGGAGCAGTTGTATTTGCAACAAGCACAAGCCGAGTTTGCGCCCGACTCGTCGCGCATGGCTGATTGACTGGTAGCGGTGTTCAACACAGGACGCAAGGCAATGGCATCCGCACCCATCATGCGTATCCAGCATATCCGCCAACGTCTGCGCGACCTGGGCGCCGTGCCTTGCCACGAGGGGCGCGTGCTGCGCGCCTGGCTCCAGGGCCTGCCCCTGGGCACCAAAAAACGGCGCGCCGAGGACTTCCTGCCCCTGGCCCTGCGCGATGCCATACCCGAATTCAGCGCCGAGTTGCACGAGTTGGCGCGCCTGCAATCCGAGCACCCCGGCGAGGACGGCTCGGTCCGCCTGCTGGTGGCGCTGGCGGACGGCCAGACGGTGGAAAGCGTGCTGCTGCCCAAGGGCGGCCTGTGCGTCTCCACCCAGGTCGGCTGCGCCGTGGGCTGCGTCTTCTGCATGACCGGCCGCGACGGCCTGCTGCGCCAGCTGGGCAGCGCCGAAATCGTCGCCCAGGTGGTCCTGGCGCGCAGCCGTCGGGCCGTGAAAAAGGTCGTGTTCATGGGCATGGGCGAGCCGGCCCACAACCTCGACAACGTGCTGGAGGCCATCGACCTGCTCGGCACGGAGGGCGGCATCGGCCACAAGAACCTGGTCCTTTCCACCGTCGGCGACCGGCGCGTGTTCGAACGGCTGTCCCTGGCCACGGTGAAGCCCGCCCTGGCCCTCTCCCTGCACACTACCGACCCCGCCCTGCGCCGCCGCCTGCTCCCCAAGGCGCCGGACATCGCGCCGGACGAACTGATCGAACTGGGCGAAGCCTACGCCCGCGCCACCGCCTACCCGATCCAGTACCAGTGGACCCTGCTCGAAGGGATCAACGACACGGACGCGGAGTTGGCAGGCATCGCCCGCCTGCTGGCCGGCAAATACGCGGTGATGAACCTGATCCCCTACAACAGCATCGACGGCTTCGACTACCGCCGCCCCACCTGGGAACGCGCTGCCGAGATGGCGCGCATCCTGCACCGCCAAGGCATCCTCACCAAGCTGCGCCACTCCGCGGGGCAGGACGTGGAGGGCGGCTGCGGACAATTGCGGGCGCGGACCTCAAATGTAGGGTGGGTTAATAACCCACCAGGCGTTGCGTAGCAACACAAAGCCTTTTTGATGAGTGCCTGCGGCACGCCTGGTGGGTTACGGCACAAACTGCGTGCCTAACCCACCCTACTTTGATTTTGGGATCGCTTCTCAACATCCAATTTTTATGGATTTGAATGGGATCGGTGTGATATCGGCCTTCCCAGACCTATTTTCCAGGATCATGCCAAGTCGAAGCGATCCAGGTTCATCACCTTGTTCCAGGCCGCCACGAAATCGCGCACGAACGTCTGCTGCGAGTCGCCGCACGCGTAGGCTTCCGCGATGGCCCGAAGTTGGGCGTTGGAACCGAAGATCAGATCGACGCGGGTGCCGGTCCATTTGACTTCGCCGGTCTTGCGGTCGCGCCCTTCGAACATGTCCTCGGCGTCCGAAACGGGCTTCCACGCCGTGCCCATGTCGAGCAGGTTGACGAAAAAGTCGTTGGTGAGCATCTCCGGCCGCTGGGTGAAGACCCCGTGCCCGGACTGGCCGACATTCGCGTTCAGCGCGCGTAGGCCGCCGACCAGCACCGTCATCTCGGGCGCGGTGAGCGTCAGCAGCTGCGCCTTGTCGAGCAGCAACTCCTCGGCCGAGACCGAGTACCTGGCCTTCTGGTAGTTGCGGAAGCCATCGGCGACCGGTTCGAGCACGGAAAAGGAGTCCACGTCGGTCTGTTCCTGCGAGGCGTCCATGCGGCCCGGCGCGAAGGGTACCATCACTGCATGGCCGGCTTTCCTTGCAGCCTCTTCGACAGCGGCGCAGCCGGCCAGCACGATCAGATCGGCCATCGAGACTTTCTTGCCGCTCGCATTGAACTCACTCCGGATGGCCTCGAGCTTGCCGAGCACCTTGGCCAGTTGCCTCGGCTGGTTGGCCTCCCAGTCCTTCTGCGGCGCAAGGCGGATGCGCGCGCCGTTGGCGCCGCCACGCTTGTCGGAGCCGCGGAACGTCGACGCCGAGGCCCAGGCGGTCGAGACCAGCTCCGCAACGCTCAGCCCGGAAGCCAGTACTTTGGCCTTGAGGGCGGCGACCTCCTGGTCGTTGATCAGGGGGTGATCGACGGCAGGGATGGGGTCTTGCCAGATCAGCGCTTCCTCGGGCACTTCGGGGCCAAGGTAGCGCGCACGGGGACCCATGTCGCGGTGGGTCAGCTTGAACCAGGCGCGGGCAAAGGCGTCGGCGAACTCGTCAGGGTTGTCGCGGAAGCGCCGTGCGATCTTTTCATAGGCCGGGTCCATGCGCATCGCCATGTCGGCGGTGGTCATGATGATCGGCACCTTCTTCGCGGCATCGTCCGCGGCCGGTGCCATATTGCTATCGGTCGCCTGTTTCGGTGTCCACTGCCAGGCGCCAGCCGGACTCTTGGTCAGCACCCAGTCATTGTCGAACAGCATGTTGAGATAGCTCATGTCCCACTGGGTCGGTGTCGGCGTCCACGAGCCTTCCAGACCGCTGCCGATCTGGTCGCCGCCCTTGCCGCTTTTGAAGCTGCTCTTCCAGCCCAGGCCCATCTGTTCGATGGGCGCGGCTTCGGGCTCCGGCCCCACGTGCGTGGCCGAACCGGCGCCGTGGCATTTGCCGAAGGTGTGACCACCGCAGGTAAGCGCCGCCGTCTCTTCGTCATTCATCGCCATGCGCGCGAAGGTCTCGCGCACGTCGCGAGCAGAGCCGATCTGATCCGGGTTGCCGCCCGGGCCTTCCGGGTTGACGTAGATCAGACCCATCTGCACGGCAGCGAGCGGATTTTCGAGGTCGTGTTCGCCGGAATAGCGCGCCTTGTCGTCCAGCCACTTTTGTTCATTGCCCCAGTAGACGTCGATCTCCGGCGTCCAGATGTCCTCGCGTCCGCCGCCGAATCCGAAGGTCTTGAAGCCCATTGATTCCATGGCGACGTTGCCCGCGAGAATGAGCAGGTCGGCCCAGGAGATTTTCCTGCCGTATTTCTGCTTGATCGGCCACAGCAGCCGCCGCGCCTTGTCGAGGTTGACGTTATCGGGCCAGCTGTTGAGGGGGGCGAAACGCTGGTTGCCGTGACCCGCGCCGCCGCGGCCATCGCCAGTGCGGTAGGTGCCTGCGCTGTGCCAGGCCATGCGGATGAAGAAAGGTCCATAGTGGCCGTAATCCGCGGGCCACCACTCCTGAGAGTCGGTCATCAGGGCGGTGAGGTCCTTCTTCACGGCCGCGAGATCGAGGCTCTTGAATTCCTCGGCGTAGTTGAAGTCCGCGCCCATCGGGCTGGACTCGGGGGTATGCTGGTGCAGGATTTCGAGGTGCAACTGGTTCGGCCACCATTCGTGGTTCGAGGTGCCGCTGCCGGCTTTGTGTACAAACGGACATTTGTTGTCAGACATGATGTTCTCCTCGGTGAACTGAATGCACGGTCCAATGTATGCTCTCGGAAGCAAATAATCTAATTGGTTTTAGCAATGCGATCGATAGTGTAGTGCTATCAGCATAAATTCGCCGCCCCTATGCCATAATTTTTGCGAGTTGCGCACCGGCGAGCGGCCAGGAAGTGGAGGGCGGCTGCGGGCGCTCAAATGTAGGGTGGGTTAGCGTTTTTGCGTAACCCACCAAGCGTTGCATAGCAACACAACGCCTTTTAATGAGTGCCTCGCGGCACGCCTGGTGGGTTATCCCCGGCCAAATCACCCGAGGACAAGCGGCACAAACTGCGTGCCTAACCCACCCTACATCGATTATGGAATCGCTTAAGGTAATGCCATCGGCGCCATATCCCATTCTTATCGATTTGCCAATAAAATAGACGCAACCACGGGCGGTGCGCATGCGCCTGATCCGGCCACATCACTCAATCAACAGGGGAATCCGCGTCATGTATGACCGCAGCAGCATCGAACTCATCAATAAATCGACCCGCACGCGCAGAATCGCATTCGCGCTAATCCTGCTCGCGCTGGCGCTGCCGTCCCTGTTTGCCTGGAGCGACAACGTCGCCCTCGAAAGCGTAGCCAGGTTCACCGGGCAACTGGCCGCGGTGACGCTGCTCGCGTTTATTGCACGGTTGTGGGTAGCGCGTCATTACTCCGTGGGCGTGCAGGTCCAGGTGTTGCTGGCGTTTGCACTTATACTGCTTGGCTGGTCGGGCTATGTGTCGCGGGTTGCGCATGATGAGCGCGTGGCGGCAGTTGCACAGCAGGTCAGTTCGACGCAATCGCGTATTTCTGACCAAGTGGAGCCTGCGGACTCGAAACTGGAGGGTACACGGCGATAGCACTTTGGGGTGTGGGTTTGTGCCAGAAGCGGTCATTGCCCGTGCTGTAGGTGCCGCCGATCGAATGACTGGAAAGTGACCTCGAAGAAGTCCATCCGGCAGCAGTTCGGTCAATCAACTAAAAGCTGGTGGCGATTTTTAGGATGAGTGCGAAGAATAACTAGCGGAATTCCACACGGGGCAGGGGTGAAGCATAGAGGACAGCGACTTTACTTCGCCTTCAGTTTCCGTAACCGATTCCTGGCGATGTCGGCGAATTGCCCCTTTGGATAATTGCGCAGGTAAGAGCCGAAATCCCCCGCATCTTGACTGTCCTTGATACTTTGCCAGAACAACAATTCGGCATCGGAACTCGCCCTTCCTGGGTTAGCGGGTACTGCTCGGGCAAAGTAAAAGTCGCCGGTCAGTGAAGAGGATTCCCATGGTATCTGCTGGTCCCTGGTAGCCCCCGCCACTTGGCGGCGAACTCGCTTGAAAACCTCCTCGACTTTCAGTCCTGTCTCATCCAGCGCTTTGAGAAACTCTTGGGTAAAGAGCCCGTTCCGGCCATCTCCATCCAATGCCACTTTGCCCGGCGCGGTCGCATAGGCAATCAGAGTGCCCTTGGGAGCATCCATCTGCGCCAGGCCACCTCCCCCGCCGCTACGGAAGCGCCGTTCGAATGGATTGTTGCGGCAGGCGTCGAGAATCACGATGCCCAAGTCGCTAACCGCCAATTGCTCAAGCAGGGAGTCGGCATCAGCCGCTTCACTGCGCACCGAGGCTTCACTGGAAATCTGCGCATCCACCGGAATCAAATAGTTCTTGCCCCTCACTTGCATGCCGTGCCCAGCGTAGTAGAACAGGCCGATCGTGCCTTTGCGATCCAGCTGCTCACCAAATTGTGTGATGGCGCGCATCATTTCCTTGAGAGGCACATTTTCCCGCAGGGTAACCTGAAAACCCAGGTTCTTGAGCTTGGCAGACACGGCGCGGGCGTCGTTGACCGGATTGCGCAGCGGCGAAGTGGGATAGGCTGCATTGCCGATGACTAGCGCTACACGATGTTCTTCGGGAGGTTCTTCGACCCTGCCCGGCAGGCCCTTGCTTGCCGCTTGAGCCAGCGCGGCCGCTGGAGCAATCGCTACGTTACTGCGTACCGCGTTCTTATGCAGGGTAAAGAACTCGGCGATTTCAAAACTGTCGGCGGTCTCACGGCGGGTTTCCGGATTATTGATGCCCGGCGTCATCAACAAGCGGCGGGAAAAGGCGGCGGCTTCGTCATGGCTGGCGGCATCCTGCCCCAAAACAATGTCCGGAGTGATGCCGGAGCCCTGAACAACACGCCCTGCCGGAGTAAAATACAGTGCCGTGGTCAGCTTGATGGCGCTTTCCCCCATGGGAATGACGGTCTGCAAAGAACCCTTGCCGAAAGATCGGAGGCCGACCACGACGGCACGTTGATGGTCTTGCAAGGCACCCGCCATAATTTCCGAAGCTGAGGCAGACCCCCGGTTGACCAGCGCCACCATGGGAACGCTTCGTGCCCATTCCGGCGCCTTGTTTTCACGTGAGGAAAGCTTCATTTTGGCGTTGTGGGCACGGCCATCAGTGGACGCCACCAACTGTCCCGGAGGAAGAAAAGCCCCTGCCACCCCCACAGCGGCATTGAGCAGCCCCCCTGGGTTGTTGCGCAAATCTAGTACCAAGCCCTTCAAAGGCCCCCGATTTTGCTGGGCAAGTTGGGTGAGCGTGTTAACCAGCGCCTCCTCTGTCTTTTCCTGAAACTGGGTAATGCGCACGTAGCCATAGCCACCTTCCAGCAATTTGCTCTTGACACTTTGTATCTTGATGACGGCACGGGTGAGTGTCAGCACCACCTGCTGAAGCTCCTCCCCGCGCTCCAGGGTTAGCGTAATCTGGGTGTCCGGCTTGCCACGCATGCGCTTGACTGCCTCCTTCAAGGTCAGCCCTAGGGTGGGCGTGCCGTCAATCTTGTCGATGATGTCCCCGGCCTTGATCCCGGCATGAAAAGCCGGAGTGTCCTCAATCGGGGAAATCACCTTGACCCGTCCTTTCTCCATACCCACCTCGATGCCCAGTCCACCGAATACGCCCGTGGTGCCCTCCTTCAAGTCGCGAAACTCGTCCGGCGTCAGGTAGTCGCTATGTGGGTCAAGCGAGTTAAGAACGCACGAAAAATACTTGGCATGATTTTCCTCCCCGATGACGGGCGAAGCGTGCTTGGCGGATTCCCAGCGATTGTCCCACTCTTCAGTGCTGATGCCGGAACCTAGCGCGTGCGCCCCGACCTTCTCCTCGAACCGCGCACAGTAGTAGCGAGACTTTTCCATCAGTGTCTGATCCACAGGCTGGTAGTAATTGGTGTTCAACAAATCATCGATTTTCGTCACCAGCTTGGCGGCGTTCCCGCTAAATGGAGTGCGCTTGTTGATCGCCACCACATCAATGTTTTCCGTGTCGATACGCCTGAAAATTTCAGTCTGCTGCTCGCTCAACAGCACGATGTCGTTTTCACTGATCTTCTTTCCCTGCGAGAGAAGGCTGATGAACACCTCCGACGTAAGTCCCTGCGGATAATCCTGGAGTACCTCCCAGGAAAACTGCTTATCCTTCCCCGGAGACACATCCCGCCCGATATCACCGGTGATGTGCAAGGAGGAGTGCTGCAGCAAGCGGTTGTTGACCGCAATCAGCGCCGAGACGTCCGACGCCATTTCTTCGTTCAGGTCGTACTTGACCCACACCCGATCGTTCAGCTGAGTAACGCGGACGTTCTTGACCTCGGCCCCAGCAGAAAATGCCACCAAGCATAACCACAGGCCGAATAAAAAGTTGAGGAGGGCTTTCATTGTGCCTAGATTATCTCCATTTGCAGATGAACGCGAATCACTCAGATGCCATTAGGATTTTGTGGTGATTTTGGCCAAAAAGCTTGCCATGTTCCATGGCTTGCGGGTGTGTGATCGAACTGCCGACGAGTGAAGATTTTTCGTGACTGAATGCTTTGTGATCTGTAGCCGTACAGGTCACTTCCAGATGTCATCAGGCCGATCAGGGGCGGTTGTGCACATTCATAGAAACTGACAGCGGACATTCGCTGACATACATGACGGATTCGCGGTAACCAACCGCTCAGGCCGAGAACTTGGCATAGCAGACTGCTCGACTTAGCGTCCAACACTCCACTAAGCCAAGCCTGTAACACTACGTATCCTGGATACTCGCCGGCAGCCCGCGTACGGCGCAATCGTTATTACGCCGAATGAAATGGGGTTCGCAGGGATGGGCGGCTTTTTGCCCAACTCGCAAAACATCCATAACCAGCAGCTTGGCACATGAACAATAAGCGCAACGCATTGCAGTCTATTCGAGCATCATACGGCGCAATGCGCTGCGCTTATTGACGCCCTACGTCTTACGCGGGCTGACTGAGGTTGGAGTAAAATGCCGGTTTTCGTCACGCCCCCTCTCTTTCTTGTCTCCCCCTCACTACCCATCGACCTCCATGTCATCCGCTTCTCCCTGGTTTGAAATGTCCAGCCCCTTCGATCCCAATGGTGGCCGGGTGCTAATGCTGGAACCGCCCGGGGCCTGTGCGGAGGCGTTGCGGTCGCAGTTACTCGACGAGACTTACCCCAAGCCCTACGTCATGGACGACGGCGAGCGGCGTTTCCTGCATTTCAATGGGCGGTTGATCCAAAGCGCCATGCGTCTTGCCGAGCCCAACGACCTGGATCTGCGCTACACGCAAAAGATGATGTCCTTTCTGCTGTTCCGCCCCAGGCCGCGGCGTCTCTTGCTGATCGGTCTTGGGGGCGGCTCCCTGGTCAAGTTCTGCCACTACCGGCTGCCGGCCACGCACATGACCGCGCTGGAAAACAATCCTGACGTGATCGCATTGCGCGAGGCTTTTCTGGTGCCGCCTGATGGCCCCAATCTCAAGGTGCTGGAGGCCGACGGTGCGGCGTATCTGGAGCAAACGGAAAAAGGGATCGACGTGTTGCTGGTGGATGCCTTCGACAGCGCCGGTTTCGCCCCCGGTCTCGCCAACAGGGAATTCTTCGAACAGGCCCGCGCCAAGCTGACGGGTAGCGGCGTGTTGGTAGTGAATCTGGCGGGAGACGCAGAGACCTATGCGGGCCTGATCGGGGTGGTCATGCAGGTGTTCGATGATCGGGTCATCGTGTTCCCGGTGCGGGAGGACGACAACTATGTCCTGCTGGCCTTCAAGGATCCGAATTTCGAGCCCGACTGGCGCCGGCTGCATGCCTTGGCAAAGGAATTGCGGTCCAAGTATGGACTGGACTTTCCCACTTTCCTGGCAAAAATCGAGCGCTCGTCCAAGCTCGATCTGGCCCGCCGCGAAGCGGAGCGTAGCTACTGATTTCACCGGGCAATCGCTCAGTTGCGTGGCGTCTTTACCGGCAACTCTCAATGAGCAGCGGCCAGCTTGGCGGACTGTCTTCTCATTCCGTTGAATACGGCTTCCGCCACATCCATGGGAAAGTCGTCCGGCAACGAGTTGCCCGCTTCACTGATCACGGATTCCGTGGTCTCGACAACCTCCTCGATCAACTGCTCTGCCGCCGCGGCCCCGAGTCCGACTTGCTGGGCTTGGGTAATCCAGTGCCGTCGCTGGATTTTCTCGATCAGGTAGTGATTGGCACTTCCTCGCACCGCCATGGAAAGTTTGGCCTTGTGCGGGGCAATTTGATTCTTTCCTGTCCCGATGACGGGATGGGCGGATAGCACGTCATAGATCGGCGTGGCGCGGTAATTGCCACCGGGGAGGTGGGCGATGCTGAAGTTTTTCCCATGACCGTCGGTGGCGGCCAGCAGCCAGAAAATGATCTGGGTCTTGAAGAAGTTGTTCCGGTCCTGCCCGGCATCGTCCGATCCGAGCAGCACTTCCATGATGTGGGCAATGCCCGGGCCGCCGTCCGACTGATATTTATGCAGTGGGGAGGTGCTCGTTGCCTGGCACATGTCTTCCTGGGGCAGACGGATGATCCAGCTTCCATCGCTTGATGGGGTGCGGTCGAATCGTTCGACGACGAGGGCTTTCTGGTCCTCGAAATGCTCGACTTCACAGCGTGCGATGGGGATTTCGTAAGCCGCCATGATTTTCGAGCACAGCCATTCGTTCTCCACCGAGGTGCGCATATCGGCCTGCATATGGCCGACCAGGCCCAATGGCAGTTTGAAGATATGCGTTGTCGGGGTGCTCCCGTGGGGCAGAAGCCATAGTCCCTCGTGGCGCAACAGGGCGGTTTTCTCCTGCGCCCCCGCGATGGACAGCCTCAGATCCTCGTCATGATCATGTTGCCCCAAGGCTTGAGCTGACGTGGTGTTGCGTAGTCGTTGAGCGACCCCCGCAGTGTTCAACGCCTCGCCGTTGATTTCATATACGTCCGATGGTGCCTCACCTTCGGGGAGGAGTTGTATCGCGCCAACGCAGTCTCGGCCCAGCTTGGCCAGCAGTTGAAAGGCATCGGTGCCTCCTGCCTGGTGACGTTGCGCCAGACGACGGCGAATGGCATCGTTGTCGGGCAGTAGGTTATCGAAATAGTCGGTAACGACCTGCCCTTGGTAGGGCGCATTTCCCGGCAGGAACGGAAGCGACAAGGACAAGGGACGGGACTGTTCGTCCGTGAGCCATTCATCGAAGTAAGCAAGACGTTCGCCTTGTCGAGTCGTTTCCCAGTAGCCGACAGGGATGCCGTTCATCCAGAGGTTCAGCCTTTGTGTCTTTGCGCGGCGCCCCATGCTTACCAACTTTCTTTCTTTCTCGTTGGGGCAACTGCTGACGGTGTTGCCCTGACGGAAGGCGTAGCGCCCTTGCTTGTAGCTGGAGAAGTTTGATTCAGCGAAATTTCAACATCCAGCATGCGCAACACCATGAAAAGCCTTTCAAGCGTCGCTGTTGCCGGATTGGCTTCGAAGTAGGCATAACTTTGCTGCGTGATTCCCAGCCTTTCGGCCATGGCTGCCTGGGTCAGACCTTGATCCTTGCGAAAACCCTTGAGGACCAGAGGGAGCTGGCTGAGGGTCTTGATGGGATAAATCACTTCTGCCTCCGTTCGTGAGTCCTGTGTCAATACAAATTATGGGCTGTAAGTTACATTAACAGTCCTCTGCCTGTATATTACATTTACAAATGGTGGTCTGTAAATATAATTCACAATTCACAGTCTGTATTTTCACTCTTCCGTTACCGGACTGTACAGACCCACATCAGGAAGATCAGGCCCACTCGGAATCTATCGCGCCTGGTCGAACCGCTCGCACAACCCCTTCACCGCCTCGCGCTCGCCGCGAATGCGCAGGAACGCGCCTTCGCCGTCGGCGCGCTCCTCCAATACTTCACAACTCGCAAAAATTTCGCCGCGCAGTTGCTGTGCCGTCCAGGGCAGGAACAGCTCGGCCTCGACGAGACCCTGCTGGAAAAACGCGACGATTGCCTCGCGCAGCTTTGCAACGTCGCCAGGGCGGCGCGCGCTCATCACGATGCAATCGGGGTAGTGCGCGCGCAGCGCCGCTTCG
>JASJPB010000005.1:0-38179 GCA_031426915.1 Sulfuricellaceae bacterium | reverse complement strand
TCGAGCACGTCAGCTTCGCCTACAACGCCGACCGCCCGATTCTGCATGATGTCAGTTTCACCATCCCGGCCGGGAAAACCGTGGCGGCGGTGGGTGCCAGCGGCGCGGGCAAATCCACGCTGGCGCGCTTGCTGTTCCGTTTCTATGACGTCAACCAGGGCGGCGTCAGCATCGACGGCCAGGATATCCGCCATGTCAGCCAGGACAGCCTGCGCGCAGCCATCGGCGTGGTGCCGCAAGACACCGTGCTGTTCAACGACAGCATTTACTACAACATCGCCTATGGCCGCCCCGACGCCACGCGCGACGAAGTGATCGCCGCCGCCCGCGCCGCGCACATCCTGGACTTCATCGAATCCCTGCCGCAGGGCTGGGAGAGCGTGGTCGGCGAACGCGGCCTGAAGCTCTCCGGCGGCGAAAAACAGCGCGTCGCCATCGCCCGCACCTTGCTGAAGAATCCGGCGATCCTGATCCTGGACGAAGCCACCTCCGCGCTCGATACCAAAACCGAAAAAGCCATCCAGGCCGAGCTGCTGGAAATCGCCCGTAGCCGCACCAGCCTGATCATCGCGCACCGCCTTTCCACCGTGGTCGAGGCCGATGAAATCCTGGTCATGGAAGCCGGGCGCATTGTCGAGCGCGGACGGCATCCGGAACTGCTGGCAAAAAATGGCGTGTACGCACAGATGTGGGCGCTGCAACAGCAGGCGGAAGATGAAAATGGATAGCGTGGCGGTCATCGACTTTGAAACAACGGGCCTGTCACCGGCCATGGGGGACCGGGCGACCGAGGTGGCGGTGGTCGTCGTGACTGGCGGCAAGATCGTCGACCGCTACCAAAGCCTGATGAATGCGGGCGTGCGCATTCCTGCATTCATTGAAGCGCTGACCGGAATATCCAACGCCATGCTGCGTCAGGCGCCGCCGGCTGCAGAGGTGATGGGCGCGCTGGCGGAGTTCGTCGGCGACATGCCGCTGGTGGCGCACAATGCTTCGTTCGACAGCAAATTTCTCGATGCCGAGTGGCTGCGGATCAAGCAGCGGCGGCAGCAGGAGTTTGCCTGTTCGCTGCTGCTGGCGCGCCGCATCTATCCGGCCGCGCCCGATCACAAGCTGGGAACGCTGGTCAGGCATCTGGGCCTGCCCTCGGCGATGCGCCATCACCGCGCGCTGGCCGACGCGGAAATGACCGCCCATCTGTGGGTCAGGATGGTGACGGACATTCAGCAGCAATTTGGCCTGAGCGCCGTTCCGCACGAATTTTTGCGGACCTTGCAGAAAGCGCCGAAAGCGCAGATGAATAGCTGCGCCGAGCGCGCGAAACACAGGCTCGGCCTGTGAAGTATTCCGCGATGCCGTCACTTTCTGGCCGAGCCGGAACGCCTATAGTCCGTAGCCCCAGGCCTTTTGCCAGTCGTAGTCCGGTAATTTCGGCAGTTCGTCGTGAGCGTAGCCGCGGATGTCGTACTGGCCGAAACCGATCTGCCTGAGGCGGGGCGCCTCCAGCGGGCGTCCCAGGGCATCGTAAATGGCGTAGACCTGTGCCGGCTTGCTGCGGGAAGCGCTCAGGCGGCGCGTGACCAGCGCCAGTTCGCGGTTGCTCAGGCGCACCAGGCTCCCCGGAGGGAAGCGGCCGAGCACAGTGAGCAGGCGGCGCACCAGCGTATGATCCAGACGCATCAGGTCGGCGCCGAAAACGTGTTCCACCAGCATCGGGATTTCGCGTGCATGGAGGATGTTCCAGTGACGCGGGGGGCGCGATTTGCGCCCGGTCACGCGGGCCGCGAAGGTGTCGGCAATGCGAACGATGCGCGAGGAAAGCGCGATCTCGGCACCCTTGAGCCGGAGCGGATAGCCGCTGCCGTCGATATTCTCATGATGCAGCGCCACGGCGTCGACCCATGCGCCGTGGAATTTCCCTATCCTACCCAGCAGGCGCACGCTTTCCAGCGGATGCCGGTGAATCGCGTGCTGACGATCGCTATCGGGCGCGCCATAGAGCGCGAACATTTCGTCGTGCAGGGATAGTTGCGCCAAATTCATGGTGAGCGCGCCGCCGATCACGTTTCCCAGTTCCTCGCTTTCATAACCGCAGGCCGTCGCCAGTTCTGCCGCGATCAGGGCGGCGTGGATGGTATGCCATACGCTGGGACGACCGAATCGCGCCAGGCGTGCATAGCCGAGACACGCGTCGGCATCCGCTACCCAGAGTTCATTGAGCTGCAAAGCCAGCGCCGCCAATTCCCCCGCACCAACGTGCTCGCCCCGGCTGACACGCATTGCGATGTCGGCCATGCCGGTGGCGACCCGCTGTAGCCCGCGAATGGGATCGAGATGGGAAATCTGTCCGGCTTCGGCGGCCCGGCAAAAGAAACGCCCGGAATACGATGGGTCGCTGGCGCTCAGCGGTACCGTGCTGCCGGCCTTTAGCCAGACAGCCCCATGCACATTGAAAATATCGCAGGGGGTGCAATGGCCGATCAGATCGTGCGGCAGCACGACAGGGCGCAGCATGCGGCTGAAAACTGCCGCACCCGAGCCGGCGAACGCACGTGTATTGGGACTGTTGTGAGGGATCATGAACATTTCCTCCCGAGGGTAAAGCGGTGGAACGGGAACCTGCTCTCGCAAGAACCGCGCCAGAATGTGCCGGACGGCCGGCTGGCGGTGCGGATTGTCTCGTTTGCGAGCTGGCGCGGCGTTTTGACGCGCGGAATGTTGCGTGACGAAGCGGGCGGAGATGAAATCGGCGCTTGCGTTCCGGCAATTCCGGCTGGCTTGGCGAGTGCGGGCGGAAATTATTGCCGGAGGGCATCGGAATGCTTGCAAAGTCGGCCCCCGGACGGTAACAATGATCGTAGCCATCCAAGCTGTGGAAGCGACATGTCTGATGCTGAAGAAACCCAATTGCGAGCACTGATCGAAGCCTTGCTGGAGGGAAATCATGCCCAGGCCGTGGCGGAAACCAGGCGCTTGCGCGCAGCCGGCATGGAGCCGGAACGGATCGTGCTGACCGGGCTGGAACCGGCCATGGGACGGCTCGACGACAAGTGCACGGTGGAGAGCTTCAACCTGCTGGAAATCATGCTGGCGGGGCGCGCGGTGTCGGCGGTGGTGAACGAGCTCTATCCCGAGGGCCTGCCGCCCCTGCAGGGCAAGGCCAGCTTTGTCATCGCCACCCTGGAAGGGGACGTCCATGATCTGGGCAAGAACATTGTCAAGATGGTGCTGATCGGCAATGGATACCGGGTCGTGGATCTGGGCAAGGACTGTCCGGTGGAATCCCTGGTCAATGCCGCCCGGCGCGAACAGGCCCGCGCGGTGCTGGTGAGCGGATTGATCACCCCGGTCATTCCCCAGGTGCGAAAAGTCCGCCCTGCCCTCCTGCAGCAAGGCCTCGCCGGGGTCAGGGTAGTGGCGGGCGGGGCGGCGCTCAAACAGGCCAGCGCCGAGGAGCTGAACGTGGATTTCGTGGCGGAAACGGCCTTCGACGGCGCACGTTACCTGGATGACCTGGCAAAGGGGGCTCCATGAACGGACTGCAACGCATCCGCGCCGCGATCCGGTTTGAAAGCACCGACCATATCCCGGTGATACCGCAACTGTTCGGCCATGCAGCGACGCTGGCCGATGTTCCGCTTGCCGAATACGGATGCAGCGGCGAGCTCATCGCCCGCTGCCAGACCGGTGCCTTGCAGTACTACGGTCACGACGCGGTGTTCGCCTTCATGGATTTCTGCGTGGAGACCGAAGCGCTCGGCTCGGTACTGAAATACTACCCGTGCCAATACCCCGATGTGGTGTCCTATGCCCTCTCGCCGCAGACGGCAATCGAAGCGCTGGCGGTGCCGGACCCCCATGTTGCCGGACGCATGCCGGAACTGCTGCGTGCGGCAACGCTGCTGCGCCGCGCGGTGGGTGAAGAGGTCCTGGTGGCAGGTTGCGTGGCCGGGCCCATGACACTGGCCACACAACTGCTCGGCATCGAAACCGCGCTTTACCTGGCCGCCGACAACCCCGAGCAATTCGGGCGCATCCTGGATTTTGCCACCGCCGTGGCGATCCGTTTCGGCCACGCCCAGATCGAGGCCGGCGCCCACCTGCCCATCGTGTTTGACCCTTCCGCTTCCCCGGCCGTGGTCCCGCCCGCGTATTTCAGCGCATACCTGGCGCCGCGTTTGAAGCAGATATGCGACGCCTTCCGCCAGGCAGGTGCGCTCGCCAACTGGCTCAATATCGCCGGCCCGACCGCTTCCATCCTGCCACTCTATCCCCAGATCGGCGCGGATATCGCCAACTTCGACTACTACATAACGCCGCAAGCGGCGCGGGAATTGCTGCCCCGCACCTGCCTCGACGGCAACATGAAGTCGCTGCTGTTCGTGGATGGCACGCCCGGGCAAGTCGCCGCCGAAGCGGCACGGCTGCGGGACGCCTTCAGCGGCGGTTTCATCCTGTCCTCGGGCTGCGAGATTCCGCCGGAATCCCGGCCCGAGAATATCGCCGCGATGGTGGCCGCAGCACGCCGAGGCACCTGAAATGGCCACACTGCTGCTGGTAGCCGACAGCGAAAGCCACCGCATCCCTTTCCAGCCCGGTCCCTCGCTGCGGGACATCCTGGACACCACGGATTTCCGCGTCCGCTCGGGTTGCCGCGGCATCGGTGCCTGCGGCCTGTGCCGCATCCGCATCCTCGCTGGCGAACCGGGCGCGCCCAGCGCGGCGGAGCAGGCCCTTGTCCACCCGGAGCAACTGGCCGAGGGTGTCCGACTTGCGTGCCAGGTGAGGCCGCGCGACGACATCCGCATCGAAATCATCAACCCCGCCTCGCCGTCCCAGTGGAAAAACCCGCCTGATGGCCTTTTCCGCCCGGCCCGGGCAAGGCTGACCGAAGACATGAAACCGGCTCCGGCGGACATCAGCCATCCGACCGGACTGGCGGTGGACCTGGGCACTACCCACCTGTGTTTTTCCCTCTGCGACCTGGCCACCGGCAACGTGCTGGCGAACCGCTGGGGACGCAACCCGCAGCAGGACTTCGGTGCCGACGTGGTGACCCGCCTGGCGGCGGCGAGCCAATCCCCCGTGGCGGCAGGGGAAATGAAAAACCTGCTGCTGGCGGCAATCGGGGAGGCGCTGCTGGACATCGCCGCGCGCGAAGGCGTGGACCAGCGCCACGTGGCGCGCGTGACCCTGGTCGGAAACACCGGCATGCTGACCCTGCTGGGCGGGCGCAACAGTGCGCTGCTGTTGCAGCCCGCACAGTGGACCCGCCCCATCGAATGCGCGCCCCTGGATAGCGCGGCGTGGCTTGGCCGCTGGGACATCCATCCCCACGCCGAGGTGACGGTGGTGGAGCCGCTGGCGGGGTTCATCGGTTCCGATCTGCTGGCGGGCCTGGTGGCCATTGATTTCGTATCCGGCACGGCGCCGGCGCTGTTCATCGATTTCGGCACCAACTCGGAAACCGCGCTGTGGGATGGGGAAACGCTATGGGTGACGGCCTCCGCCGGTGGGCCCGCATTCGAGACCGGCGGCAGTGGTGCCGGCACCACCGCCGAGGCGGGCGCGATCATCCATGTCCGCTGTGGCACCGAGGCCGACCCTTACGAGTTTGACATTCTCGGCGATGATCATGCCAAAGGTCTGTGCGGCACGGGCCTGGTGGATCTGGTGGCCTGTCTGCGGCGCCAGGGGCGGCTGAGCGCGACCGGCAATTTCCCGGATGGCGCAAGCGATTACCGCTTTGCGGCGGGCGGCAGGCATTTCACCCTCACCAAGCGCGACGTGGACCAATTGCAACGGGCCAAGGCGGCGGTCGCCGCGGGTGTCCGCGCGCTGTGCCGCAATGCAGGTGTCGCAGTGAACAAGTTGCAGCGGGTCTGCGTGGCGGGCGCGTTCGGGCGCCACCTGGATGTCGGCAATGCCCAGGCCATCGGCCTGCTGCCCCCGGTGGCGCCCGGGATCGTGGAGTTATGCGGCAATACCGCCCTGGCGGGCTGCGGCGAGATACTGCTTTCCCGCTCGGCGGAAAGTGCGGCGGCGCAACTGAGAACCTCTGCCCGCGTGATCAACTTGGCCCACCAGGCGGAATTCGAGGAGATCTTCCTCACCAATCTTTATCTCCGTCCGATGGAACAGGACTGAAACCATGGCAGCCCCAGCGCAAAAGGATTATCTCGACGCGGTCGTCAGGACCGCCCAGTATCTCGCCGGGCTGACGGACGATAGCGACATCTGGGCGCAACTGGCGAATGTAGCCACCCATTTCTTCGACGCCGACTGGGTGGCGTTCGTGGGCCGCCGCCCGGAAGGGCCGCTGTTCCTGCGCCACGCATCCCTCAGCGATGAAAACGACCGCGCTGCGCTGCTGGCGGAAACCCGCGCCACCGTGGCGCAGGTGCTGGACAGCGGCTTCCTCGCCAGCGAGCTGGTTTCCCTGCCATCCGCCCGCTACGCCACTGCATTTCTCCCCCTGAGCCGGGACAGCCGGACCGTCACCGTGATGCTCGTCGGCCACCGTGCGGACACGCCCCTGCCGCGCCAGACCCTCAACATCTACCTCGCCGTGGCCGGGCTGTTCGAAACCACGCTGACGCGCATCACCTCGCAGCACCGCTTCCTCAGCATGGCCGACAATGTGCCGGAGATGCTGTACCAGATGGTGCGCTACGCCGACGGCACCAGCCGCTTCTTTTTCGTCAGCAAGGGCTCCCAGGGGGTGCTGGGCATCCCGCCCGACGAGCTGATGAGCGATAGCGCTCGCTTCAGGGCCGGCATTCATGAGCAGGACCGGGACGCATTCGAGGCGGCGCTGCTGTCCTCCGCACGGGAGGGAACCTCTCTCCATCTCGCATTTCGCTGGCACGACGGGGAGCGCGACACCCGATACCTGCTCCTCAACGCCATGCCGCGCAGACAGGGCGAGGACACCGTGATCTGGGACGGCGCGCTGCAGGACATCACCGAAAGGGAAAGGCTGGCGGAGGAAAGCCGGCGCACCCTGCTCCAGCTCGGAAAAACCCTGGAGGAGACGGTGCAGGCCATCGCCGCCACCGTCGACATGCGCGACCCGTACACCGCCGGCCACCAGCGTCGGGTGGCGGAACTGGCCACCGAGATCGCCCGCGCACTGGCGCTGCCGGAAGAGGAAATTCACGGCATCCGGCTCGCCGCCACCATCCACGACATCGGCAAGATCCACGTGCCGGCGGAAATCCTCAGCTATCCCGGCAAGCTGGGCGACATCGAATACGCGCTGATCAAAACCCATCCCAAAGTGGGCTACGACATCCTCAAGAACGTGGAATTCCCCTGGCCCGTGGCCGAGATGGTGTTTCAGCACCACGAACACCTGGACGGATCGGGCTATCCCCAGGGGCTGCGCGGAGAAGACATCCTGCTCGGCGCGAGAATCCTGTGTGTTGCCGACGTGGTGGAAGCCATCGCCTCCTACCGTCCCTACCGGCCGGGGCGGGGGCTGGACGAAGCGCTGGCCGAGATCACCCGCAACCGGGACAGGCTATACGATGGCAAGGTGGTGGACGCCTGCCTGCGGGTACTGGCGGAAAAAGGCTATTTCTTCGAGCACAAGTAAGCGCCGGACCCCGCGCTCAAGGCCTTGGCGTTTTACCCTGCATGGCGCAGAAATCCGCCACTTCGCCCAGGACCCGCTGCAACGCGCGGTTGGCGGCCAGCACACCGCCATAGGGATCTTCAGTGGGCGCGGTTTCCGTCACGTCGAACTCGCGCGTCGCCAGCACCTGCTTGGTAGCGACATCGAGCAATTGCGCCCGCAAGGTAATATGCAGCGTGCTCGGCACCGACAGAAACTCCTGTTGCAGGCGCACGATCTCGGTTTCCAGCCTCAGATTGGCGCTCGCTCCGCTCTGGGGCGTGACCACGGCGCGGAACGCACCACTGGACTCCAGCGCCTGAATCAGCAGCGGGGTCAGCATCCGTGCCGGGGTGTCGATCCACTGGTTTTTTGTAAAGTATTCCAGCTCGTGGGATTTCCTGACATAAGCTATGCGCGGGCTGTCGAAGCCGGGCCGTGCGCGCGCGAGGCTGACCACCAGAACGGGCGCATCCCGAGGCGGCACGGAAGCCTTGCTGGCGAAGCTCGCCTCCAGCGCAAAAGTGTTGACCGCTTCCTGCTTCACCGGTTGCAGCGCACCGCACCCGGCCGCAAGCCACAGGACCAGCACATAAATACCGCCGCGCAGCATAATTCTCATTTCATTCTCCCGGTCCGGGCGCGGCAGGCTGCTTGCCCAGCAACAAAATATTCGGATTGCGCTCCACTTCCTCGCCCACCCGTTTCAGCGATGCGCTCAATTCGCGCATTTCGCCCAGGGTCCGCTCCAGTTCCGGCGTCACCGAATCGGCCACCTGATTCAAGCTGCCATCCACGCCCACCATGGTTTTACGCACTGCCAAGCTGGCACGGGAGGTATCGACCGCCATCTTTTCCAGCGCCTCCGCGCTTTTTCCGACACGTTCGATCAAGCGCGGCAATTCGGCACTGGCCCTGGCCGTGTTTTCCATGGTGCGCGCCACCCCCTGCATGCTGGCGTCGATGGAATCCTTGCGCGCGGCCAGGGTGGCGGAAAGCGTTGCCATGTCGGCCACCAGGCTCTTGAAGGCGCGCCGGTTGTCGTCGTCCAGCACGGCGTTGATGCTGTTGGAAATCCGGTTCAGGCTGGAGAGCAGGTCGGTCACCGCCGTGTCCAGGCGTGTCAACAGCGAAGGGCCGGTTTTGATCACCGGGTACTCTTCACCCGGCTTGGCTTTCAGCGAGGCCGCATCACGATTGCCGCCGGCAAGCTCGACCTGGGCAATCCCGGTCAGGCCCTGGACCCGCAACACCGCGATGGTATTTTCCTTGATCGGTGTGCCGCGCTCGATTTCCAGCTCCAGCCGCACCAGCTCGCCATATTCCAGGGAAATCCGTTTCACCCGCCCCACCTCGACACCGCGGTACTTGACCGGTGCATTGAGGTTGAGGCCGGACACCGACTCGCTCATGTAGGCCAGGTAGGTATCGTAAGTCTTGCGGTATTTGGCGCTTCCGCTCAGCCACAGGATGCCCGCCACCAGCGCGATGGTGAGCAGGATCACGAACAGCCCGACAATGGTGTAATTTACTTTTGTTTCCACGTTTGATCCCATGCGGCACGGCCTCGCGGGCCGTAAAAATATTCGCGGATCACAGGATGTTGCGCCTGCGACAACTCTTCCATGGTCCCGATCCCCAGCACCCGGTTCTCTCCCAGCACGGCCACCCGGTCCGCCACCCGCCACAGCAGGTCGAGGTCGTGGGTCACCATCATGATGGTGAGCCCCAGGGATTCTTTCAGGTTTCTCACCAGTTCGTCAAAAGCGCTGGCACTCAACGGGTCAAGGCCGGCGGTGGGCTCATCGAGAAACACCAGTTCCGGGTCCAGCGCCAGAGAGCGGGCCAGCGCGGCGCGCTTGCGCATGCCGCCGGACAGCTCGTTGGGATACTTCGCCCCGGCACTGGGCGGCAGGCCGGCCAGCGCGATTTTCAACGCCGCCATCTCGTCGATCAGCGCATCATCAAGGTCGGTGTGCTCGCGCAACGGCAAACCCACATTCTCCAGCACCGTGAGCGAACTGAACAGCGCCCCGCGCTCGAACATCACTCCCCACCTGCGGCGCAACGGCAGCGCCGCCTCGTCGTCCAGGCCCAGCACCTGCTGACCGAACACCTTGATCGAGCCGGACTGCGGCGCCTGCAGCAGGATGATCTCGCGCAACAGCGTGGATTTGCCGCAGCCGCTGCCGCCCACCAGCGCGAATATTTCTCCTCTTTGCACGCTGAGGCTGACGTTCTCGTGCACCACGGCCGCGCCGAAACGGGTACAGATATCTTTCACTTCGACAATTGTCTCGCCCGCCATCAGATTTTCAGCCAGCTGAAGATGATGGAAAACGCGGCATCCACCACGATCACCAGGAAGATCGCCTGCACCACCGACACGGTGGTCTGCTGGCCCACGCTGTCGGCGCTGCCGCTGACCCGGAAGCCCTGAAAACAGCCCACCACGGCCACGATCAGTGCGAACATCAGCGACTTGCCGATCCCGACCATGTAGGAAGAAAGCGAAACCGCCTTGTCAAAGCGATCGAGAAATTCCCCGAAACCGATCCCCAGCTGGCTTTTCGCCATTACCATGCCCCCTGCCACACCCATGATATCTGCGTAAACGGTCAATAACGGCAGGGCGATCAACAGCGCGGCGACCTTGGGCAGCACCAGCAGGTCCATGGGCGCGATGCCGATGGTGCGCATGGCGTCGATTTCCTCGGTCACCTTCATGGTTCCGATCTGCGCCGTGAAAGCCGACCCGGAGCGCCCCGCCACGATAATGGCGGTCAGGAGCGGGCTCATCTCGCGCAGCATGGACAGTCCGACCAGGTCGGCGACGAAGATGCTGGCCCCGTAGCGGGCCAGTTGCTCCGCCCCCTGATAGGAAACCACCACGCCCATCAGGAACGACAGCAAGCCGACGATGGGCAGGGCATCGAAACCCGCCCCCTGGATGTTGTGCAAGATCGGCCGCAACCGGATGCGCGATGGGCTTCTCAGCATCCGCAGCCCGGCCATGGCCGCCTCGCCGATGAAAGCCAGCATTTCGGTTACCTGTTCCAGGTGGCTCAGGGTATGGCAACCCAGCAGCGCCAGCCATTTGAGACCTTGCGGCTTGGTCACGGCGGCACCCGCCCCGCGCGCCTCGATCATGACCAGCAGCGAGGAAAATTCGGGCTTCAGCCCGCGCAGCGTCACGCCCTGCCCCTTGCGCTCCAGCATGCGCAGGGTGCGAAATAACAGCCAGGCCCCGGCGGTGTCCATGGCGTTCACCGCCGTGCCATCAATGACCAGGTCGCCGTCCGGCCAGTCGAACCGGGTCAATGCGGTTTCCAGTTCCCCGGCCCGGGACAATACCCAGCCGCCGCTGCAACTGACTTCGCCAGTACCGGCGCCACGCATGATATGAGTTTGGGTTGAAGATTCAGCCATGGGCGGATTGTGCGTAGCGCGGGGGCAAAGATCAAGCGTAGCGAAAAAACTTCCGCTTGCGTAAAAATAAAATTAGGAAATATAATCATTCGAACATGTGATCATACGATCGTGTGTAACAAATCATGTCAATTTGGAGGCACTCAATGCATAAATTCAAATCTGTCAGCCTGGTCCTGGCCGGGAGCCTGTTGTTGGCGGGGCAAGCAACAGCGGAATCCGTACAACCCGCAGCATCCGCCCCAGTGGAAATGCAACAAATGATGAAAGCCTACTCCCCTGAATTGCGCCAGAAAGCCATGGCACTCTCCCCGGACCTCAAGGCCACCATCCAGAAACTGCATGCAGGCCACAGCCGGCGCGCCAAGGAAACCAATCTGCGCCAGATCATGCACGAAATTCTTTCGGAATATCAAAGCATTGCCTCCGCCCTCGCCACCGACAACGCCGAGCAGGCCGCCGAAGCAGCGAGGCGCCTGGCCAATCACCGCATTCCCAAAGGCGGATTACTGGCGTATTTCCCGCTCGACAAGGTCAACACCAACGACCTCTCCGTGCTTCCTGCGATGAACGATATCGTCGAGGGCAGCGCGCTCAAACTGGCAGAGGCAGCCGACAAGGGGGATTTACCCAAAGCGGCTTCCTACATGAGCGACATCATGACCGGATGCGTCGCCTGTCATCAGAAGTTTCGCGGCGTTCCCGGCATTTCGGCCAACCTGATTTCGCCTGCAGCCGGCAAGTAAGCTAAAAAATCCAACAGGAGGAGAGTGTCATTATGAAAAAACAGCTTGTCGTCAGCGCGGTATCCGCCGCCCTTATCACCCTGGCTCAGGGCGCCCACGCCACCAACGGCGACCAGATGCTGGGCGTCACCGCCACCCAGTGGGGCATGGGAGGCGCCATCGTGGCCGCGCCACAGGACGCAGCCACCATCATGTACAACCCCGCCGGGCTCGCCACGCTTGGCATCAAGGACGTGCGTTTCGACATGGGAGTGGGCGTGCTCAACCCGCCGCGTCAGGCCAATGACCGCGACAGCGATTCCGATTACTACCTCATGCCGGCAGGCGCGGCGGCCTTCAATGTGAACGACAAACTGTTCCTGGGCATGACCATGGGCGGCATTTCCGGCAGCGGCGTCGATTTTCCCGATGTGCTCGGTGCACCCGGCGCACAGGCGGTCGTCACCACCAAGCAGTCCTACAAGATCGCCCCTGGCTTCGCCTACAAAATCAGTGACCAGCTTTCAGTTGGCGCGGCGATCCAGATCGGCTATCAGAGCCTGGCCATGTATAACGGCATGAACCCCGCCGCCGTCCTCACCCTGCCCCAGACCCAGGTCTATGGCGCGGGCATGAATGCGGGTTTGATTTACAAGGTCAACGACGCGGTCCAGCTGGGCGCAAGCTGGACCAGCAAGACCAACATGGACGAGTTCAAGTGGAACACCAATAACGGCACTTACCGCATGACCATGGACATGCCGCAAAGTTTCGCGCTGGGCGTGGCCTTCAAGCCCATGCCGGGCCTGCTGGTCGAAGCTGACGTGAAACACATCGGCTTCAGCGACGTGCTTGACAAGGTCGCCTTCCAGACCCCCGCCGGCGCCAGCAGCATGAACTTCGGCTGGAGCGACCAGACCGTCTATGCCATCGGGGTGCAAAAGGACATCGATGACAAAACCACGGTGCGCGCCGGCTTCAACTATGGCAAGTCGCCGATTGGGCAGGAAGACGTGAACACCAATATCGGCTCGCTGGCCATTACCGAAAAACACTTCTCACTCGGTGCGACACGCAAGTTCAGTGACAAGGTATCCGCCTCGCTCTCCTACGTTCACGCCTTCCACAACGAAATCACCTCGAACGTGGCGCCTTACAACAAGATCGAGCTGGAACAGAACATCATCAATGTCCAGCTCAGCTACAAATTTTAAGGAAAGGATTTAATCATGACCGTAGACCGTATCGTACATTTGATGGCTGGCCTGATGGTGCTGCTCAGTATCGCGCTGGCCCACTTCGTCAACCCGGACTGGATCTGGCTCACTGCCTTTGTCGGGGTAAATCTGGCACAAAGCGGCCTGACCAACTTCTGCCCGCTGGCCTTCATGCTCAAGAAAGCGGGCGTTAAGGAAGGGAGTTGCTGTTCCTGAAGGAAGTTGATGTTCCTGAAACATCTCCGAAGAGCGTTACCATTGGCCGGCACGGCACCACCGTGCCGGCATTTTTCTTCATTGTGGTGCGACAATTTGCCGCACCGACCCAATAGAGACCTATAATTCACTTGTTGTTATTGCTTGAGGCAAGAAAACGCCATGGCCGTCAAAAAGCGCCAATCCGCCGAAATCCGCCGTCACGACATGATCGAGGCAGCAATGGAGATCATTCGCCACGAGGGCATCGCCAAGCTCACCACGCGCTCGCTCTCAAAAGCAGTTGGCATCGCCCAGCCCACGCTGTTTCTCCATTTCGGCAACAAAAGCCATGTGCTGGTGGCATTGGTCGATGCCATTCAGGAACGCTTGCAGAAAGAAATGGCCGGGCTCGACCTGGCCCGGCTCTCGCCGCTGGAACGTCTGAAAATGGTAATCCGCGCCCATTTAAATTTTATCCAGCAACAACCCGGCATTCCCCGTTTGCTGTTCTCCGAGGAACTGCAAAGCGGCGACCCGGTGTTCCGCGAGCGCATGAATGAGCTGGTGCAATTTTTCCTGAATTTTATTGCGAAACTTATCAGTGCAGCGCAGGAAACGGGGGAAATTCGTCCGGACATCGTTCCCCAGCAAAATGCCTGCATCCTGATCGCCGCTGTGCAGGGACTGGCATTCCGCTGGGTTCTCTCCGACCACCGCTTCGAACTAGCGGATCAAGCAGATGCGGTCATCGCCACGCTGATCGAAGGCTGGGCGCCGCGAACTTAATCCTTTCTGCCATACCCTGCCACCCCCATCAGAAAGCGCACCCCGCCATAACTGAACCAGGACATCAGTCGCAGGTATAGCGGCTGCCGTTTCCAGTTTTCGTAGGTCACCACCCGGGAACCTTCTTTCATCGCCTGTTCCAGGCTGGTCCTGAGTTGAGCGGAAAATCCGGCATCGTTCACCACCACGTTCGCCTCGCGCGATAGCAGCAGGCTGAAAGGATCGATGTTGGACGAACCCACCGTGGCCCAGCAACAATCCATCACCGCCACCTTGGCGTGCATGAAGCTCTTGTGATATTCGTAAATTTCGATCCCGGCATCGAGGAAGACACCGTACAAGGCGCGCGTGGCGTAATGCAGCAGCACATACTCGACCCGCCCCTGCAACAGCAGCACCACCCGCACACCGCGCTCCGCAGCCTGGATCAAGGCCTGGCGAAATTGGCGCCCGGGCAGGAAATAAGCGTTGGCGAGTATGATCTCGGAACGCGCGCTGTTGATGGCTTCCAGATAGGCATCCTCGATGTCTCTGCGATGGCCGATATTGTCGCGAATCACGAATGCGGCGCGCACATCGCCTGCCGCAACCGGGCTGATGGCACGGGTCCGCCGCCGACGCCGCCTCTTGAGTTGGGACCAGGACACCAGTGTCCACAGCCTTCGTACCACGGCATGTATTTGCGGCAACAACGACCCTTCCACCCTGATCGCGTAATCGTAGCGCGGTGGAGTCTGGCCGGGCGTGTCCATGTCGTCGATGATATTGATGCCGCCGACGAAAGCGACGCGGCTATCCACCACGGCGATCTTGCGGTGCAGGCGGCGGTAGCTGCTGCGCCGGAAGCGGGCCAGTGTGGGGCGGTAAATCAGCACCAGCACGCCGTCGGCGCGCATCTTGTCCACCACCTCGCGCGGCAAGGTTTGCCCGCCGTAGCCATCCAGCAGCAAGTGCGCCGTCACTCCACGTTTTGCTGCCCGCTGCAACGCGGCTGCAATCCGTTTTCCGGTGTTGTCGTACTCGAAAATATAGGTTTCCAGGTAGATTTCCCGCACCGCCTCATCGATCGCAGCTTCCAGGGCAGGGAAATAATCGGCGCCGTTGCACAGCAAGCTGACCTGATTGCCGTCCAGGAACTGGGTCATGGGCGCGAAAACACAGCACTCAAAGGAGCATGATCGGAAATGCGCGACCAGGGACGACCGGAATGCACCTGGGCGCTCTTCACCCGCAGCCCGCGCACGTATATGCGATCGAGGCGTAGCAGCGGCAGGTGGGACGGGTAGCTGCGCGCCGGCATGCCGTGCACCTGCTCGAAGGCTTCTTTCAGATGCAGCTCGCGCGCCATGAAACGACATGCCTCAATGCGCCAGTCGTTGAAGTCCCCGGCGATGATGAGCGGCTCGCCCGCAGGCACCAGGCGCTCGATATGCTCGCGCAGCGCATGTAGCTGCTTCCTGCGCCAGCGGGCAAACAGACCCAGGTGCACGCAGATGCAATGCAGCTTGTATTCCCAGCCGGGAACCTGGATTTCGCTGTGGAGCAGGCCGCGCTGTTCGGTCGGGTGGGCGGAGATATCGACGTTTTCCCAGCGCGTGATCGGGAAACGGCTCAGGATGGCGTTGCCATGATGTCCCTCGGGATAAACCGCGTTCTTGCCGTAGGCGAAATCATGCCAGATCGAGTCGGCGAGAAATTCGTACTGCGACTCCTCGGGCCAGTTCTCATGGTTCACCGCGTGCAGATGGTGCACCCCCTGCACTTCCTGCAGGAATACCACATCGGGCTGCATGCCGCGCAGTTGATCGCGCAGCTCGTGCATCACCATGCGCTGGTTGAACTGCGAGAAGCCTTTGTGGATATTGTAGGTCGCGATGTGCAATGAGTTGAGCACACTGGCTTCACTGCCTTGCAGGGCCTCTTGAAGGGCCATAATAAACTCGATATCCGGTTTGATTAATGCCAATCTTAAACCAGATATCCAGCCGCCATCCATCTTTCGCCACACCACTTTTAAACTACTGGCAACCGCCAGAATGAACACCTATACTTTCATCGATCTGTGCAGATTGAGATTGCCATGAAACAAGCGACATTCACCGAAGTGCGCAACCACGCCAAGCAATATTTCGACCTCGTCGCGTCGGGCGAATCCGTACGCGTGCTGCGCAATGGAAAACCCATCGCCGACATTGTCCCGGTAGTGGCGGAATTGCCTTCGTGGAAACGACGCAAGGCGCAACCCCTGGTGCTTGATGGCGTTTCCATCAGCCGCATGATTCTCGAAGAGCGCGAAGCCGGCTTGTGATGAGGAATGTTTGATGCGTGTTTTTTTCGATACATCGGCCTTCGTGAAGCGCTATGTCAGTGAAGCGGGAACCGACTCCGTGCTTGAATGGTGCGACCGGGCAACAGAGATCGGCTTGTCCGGCATCGCGTTACCCGAAATCATTTCTGCCTTTTGCCGCTTGCGCCGGGAGGACAAAATCACCGACACGCAATATCGGCAGCTGAAGTCACTGTTAATGGCCGACATCGAGGATGCCGCCATTTGCGACCTGACGCCGGCGGTGTTGGGACAAGCGGTGCTAGCTCTCGAAACCAATGTACTGCGCGGCATGGACGCCATACACATCGGCAGCGCCGTGGCACTACAGGCCGATGTTTTCGTAACGGCGGATACGCGCCAGTGCGAAGCCGCCGCCCGAGCCGGGTTGCGGGTCGAGGCGGTATAGAGTGACTGGAAAGGAAACCCGAAACCATTCAGATACAGCGACTCAGATTTAATTCGAGCTGACCCTTTTTAGTTACAAAAATCACTACACAAAGAGATATATATGAAACGTATCCTGCTGTTCAGCACACTAAACTTTTGGCGCAGTTCATATCGGCTTCGCCGGCGAGCTCGGCAAACCGGATGGATCGCCAGTGCGATTGGGAGACTCGGTCGACATGGTCAAGCAGGCCCTGGGAACCGACATGAACCCGGAACTGGACGAGGAAACGGGCATTCTTCCCGCCACGCTCATGAGACCGAGAACGTCATCCATCCAGTTAAAGACGAAGGGCATTCGCGTTTTCTTCAACGCCGACATGAAAGCGAAAACGATCAGATTCGACGTGCCTTTCAAAGGTCGGATAGCCGGAATCAGGATAGGCGAGACAAAAGAGAAACTGGTCGAGATTCTCGGGGAGCCCGTGAAAAAGATTAAATTCGGGACCAGGGAAAATAATTACATTTACTATCCGGACGATGCAACCACACTTAACTTCATGTTTTCGGCTGAAAATACGGTAGAAACGATATTCGTGGCGAAATAAATTCGGCGGGGTTCTGGGGCAGGCACGATGAAGGCGCTTCGAGCATTTTCAGGATGCCCGAAAAAATCCTAATAAACTGATGAAAGCAGGATTTCACATGGACACCAATATTTTAGCCATCACGTTGATGCAATGTTTTGCGTCAATTAGGATGGGTACTTTACGTTCGGCGTCAAAGTGAGTCCCTCACTGGTTGCCGTTTGAACCTCTCTACTCGGAAAACCGGAATCACCAATGACTACATACTTTCATGACATCAACTATGATCAGCTATTCGGTAGTGACTCTGGTGAAGATGAAAATCCCGACGCACTGCGAGGCTACTTCGTCGACCTTCCCGAGTTCAAGAAATTTTACGACACCGAGAACCCGCTTGTGATAGTTCGCGGACGCAAAGGAATGGGAAAGTCCGCATTGCTAAAGCGTCTTTCAATTCGGTTATCGGACGCAAACGGCTCGAAAGATATTGTCATCGAAACCACTGGCAATGAACTCATGGGAATGGGGGACTTCGGGGGTACTGACCATGCATACCTTGAAAACCATTGGAAGCAGGTGATCTGCAAGCGAATCTGCGTAGAGATTGGGAAGCGTATCAACTTCGCCTTGACAGATAACGCGATGTCAATGGTTGAAACGGCAGAGATCGAAGGATTTAAAGGATCGAACGTCGTCTCTGCGCTAACGGAACGGGTTGGAAGCATTTTGCAGCGATTGATCCCCGGCGCTGATAACGAAGAACCAGCTTCCGGCAATGGAGGTTCCATACTTAAGAAAGGCGTGGCAAATCCGGTCCACGCGGTCCGCAATTTTCAGGAAACGAAGGACCGGACTGTATGGCTCCTGATTGATGACATTGACGCGAAGTATGTGGATGACGAACAAAATCAACACCGCGTGGGTGCATTCTTCAGCGCAATCCGGTCATTGGCTTTCTCTGTCAAGGGATTGAGAATCCGTACAAGCGTTCGCACTGACGTATGGCGAAATCTTCGGCGCATGGAAGATCAGGACAAGATTCGTCAATACGTCATTGACATTCACTGGAAGGATCCAACACTGCGGTCAATCTTTGCAAAGCGAATTCTTTCCTATCTCCAGCGAGAGCAATTTGCACCAGCGCTCACTTGGGATGCAACAGTCAACTATGACGAAATTGTTGGACAGGTCTTCGATGGCAGGCTCCGGTGGGATAACAAGCTTTTGGAACCGTTCATTCCAATCAAAATTTTGGCCGGTAATCGACCGCGTTGGATGGGACAACTCTGTAAGTTGGCTGGTAGCCACGCTGCCCCATCTCGGATCGGAATCAAGGATGTGGCGCACGCTATGAACGAGTTTGGTCAGGAGAAGATTTCAGACATTCTGAAGGAGCATAGCCATCAGTTTTCTGACTTATCAAAAGTCATCGACGTATTCCGCTCCGGAAAACGCGAATACAACCGCTACCAACTTATCTCGCTGCTCCAAAAGGGATACGCGGAAAAATTGGCCGGAGCAGTTCCGGCGGTAAACGGTTATCCATACCAAGAGCCTGACCAGATCGCGGAGTTCCTGTTTCAAATCGACTTTGTATCCACTCATCATTCAGGAAAGTCCGATTTCATCTGCTATCAGGATGATCCAGATGTATTTCGTTCGAACGAGAATCAACAGAACAAACTCATGTGGACAGTCAATGCAAGTTACAGAAACTTCTTACGTATCGTCTAACAAACATCCGATACCACCGTTCCCGTGACCCGAACCCATCATTCGAGCGGGCCTCGCGGCAAAAAGCCGCGCGAGGCCGCTCAATTCAGACCTTAGACATTTTGGAGTCACCTGTGGCATCACCACCTGACATGGCAATACAGCTTACTCAATCTGACATCATCGGCATTGTCGGAGCCGTCGCAACTCTGGTTGTCGGCGTCATTTCGTGGTTCCTTTCCGCATACATAGCGAAAAAGCAAATGCGAAATGAGGAACTTTCATATCGCATGAGAATTACGCCGCTCCTGAACAGCAAGCTCTTCAAGGACGAAAACAAGTTAGAAATATCCTACAAGGGCGACATAATTGATCGACTTGTCTTTTTCGAGCTAGACATTGTCAATAGCGGAAATGTTGCGATCAAGCACCCGCCTATTAGGATCACGTCGCTAGACGCGACCTACATCGTTCCAGCCTATCTGGAAGACGTTCCTCCCGGCTACGATTCGCTTTGGGAACTCAAACGGGAAGATGGAGAAACCTGTTTGATTGTCGCCGATCACATAAACCCTGGGCAGACTATTAAGGCTCGGTTCCTAATGGACAATATGCCCCCCGGAGAGCCGGAATTTTCCTGTGCAGTTCCTGATCTCCGAATTAAAAGAATTGCCGACATTAGGGTGTCGCCGGTGGCAACAACTATCTTGGAAGCGTTCTACCCGAGCCTTGGGCGGGCAGTACGAGCACTGACAAATGTCTAACCCGCCGCTCAAGAGGGACGCTCCGCCGACAAGCCGGCTGCGCGCCCCTGAGCCAGCACGTTGGGCAACGAATCATCACTTAACAAACTTGGGAGAATGTAATGGCAACACTTCCGTATGTCACAGCTGCAGGAAACATCCGTAGGGCACTAGATGGAATAGTTTCTGCGGCCACTCCTGAGCGAGTCACCCAAGATTTCGTGAAAACGATTCTTCAGATCCCTGGTGGTTCGGGTGATCAGATGACCTCGTACCTTAAGAAAATTGGATTTGCGGGCCCTGACGGTACCCCTACCGAACTATATAGGCAGTTCAGAAATCAAGGAACACGAGGACAAGCGGCAGTAGCCGCACTTAGGAAAGCCTATGAACCGCTATATAGGCGCAATGAGTACATGCACGAACTTCCGGAAGCGAAGCTCAAGGGTTTGATAATTGAAGAAACAGGCGCGGAGGAAGGTTCAAGCTCTGTTACGTGCGTAATGAGTGCTATCAAGGCGCTTAAAGGATTCGCCGACTTCTCTAAAACTGATTCAGCCGTTAGTTCTACAAGCGTGATTATTCAGTCTGAGCCGCAACACCGCGAAACCAACTATTCAGAAATGCCTGACAACGCGAAGGCAACTGCATCTGGCCTTGGACTTAACCTTTCCTACACAATCAATCTGAATCTCCCAGCGACATCTGATATTGCAGTATTCAATGCGATCTTTAAGAGTCTTAAAGACAATCTTTTAAGGGATAGCGATGAGTAGCCGCAAAGCTGCAGACCGGATCAGATCGTTCGGGATGTCCGGCTTTTTAATTAACGAAGAGCTGAGAGATGTTGAGCGTCGATTAAACCTCGAGTTGGGACATGGTTCATCTAATCGAGCTGACGAGGATGCTTCAGAGTACTACCCACAGTTTGAAGGGGCTGTTCGCGAGGAAGCTGCCAAGATGTCCCAGCATTACGAAGTCTTCTACTGCCTTGAAATTTCAATTCGGAAACTTGTATCTGAGACTCTTGCAGATGCATTTAGCGCAGATTGGTGGAATGGGACTTCAGTGCCACAACGAATCAAGGACGACGTAAGAGATCGTGTTCAAAAGGAACTCGACAGTGGCGTCACTCGCCGGTCGGACGACCTGCTGAACTACACAACATTTGGTGAGCTGTCTGTACTCATCACCACCAATTGGACGCTTTTCGAACCAATATTTAATAGCCGCCGCGCAGTTGAGCGAATCATGAGTAGTCTGAATCTGCTCCGTGGCCCTATTGCTCATTGCTGTCCAATCTCTGATGACGAAGTTGATCGCTTAAGGCTAACAGTCAAGGATTGGTTCAGGACTATGGCTTGAGTCCAAAGGACACTGCACTTTGCCCAATCCAGCGCTCAAGCGGAGCTGCGCGAGAAGCCGCGCAGGCCGCTCAATTCAAACAGCGTAGTCAGCCATCATCCACCTTGCGCCACACCAGGCTGCGGTTGTTGGCCGGCATGGCGACATCCTGCAGCAAGGTCAGACCCTGGCTCACGGCCAGCTGATTGACCGCCTCAAAATCCCGCACCCCGCTTTCCGGATCGCGCGCCTTGAGCCAGGCATCGAAACGCGCGTTGCTTTCCGAGGTGAAAGCCCCACGGTAGTTGAACGGGCCGTACAGGCACAGGCACCCGCCTGCCGCCAGCACCCGCCCGATGCCCGCGAACATGCGCTCCACCGCGGGCCATGCAACGATGTGCACGGTATTGGCGTTGAAGATGGCGTCGACACTGGCGAGCGGCCACGCGGCGGCGTTCACGTCGATTGCCAGCGGCGGCAGCACGTTGGGCAGTTGCGCTTCGTCCAGCCAGGCCTGGATGCCGGCGTGATTGACGGGCAGTTCGCTGGTCTGCCAGCTCAGGTGGGGCAGCGCCTGGCCGAAATACACCGCGTGCTGGCCGGTGCCGCTGGCGATTTCAAGCACCTGTTTGCGGTCGGCGAAAACGGCCCGCAGCACGGCCAGGATGGGATCACGGTTTTGTTCGCAGGATTCGGCGTAAGGTTTCATGGCATAGGCTCGTCGTTATTAACTTCAACGGCACCCGACAATCAAGTATTGCGGGTTCCTTCGCGTTCCATTGCGTCCTTTGCGGTTCAATTTTTGTTCTGCATCACCGCTTTCATGATGAGCAGCTCACTTCAATTTGTCGCGCCCAGTCGGGCGGTAGCGCGGCGTAGCGCTCCATCTCCGGCTGCTCGTCGAACGGGCGCCTGAGCAGCGTCAGCAGGCGCTCCACCTCGGAGAAATCGCGTGTCTTTTCCGCCTTTTCGATGGCGATCTGGGCCAGGTAATTGCGCAGGATGTATTTGGGGTTGACGCCATCCATGCGCTGCTTGCGCTCGGCATCCACGCTGTGCTCCGCCAGCAGGCGGGCGCGGTAGACCTCGGCCCAGGCATCGAAGGCGGCGCGGTCGATGAACTGGTCGCGCAGCCTGGCATTGTCGCCGCCCGGCGCGGATCTGAAATGCCCCAGGCTGCGGAACAGGTGGGTGTAATCGACCTGGTTGGCCTGCATGATTTCCAGCAGCGCATTGACCAGCGCAGAGTCGTCATGATGCACGCTTGTCAGCCCGAGCTTGTGGCGCATCAGTTCCAGGTAATGCCCGATGAAAATCGGCTCGTAGCCCTCCAGCGCTTGATTGGCATCTTCCACCGAAAGGAGCGGCGTCAGCGCCTGCGCCAGGCAGGCGAGATTCCACAGGCCGACGTGCGGCTGCTGGTCGAAGGCATAGCGCCCGTCATGGTCGGAGTGATTGCACACATAGCCCGGATCGTAGCTGTCCATGAAGCCGAACGGGCCATAATCGAAAGTCAGCCCCAGGATGGACATGTTGTCGGTGTTCATCACGCCATGGGAAAAACCCACCGCCTGCCATTTGGCCATGAGCCGGGCGGTGCGCGCGACCACTTCGCCCAGGAAGCGCGGGTACTTGTCCGGCGCTCCAGCCAGGTGCGGGAAATGCCGCCCAATGACGTAATCGGCGAGCTGCGCGATCGGTTCCTGCTGGTTGCGGTAGTAGAACACCTCGAACGAGCCGAAACGCACGTGCGAGGGCGCCATGCGCGTCACCACGGCGGCGCTTTCGATGGATTCGCGGTACACCTCCTGGTCGCTGCCGACGATGCACAGCGCGCGCGTGGTCGGGATACCCAGGCCGTGCATGGCTTCCGAACACAGGTATTCGCGGATGCTGGAACGCAGCACCGCGCGCCCGTCGCCGCTACGCGAATAAGGCGTGGTGCCGGCGCCCTTGAGCTGGATCTCCCACGCGTCCCCCGCCTGGTTCTTCACCTCGCCCAGCAGGATGGCGCGCCCGTCACCCAGTTGTGGCACATAGTGGCCGAACTGATGGCCTGCGTAGAGCATCGCCAGCGGGTCGCTGCCCGGCAACAGGCGGTTACCGATGAAATGCTCGGTAAAATCGGCACGCACGGCTTCGCCCTGATCGAGATCGATCAGGCGCGCCGCGTCGGCATTGAAGCTCACCAGATAGGGGGCAGGCATGGGAGTCGGCTTGAGACGGCTGTGGAAGGCCTCCGGCAGGCGTGCAAAGCTGTTCTCGAAATTAAGCTGGTCAAGTTTTTTCATAAACGATCTTGTCTGGTAAAGCGGATTAGTAAGGCAAAGGTTTGAACGCCAGCTTCAACCCCTCCCAACCTCCCCTTGTTAGGGGAGGAGTCTTCCTTTCCCCCTGACAAGGGGGGATTGAGGGGGGTTATGCCTTTCTCCGTGGTTTCAAAATTTGGGCTTCCTGGATTATACCTTAGTGATTTAGTAAACTTTGTCCGGTTCGGCTAGAATCAAGTATTGCTATCACAGGCTGAACAAAATTGTCACAAATCCCTACCCTCCGCATCATCGAGTCCATCAGCGAGATTCCCGCATCGCAGTGGAACGCGCTGGCGGGCAGCAATCCCTTTCTCTCGCATGCCTTTCTCGGCGCCTTGCAGGAAAGCGGATGCGCCACGCCCGAGAACGGCTGGCGCGCTCAGTTCCTCACGCTGTGGCAAGGGGATGCACTGGTCGGCGCCATGCCGCTCTACCTCAAGACCCACTCCTGGGGCGAGTTCGTGTTCGACTGGGCGTGGGCCGAGGCCTACCAGCGCCAGGGTCTGGACTACTACCCCAAGCTGCTGTGCGCCGTGCCGTTCACGCCGGTGGCCGGCCTGCGCATCCTGGCGCCCACGCCGGAACTGCGCACCGCCTTGTTGCATGCCGCTCTGCAGCTGGCGCAGGAAATGGGCGTCTCCTCGCTGCACTGCCTGTTTCCGCCCGAGGCCCAGGCGCAGGAGATGCAGCAGCAAGGCATGATGCTGCGCCAGGGCGTGCAATTCCACTGGCGCAACCCAGCTTATGCCGATTTCGATGCCTATCTCGCCGGCATGAGCCACGACAAGCGCAAGCGCATCAGGCAGGAACGACGCAAGGTGAAGGAGGCGGGCATCAGCTTCGAACGCCTGAGCGGGAGCAGGATCACGGATAAGCACTGGACATTCTTCGAACGCTGTTACGCCAGCACCCACCTGCAATACAACTCGCCGCAAGCGCTCAACCTGGACTTCTTCCGGCGCATCGGTGCCAGCATGGCGGACAACATCCTGCTGGTGATGGCCCTGCGTGACGGCCAGCCCATCGCCAGCGCACTCAATTTCTATAATCAGGAGGCGCTCTATGGCCGCTCCTGGGGCGCGTTGGAATACCACCCCGGCCTGCATTTCGAAGCCTGTTACTACCAGGCCATTGAATTTTGCATCGAAAACAAGATCCCAGTCTTTGAGGGTGGCGCGCAAGGCGAGCACAAGCTGTCGCGCGGCTTCCTGCCCGAAACCACCTGGTCCGCACACTGGCTGGCCCATCCCCGTTTTGCGCAGGCGGTGGACGACTATCTCAAACGCGAGACGCGCGGCATGAGCTTCTACATGGACGAACTCAACGAGAGAAGTCCTTTCAAACAGGCAGGATGAATTCAGAAACAGCGTTTCACCGCAAAGGACGCAAAGGTTCGCGAAGGAAAACCCATAACAGCACAGGCCAACAAAGCTTTTGAATTCCTTTGCGTTACTTCGCGTCCTTTGCGGTTAAGTTTTCCCAGCCCAATCAGGAGATGAACATGTCAGACCGCCACGACAAGCCCTCTGCCGAGGAGCTCAAGAAACGCCTCAGCCCCGAGCAATACCAGGTCACGCAGGAAAACGGCACCGAGATGGCGTTCCGCAACGCCTATTGGGACAACAAGGCGGAGGGTATTTACGTCGACATCGTGTCGGGCAAGCCGCTGTTCAGCTCACGCGACAAATTCGATTCCGGCACCGGTTGGCCGAGTTTCACCCGCGCGCTCGACCCGGCCAACGTGACCCTGCACCACGACCGTTCGCACTTCATGACGCGCACCGAAGTGCGCAGCACGCACAGCGACTCGCACCTCGGCCACCTGTTCGACGATGGCCCGGCCCCGAGCGGCACGCGCTACTGCATGAACTCGGCCTCGCTACGCTTCATCGCCAGGGAAGATCTGGAACAGGAGGGCTACGGGGAATACCGCAAATTGTTCGAGTAGAAACAGCCGCGCCCACAATGCGCCGACGCGGAAGAAGGGCCGCCATCTGCCCATGCGCGGCCAGACGCGCTCGGTCACTGTAGTGCAACAATCGATGCATATCATACTGGCCGCATGCAACAAGAATTCAGGGATCACTCATTCGAAGAACTCCGCAGCGCCGGCGAGCCGGGAGGCGCGGCCCCTTGAGCGCCGCCCGCGTCGCCTTGCTGCTGGTTCTGGCCATTGCCGTCTCGGGCTGCTCGGTGCGCCGGATCGCCGCCGATCACCTGGGCGACACGCTCAGCGCCGGCGGCGCGGTATTCGCCTCGGACGATGACCCGGAACTGATCCGCGACGCGACGCCCTTCTCGCTCAAGCTCATGGAGAGCGTGCTCGCCGAGCGCCCCGAGCACGCCGGCCTGCTCGGCGCGACCGCCAGGGCTTATACCCAGTACGCCTATGCCTTCCTGCAACAGGAGGCCGACGCGGTCGAAGACCAGGATATTGCCGCCGCCTACCGCCTGCGCGAGCGCGCGCGCAAGCTCTACCGCCGCGCACGCGATTACGGGCTGCGCGCGCTGGAAGTCGCCCACCCTGGTTTTTCCGCCGCGCTGAGAAGCGACCCGAGCACCGCGCTGAAGGTCACGACCAGCGAGGATGTGCCGCAGTTGTACTGGAGCGGCGCTGCCTGGGCGGCGATGATTGCGCTGTCCAAGGACAATCCGGACGAAGTGGCCGATGTGCCGCTGATGAGCGCCATGATGGCGCGCGCGCTGACGCTGGACGAAGCCTTCGATGCCGGCGCGCTCCATGTCTTCATGATCAGCCTCGAAACCGCCCGTGGCGGCGCGCGGGGCCAGGCCGCCGCGCGCGCTCACTTCCGCCGCGCGCTCGAACTCTCCGGCGGACGCCAGGCCGGACCCTATGTTTCCCTCGCCGAGGCGGTCGCGGTACCGGCCCAGGATCGCCGGGAATTCGATGCCCTGCTGGCGGCGGCGCTGAAGGTCGACCCCGACGCCGCGCCCGAGTGGCGCCTTGCCAACACCATCATGCAGCGTCGGGCGAAATGGCTGCTCGACCGCGCCGACCAGTTATTCACGGAGTAAACCCATGCCTTTGTTCACCCGCGCCGCAACCGTACTTTTCGTCCTCTTCGCGCTGCTGGCGTCCCACGCGGCCCAGGCGGCCCAGGCAGCCCCGGTCAAGCTGCGCCTGGGCACCCTGGTGCCGAAGAATTCCCTCTACCACCGTACCTTGCTGGAAATGGGCGAAACCTGGAAAAAAGCCCAGAACGACGGCTCCACCCTCACGGTCTACACCGACGGCAGCCAGGGCGGCGAAATCGACACCGCGAAGCGCATGCGCATCGGCCAGTTGAACGCCGGCCTGCTGTCCATCGTCGGCCTGCGCGAAATCGAGCCCGCGGTGTCCGCCCTGCAAAACATGCCGCTGATGTTCAGGAGCTGGGAGGAAGTGGACTACGTGCGCGAGAAAATGCGCCCTGCCATGGAGAAGAAATTCCTCGACAAGGGCTACGTGGTGCTGTTCTGGGGCGATGCCGGCTGGGTGCGTTTCTTCTCCCGCGAACCGGCGAGCCGGCCCGAGGACTACAAACGCATGAAGATGTTCACCTGGGCTGGCGAACCGGAGCAGATGGAAATCATGAAAGCCATGGGCTACCAGCCGGTGTCGCTGGAGACCGCGGACGTGCTGCCGGCCCTGCAGACCGGTCTCATCACTATGGTCCCGGCAACGCCCTACTACGCGCTGGCCACCCAGCTCAACAGCCCCGCCCCGCACATGCTGGACATCAACTGGGCGCCCATCGTCGGCGCACTGTTGGTGACCCGGAAGGCCTGGGACGCGATGAGCCCGGTCGGCCAGGAAGCCTTGCGCAACGCTGCCGCCAAGGCCGGCGCGGAAATGCGCGCCAAGGCGCGGGTGGAAGACGGCGAAGCGATCGCCGCCATGCAGAAACGCGGACTCCAGGTGACCAGGCTCTCTCCCGTGCAGGAGGCCGAGTGGCGCAAGTTCGCCGAAGCCATCTACCCGAAGATCCGCGGCACCCTGGTGCCGGCGGAAACCTTCGACGAGGTGAAGCGACTGCTGGGCGAGTATCGCGCCGAGCACAAGTGACAGCCGCATGACCCACGCCCCCGACCCCCTGCTGCCCAGGACGCGCGCCGCGCGGCGCGGCTGGACGGGATTCGTCCACAACGGCGAGGAAATCGCGCTGTCACTGGTGCTCGGCGCGATGTCACTGCTGCCGCTGACGGAAATCCTGCTGCGCGGCACATTCCGCATCGGCATCGCCAACGCCGCCGCCATCGTGCAGCACCTGGTGCTGGTGGTGGGCATGCTGGGCGCCATGGTGGCGGTACGCGAAGGGCGCCTGCTGGCCCTCTCCAGCCTGGGCGACAGCCTGCCCCTCAAGGCGCGCGCCGCTGCCCGCGTGTTCGCCGCCGCCGTGGCCATCGTGGTCGCCGGCTTCCTGTGCCTCGCCAGCTACGACTTCGTGCTGGCCGAGCGCGAGGGCGGGAACCTCCTGGCCTATGGCATTCCACAGTGGGCGCTACAGGCAGCCATGCCGCTGGGCTTCGCCTTCGTCGCGCTGCGGCTGCTGGCCGGGGCGGCGCAGGGCCTGGCATTGCGCGCCGCGACGGCGCTCCTGGCGGCGGCGCTCGCCTTCGCCGCCACGCGACTCGGCGCCGATCCGGCCGCGCTGGTGGCGCCGGGGCTTGCCGTGATCCTGCTCGCCGCCGTGCTGGGCGCGCCGGTGTTCATCGTGCTCGGCGGCGCGGCGCTGGTATTATTCGCCGGAGCCGACCTGCCCATCACCGCGATTCCGCTGAACCACTACCAGCTAACGGTCAATCCCTCGCTACCGGCCATTCCGCTATTCACCCTGGCCGGCTATTTCCTCGCCGAGGGCGGCGCCGCGCAGCGCCTGATCCGGGTGTTCCAGGCGCTGTTCGGCAGCTTGCGCGGTGGCGCGGCGCTGGTCACGGTGTTGCTCACCGCCTTCTTCACCTCCTTCACCGGCGCCTCGGGCGTGACCATCCTCGCGCTGGGCGGGCTGCTGATGCCGCTCCTGCTCGGCGTTAAATACCCCGAACGCGCAGGGATCGGGCTCATCACCAGCGGCTGTTCGCTGGGGGTGCTGCTGCCGCCGGCGCTGCCGCTCATCCTCTACGCCATCATCGCGCGCCAGCCGATCGAAACCATGTTCCTCGCGGCACTGCTGCCGGCGGCGGTGATGACGGCCATGCTCGGCTGGCTGGGGGTTCACCGGCAACCCAGGGACGTCGCGCCGATTCCCTTCGACCGCCGCGAGGCCGGTGCCGCGCTGTGGGCCGCCAAGTGGGAGCTGGCGATTCCCCTGGTGACCTTCGGCGGCCTCGCCAGCGGCTATGTCACCCCGACCGAAACCGCCGCGCTGACCGCGCTCTATGCCTTCATCATCGAGGTGGTCATCTACCGCGACCTGTCCCTCACGCGCGACGTGCCGCGGGTAATGACCGAATGCGGGCTGCTGGTGGGCGGCATCATCCTGATCCTGGGCATGGCACTGGGTTTCACCAACTACCTGATCGACGCACAGATTCCCGACCTGGCCACGGAATGGGTGCGCGCCACCATCAGCTCGCCCTGGCTATTCCTGCTGGCGCTGAACCTGCTGCTGCTCCTGGTCGGCGCCTTCATGGACATCTTCTCCGCCATCATTGTCGTCACCCCGCTGATCGTCCCCATCGGCCTGGCGTTCGGCATCGACCCGGTACACCTGGGCATCATCTTCCTCGCCAACATGGAACTGGGTTTCCTGACACCTCCGGTCGGCATGAACCTGTTCTTCGCCTCCTATCGCTTCGGCAAGCCCATGGGCGAAGTCGCCCGCGCGGTATTGCCGGCCTTGGGCGTGCTGGCACTGGGCGTGCTCGTCATCACCTATGTACCGGGACTTTCCACCTGGCTGCCGGGCTTGGTGAAGTGAGGAATCAGGGCCGGAGGAATGGGGAAAGTTGAACCCAAAATGGGAGCGTGGTAAAGTGGTTCTATGCGAGTTATAGCCATCGGCACGTTGCGAGAATTTTGGGGAAAACACCCGCAGGCGGAAACGCCACTGCGTTCATGGTATGCCGACGCAAGTAGCGCGAACTGGAAAACTCCGGCGGACATCAAGGCGACGCATCGTAATGCCAGCTTCGTAGGAAGCAATCGCGTCGTGTTCAATATCAAAGGCAACGATTACCGCCTGATTGTGGCTGTGCATTTCAACCGGGGCATGATGTACATCCGCTTCGTTGGAACTCATTCGGAATATGACGCGATAAACGCGGGAAAGGTGTAGCCATGGAACTCAAACCGATTAGAACCAAAGCAGAATACAAAGCCGCCTTGCGCGAAATCGAGGCATTGTTTGATGTGCCCGATAAAACGCCGGAAGCGGACAGGCTGGAAGTGCTGGTCATGCTGGTGGAAAAATATGAAGCGCAACACTTTCCCATTCCCGCGCCCGATCCCATCGACTTTTTAAACTACGCGATGGAAACGCGCGGGCTGACGCGCAAGGATCTGGAGGTGTACATCGGTAGCCGTGGCCGCGTGGCCGAAGTGCTGAACCGTGCCCGCCCGCTGACCCTGGCGATGATCCGGCGCTTGTCGGAAGGACTCAAACTGCCAGCGGATGTATTGATCGCAGATTACGAACTGCGCCACGCCGCATGATTCTGCGGAAGCACAAAATGTCGTAATGCAAGACATGCTGCATGCGTAATAAAAACATTAGCGATTCGTGGGAAAACAAGGTTCAGTTATTCATTTCCGCGGCTGCCGAAACTATTGCGATGCTGACCCCTTTGGGTTCGAATGAAGTCGTGGGCTTACACCGATTGCTCAATTGTTTCGTTATCTCGGATTACTTGCCACTTGGCAGGTCAGTTCATTTGTTCCAGCTGATGCTTCAAAAACTGGTATTAGAGAATTCAATGCTCCAGCGATTGCTTTTAGGAAACGCACGTAATGAATTACCTTGTCGGAAGCTGGCCAGTCAAAAGAACCGGATGGATGGGCAACGCGATTGCGGTCATCCATCAATTCATTAAGTAATTTTTTGGCAGCAGCTTCGGCGGCACCCGCATCCACAGTATGGAAAAGCGCCAGGATTAAGGCTTGGGTGCTAAGAGACTTCCAGATATCTTTGACGCCCACGCGCTTAAATAAGTCGGCTATAACATCAGAACGCATATTCGCGTCTGTAATTGACAGGCATTGTGAATTTACAACTTGAGTAACTTCAGGTTGATTTGCAAAATTAGCAGCTAATATGGCAACGAAGGATCTAACACCATTTTCAGCATGCCCATATTTTCTAGGTTCTAACATTACCGCGGCTGTTTGACGAATGAGGCTATCTTGCATCGCTTTGGGTAACGAGGTGAAAGATCCATGACGCATAATAAGACGGTCGCAAATATCTTCAATTGAGGAACGTACGAACTCTTCAAAGCGCCCGGCAATATACAGAACTAAGGTGCCTTCCAAAATTGCCAATGAAGAATGCGCTTTCTTACTAGCTTGCAGTACCAAATGTGATGCAGCTAGATACTCATTTGGCGGGCTCGAATCAACAACGGCCTCTTGATCCGCCTGAGAGGCAAATTTTCTCAGTTGCTCAATCAACTCAAGTTGTTCGAGCACTCTACCCAAGTCAGCGTCAAACTCTAAGAGGATCGGATCGCTCATGATTTGATCCCTCTCAATTAAAAAGAATGCTTGATGCTAAGGAAACGCGCGCCTTAATTGCGTCAACAGTGTTGCCTCTGCCAACGAGAATTTCATAGCTGTCTTTGTCTGCAAGCGCATCAGCTAACCTAGTCTTTAGGACATCAGGGGCTTGAGAAAAGGGCTTATTGGGAGTGAGACTTGCTGCTACCGTTAGTGCATCATAAAGCGCTCGACTTGGGCGTTGAGTATTTGGTAGAAGCAGAAATCTTGGTCCTAGTGATGAAGTTATTTTTGATAGCGACTCTAGATAAAGCGATTCTAATTGCGCTTCATCAAATTGCAGAAGCCCCTTGTTGGCTTTCATTGTGCTGTCCAAAATATTCCGCAGCGATCCTTTTACATGTCCAAGTATGGTGGCCCTGATAGCGTAGAACCGGAGTACAAGCTCGCAATCCATCATGGATTGATAAAGCATATTTTGTAGCAGTTCTGGGGGAGGATCATTCTCTTCATTTTGCGTCTTGGCTGGGATATCCCAAAGATCAGTAAATAATTTATGTCGAGCAAGTCGCTTGATAAGCTCATTGAATTTGCCAGGATAGGCGGCATTGAGAAGCTCTTGAGGGTTAAGTTTTATTCCTCCAGTATTAAGGCGCCGAAATAGAACCATTCTTATATCAAAGTCTCCATCTCCACGAGCAGTCTCGGCCAGTAATACAACTGCACCTATCGTTCTACGTAATAAGCCTCGTTGAATTGATAATGGTAAGTCTTTGAATGATTTTCCCGTTAACTCAGGCCAAAATTCTAGCCCGCTAAGTTTGAATCCATTGTCAAGAAATTCAGAAATGGTCTCAAGACGCTGTCGACCATCCATTACCTCATATTGGTTATAGTCATTCTCATATAGGAAAAGCGGTGGAACTGGTATGTTTAGTAAAAAAGACTCTATTAGTTGTGATTTTTTCTTTCGGTCCCATCGCGCGCGGCGCTGGTAGCCTGGGGCCAAATTTATATATGTGGAATCATTTAGTGATGTCTTTAAGTGGTGCAATGTAAAGTCCATCGTTGATCTAACAACCCGGAGCTGAATTTGAGCATATTTTTCGGCTAGTTCATCAGGAGTTGCAGTGACATTCCCGATGGGTTCTTCATCGGCCTCAATCCATTCGCTAATAATTTCTTCAGAGATTGTTTGAGACTGTAGCGTGGAAGTTGACATGCTCTGTTCACCTTTCTTGGTCCAACTGGATTTTGGAGGAGAATAATATATATGGGGTCTGGCGCGCAGGGTCTTACACTTTACATCTGTGTAACCGAAATGCATCGCAAATACAAAACGTAAGGCCCGACCCCCACCGCTGCTTATCTTTCATGCCGCCTTTCGTTCCAGCGGCTGAATATTTTTCAGCACTTCGGCAAGCCCCTCCCTGGCGATTTCAGTGTCGTACTTGACTTGCAGGCGTAGCCACCAGCCATCGCTCAAGCTGAAAAAACGGCACAGGCGCAGGTCGGTGTCCGCGGTGATGCCGCGCTTGCCGGCAATGATGTCACCTATACGTTGCGGGGGGACACCGATCTCTTTGGCAAGGCGGTACTTGGTCATCCCCAATGGCTTGAGGAATTCTTCTTCCAGCATTTCGCCGGGGGATACCGGAGCGACTTTACGCATGGTGATGCTCCTCAATGATAGTCCGTGATTTCCACGTCCAGCGCGTTGCTTTGTTCGAAGCGGAAACATACGCGCCACTGGTCGTTGATGCGCACGCTCCATTGTCCGGCTCGGTCGCCTTTCAATGCTTCCAGCCGATTGCCCGGTGGGGCGCGCATGTCGTCGATGACCTGCGCCAGATCGAGCTGCTCCAGCTTGCGCAATGCCGCACGCTCAAAATTCACGAAACGGGCAACACGCTTGCCGGTGAACAGCGCTTCAGTATCGCGGCATCGGAACGATTTGATCATGGAATAATATTAACGAGGTGCGTTAATAGTGTCAATAGGTGACGGGCGCGCTGTTTAGCAGGGCGATGACAATCGGCAAGGGAGAGAACAGAGCGATGCTGCTCCTTTTAATTAGTACTGGCTTCCAAAAGCCCATTCATTCCGTCACGTACAGCCATGCTTTCTGGAACCAGCTCAGCGTACTCCACCAAGCCTTGGCGCTTTCAAGCGCTTTTTCGCCCGCTTCCGACAGGACGAAACTCCGCGTATAGCCGCCCCAGTCACTATCGACGGGTCTGACCCATCCAAAGCGCATCAACAGGTTACCTATCACCTCGGGACTGAGCGTGCCGGGTACGAACAGCGGCTCAACCTCATCGCTCAGCCATCTGCGATTCGGGATGAAGTCCCCGCCCAGCATGCGCTGTGCTTCACTTTCGATGTAGTTGGTTCTCAGCCGGTAGACCAGCAAGGCGCCGTGATGAACATGGCTGAGCGCTTTAATCAGCTGCACGCGTATCCCTGCAAGTTCGTACGAAGCGTCCTTACTAGGGGCAGGCTGGGAATCCCCTATGCAATTTTTCATGGCGGATGACATGGCAATTCCAATCATGTCGTTAACTCTGATGTCGAGGCGTGAGGATGGGGACGTATGAAAATCGCCAAGTGCCCGTCCTTCGACAACGGCCTTCAGCTCGCGGGTAAAATCGCCCGTGCATTACCTGCTGGGGTTGTGGCCATCGTAGCGCGGGTTGACTGCGGAATATATGCGGCGAACTGTGTATTTGAGGTTCAACGGGGCAGTGCATGCCAAGGTATTATAGTGGTGCGAGCCGGTTCATCCGCCACTACGGAGGCAGACGCCAAGACTGGCATCGGTTTGGTTTTCAGCCTTAAAACCCGCGCATGTAATACGGCCGCAACGGCCGATGCCCCGCCATCGCTTCACGCAGTTGCCGCAGAAGCTTCTCCTTGTCCCGGGGCAGATTCCCCGCCAACGCCAGCGCATTGGAGGCATGGTTGGAGCGGAAGATGACCGGCTGCGGCGGGTTGAGGCCACCGATCAGTCTTTCCTGTTCCTGCAATATCGCCAGGTCGTCCGGCATCTCGAACGGCTCGCCGTATTTGCGCTGGAACTCTTCCTTGATGCTTTCGTCCAGAAACAGTTGCAATGTGGAGAGGTAGGTGACGGGCGCGCTGTTGAGCAGGGCGATGGTGCCGGCTATGTGCTCGTCGCTGTGTTTGCTACCGCCCAGCCCGAGGATGACGGTGGCGGAGATTTTCATGCCGCTCGCGTGTGCCTTGCGCAGCACTTCGGCCATGCGCCGTTGCGTGGCGCCCTTGGTGATCTTTTTCAGGATGAGGCCGGAGCCGGATTCTAGGCCGAAGTAGAGCAGGTTCAGTTTGTGTTCGCGCAGCAGGGCCAGTTCTTCTGCACTTTTGCGCTGGATGTTGCCGGGCGTGGCATAGCAGGAAACGCGCGTCAGGCGCGGCAGCGCCGCCGCCAGTTCGCGCAGGATGGCGAGCAGGTGTTCCGTCGGGAGCGCCAGCGCATCGCCATCGGCGAGGAACACGCGGCGCGCATCCGGCCAATCGGCGGCGGCCTGGCGAATATCGGCAAACACCGCAGCAAGCGGGCGCTCGACATAGCGCTTGCTGCGATACATGGCGCAGAAGCTGCACTGGTTGAAGCTGCACCCCAGCGTGGCCTGGATGATCAGGTTGTCGCCCTCGGCGGGAGGGCGGAACAGCGGCATGTCGTAGAGTAAGTCCATGCCGAATTGTAACGGCGTCGTTGCCCGGATCGCAGCTTATGCTCGCGCAGCCGCTACCATTTCAACAGCCGTCTCCCCAGCCACCAGCCGACCAGGCCGATGCCCAGCATGGGCAGGTAATGCCATAGAATGACGTGGATGATCGAGTCGTTCAGTTCATGCAGCCGCAGCCACAACGCACCGGTGCTGAAGGCGGAAAGCAGCGCGATGCTGCCAGCCCAGCGTTCATGGGTGCTGGCAAATTTGCGCATGGAGAGGAAGGTCCAGATGGCCGGCAAGAGTGCGAACAACGCGATGCTGGCTGTACATTCAATATCATGCACAGGCAACGGCGCGGGTGGCACGTCGGCGCGCCAGGCAAGAAACATAATCGCCATGAAAAGGGCAAACAGACCGGCCGGGGTCCAGGCCGTCTTGCGCATCTGGTGGAGATCGGGAAAGGCCAGCACAGCGGCACTCAGCGACGTGGCGAGGAGGATGAGAGCAAGGGAAGCCAGCTCGGCAACAAACCATAGCTCATGGAATTTTTGCATCACATCCGGGCGCAAGCCGGAAATCCACAGCGACAGTACGAGATAGACCGCCGCCCCCGCCACCCATGCGAGGCTCAGTATGAAGGGATGCGGCGCCGGCTTCACCGGGCCGGCGTCCTGCGCCAGGCTAGCAACCAGTTCTTCGATGTTTCCCATTATCTTTCCAGTATCTTTCGCAATATCTTGTAGGCGCGGTGCGCCGCGACCTTGACCGCCGACTCTTTCATGCCGATCTTTTCAGCCACCTCTTTGGCGGTATAACCCTCTTGATGCATCATCTGCAGGATGGCGGCCTGCCTGGACGGCAGTTTCTCGATTTCCCCACTGATGGATTCGTAGCTGATGTCGGATTTGGTTACAGGCGCCTGCAAATTATTTTCCACCTCGGACAACTCGACGGCGTGGCGCAGATGATCCGCATAATGCGCACGCAAATGGTCCTGCAAGCGGAATTTGGCAATGGCGTAGGCCCAGGGCTGGTAAGGCCGCTCGCCGTCATAAGTATGGCGCGCCTTGTGGATGGAAATCAGGATTTCCTGCAACAGGTCGTCCACCTCGCTACCGACATTGACGCGCCTGGCCAGGAACGGACGCAGAAAGCGCGCGGTTTCCTGCAGCAGCCGCGCATAAGCGCGCTGGTCCCCATCCAGGGACAACTTCATCAGCGCTTCAAGATTTTCTGCTTTGTCCGCCAAACTGATTTTCCAAAAATTTCGATGTAACCTTTTTTCACACCTGCCCGAATAGGCCAGTACACGGGGCGGCAATTACAGCCGGCCGATGCACCGTGATATTCATCTTTCGACATCAAACCCGTCGCAATGATGCCATTTTTTGGAAAAGGAGATTCAAATGAACAAAATTTCTTCCACACTGCTCTCGCTCTGCCTGATGTGCTCCGCCAGCCTCGCATTCGCCATGGAGCCGATGGACAAGCATGACGCCATGGAAAAAGGCGCAATGAGCAAGGACGCCATGAAAAAAGAACCCATGACCAAGGACGGCGCAATGATGATGAAAGCGCAACCGAAAAAGACGGAAAAACAGAACGACAAGATGGAGAAAGGCGACAAAATGGAACATGGCGGCAGCATGACCATGGAACCCAGGAAATAAGCCCTGAGGTCTGAACTGGCGCAGTTGACCGCGCCAGGTCAACTCCGCCCGCTCCAGCAAGGGTAGTTCCGGCCGTGCGCATTCAACCTCCATCTTACGGCTACCACCAGCCAGGGCGAGAGTTTGGCGGGAACCAATTATTCGGACCTGGCTCATAAATTGAAACATGCCGGTCATGAACGCCGGGTATTCCGTCATGCCGCGTTGTAGATGTAACCTTTTCCCGCCGCGTTCCGAATACCTCAGCAAAGATGGCTTGCCATCGCTTTATCGACACACATTCCGACGAGGATAAAAATCATGGACAGGCGTACCTTTATCAAACTGGCGGGCGGCGGAGCGGGCATCCTGGCCTTGCCGCAGCTTTTCACACCGCTTAAGGCCATGGCCGCTGAGCGCATCGCAAAAATCAGCAGGAGCGATGCGGAATGGAAAAAGTTGCTCACGCCGGCGCAGTACGAGGTGTTGCGTCGGGAAGGCACCGAAGCCCCGTTCACCAGTCCGCTCGATCATGAAAAACGTAGCGGCACGTTCGCCTGCATTGCCTGCGGGCTGGCGCTCTTCCCTTCTAAATTCAAGTTCGATAGCGGTACCGGCTGGCCGAGCTTTTACGATGTTCTTCCCGGTCATGTCGAGACCGCAACCGACTTCAAGCTGGCGCTGCCGCGCACCGAATACCACTGCGCACGTTGCGGCGGCCACCACGGCCATGTGTTCAACGACGGGCCAAAGCCCACCGGCCTGAGGTACTGCAACAACGGCGTGGCCTTGAAATTCACCGCGGACGGAGCATCATGATCATCGACATCGGATTGGCCTTTCTCGAAGGCCTGGCGCTGATCGTCTCGCCCTGCATCCTGCCGGTTTTGCCGCTGGTGCTTGCGGCTTCGGTCGAGGGCGGCAAGAGCAGGCCTTACGGCATCATCATCGGTTTCGTACTGGCGTTCAGCGTGTTTGCGCTGGTTTCGCGCCAGATCGTTCAAGCGCTGGACATCGATCTCGATATCATCAAGAACGCTTCCCTGGTGCTGCTCGCGCTGTTCGGCCTGGTGCTGCTATCGTCCAGACTGTCGGAAAAATTCAGCACACTGACCCAGGGCGCGGCCAATTACGGCAACAATCTGGCATCGAAAGGCGGTGAGGGACTGCTCAGCGGCGTCATGATCGGCGCGCTGATCGGGCTGGTGTGGACGCCCTGCGCAGGGCCGATCCTGGCTGCCGTGCTGGTGCAGGTGATCCGTCAGCAGAGCGATCTCGCCGGCAACCTGATCATCGTTTCATTCGCCATCGGCGCAGGCGTGCCCATGCTCATCATTGCCCTGACCGGGAGAAAAATGCTGCAAAAATTGGGCTTCCTCACCCGCCATGCCGAAGCAGTGCGGCGCGGGTTCGGCGTGCTGATCCTGCTGTCCGTCGCCTATATCGCCTCCGGCGTGGATGCCCAATCCCTGCTGACGAGCAGCACCAAAACCCAACTGCCAGTTGGCGAACTGGTGCTGCAGGATGCTCTGAGCAAGCCTTACACCGCGCCTGAATTCGCCGGCATCGATTCCTGGATCAACTCGCAGCCGCTCACCATGCAGAGCCTGAAAGGCAAGGTAGTGCTGATCGACTTCTGGACCTATTCCTGTATCAACTGCGTGCGCACCCTGCCCTACATCACCGACTGGGACAGGAAATACCGCGACCAGGGGCTGGTGATCGTCGGCGTGCATGCGCCGGAATTCGAATTCGAGAAAAAGCTCGACAACGTCAAGGCCGCGATTGCGCAGCACGGC
>JASJPB010000004.1:0-107997 GCA_031426915.1 Sulfuricellaceae bacterium | reverse complement strand
CAAGGTCAGTTGAGGCAAGATGCGGAGATGATACTTTTTCTACAGCGTCGTTAGGGAAACCCGACGAAAGGAGAGCGTAATGGACACCCGAAGAAGCCTTGGCCTAGGCCTTGGGGCCGCGTTGGCCATGATGCTGGCATTCCCGGCGCCGGCACTCGCGCTGGAGAACTGCGGCACCTGGCGCACCGAATGCAAGACGCGCTGCGTCCAGAAGGTGGACGGGAAGTGCGTGCGAACCGAGAACTACGACTGCAAGGATGTCTGCACCGACTTCGCGGTCGAGACGAGCGGCCCCACGCCGCACATTGCCCCGACGATGCCGCCGCCTAAGAAGAAAGACCAGGCCAGGAAAAAGGCGGCGACGGTCACGCCGCCGCCCACGCCCCACGTCGACAACATCAATACCGCCCCGCTTCCGGCGCCAACGCAGTCCTGCGCGGGCGCGGACGGCAAGCCCGTGAAGTGCAACTAGGAGAGGTCGTGGACCAATATGCGGGCCAAGAAACACCATCCAAATAACTGATTTTATGGAAGGCAGGGTCTTGATATCACGCATTTCACCATTAGCCGATTTCAAGAATCTAAGGGATGACGTGATCGGTTGCTGCTGAGTTTTATTGCGTCAAACTACGCGCACAGTCGATCCATAACGAACCAGTTTGGCGTCGCTCGTCAGCAGCACCAGCGGCTCAGTCCGGCTTTGCGCCACCAGCAGGCGGTCGAACGGGTCGCGGTGATCCTCGAAAAGCGGCAAGGCGGCAAGGGACAAAAGATGTTCGTTCTTGATGTCCAGCCATTCGAAGCCGGAAGCTTCGGCCATTTTGACGAATCGCGGCAGGTCGATTTCCAGCTTGCCGATGGAAATTTTGATCGCCATTTCCCATAACGAGGCGCGGCTGATGGCCACCGGATCGGCGGCGCTTTCGACCAGTTCCCGCGCCTCGGCGGGGACGCGCTGAGCGCGAATCAGCCACCACAGCGCCAAATGGGTGTCGAGCAGCAATCTCATGCGGCGGGGTCTTTGAGGGAATTGAACAGTTCGTCGATGGGCGCATCGAAATCGTCGGCGATCCTGCCTTCGCCTTCCATCGCGCCGGGCGGCGCGATCCCGCGCCTGGGTGGCGCGTAGGGGATCAGGCGGACGATGGGCGCGCCGGCCTTGGCGATCACTACGTCCTCTCCGGCTTGAACTTGTTCGAGCAGTTTGGAAAGCTGGGTCTTGGCCTCGTGGATGTTGACGAGTTGCATGGCAATCTCCCGGAGTTGTGTTAGCTAGGTGTTAGTCTATCCGGGTTGTGGTTGCAAGGCAAACTCATTGATGGGCGCTTTTCCGCATGGCTATCCACGCGGCCGAACCGGGGGTGAAGCCGGTAGCCTTTCAGTATCGAAACTCAACCATGTATTTCCTGCGCCAGCCCGAGCAGGGAGATCGCTTCGATGTCCTCCGCCAGGCGATAGCGTTCCTGGCCGGGGTAAACCACGAATTTGCGCGCGGGCTGAAGGTCGGCGCAGGCGGCATGAAAGCCGCGTTCCGCTTTGGGCGCGAGGCTGCGCTTGATTTCGATGGCCCACAGGCTGGCATCCGGCCAGGCCAGTAGCAGATCGATTTCGGCGCCTGCGCTGGTGCGGTAGAAATAGGCCTGAACGTCGCCCTTGCCGCCAGTTTGCGCGGCGGCGAGCAGGTTCTCGATGACAAAGCATTCCCAGCTTTGGCCGACAACGGGGTGGCCGAGCAGGGATTCCTTGTCCGGGATGCCGAGCAAGGCATGAACCAGGCCGCTGTCGCGCACGTAGACCTTGGGCGACTTTACCAGGCGCTTGCCCAGGTTGGCATGCCAGGGCGGCAGGCGGCGCACCAGCAGCAAATCCACCAGAAGATCCAGGTAGCCGCCGGCGGTTTTGACGTCAACACCCAGGTTGCGCGCCAGCTGTGAGGTGTTCAGCAGTCCGCCCTGATGGTGGGCGAGCATGCCCCAGAAGCGGCGCAGGGTTTCGGCGGCGATGCGCGGGCCGAACTGGGGAATGTCCCGCTCCAGGTAAGTGCGGATGAAGTCCTGCCGCCAGCGCAGGCTGCGCGCGTTGTCCGGGGCGAGCAGGCTTTCCGGGAATCCGCCGCGTACCCACAGTTCGTCAATCGGCAGGTGGCGGGTTTCCAGCACTTGAAAGGGCGTCAGCTCAAGGTAGGCGACACGGCCAGCCAGTGTCTCGCCCGTCTGCTTGAGCAGGTCGAGGGAGGCGGAACCCAGCAACAGGTATTGACCCGCCCGTCGTCCAGCGCGACGGCCCCGGTCAATCAGGCCACGCAGCACGGGAAACAGGCCGGGCGCACGATGCACCTCGTCAAGAATGACCAGTTTGTCTTGATGGTCGGCGAGGTAAAGTTCTGCTTGGGATAGCTTGGCCCTGTCCTGCTCGGATTCGAGATCCAGATACAGCGCGAGCTGGTCGCTTGCCTTGCCAATCTCCAGGGCAAGCGTGGTTTTGCCCACCTGCCGTGGCCCCAGCAGTGCCACGGCAGGGGAGTGGGCGATGGCGTCGGAGAGCTGGGCGCTGAGAATTCGGGTAATCATCCTTGCAATTCTGGAGTTTCATTCCATGAATTGCAAGGATAATGTTATCGCTTGGCGTTGCGGCGGCCTCTTGTCGACTTGCGCTTACGGGTAAGCGGCATCCCCTTTGCTATCGTTTGACCTTTGGCTGGTAGCAATGCTCCGGAATGTCGATGTGATGCCCGAAATCCCGCGCCGACTTGTCCAGCGCGCATTCATGGTCGACCCACTTCAGCAGCGTGCCATGGGGATTGTTCGCCTGTACCTGGGAACAGGCGTTGGCGCACTGGTTGCACTGGGTGCAAGTGAACATGTGGCGCTTGATGCTGCGCGGCTGGATACGCATCGGGCACACGTTGTCGCAGGCTGCGTTGCAGCTAACGCAGGATTCGACGCGGCGGCGGTCGAAGCCGATCACCAGCGCCTTGCGGTTGCCCATCCAGGCCAAACTCTGGAACAGGCCGACGGCACAGGCGTAGCGGCAGAACAGGTGGCGCGCGAACATGAATTCGACGAAGAAGGCGAGGGTGCCGGCGCCGAGGAACACGCTCTGGTTGCGGGTCAGCGCGCCGTGCCACAGGTTGCCGTAGATCTCGGCCGGCGGCAGCAGGTAGGTCAGCAGCGCGATGGCCCACAGGAAGGCGAAGGCGATTACCAGCGGCAGCAGCACCAGCCAGTAGAGCGGGTTGGCCTTGGTGAGGCTGCCATCGGCATTTTTTTCCGGCAGCGGGTGGCGATCCCACAGGCTTTGCCGGCCGATGGTGCGGCGCATGAGCTGGTTGATGGTTTCCACCACGGAGAAGTGGGGGCACAGCCAGCCGCAGTAAAGGCGACCGTATTTCCAGGATATCCACACGCCGAAGGCGATGGTGCCGAGGATAGGCAGGCCGCCGCGCAGCACGATATTGATGGCGGCCTGGGAGGCGTCGATTTTGCCGGCGATAAAATCGTCCAGCCCCAGGGTCCAGTGCATGCCGAGGAAAAAGAAATGCTTGAGGTTGAGATCGAGGCGGAACAGGTCGAACACCGGCGCCAGCAGGAATAGCATGAAGAAGCCGGCCTGCGCCAGCAGGCGCTTGCGCTGGGTTTTATCCATCGCAGCGTTTGCCCAGCAGCGGATAAACGTAATTCTGCCCCGCCATCGCCTTGGCCAGGCCGAGTATGCCCAGCAGTACCAGGGTGGAATGGCAGGTGGTGAAATAGATGATGGCCACGGTCCAGGTGTTGGCCGAGGTGTAGCCGCCGAGCAGGATAATGGCGAGGTTGGCGATTACCAGCAGAATCCCCGCCCAGATGCTGGCGGAAATGGTTTGCTTCAAATGACATACGGCCAGTGATGGCGCGCTCGCGCGGTGCTTGAAATACAGGCGTAGCAGGATAATGAAGCACAGCCCGGGCGCCAGCAGCAGGTTGGCGATGTATAGCGCTTCCGCTGTTACCGCCAGCGTTTGTCCGGGTTGTTCGCTGTCATCTGCCAAAGGTGGCATGGACGATCTCCATCAGTGCTTCGGCGGTCTCCTCGTCGTCGGTGAGGGGCTCCACCAGTGCGGCCCGGCAGGCTTCCACCGGGTCGAAGCCGCTACCGATCAGGGTGGCGGTATAAACCAGCAGGCGCGTGCTGGCGGACTCTTCCAGATCATGCTCCTTGAGGGCGCGCAGGCTGTTGGCAAGGTTGACTAATTTCTTTGACAACATGGCATCGGCGCCGGTTTCACCGGTCACGATTTGCTGTTCCAGTTCGGATGCCGGGAAGTCGAAGCGCAAACTCACGAAACGCTGGCGCGTGCTGGGCTTCATGCCCTTGAGGAAGTTCTGGTAGCCGGGGTTGTAGGACACCACCAGCATGAATTCGGGCGGCGCGTCGAGTATTTCACCGGTGCGCTCGATGGGCAGGATGCGCCGGTCGTCGGAGAGCGGATGCAGCACCACGGTGGTGTCCTTGCGCGCTTCCACCACTTCGTCCAGGTAACAGATGCCGCCTTCGCGCACGGCACGGGTGAGCGGGCCGTCGTTCCAGTAGGTGACACCATCGCCGATGAGATGGCGCCCCACCAGATCGGCGGCGGTGAGGTCGTCGTGGCAGGCCACGGTGTAGAGCGGCAGGCCGATGCGGGCCGCCATGTGTGCCACGAAGCGGGTCTTGCCGCAGCCGGTTGGTCCCTTGATCAGCAGCGGCAGCCGGTTGCGATAGGCGTGCTCGAACAACTCGATTTCGTTGCCGTGGGGTTTGTAGAAGGGCAATTCGCTCATTTTTTTGGCCAGGCTGTAGTGTGTTGCAAGTCTAAGTTAATCGAGCCGCCAATTACTTGACCGTCATCAAGTAAGCGACAGTAATCAGGGTGGCGACCAGCAGCAGCCAGCCCAGCACGATGCCGCGCCATAGCCATCGGGTGCGGCGCAGGCCCATGAAGTAGTTGGCCACCATTTCCACCTTGATGACGGCGGTGCCGAGCACGGTGAGCATGACGCCGACGCCGCCCAGCCCGGCTTCGCCGATGGCGTAGGTAATGCCGGTGAGGATCATCAGCACCAACCAGATGCGGGTGCAGGGGCGGATGAAGTGAGGTTTGTGTGTGGTTTCCATGGGCGTCCTTAACGGATGACGTAAACCAGCGGGAACAGGATGATCCACAGCAGATCCACCATGTGCCAGTAGGAGGCGCCGGTTTCCACGCCGGTATGGTTTTCCGCGCTGTAGCCGCCGCCACGCGCTTTAAACATTATCGCGGCCAGGATCAGCATGCCGAGAATGACGTGCATGAAATGGAAGATCGTCAGCGAGAGGTAGAACATGTAGAAGGTGTTGGTGCTGAGCGTGATGCCGGCGGAAAACTTGGCATGGAACTCGAATACCTTGATGACCAGGAATACTCCGCCCATGCCGATGGCGGCGGCGATCCAGCGCGCGCATTGGCGCGAAAATCCCTGTTTGATGGCCGCGACTGCGCGCACCATGAAATAGCTGCTGGTGATCAGGACCAGGGTGTTGATCGCTCCCGAGTCGCGGTTGAGGTGCTGTTGCGATTCGTTGAACAGCTCCACGTTGTGTGCCCGCGCAAAAGCGTAGGCAACGAAAAATACGCCGAAAGCCAGTAGCTCGGCAAAGATGAAAAACCAGATCGCCAGGTCGCCGGGCGGCGTGGCGTGGATTATGTGTGGTGTCGGCTTGTTGTGTATCAAAATAGTCAACTATTAAGGCAAAAAAGAGGGGCCCGGAGGCCCCCCAGGAGGAACTATTTATAACTATGCAGCAGTCTGTGCTTCACCCTTCTTGCAGAAGAAGCTCCAGATGTAGAGTACCAGGCCGATCAGGAACACGACGCCGGTGATCTCGCGCAGCCAGTAGAAGATCATGATCTGATCCTGCGCCGCCATGAAGGACATCGGCGTGGCGCTGACGCGTTGCAGCCAGACTTGCAGGATGCCGGCGGCGGTGAGGAACAGCGTGATGAACACGATGGACACCGTCATCAGCCAGAACGACCACATTTCCATGATCTGTGACGGGCCGGAGTTGGCGGTGCGACCGCGCAGCATCGGCATGGCATAGGAGATCATGGCCAGGTTCACCATCACGTAGGCGCCGTAGAAGGCCATGTGACCGTGGGCAGCGGTGATTTGCGTGCCGTGGGTGAAGAAGTTCACCGGAGCCAGGGTGTGCAGGAAGCCCCACACGCCGGCACCCAGGAAAGCCATCACGCCGGTGCCCAGTGCCCACAAGGTCGCTGCCTTGTTGGGGTGCTCGCGGCGGCGACGGTTCACCATGTTGAAGGCAAACACGGTCATCATGAAGAACGGGATGGGTTCAAGAGCAGAGAACACGGAACCGAACCACTGCCAGTATTCCGGTGTACCGATCCAGAAATAGTGGTGACCGGTACCGAGGATGCCGGTGATCAGCGTCATGGCAATGATGATGTAGAGCCATTTTTCGATCACTTCACGGTCAACGCCCGTCACCTTGATCAGCACGAAGGCCAGCATTGCGCCCAGAATCAGTTCCCACACGCCTTCAACCCAGAGGTGCACGGTCCACCACCAGAAGTACTTGTCCAGTACCGGGTTGGAGGGGTTGTAGAAGGAGAACAGGAAGAACACTGCCAGACCCCACAGGCCCAGCAACATCACCAGAGCGATGGAGGTCTTGCGGCCCTTGAGGATGGTCATGCTGATGTTGAACAGGAAGGCCAGTGCCACGATCACGATGCCGACTTTTGTGATCAGCGGTTGCTCCAGGAACTCTCGTCCCATGGTGGGCAGGATGTCGTTACCCGTCATCGAGGCCAGCGTGGCGTAAGGAACCGCCAGGTAGCCAACGATGGTGAGCGCGCCCGCCACCAGGAAGATCCAGAACATGAGCAGGGCCAGCTTGGGACTGAACAGCTCGGTTTCCGATTCCTCCGGAATCATGTAGTACGCCGCGCCCATGAAGCCGAACAGCAGCCACACGATGAGCAGGTTGGTGTGGACCATGCGGGCCACGTTGAATGGGATCATCGGAAACAGAAAGTCGCCGACAACGTATTGGTAGCCCATGATCAGGCCGAACAGAATCTGTCCGACGAACAGGCCAATTGCGGCAATGAAGTAGGGTTTCGCCACCGCCTGAGATTGGTATTGCATATTAATTCCTCCTAAACCTTGAAATTGTCAGAGAATCCAGTGGATTAGCCTTCAATGTTCGGTGGCCACTTGTTGGTGTTGACCTCGGACATCCATTTCAGGAATGCGACCATGTCGTCCAGTTCCTGATCGTTCAGGTGGAATTGTGGCATCTGGCGACGACCGGGAGCGCCAGTAGGCTGGGCTTGAATCCAGGCCTTGATGAATGGGCCGCCGCGGCGTGTGTAGACGTTGCCCAGTTCAGGAGCGAAATATGCACCTTCACCCAGCAGGGTATGGCAACCGATGCAATTGCGCGTTTCCCAGATGTGTTTGCCTCGCACGACCGAATCGGTAATGTTTTCCCGATGATCCCGTTTGGGTAGCGTTTGCATGGTGTCAAAGGTCAGGCCGAGAAACAACAGGAAGAAGAATACGGCTCCCCCGTAGAAAATGTTTCGCGCCATCGCCTTGGTAAATGTTTCGCTCATATTACCTCCTGATTAGCTTGTGGTTATTGGATCCAAGTTTGATTGCCTGCTGCTTCCCATCAAAATCGCCAATGGGCAGCCGCGCAACCAGTTACATGGAACGCGGCACGCACACATTAACTTAGCAGGTCGTCTGAATCCTTGATGTGGATCAAGGTTGGTGGCCTTAGCCCGGTCTGCCGGGTGAACTTCCTTCTGCCTCTTGTGTCGCCGCGCTATGATTGCGGCGTTCCCGTGGAGAGTACCTTTCATGATTCTGGTTTTTCTGGTGATGGCCGCCATCCTGGCCATGATCGGTGCGTTGTTGCTGCCGCTCGTGAGCGACTTGCACCGGGCTGCTCATATCCACCTGGCTTTTGCGCTGGGCGTGATGCCGCTGATCATGGCTGCGATGATGCATTTCGTCCCGGTGCTGACTCGCACCCGTGCCGCTACGCGCGCTATCGAAAGCCTTGCGTTGCTGGCCTGGGCGGGGGGCGCCCTGATTGTGGCTTATTTTGTTTTTTCTCTGCCCGTGGCGTTCCGCGACGCTGCCGCCAGTCTCGGCCTGCTGGCCGGAGTTGGCCTGACGACCTGGCAATTCAGGCGCAGCCGGGCTGCGCTGGGAGGCGCGCATGCGGGGTTGCGCTGGTATGTCGCGGCGCTGGGCTGCCTGATGATGAGCCTGTTGGCAGTGCTTGCAATGACGGTATGGCCACGGGAGGCTCTGGCGCTCAAGCGCCTGCACCTGCATCTTAATCTGCTCGGCTTCGTCGGCTTGACCGCGCTGGGCACCTTGCAGGTGCTTTTGCCGACTGCGGCAGGACGTCCCGACCCGGGTGCCGTGGCCAGGCTGCGCACTGATCTCCCCGCAGCGCTGGGCGGTACGCTGCTGATTGCGTTCGGCTCGGCCTGGTTGCCCCTTTTGACCTGGCCCGGCCTGGTGCTGTGGTGCATTCCCCCGGGCCGTCTGGCACGGGCCTGGTTTGAACCTTACCGCGACGCTATTTTGTGCCGGCATGGCGCCGTTCCCTTGCTGGCGGCGGCACTGGCGGGCTTTTCCATTGCGCTTGCTGCCGGGGGCGTGCATGGCGCAGGCTGGATCGGCTCGACCGGCTTGGCGCACTTGTGGGTCTTTGCCTTTCTGTTCCCGCTGCTGAGCGGGGCGGCGGGGCAATTATTGCCGCTGTGGCTGAGGCCTGGCCGGCACACCGAGTGGCATGAACTGGCGCGTCGGCGCCTGACTTATGGCAGCGCGATCCGGGCCGCCCTGTTGCTGGGCGGCGGCATGCTTGTGCTGGCCGGACAGCGCTGGGGCGCGGTTCTGGCCTTGGCTGGCCTGTTGCCGTTTGTATTTGCCGCAGGGCGGGTATTCCTTCAATCTCGAGGTGCTTGATTTCAATCAAGGAGATGGCGAGGGCGCTGCTATATCCTACTGATTTTGTCAATAATAGGAACGACCCATGGCACAATTCAACATCCTCCAGCCCGAGGCAATTTATCCTTTCGACGCCCGCTGCGTGGCCAAGCGCTTTCGCCATGCCGCCATTTTCGGTGCGCTCGATACGCTCAATTCCGGCGAAACCATGCGTTTCATGAACGACCACGACCCGTTGCCGCTGCTGGATCAAATGCAGCAACGCTACGGCGCCGGCATTGAAATCCAGTATGTGGCACGGGAACCGGAACTCATCGTGATTGATTTTACCCGGTGTTAGCCTGCTTCAGAATCGCATTCACGTCGCGATAAGTGCGGCAGGCGGTGGCGATGTTGAGCCATAACCACAGATTGGAGGCGCCGAAAAGGATCGCCGCCGCGCGGGCAAACAGATGCGGTTGCAGCGCGGCGGCCAGAAGTGTGGCAAGGGCGGCAAAGTGCAGCCACATCTGCCGCCGCATGCGTTTTTCCGGCAGGATGAGCCTGACGTTCGGCACCGTGGGCCCGCCCGGCCCGCGTTTGCTTTGCAGGTGGAACCACACCAGGAAGGGCGCGATCTTGTAAAGCATGCCGTTGATCAACGACATGGAGAATCCCACGATCATCAATATTCCCAGCAGCAGGCTATAGCTTTCCGTCAGCCTGACGGTGGGGAATAGTTGCGCCGCGAGCCACAACGAAATTGCCAGCAGCAGGCTGATCATGCCGCCGCGCCAGAAATCCAGCGTGACATCGGGCAGCTTGCGTCGCCGTTTGGTCTGCAGCCACAAGGTGGTTAGCGCGAAAGTGGCGAAGCCGGCTGCCACCAATATTCCCAGCACCACCTGAAGCGGAGGCACAAGGATTGCCGGGGCCAAGGCCAGAATCAGCACAAACAGCATGCTTGCCAGCCAGCGCGTGAGTTTGGCCGGGTAGGGCGGCGTGAGCTGGAACATGGGCACCACCTGGTAGGCGACACCGGATATCAGTATGCCCGCCCAGCCCAGCAAGCCCCAGGTGAGATGAAGGTTGGTGAGCGCCACGCGTGTTTGCAGCCACCAGCCGTATGCATGGTTGCTGAGCAGTGTCATGCCCAGCGCCGCCGTGGCAGCCAGCATCAGGATGGCGAGGCGCATCGCCCGTGCGGTCATGTTTTCCGGCCTGGCGCGGAACAAGGTGAGCATGACTATGGCGGCAAACAGGAAGATTGCAACGCCCAGGAGCGGCAGCGCGATCTTGAGCGCGAAAGGAAGGGTAAAGATCAGCCCGGCGGACAAGAGCAGGATTCCGCATGTTGTCAGGATGTGGACCGCGCTGGCGGCAAGTGCGGGCCGTCGCACCGGTGTACCCGCCACGACCGGCAACATTTGCAGCATCGCGCCCACCATCATCAGGGCCATATGTCCCAGGGTAAGCAGGTGGGTGGCACCCAGCAGGGCCGGCGTCCAGCGGCTTGCGAACAGATTCGGGCCCTGCCATAGCAGCAGCATGGCAGCGGCCAGCGCGAACAGCGGGGCGGTGAGGAAAAAACGCAGCGGCACATGGATCGGAGGGGCCTGATCCAGGGACAAGCTGGCCGGCTGGCTCATTGCAGCTCCGTGGCACCGCTGCCGACGGCAGACTGCTCCTTGCGCCAGATCAGGACCTCGAACGTGCCGTCCTCCGTGGATTGGGTGCGACATTCAAATCCCCACTCGTGCAGAATGGGGTAAAGCATGTAAGGCGCGCGGTGAATCAGGAGGCGCAGGCGTTCCCCCGGGGCGAGGCTGTCAACGGCCTCCAGGGTGAGTTCCATGGGTTCGGGCGGCTCCAGGCCGCGTGCGTCGAGAATGCGCTCTGACATGTCGTCAACCTATGGCGCGCATGCGCTCGAGCACGTTTTCCATCTCGCCCGCCAGCACCTGGTCAGCCATGCGATACAACATCTGTTCTTCCTTCATGTTGTGCTGCTGCATGATGATGAGCAAGGTTTCGGCATCGCCGAGAAAACCGTCGGCGTCCTTGTTCATCGCGGCATCCGCCATCTGGTTCGTCAGGTCGGTCATCTGGCGGTGCTCTGAACGCATCATTTCGGTGGGACCGTGGGTCATCCCGGTGCTGGCTTCGAAGGCGGGAAACATGACCTCCTCTTCCATGGCGAAGTGGTGCATGAGCGCGTCCCTGAAATGCGTGAAATTCACGGCGGCACTGGCCCAGTCGCCGCTGGCGGCAGAGGTTTCGGCTTGTGCGAACAGGTTGTCGCAACGCTGGTGATCGGGGGCGAGGAAAGTGCTGATGCTTGTCATCGGTCGGAGCTCCGGCTGGATGATGGCGCCTGCAATACAATATTGGTCAGGCGGAAGGATTTCGGTAATTGCCGAATTTTCCGTGTAGCCCATGCCGGACGCATTGACCTAAATCAAGGAAGTGAGTGGTGACAACTTTCGCGGGTGTTAAAATTCAGGACAAGCCTGTTGCCGGGCTGGAAGAAAAAGCGCTAACCCGGATTTCCGTCAGAGCGTCGGCGCCAGTAGAGGGGCGCGTATTTGACGAACCACGGGCCATAGCTGGCGAGCCACACCACGGCTGCAGCCGGGTAAAAAATGCTTGCCGGAGCTCCTGCCAGGTCAGGTGCGATACGTGCCACAGCGGCCAGCTGGAAACCCAGAAACAGTGCCCAGGTGGTATTGTCCGCCACGAGTTCGCGCCCGGCGTGCCCCAGGGTGACCCGTGAGGCCATGGCCAGCACCATGGAGGCGAAGAAGCCGATGGCCAGCGCGTGCAACGGGGCCAGTCCGAACCAGGCTGTGCCGGTGATGAACAGCGCCAGGCTTTGTACCCCATGCAACAGCAGGGCGACCCAGAGCCAGGCAAAGGCGATGTGCAATACAGCCAGCAGCCTGACCTTGAAGCTGCGCAACAAGCCCCATGTCCAGGAGAAATAGGCTGCACAAGCCAGGAAAGGCAGGTCGGTCAGCCATAACAATTGCGGCAGGTTCGCCATCTCCAGAACACCATGGGCCATGCTGCAGGCGAGCATGAAGTAGAGCGCCCAGTTGGGCCGGACCATCAGGTAATGATCCAGCACCCTGCTGCTGAAAAACGGGATCATTTTGTGGCTGACCGTTATCAGCGTCGGCACCAGGAACCACCAAACCCCGGCGTGGCGCGAGAAGCCCAGCAGCCAGTCGTTGTCTGTTGCCAGCCAGGCGAGGTAGGCCGCCATCCCCAGCCAGCCCATGGTCAGCGCGACGGTGGTGAGGGTGGGATGGAATTTGTCGGGATGGTGCGCCTTGACCAGGACCCGCAGCAGGGCATGGAGGGCGATGCCCCATCCCGCCAGCAGCAATGCCACTGCTGCCATCATCAACCCCTTGCCCGCAACAAGGCCGAGGTAGAACAGCAGCGCGCCTCCCGCCAGCAGGACGAACGACGGGACATAAAGCCGCTGGGGGATCTTTTGTCCGTTCATCCAGTTGGGGTAGGTGGTCATCAGGAAGCCGAACACGAAGAACGGGAAAAAAGCGTAAATCATGATGAATCCGTGTCCCCACACCGGTGCCACGGTCCACGTCAGCGGCGGGTAAAGACCGCCATAACGGCCCAGCAAGTCGGCCAGCCACCACAGCATGGCGGCCACGCCTTGCACGGCTCCGCCCAGCATCATCATGCGATGGGGAGCGGCACTGAAAGTTTTCCAGGTGGTGGGGATGTTTTTCATGCCCGGCATTGTAGCCGCCTTGATCGCATTAAACCAAGCGTGTTTAGGTGCGGGTGAGCAAGTCATTATTTATCCAGGGATATCCCCGCCCAAACCATGACGGCGCTGTAGCGCAGCCGTTCCGTGCCCAGACCATCTGCCTCGAAACCCTCCATGTGGGGCGAGACCGACCATTTTCCGCTGGGAAGGGAAAGTGTCCCGGCAGCTGTCGTGTGTCATATCAGGTCATACAAGCTTCTCCTGGCATCGGGACTCCATGGCATTGCTCAAATCCAGAAAATTCCCATCCATTAGTCTAAAAATTAAGGACTTTACCTTATCGCAAATTGTCCGTTGGAAGGCTAAATTAATCCATGTTTATCAAACAGGAGATGCAAGATGGAAAAGGCAGAAATCAAGAGTTTCGGGAATGCGGATGAAGTTCGCGAATTCCCGAAAGGTCGGCTTGAGCTGGTCAAGATTGGTGGTGCAACGGTGGGCCGCGCGATCTTCGAGCCTGGTTGGCGATGGGCAACGTCTGTCCAGCCTCTAGCCAAGACGAAAAGCTGTGAGGCTCCGCATTTTCAGTATCACGTATCAGGTGTTCTGAAGATTCTCATGGATGACGGGACCGAGCTGGAGGCCAAGCCCGGCGATGTTTCCAACCTTCCCTCGGGGCATGATGCCTGGGTCGTGGGTGACGAGCCGGCAGTCGTGGTGGACTTCCAGGGAATGATTGGCTTCGCCAGATCCCGGTAGACGGTTGAACCTGGAAACCTCAGTTGACCGCTCATTTGGATTTTCAATCGCATGTTTCTAAATTGCTTCCTCACAACATTGGCATTCACCCGGTGGGTGAGTCCGCTACAGGCTGGATTGCACGGTTTTCCAGGCACATGGCGGCGTTGTAACTCCTTGGAATGGAATGACCATTCCGCGTCGTTACGCCTTGCCCTGCGCCCGGAAAACCGCACACTCCAGCCTGTTCTACTGAGGTTTCCAGGTTGAAAGTTATCCTGCTTCGTCGCCCAGACCTTCGATGCCTTTGCGTATCTCGCCCAGTGTCCCCCCACTGACAAGTCCCGCGCAGGAGAAAACCATGCACATTCAAAAGATTACCCCATGCCTGTGGTTCGACACTCAGGCCGAGGAGGCCGCCCGGTTTTATTGCTCAATTTTTGGAAATTCGCGGATTCTGCGTATCAGCCGTTACGGTGAGGCGGGACACGAGATACACGGCAAGCCGGCGGGTAGCGTCCTGACCGTGGAGTTTGAACTCGAAGGCCAGGCATTCACCACATTGAACGGCGGCCCGGAATTCAGGTTCAATGAGGCGATCTCCTTGCAGGTGAGTTGCGACACCCAGGAAGAGCTGGACCACTATTGGGACAAGCTCTCTGCCGGCGGCGATGAAGCGGCCCGGCAATGCGGCTGGCTCAAGGACAAATACGGCGTGTCGTGGCAGATCGTGCCCAGCGTTCTACCGGTTCTGATGAGCGATGCCGATCCGCGCAAGACCGATCGAGTCATGACAGCCCTGTTGAAAATGAAGAAGCTCGATATCGCCGAGCTGAAAAGGGCCTACGAAGGGTAACCAAGGAGATGTTCTCTCCTCCCCTGAAGCGGGTCAAGCAGGCAATCCGCGCAGCGGATGCTCGCACAAGGGGAGGCCGGGAGGGGTTTAGCGGAACTGACAACCTGACACGCAAACCGTGTGGCGGTCTTTCCGGAACACAAGAGAATCGCAGCCAGGTCTATGTTGACTTGAAAATGGGGCGGAAAACATGGATTATCCAGCCCCTTTGGCCGATTCGCCCGGTCCAGTTCCGGACCATGCTACCGATCGCGCTACCACCCACTTTCATGCCGAGCGTTTATGACCTTCAAGGAAACCCCTCCCCAATTTCAGATGATGGACGTGATGCTGATAGCGCCGGACCCGGCCAATCCGCGCCGTCACATCGACGAATCGGCACTCAAGGTCTTGGCCAACTCCATCCGCAGGAAGGGGCTTATCCATCCCCTGGTGGTTCAGCCCGCCAGCGCGGACGGGCGGCATGTCCTTATCGTCGGCGAGCGCCGCTGGCGAGCTGCCGTCATGGCGGGTGAAAAAACGCTGCCGGTGCTGATCCGCCCCTGCGATCCCGCCGAGGTTCTGGAAGTGCGGGTTTTTGAAAATCTCGGCATGGGCATGCGCGCGGCCCTGGAACCGCGTGACATGGCCAACGCCATCCAGACCATCGCTGACCGCTTCGACAGCCGGACAGCGGCGCTGGAACACTTCGGCGGAACACCCTCCTGGCTCAATCAGGCTACCGCCGCCGCGGCGGCCAACCTCTCCCCAAAAATCACCGCCCTGCTGGATTCAGGCAAAATTACCAGCACCGGTGCCGCCATCAAGCTGGAAAAACTGGCCCAGAAAAACGAAGCCGGTGCCGAATCCATCATCGGCCAGATCGAGCAGCTACCCGAAGGGGAAAAGCTGGCCAAAAAGGCCATGGATAGAGCGCTTTCCGAAGCCGGCGGGCGGCGCAAGGCAAGAGAGGAAAGCATTTCCGAAACGAGCCCCACCCCGCAATCCCCGACGGCAAGCACGCCGCCCTGGGAAGATGCATCCGCCGCGTCCGTCCCCGTCCGGCGGCTGATCAGTTCCAGCAAAGTGAAAATGGTAGCCGAAATTCTCGGTCTGGCCGACAGCGACGAGGAAGAAATTCTGGTCCGGCTAATCGATGAGTTTCTGGCCCTGAAGGGTGAAGCTAGCCCGCCGTTCTAGGGAGAATCGTCGGGGCGGGGAAAGCGTGGATTTACTGGTCGCTCATCGGGACGGCAACTTCCACGCCGCCGCCGAGCTTCTTGCGCAGTTCCAGCGGCCGGGCGATCCCGCGTAGCGGCTCCAGCGAAGCGCCCGTGCCGACGACCGTGACGTCGCCATAGCCAAGAATGCGGCCCATCAGGCTCTGGTTGACGTGCAGACTCTCCACCTTGCCGAGGTTCATCTCGACCGTGTCGCGCGACACGAGTCCGCGCTTGGTGATAATGCGCCTGTCGGTCAGGACCAGTTCCGTGGTTTGCCGCCGGATGACCGCGACGAGTATCACCACGAGGCCGATCACCAGCGGTATCGCAATCATGGCAAGCATCGCGCCGGTGTGATTTTCGGTGACGATATAAGCGCCCAGTGCAGTCAGCAGGAAGAGGCCGCCGGCAAGGTAGGAAAGGAAAAATTTCCAGTGGGAAATGGAGGCGCGATGGACGATTCGCTCACCCTCGGACAATACGGAATCAACGTAGGAACTCATGAACCTCCCTTTGGCGCGGCGCGGCGAATATGTGCATGGATGCTGGAAGACATATTTCCTATTGGAACATGCACTTCAATGGCAGTTCACCCGGCGGCCGCGCTGAAAATAATAACGCCGCATGAATGCGGCGTTATGTATGTGTCGGCTTCAGGGATGCCGATTTGGTCAGTCATCGAATACTGACTTGGGGGTACAACTAAGGACAAAGAGTCATCAACGTGGCGATAGGCGTCTCCCATTTACGGATTGGTTTTCCGAACCTGTACTTGAGAACCACGATCATTTTATACACCCAATTTCTGGTTTGTTCAACTCGAAAATTGGGACCGTCCGGCTGAATGAAACCACCGCCGGAGCGAGCTTGCTCGCTCCGGCGGGCGGCGGATTTCCGTTTCAACCTAGATGAACAGGCAGACGTCGGCCTTCCTCGCCACGTCCAGGTAACTTGTCGCGCCGATCCACTCCGCGATTTCCGGGATGAACTCATCCTTGCGGTAGTTGAACAAATCCACGGTCATCTGGCAGGCCACCAGGCGGACGCCGGATTCCACGCAGATGTCGCGCAGTTCCTGGATGCTGGCGACGCCCTTGGACTTGACCGTCTGTTCCATCATGGTGGTGGCGAGGTTCTCGAAACCGGGCAGGTTGCCGGCCACCAGATTGGGGATGGGCATGTTGATGTGCTTCAGCCATTCCGGGCCGAAGGGCATTTTCATCGGCATGGCCGGGTTGCCCAGGGGCGAGACCTTGAGGTGCAGATCCTTCTTCAGCAGCTCCAGGCCATAGAAGGTGAAGAAGATGGAGGCGTCCCAGCCCAGGGCGGCGGCGGTGGAGGCCAGGATGAAGGGCGGGTAGGCCATGTCCATGGTGCCCTTGGTGGCGATGATGGCGAGCGAGGGGATTTTCGCGGCCTCCTTTTCGGCCAGCTTCTCGTCCAGGCGCTGGTCGAACCATTCATTCAGGCTGGCCAGGTCGGTCGGCATGGCTTGCGGCAGACTGTCCACGGATTGCAGTTTGGCGACATTCATGATTATCTCCTCAGGCTTTGCGGATGAAAAATTCGTAATCGCCGCCGGCCTGTTGCGAGGAAAGCAGCGTGTTGCCGGTCTGGGTGCAGAAGGAGGCCATGTCCTTGAGCGAGCCGGGGTCGGTGGAGATGACCTTCAGGGTATCTCCGGATTGCATCGCGTTCAGGGTCTTCTTGGTGCGCAGAATGGGCAGGGGGCAGTTGAGGCCGCGCGCGTCGAGGGCTTGATTCGCTTCCATGTGTTTCTCCTTTCAGGTTGTGCGGCAGCGCCGCGTTAGATGACCGGTCGGTCAAGTAATGGTTCCAAAAAAAGCCCAAACGGGCTGTCGTCGATCGATTAGATCCTCAGTGGCTCAATTCGATCCGTAACGTCTTGATCGCCGGCCCCAGAATCAGGATCACGTCCGGGTCGTTGCGCGTCTTGGCGAGCAGGATGATGCCTTCGAGGTAGGCCAGCATGGCGGTCGCCGTGGCCTCGGTATCCATCGCCGCCAGCGTGCCGCCTTGCACCGCCTCGTCGAGCGTGGCGCGGAACTTGCCCATGGCCTTGTCGAACACGGCGTTGAGCTTGGCGCGCATGACGTCGTCGCGGGTACTCATCTCCAGCGCCAGGTTGCCGAACAGGCAGCCCGGCATGCGCCCCTCGATGTCGGTCGCCGCTTTCTGCCAGTAATAGGCGGCGTCGATCATGTAATCCAGGCGCTCGACCGGTGGCAGATTCTGGTCGAAGGATTCGGCCACGAAGCCGTGCGCCCATTCGTCCGCCATATTGTCGATGACCGCCATGGCCAGATCGTGCTTGGATGGGAAGAAGTGATAGAAGCTGCCCTTCTGCACCCTGGCGCCGTCGCAGATCTCCTGGATGCCCACGTCCGCGTAGCTGCGGCCATGGAACATCTCGCGGGCGGTGGAGAGGATGCGGCTGCGGGTGTCGGTATCGGGGCTCATGGATTGCATGATACTAGACCGGTCGGTCAAGTCAAGTGGGCCTTACAACTTCTCGCAGTGTGTAGATAATGTTATTTACGTCAAGCCATGCAAGGCCGGATCGAATGACTTTCCTGACTTGAGGACCCCGTAGGCGACGTGAACGAGTTTGAAGAAAAGGGGACGGATTCATTTTCTCTTGCCCCTAGAGGATGCACGGGGTACTCGTGTGTGTTCTTAACTCCTTAATTGGAAGAATGATGAAATCCAGTCTGCTCGACCGAATCACCATTGAACCCGGCAAATGCGGCGGACGTCTTATGGCGTTTGGACTCTTGCTTAGCAAGATTCCGACGCCGTCATCGGATTGTCCACCCACCGGCTTCCTCACAGCCTCTCCATCTGCTGCTTCGCATACCCCGCCCCGCTCCCGTTGGGTGCCAGTTCCAGGTAAGTCTAGTAGGCCTTCTTCTCCCCCTCGCCGCCCCTTGCCCGTGCATCGCCCAGGTTGAGGTGGGCGATGGCGCGCGAGGGGTCCATCTTGATGGCGTTTTCGATCCAGCGCGCGGCTTCGGGGTGTTTCTCCTGCTTGTAGTCGAGGAAGCCGAGGTTGTTGACGGCCAGGGCGAAGTCCGGGCGCAGCTTGAGGGCTGCGGTGAACTGGGATTCGGCGGCGGCGTAGTGTTTTTCCTTGTAAAGCTGCAAGCTGCGGTCGTTGGCGCGCTGGGCGAGCTGGCGCTGGGTGGTGGGGACGGCGGCGGGAGTGACGATCTTCTGCTCGCCGCAGCAATCAGGGCGATAACGCCAATTCGTTTGATAGACACACGGAGCATCCAGGATAAGACCGCAACGGCAGCAACCGCTGGATTGTAATGCCCATGCCATTCTCATGCCAGGCGTGGTGCTGTTCTGCCGTGACTGGTTGATTTTTGTCGGGTAAAAATACCTGATTATCCATTGACACCAATACCATATGGAGTATATTTCGGCAAAAACATCACAACATATTGTGTTGTTGTGCAAACAAAGGAGGGGGTATGAGTGTGCAGCAGGAAGGAGAGCAACGCTTGTTGAGCGTGCCTCGCGCAGCGATCAAGCGCGATGGCTCGGTGGCGGTATTCGACGCCGCCAAGATTCGTTCCGCCGTGGCGCGTGCGGGAGCGGTGAGCGGTGATTTCGATGAGAGCGAGGCCGAGCTTTTGACCGCCCAGGTGGTCAAGGTGCTGATTCACAAGTTCCGCAACGAGCCGCCCCATATCGAAAATATCCAGGATGTGGTGGAACAGGTACTGATCTCCGCCAATCACCTCAAGACCGCCCGCGCCTATATCGTCTATCGCGAGCAGCACACCAAGCTGCGCCAGGATCGCAAGACGGTGGTGGACGTCGGCAGTTCCATCAACGAATATCTCGAACAGCTCGACTGGCGCGTCAACGCCAACGCCAATCAGGGCTATTCCCTGGGCGGATTGATCCTCAACGTTTCCGGCAAGGTGGTGGCCAATTACTGGCTCAATCACGTTTATCCGCCGGAAGTGGGCGTTGCCCACCGCGAGGGAGACGTTCACGTGCACGATCTGGACATGCTGGCGGGCTATTGCGCCGGCTGGTCGCTGCGCACGCTGCTGACCGAGGGCCTCAACGGCGTTCCGGGCAAGGTCGAGGCGGGTCCGCCCAAGCATATGTCGAGCGCGGTGGGGCAGATCGTCAACTTTCTCGGCACGTTGCAGAACGAATGGGCGGGGGCGCAGGCTTTTTCGTCCTTCGATACCTACATGGCACCTTACATCCGCAACGACAACCTGCCTTATAGCTGCGTCAAGCAGTACATCCAGGAACTGATCTACAACCTCAACGTGCCGTCGCGCTGGGGCACGCAGACGCCGTTCACCAATCTGACCTTCGACTGGACCTGCCCGGACGACCTGAAAGAGCAGATCCCGCTCATCGGCGGCAAGGAAATGCCCTTTACCTATGGTGACTTGCAGGTCGAAATGGACATGATCAACCGCGCCTATATCGAGGTCATGACCACCGGCGACGCCAAGGGCCGGGTGTTCACCTTCCCCATCCCGACCTACAACATGACCCCGGATTTCCCCTGGGAGTCGGAAAACGCCAAGCTGCTGTTCGAGATGACGGCGAAATACGGTTTGCCGTATTTCCAGAATTTCATCAATTCCGAACTCAAGCCCAACATGATCCGCTCCATGTGCTGCCGCCTGCAGCTCGATCTGCGCGAACTGCTGAAGCGCGGCAATGGCCTGTTCGGTAGCGCGGAACAAACCGGCTCGCTGGGCGTTGTGACGATCAACTGCGCGCGCCTGGGCTTCCTTTACAAGGGCAACGAGGAAGGACTGTTCAAGCGTCTCGACGAACTGATGGAAATCGGCAAGAACAGCCTGGAAATCAAGCGCAAGGTGATCCAGCGCCACATGGATGCGGGCCTGTTCCCCTACACCAAGCGCTATCTCGGCACCTTGCGCAACCATTTCTCCACGCTGGGCGTGAACGGCATCAACGAGATGATCCGCAACTTCACCAACGATGAGCACGACATCACCACGGAGTGGGGCCATGCCCTCGCGGTGCGGCTGCTGGACCACATGCGCGCCCGCATGCTGCAATTCCAGGATGAGACCGGCCACATGTACAACCTGGAAGCCACGCCAGCGGAAGGCACCACCTACCGTTTCGCCAAGGAAGACCGCAAGCGCTTCCCCGATATTCTGCAGGCCGGTACGCGGGAAATGCCTTACTACACCAACTCTTCCCAGTTGCCGGTAGGCTTCACCGACGATCCGTTCGAGGCGCTGGAGCGGCAGGACGAGTTGCAGAAGAAATATACCGGCGGCACCGTGCTGCATCTCTACATGACCGAGCGTATTTCCAGCGCGGAGGCCTGCAAGAACCTGGTCAAGCGTTCGCTGGAGCGGTTCCGCCTGCCCTATATCACCATCACGCCGACCTTTTCCATCTGCCCCAAACACGGCTATCTGGATGGGGAGCACAAGTTCTGTCCAAAGTGCGATGAGGAAATCCTCGCCAAGAAAAGCAAACAAGCGGCCTAACCTTCAAGGAGACCAACATGACCGATCTGTCCCAGCAAACCAATCTCAAGCCCGAGTCCATCACTCTCAAGGATGAGGAGCGCCAGCCGTGCGAAGTGTGGACGCGGGTAATGGGCTACCACCGCCCGATGGCGTCTTTTAACGTGGGCAAAAAAGGCGAATTTTTTGAACGCCAGTATTTCTGCGAATCTCGCACCAAACTTGCCGCATAACGTGCTGTCCGGGGTGGACGTGGGGGGGCTCACCCCCCTCAGCACCACCGATTACCCCGGCCAGCTCGCGGCGGTGGTGTTTTGTCAGGGCTGTCCCTGGCAATGCGGCTACTGCCACAACCCGCACCTGATTCCCCGCGACGGCATTGGCGGCACGACCTGGGCGGAGGTCAAGGCGTTCCTGCTGCGCCGACAGGGCCTGCTGGATGCAGTGGTATTCAGCGGCGGGGAGCCCACGCTGCAATCCGGGCTGGCTGAAGCCTGCCAGGAAGCGCGAGAACTCGGCTTCAAGGTCGGCCTGCACACCGCCGGGCCCTATCCGGCGCGGCTGGCGGAAGTCTTGCCCTGGCTCGATTGGGTGGGCATGGATGTCAAGGCGCCTTTCGCTGATTACGACTGCATCACCGGCGTGCCCGGCAGCGGCGAGCGGGCGCGCGAAAGCCTGTCGCTGCTGCTCGACAGCGGCGTCGCCCATGAAGTCCGCACCACCGTCCACCCCGATTTGTTGTGCGCCGAGCAGGTGTCGGACATGGCGCGCGAGTTGGCGGCACTGGGCGTGCAACGCTATGTGTTGCAGGAATTCCGTGCCCAGGGCTGTGCCGATTCGGCCTTGTGCCGGATGCCGGATGCGGATTTCCGGGTCTCACAGGTGGGCGTAGCGATTCAGCCTCTGTTTCAGCACTTTTCCATTCGCCACGCTTGACCCTATAATCCCGGTCTGGCTTATACAGATCGGACCATCTTGACCACTCAGGTAAAAATACCCGCCATCCTGGCGAACATTCCCCTTTTCCGGGAAATGTCGTCGGCGGAAATCGAGCGTATCGCGCAAGGGACGCGCGAGTTGCATCTTTCCCGAGGCGATGTGCTGTTTCAGCGCGGCGACCCATCAACCGGCTTTTATGTGGTGATCTACGGACAGGTCAAGCTGGCCTTGTCTTCGCCGCAGGGAGTGGAGAAGGTGGTGGAACTGTTCGGCGCGGGACAAAGTTTCGGCGAGGCGGTGATGTTCATGGGCAGGCCCTACCCGGTCTATGCCCAGACGCTGGCGGATTCCCTGCTGCTGCATATTTCCAAGCAGGTGGTGTTCGAAGGCATCGAAAACGATCCAACCTTCTGCCGCAAGATGCTGGCGGGACTTTCCATCCGCCTGCACCGCCTGATCCATTATGTGGAATCCTTTTCGCTGCGCTCGTCGGCACAGCGGGTGATTGGCTATTTGCTGCAGGATCTGGATGAAGTCAGCGCCGGACTGGATATTCATATCAGCCTGCAGGCCAACAAGAACGTGATCGCGTCCAACCTCAATATCACCCCGGAAACATTTTCCCGCATCCTGCACAACCTGGGCAATGCCGGCTTGATCGAGGTGAAGGGCAAGGATGTCTGTATCAGGGACGTTGCCAAATTGCGCGCCTACGACGAGTGATCATTTCTTTGGCACGCGCCGGGCGAATGAGCGTAAACTGATAGTGCTTTGTTATTGAGCAGAGGCTGAAAATGAATGTAAACATGAATACGAGTACCGCCCTGGCTTCGGTAGCAGGACAGAGTTCTGGTGATGCGGTTGGCATCTCGGTGATGAAAAAAGCCATGCAGATCGAGGCGCAAAGCGCCCAGCAACTGATTGACGCGATTCCCAAGACGGAAAAAGCTTCCGCCAATCTGCCGCCCAATCTCGGGCAAAACGTCAACACCACCGCCTGATCATGACATAACAGCGCAGGGCTTCGTCCCTGTCAGTTGTCATTCACCTGCGCCCCGCATTGCCGGGGCGTAGTGCATTTATGGCCATCCAGGCCAAGCCCCCTACCGCGATGAGCAGTGCAGTCCATAGCAACCAGGGATGGCGTTCGCTCCACGCTTCCGCGCTGATATAAGCGCGGTTGCGTTGTTCCGGGCCCGGTTGCGTGGCGGGTGCAGCATGCCGCTGGGCTGTCTGCCATTGCCCGAGACGGGATAGTTGCGCCAATTCATATTGCGGCGCAGTTATGCGCGGATTGCCGTACAGCAGGCGATAATCCTGCCCCGTTTCCCGTCTGAAAACTACTTGGCGCGGTACGCCGAGGATTCCCAGGCGCAGTTCGGGCAGCGCGGGGTCGCTGCGGTTCAGCAGGGTCACACGCCAAAATCTGGCATGGGTTTCCGGGAAAGTGACCTCCAGTTGAGTGTGCTGCTTGCCATCATCCGCGTGGCGATAGACATGGCCTTGCCCGGCGCTACGCCAGTTCCTGCCATCATCGCTGTTGCTGATTATTACCTGGCGGTGGAACTCCGCCTGGCTGGTCTCGATGCGGATGGCGGAAGCGGGTGGTCGCAGCTTGCCCATGTCTGCTTCAAACAGGCTTTTTCCATCGGCTTGCCGGGCAGCAAGGCTGAAGGTGGCTGGAAGCGGTGCGCGCTGGGCGTCGCTTTTGTTTTCCTCGGTAATGCGCGCGCTGGTCGCCTGCAGCGCCTTTTCACCCAGCAGAAAGCGCAGCCGCAGCCAGCGTGAACGGGTGCGGGGGTAGCTCAGTATCTGGCCATCGGTTACTCCGTCCTGCTCGAAACGGAACAGCGGTGCCTTGTCCCGTACAATGCGCCAGTTGAGGCGATCATCGCTGGCGGCAATTTCCGTCCAGGTGAAAAAATCCTTTTGATCGAGGTCGATCTGAACCGCGTTGTGAGGTGCGCCGTTTGAGCCTGTATCGACCACTGCCTGACTGTATTTCCCGTCGGTGAAGCCGGTGTCGCTGACGGGCGCGTTGCGCCAGGTACGCTGGCATTGTTCTTGTTGCGCATGCAGCAGGTAAGGGACCTCCTTGCCGTTGCGGTCGATCACGCGCAGATCGGCAAGGCCGGCCTGCGACGGACCGTAAATTTCCGCGGGTAGCGTGATGCGTAGCCAGTCGGATTGCCCGGGCGGGCTCTGCAAGGAGCGGGAATATTGCCAGTGCTGCCATGCGACTGGCAGGTCGGCAGCCTGTGCGCAAAAGGGGATAAGCAGCAAACCGAGCCAGCGCATCATGGCTGTTTCTCTGTCTCTGCCTTTCCTGCTGCCTGGCGACGCTGGTAGAAAAACGACACCACCAGCAATGCCATGCCCAGCGCGAAAAATGAAACGATGCGGTAGGCCTTGTCCAGCAGGGAAAGGTCATACAGGAACACTTTGCCCACCAGCAGCCCGAACAGCGCCAGTGCCTGCCAGCGCAGCGCCGCAATGTCGCGCCGCACGCCGAACAGGATCATCACCGTGGCGTACGCGGCCCACAACAGGGACAGGGAAAGCATTTGCGCCAGCCCGTGGCGCTGGCCGGTACTGAATACGTCCCACAGTTCCAGCGACAATCCCCACAGCGCAAAAACGTTGACTGCCACACCTGCCACGCCAAAGGCAAAACGTTCATTGCCGGAAAGCGTTTCCCGGCTTCTGAAGGCCCAAAAGGCAGCCAGGCCCAGGCCGGCGACCATGACGGCAAAGGCGGCGAAGCGGGAATTCCACAGGAAATCTCCACCATGCGGCAGGTCGGAGATCAGGTTAAGCGCCGCGAGTACAAACAGGATCAGGCCCCCGGCGCGCAAGCCGGCGTGATCGGTTCGGAATCCGCTGCCGGCCAGCGCCGCGCCCTCGATGGCCCAGGCGATAGCAATCCATTCGCCTTCCAGTTGCACCGGAATGGCCAGGGTGGCCGCAGTCAGCGCCGTCGCGGCAAACAGCAGGCGGGACGTGGCGGGCGGGGTCAGCCGCATCATACCGAGGTAGGCGGCGGAGAGCAGCAGCAGCGCCAGGGTCAGTTGCTCGCGGTGGTGGTCGTAAAGCAGATCGCCCAGCGCGACAAGGTAAAAGCCGGCGGTCAGGAGCAGCAGCACGATCTGCAGCCCGTTGAGACGTCCGCCGCGCCGCGCCTGGAGCAGGGACTGGGCAGAAAATTGGGCGAAAAACAGGGTGAGGAACGCGAGCGTCGGCAGCAGATGGGTGGCATCGCGATAGAACTGCCCGTGCCAGCCGATGTAATAGAAAATGGTGGCGAGCAGTGCCAGCGGCGGCAAACCATCCCAGTCGCGCTGTCGCGTCAGTGCCAGCAGCCCCATGTTCAGCACCGCAATATAGGTGAAGAGCTGGATTTGCGCGTCCACGCCGCTGCTCAGCAGCGCCGGTGTGAGGAAGCCGCCGGCCAGGGCCAGCAGCGCGATGCGCACGGAATCGCGGCCCAGCGCCAGTGCCATCAGCGCGGCGGTGGTGATGGCCATGCCGCCGAATGCAGCCCAGGAAGGAATAAGCTGGTAATACTGATGGGCGGCATAAAGCGACAAATACAGCACGCCTGCGCCGAGACCGGCGATGCCGTCGGAAAAATAGCTGTAACCGCGTTTGAGAATGGTCTGGCTCAACACGATCAGCGCGCTGCCTGACAGCAGTCCGATGGCGACGCGCCCGGCGGGACCGATCCAGTCGTTATCGAAAGCAAATTTGAGGAAGAACGCGCCGGCCAGCAGCATCGCGACAATGCCGATACGGTTGAGCCAGCGGCCCGCGATCAGTGATTCCAGATCGAGCTTGGGGGCGGGTTTCGATGCAGTTCTGAGCTGTGGTGCGGGGACGGGTGTGGCCTGCTGCCGGAGCGGCGGCTCGGCAGCTGTTTCGGTTGCGGCGACAGCGGCCGGCATGGCGTCAGAATGTTCGACGCGTTGCAGTCTGAGCTGAGCGATTTCTGCTTCCAGGGCGGATACCCGATCCGCCAGCGCGTCGTTGGCGCGGTGAAGCTTGAGTGACTTCTCCAACTGGTTGACACGCAGATAAGCGAAAATTCCCAGCAGCGGGGCTGCCAGAAAAAACAGGCCAAGGATTACGTAGAGACTGAACATGAATGCTCCCATCATCGTGCCCGCAAACCTATCATGGTTTGCGCCAATCTCAAATAGAGGCTGGCGTGTCAGGGCTGAAAGCGGTGGCGCAGGTAAGCGATGATTCCCGGCAGTATCGAGACAAAAATGATCGCGAGCATCACCAGGGTCAGGTTCTGCTTGATGAAGGGAATGTTGCCGAAATAATAGCCACCCAGCACGAAGGAGCCCACCCAGGCCAGACTGCCGCCGATGCTGAAAACGAGAAAACGGCGGTAATCCATGTAGCCCATGCCGGCGACGAAGGGTGCGAAGGTGCGGATGATGGGGAAAAAGCGCGCCAGCACGATGGCCTTGCCGCCGTGTTTTTCATAGAAGCGGTGGGTCTTGTCGAGATAGTCGCGGTTGAGCAGGCGCGAGGTTTCGCTTTTGAATATCCGCGGTCCGGCCAGGCGACCGATCCAGTAGTTGGTGTTGTCGCCCAGGAATGAGGCGGAAACCAGCAGAACGACCAGCAGTTCGGGTGCCATGGCGCCGGTGGCGGCAATGGCGCCGGCGATAAAGAGCAGGGAGTCGCCGGGCAGGAAAGGCGTCACCACCAGGCCGGTTTCGCAGAAAATGACCAGAAACAGCGCCAGGTAGATCCAGGTGCCATATTGCTGGATCAATAAAGGCAGGTACTTGTCCAGGTGCAGGACAAGATCGACGAAGGAAAGGAGCAGTTCCACGCGCTAATGCCTTAAGGCATTACTTCCGCTTCTTCGCCTTCCTTCTTCTCCGGCTTAATGAATTGTTCGCGTGAAACGCCCAGCCACAGCACGATCGGGCTCGCCACCAGCACCGAGGAGTAAATGCCGAAGATGATGCCGATGGTCAGCGCCAGGGCGAAGTAGTGCAAGGCCTCGCCGCCGAGAAACAGCATCGCCAGCACCATCAACTGGGTCATGGAGTGGGTGATGATGGTGCGCGACATGGTGCGGGTAATGGCGTTGTCGATGATCTCGGGCACACTGGCCTTGCGCATCTTGCGGAAGTTTTCGCGAATCCGGTCGAACACCACCACCGACTCGTTCACCGAGTAACCCAGGATGGCGAGCACACCGGCCAGCACCGTGAGGGAGAATTCCCACTGGAAGAAGGCGAAGCAGCCGAGGATGATCACGATGTCGTGCATGTTGGCGATGATTGCCGCCACCGCGAAGCGCCATTCGAAGCGTACCGCGAGGTAGGCCATGATGCCCAGGCACACTACCAGCATGGCGAGGGCACCGTTTTCATACAGCTCCTTGCCCACTTGCGGACCGACAAATTCCACCCGTTGCAGTTTGGCGCTGGAGTCGGCGCCTGACAGTGCCTGGAACACCTGCTCGGAAAGCTTGGCGCTGCTGAGTTCAGGCTTGACCGGCAGGCGGATCAGGATGTCGTGCGAAGTGCCGAAAGTCTGAACCGCCGCATCGTGCAGGCCGATCTTGGTCAGGGTGTCGCGAACCTTGGGCACTTCGGCGGGGTGGGGGTAGGTGACTTCCATCACCGTGCCGCCGGTGAAGTCCACGCCCAGGTTGAGGCCTTTGATGCCCAATGCCGCCACGGCCAGGATGAAGGTGACCAGAGAGATCATGGTGGTCACCCGCGCATAGCTCATGAACGGGATGTCGCGATTGATATGAAAAAATTCCAGCATGTTATGTCCTTGATTAATGCGCCAAATGCATTAGATAGAAACTTTTTCCAGCCTCGCCTTGCGGCCGTAGGTCAGGTTGACGATGCTGCGCGATACCACCACCGCGCTGAAAATCGAGGTCAGGATGCCGAGGCACAGCACCACCGCGAAGCCGCGCACCGGGCCGGAGCCGAGCCAGAACAGGGCGGTGCCGGCAATGAAGGTGGTGATGTTGGAGTCCAGAATGGTGCTGAAGGCGCGCTCGTATCCCGCGTAGATCGCCGCCTGGGGGGTGACGCCGCTACGCAGCTCCTCCCGGATGCGTTCGTTGATCAGCACGTTGGAATCGATCGCCATACCGACGGTGAGCGCGATTGCCGCCATGCCGGGCAGGGTCAGCGTGGCTTGCAAAATCGAAAGCAAGGCCACCAGGAACAGCACGTTGACCGCCAGGGCGAGGGTTGAAATCACGCCGAACAGGCGGTAATACATCATCATGAACAGCGAAATGGCGATGAAGCCGTAGATATTGGAACTGAAACCCTTGGCGATGTTTTCCGCGCCCATGCTGGGGCCGACGGTGCGTTCCTCGATGATTTCCATCGGTGCCGCCAGTGCGCCGGCGCGTAGCAGCAGCGAGACATCGTTGGCTTCCTGGGTGGTCATGGCGCCGCTGATCTGCACCCGGCCGCCGCCGATTTCCTCGCGGATCACCGGTGCGGTGATGACTTCGGCCTGGCCTTTTTCGATCAGCAGGATGGCCATGCGCTTGCCCACGTTTTCGCGCGAGGTGTCGCGGAAAATGCGGGCACCGGTGCCATTGAACGTAATATGCACCACCGGTTCGCTGGTGCGTTGGTCAAAGCCAGGTGCGGCATCGCTGATGTAATCGCCGGTCAGGATGACCTGCTTCTTGACCAGAATCGGGCTGCCCTTGCGTTCGGTGTAAAGGTCGGTGCCGAAGGGTACCTGCCCCTGGATCGCCGCATTGATATCGTGCTCGTCGTCCGCCATACGGATTTCCAGGGTGGCGGTACGGCCCAGAATTTCCTTCGCCTTGGCGGTATCCTGCACGCCCGGCAGTTGCACCACAACGCGATCCGCGCCTTGTTGCTGGATGATGGGCTCGGCCACGCCCAGTTCGTTGACCCGGTTGCGCAGGGTGGTGATGTTCTGTTGCAGCGCGAATTCCTGGCTCTTTTTCTGCGCCTGCGGGTTCATGCTGGCAGTGATCCTGAATTCGCCACCTTCTTCCGATTCCTTGAAAATCAGGTCGGGCATGGTCTTGAGCAGTTCGTTGACAGCTTTGCCGCGTGTTTCGGCATCGCGGAATTTGACCGAAATGGTCTGGTCAGGCTGGCGACTGATGCCGGCATAGGCGATTTTCTTTTCGCGCAGGGCGCTGCGGATGTCGCCGGTGTAGCGCTCCATGGTCTTGACCAGTGCTGCCTTCATGTCGACCTGAAGCAGGAAATGCACGCCGCCGCGCAGGTCCAGTCCTAGGTACATGGGCAGCGCGCCCATGCTGGAGAGCCAGCGTGGCGAGCTGGAGATGAGGTTGAGCGCGACCACGTAGCCGTTGCCGAGCTTGTTTTGCAGCAAATCCTTGGCCTTGAGCTGGGTGTCGGTATCGGCGAGGCGTACCTTGATGCTCGAGGCTTCCAGGGATGTACCACTGGAAACGATCTGGTTCTGGCTCAGGGCCTCTTCCACCAGTTTCAGCGTCGCCTGATCCACCTTGACCGTAGCCCGGCCCGATGAAATCTGGACCGCCGGCATTTCGCCGAAGAAATTGGGCAGGGTGTAGAGGAATCCCAGCAGCATGGCTACTGCAACGACAATGTATTTCCACAGAGGGTAGCGGTTCATGAATTGATTCCGTGAGGAGTGAAGAGCGAAGAGTGAGGAGCTGGTGTGAGTCTCCTCACCCCCCACCCCTTACTAAATACTTTTGATCGTGCCTTTGGGCAGCAGTGTGGCGATGGCTTGCTTCTGTACCTGGACGACGACGTTTTCGGCGATTTCCAGGCTGACATAGCTGTCGCTCACCTTGACCACCTTGCCCAGTTCGCCGCCGGCGGTAACCACTTCGTCGCCTTTTTGCAGCGCTTCCATCATGTTTTTCTGTTCCTTGGCGCGCTTCATCTGCGGGCGGATGAGCATGAAATAGAACAGCACGAAAATTACGATCAGGGGCAAGAAGCCCATCAAGTCTTGTCCTGCGGCGGCAGGGCCGGCAGCGTAAGCGTTGCTAATCAGCACAGTTCATTCTCCATTGAGGGTCCAGTAAAATCCGCGCAATTCTAGCACGGCAAGATTAACCTGTCCGGCGCGCTTGCCTGAACTCTTGTACGAATTCGGCGAAGCGTTGTTCCTCGATGGCGCGCCGGATGCCCTGCATCAGTTCCTGGTAATAATGCAGGTTGTGGATGGTGTTGAGGCGCGCGCCGAGGATTTCCCCCAACCGGTGCAGGTGATGCAGGTAGGCGCGGGTGAAGTTGCGGCAGGTGTAGCAGCTGCACTGTTCGTCCAGTGGCGCGGTGTCGAGGCGGTATTGCGCGTTCTTGATCTTGACCGTGCCGAAGCGGGTGAACAGCCAGCCGTTGCGCGCGTTGCGGGTGGGCATCACGCAGTCGAACATGTCCACGCCCTGGCTCACCGCGTCCACGATATCCTCCGGCGTGCCCACGCCCATCAGGTAGCGCGGCTTGTTGGCCGGCATGCGCGGCGCGGTATGGGCGAGGATGCGCAGCATGTCCTCTTTGGGTTCGCCCACCGAAAGACCACCGATGGCGTAGCCGTCGAATCCGATATGCTCCAGTTCCCGCAAGGATTCGTCGCGTAGCGGCTCGTGCATGCCGCCCTGGACGATGCCGAACAGCGCGTTGGGATTGCCTTCGTGGGCCTTTTTGGAGCGTTCTGCCCAGCGCAGCGAAAGGCGCATGGACTCGGCCGCCGTATGGAAATCGGCGGGGAAGGGCGTGCATTCATCGAAAATCATCACGATGTCGGAATTGAGCACCTTCTGGATGCGCATCGATTCTTCCGGAGTGAGGAAACAGCGGTCGCCGTTCACCGGCGACTGGAACTTGACGCCTTCCTCGGTGATCTTGCGCAGCTCGCCCAGGCTGAATACCTGAAACCCGCCCGAGTCGGTCAGAATCGGGCCGTCCCAGTTCATGAAACGGTGCAGCCCGCCGTGCGCCGCGATCACTTCCAGCCCCGGCCGCAGCCACAGGTGGAAGGTGTTGCCGAGCACGATATGGGCGCCGATGTCCTTCAATTCGAGCGGCGACATGGCCTTGACCGTGCCGTAGGTGCCGACCGGCATGAAGGCGGGGGTTTCCACCTGGCCGTGGGCCAGCGTCAGAGTGCCGCGGCGGGCGGGGCCATCGCTGGCGTGAAGTTTGAATTCCATCAGTCTTGTCTTTCAATGAGCATGGCGTCGCCATAGCTGAAAAAGCGGTAGCGCTGTTCTATCGCATGGGCGTAAGCGCGGCGGATATTATCCATGCCGGCGAAGGCGGATACCAGCATCAGTAGCGTGGATTTGGGCAGGTGGAAGTTGGTCAGCAGGCGTTCCACCACGCGGAAGTGATAGCCCGGCGTGATGAAAATGCTGGTTTCGCCGTAACCGGCCTTCAGCTCCCCATCTGCTGCTGCGGATTCCAGTGCGCGCAGCGAGGTGGTGCCCACCGCCATGACGCGCCCACCCTCGTTCTTGGCGCGCGCAATTGCGTCCACCGTCTGTTGCGGCACCTGGTAGCACTCGCTGTGCATTCTGTGCTCGGCGATGTTGTCCACCCGCACCGGCTGGAACGTGCCCGCGCCAACGTGAAGCGTGACATAAGCAGTGCGGACGCCCATGGCTTCGAGCTCGGCCAGCATTTCCGCGTCGAAATGCAAGCCGGCGGTGGGCGCGGCGACCGCGCCCGGCTCGCGGGCATAGACCGTCTGGTAGCGCGTTTCGTCCACTGCGTCCGGTGCGTGGGTGATATAGGGAGGAAGGGGCAGGCTGCCGTGGCGTTCCAGCAAATCCAGCACCGATTCCTCGCCTTCAAACCGAAGCCGGTACAGTTCGCCTTCCTTTTCCATCACGCTGACCGCAATGCAGCCCTCCAGCAGCAGCGCAGAGCCGGGTTGCGGGCTATGGCTGGCACGGATGTGGGCCAGTACATGGTGCTCGTCGAGCACGCGCTCCACCAGCACTTCGATTTTGCCGCCGCTTTCCTTGACGCCATGCAGACGTGCCTTGATCACACGGGTGTCGTTGAACACCAGCAAATCGCCCGCTTTCAGGTAGGCTGGCAGATGTCGGAAAAAATCGTCGTGCAGCACGTCACCGGGCGCGTCCAGGTACAGCAGGCGGCTATGGCGCCGCTGCTCGGCCGGGAGCTGGGCGATCAATTCCTCGGGCAGGGTAAAGTCGAAATCCGCCAGGGTGAGCGCGGGCGAATCGCTTTGTTTGATCGAGACAGGCATTGGGCTAGAATTCAATAAATTTCCACAAAACGGTTCGGGATTATAAGGTGATGATGAAAAAACTGATTGGCTTGATGCTGCTTCTGGCGCTTGTCGCCTGCGACATCAATCAGCCCAAGGCGCCAAGGCTGGAAGGTCAATGGCAATGCCGCAACGGCATCACGGTCATTTTCAGGGACCAGCAAAATTACGCTGTCACCAGCCCCGCAGGCGAATCTGCCGGAGTGTACAAGTTAACGGTGGGGGAAAACAACTATCACCGCATCGAGTGGAATTCCGGCGTCCAGGACGTCGAAGCGCCTCTGCCTCCCCGCTTTCGCTATTTCGAGAGCGACAAGCTGGCCCGCCTGAACTTCTATACGCATGTCGTCGATGATGCCGTACCGTGCGAGCGCAGGCTCTAATGACTGCAGGACCAAGTCTTGCAATCAAGCATTATGATATTCGAACGTATTATGAAAGGTGGAAGGCCGGCGAGGTTCCCTTGGCTCCAAGGTTCCGCTATTCTGGTTGGGGCCCAGTTGTGCTGCTTCATCTGTGATCGACCATCGATATTTGCATGGAGGGTGTGACATGAAAAAACTGACTACCTCACTCGCCGTATTCGGCGCTTTGTTTGCTTTCGGCCCCCATCTTGCGCATGCCGCCGCGCCTGACTGGAGCAATATACCCAAGCGGGACATCCAGGTTTTCCACCCCGGCGTGGTGACGCATGAGTGGGTCATGAAGAAATCCGACCACAGTGGCCGGACCGGTCTCGTCAAGGGTGAGAGCTGCATCGGCTGCCACGAAGGCAAGGGCGGGCTGGACATCGATCTGAAGAAACTGGCCGGCAAGGGGTATGAGCCGGTGGGCGCGCCGAAGACCATGATCTTCCCGGTTTCCATCCAGGCTGCATTCGACGACGACAATCTATATATGAGGCTGAGTTTCAAGGCGCCGGCCGATGCTGCTGCCGAGGCCGCCAGGGAAGACAAGGCGCCCATGCACGAAGTGAAAGTGGCCGTCATGTTCGCCAGTCCGCAAGTCGAGCAAGCGGCACAGCATGGCTGCTGGCTGTCATGCCATAACGACGTCCGCTCGATGCCGGGTGCCGACCCGAAAAAGAAGAAGTACATCGAGCACGGCGAACTCCCGGGTGGCGTTTTCTACGACTATATCCAGTGGAAGAGTGGCGAAGCTGGTAAGGGCGCCACTCAGGTTGATGGTTACGTCGCCGCCGAGCGCGTGAATAAAGGGGGCAAAGCGCTGATCAAGGCCGAGGGCGAGAACAAGGACGGCACCTATACCGTCACCTTTACGCGCAAACTGGCCGGTAGCCACAGCGACGGCGACCTTTCGTTCACCCCTGGGCAGACCATACCGTTCGGTGTGGCGATCCACACCGACAAAACGGTGTGGCGCTTCCACCATGTTTCCATGGGCTACACGCTGGGGCTGCGTGCGCCGGGCGACATCAAGGCGATCAAGCAGTAGACGGCATCGCAATTTCACCAAAATGGCAAGTTTCAAACATTTCGGGGCCATGCAGGCACGCGCGCAATTTGAGGGTTTTTGAAAGGTTCGTGATTGCCTGCTTGATTTAGAAGTGCCATTGCTGGCGGCGCGGCTACTTGCCGAAACCGGTGTTTTAGTTGATAATCGCGGCTCTTTACCAGCCGGGATGGCGGAACTGGTAGACGCACGGGACTCAAAATCCCGCGGTGGCAACATCGTGCCGGTTCGATTCCGGCTCCCGGCACCAAGTACTTCAGGTTGAGTGGTTTTTGCTCAATCCGGCCAAGCCCGCTTAATGCGGGCTTTTGTTTGTGCCAAATTCACTCAACGTCCTTGATGGTGACCACTTCAGGCTTGCCCTGGCTGAACAGGCGAGTGAGGATTTTGTAGCTGTCGAGGTCGAACACCACTTGCTGTCCTGATAGTTCTTGCATCTCGATTTCCGATTTCACGGAACCCAGGTAGCACCAGCGGTCCACCAGGTGGATTTCCGTCAATCCGCCCCAGCTTGCCGTTTCCCTGATGCCAACCGGGCCGGGAAAGGGCCAGGTTTGGACTTTCATTCTGGACAGCGCGGTGATGAGGCGGATGTCGTGTTGTCCCACGGGCTCCTTTCCGACACACAGGCCCTTGCAGTTATGGAGCTGGTAGGCGGAACAGGGGCCATGTTTGCCGTTTGGCGGCGCTTCCAGTTGCAGCTGGATCAGGCACAGACCGTGCGCCGCGGCTATTTCGCGCAGCGAATCGACGGCTTTTTTCTGCGAGGGAAATAGCCCGTAAAGCTCGGGTTCACTGCCGAAATCCAGCTCCTGCGCTCGCACCAGACGCACCGTCAAACCATCGTTTGCGCCACGCTCCAGTTTCCATGCGCATAATTCCCGGTCGCGCCGCAACTGCCGGTTGTGCAGCGGCCGAAGGGCTTTGATCAGGCGCGTTTCGATCAGCGATGCGCCGAGATCGCCCGCGGTTTCGATCCATTCGACGTGCCGGACTTCCTGGGCAAGCTGCATTTTCTTGTCATTGCCGGGGGTGAAGTGGGACAGCACGCCACGGCGGATGTTGGCGCCCTTGCCGACGTAGAGCGGAACATCGTTGTCGCCGAGGAACAGGTACACGCCATGGGTTTCCGGCAGGTCGTCCAGTAGCGACGGGTCCAGTCCGGCGGGCAGGCTGGGCGTTTGCAGCAGTTCGCCCAGACTGGCCTGGATGGTTTCACCCGGCAATTCGGCGTGGATCTTTACCCAGAAGGCGTGGATCGCCCGGGCATCGGCCAGCGCCCGGTGGCGCGACTCCACTGGCAACTGGTGGCGTTCCACCAGCGCGCCCAGGTTGTGCTTGTGGTGCTGGGGGAACAGCTTGCGCGAGAGCTTGACCGTGCACAGCACGTCGCTGCGGAAATCGATGCCGAGACGCTTGAACTCATGGCGCAGGAAGCCGTAATCGAAGCGCACGTTGTGGGCGATGAAGAGCCGCCCCTTCAGGCGCTCCAGCACCTGCATGGCGATATCCCCGAAGCGGGGCGCGGTTTCCACCATGGCGTTGCTGATGCCGGTCAGACGCGCGATGAATTCCGGAATCGGTGTTTCGGGATTGACCAGCGTGGACCATTCGCGGACACCCAGCTCCGACACTTCCACGATGCCGATTTCGGTGATCCGGTCCCCGGCCGCGTTGGCGCCTGTTGTTTCGAGATCGACGAAGACCAGTGAGGTGTGCAGGTTATTCAACGGGGAATGGGTTCCAAGGTTGAACCCAGATTATCCATTGGGCGGCTCTTCGAGCCTACGCGAGCGCTGGCGGACGGTTTGTGGTCACTTTTGCCGCTTGTTCGTCGTCCATGGAACAGCCATGAACTCCTCGCAAGCAACAAAACTGCCTCACAACCCGTCTCGCCATCATCTCGCGTCCTAATGGATAATCTGGGTTTATGCGGGCTGATATTTGTGACAATATTACGTCGATTCCCGCTGCCGGGACCGATTTGGAGAATGAAAATGCAATCCCCTTCACGCTTTCGTTTGCCGGTGAGCGCCGTGGTGCTCGGCGTGCTTGGCCTGATTACCCTGGTGCTCGGCGTTCTCGCATTGGCGGGGCAGCTTGCCCATGTCCATCCGCTGCTCAATGGTGATGGCGGCCTGGCGCTGCTGGTTTCCGCCGTCGCGCTGATCCTGTCGGGCGGCTTTCCGCTTGCGCTTTCGCTGCTTGCCACCACTCGCGGCGAGGCCGAATGATGTCTGAAGATCGTTTGATCGATATCGAAACCAAAATCGCCTACCAGGAAGACCTGCTTCAGGAACTGAACAAGATCGTCTACGAACAGCAAAAAAAGATTAGCCGCCTGGAAGCGATTTGCGAATCCCTGGCGGAACACGTCAGGGACTTGTCCGGTGCCGTGGGCGAACGCAACGTGGGCATCGAACGGCCACCGCATTACTAAGCGGCTATTAAGCAGCCATCAGGCCGCACATCCAGACGTATAATCCCCCATTTTTTGGAACAACCATGTGGTTCAGGAACCTTCAGATCTATCGCCTTCCCTCCGGCCTGGACATCACGGCTGAGCGCCTCGAAGCGCAGTTGGCGGAGCATGTGTTCCGCAGTTGCGGCAGTATGGAAATGCACAGCAGCGGCTGGCTTCCGCCGCGCGGCGACGAGCGCCTCGCCTATGCGCTGCACGGCCAGCTGATGCTGGCGCTGGGCGTGGAGCACAAGTTGCTGCCGTCCTCCGTGATCAACGAGTTCGCCAAGGAGCGGATCGCGGAATTCGAGCAACAGCAGGGCTACAACCCCAGCCGCAAGCAGGCCAGGGAAATTAAGGAGCAGGTGGCGGAGGAACTGCTGCCGCGTGCCTTCGCCCGCCGCCGCGCCACCTTTGTGTGGATCGATCCGGTGCACGGCTGGCTGGTGGTGGACGCGGCCAGCGCCGCCAAGGCGGAAGAGGTGCTGGAAATGCTCAGCAAGTCGGTTTCCGACCTGCAGTTCTCGTTGCTGCGCACTGAACTTTCGCCCGCCACGGCCATGACGGAATGGCTGACGACCGGGGAAGCACCATCAGGCTTCTCCATCGACCGGGAGTGCGAACTGCGTTCCCCGGTGGAAGAAAACGCCACTGTGCGCTACGTGCGGCACGCACTGGATGCGGAGGAAATCAGTGCCCACATCGTCGCCGGCAAACAGCCCACCCGCCTGGCGCTGACCTGGGACGACCGCATTTCCTTCGTGCTCACCGACAAGATGGAGGTCAAGCGCCTGGCTTTCCTCGACATCCTCAAGGAGGAAGCGGAAGCCTCAGCCGAAACCGCCGACGAGCAATTCGACGCCGACTTCACCCTCATGACCGGGGAGCTGTCGCGCATGATTCCGGCCCTGTTGGCGGTATTGGGCGGGGAACAGGCGCCAAGCATATGAGCGGCGGCCGCGCCTGCCTGCGAGTTTCGGCCCTTGGTTTCGCCCTGGCTCTGGCCCCCGTGGCCAGTGCGGAGCAGGTCGTGTGCCATTACACCTATGGCGGCGAGAGCAAGATTCTGGCCGCCCAGCCGGTGGCCTCACCCTATGCGGTAACCGGCATCAAGGTGGGTTCGTATTTCCAGTTGCGGCTGGTATTCCAGAACCAGCCCGCCGAAACGGCAGCCGTCAAGATTTACACCTACGTCGACCGGGACCAGGGCCCGGCGCTGATTCACCAGGCGATTTTCCCCTATCCTGCGGCGGGCGCTGCGGCTGGGCAATACGGTTTCAGCGGCCTGCATTACGTCTATGAGCCGGTGCGCGACAGCGAATTGCAGTACTGGTGCGGCATGGAGGCGGGCGACAAAAAATGATGAATCTCTTCAAAGTCGGGCGGGTGCTGGCCGTCCTGTTGCTCGTTTCCACTAGTGCTCATGCCGAACCGGTAAACTTGGTCTTCGTCGGCGACATCATGCTCGACGACGGGCCGGGGCGGGTGATCCAGTCGGGGCGCGATCCGCTGGCCCACTTCGCCCCGCTGCTGACCCAGTCCGATTACACGCTGGGCAACCTGGAATGCCCGGTCGCCACCGTTGGCCAGCCGCTGGAAAGCAAGATATTCTCCTTCCGCGCCCATCCCCGTGTGCTGCCCCTGCTCAAGGGGCGCTTCAACGCGCTGGCCGTGTCAAACAACCACTCCGGCGACTACGGCCAGGACGCCTTCGTGGAAACCTTGTCGCTGCTGGAGCAGAACGGCATCCCCTACTTCGGCGGCGGGCGCGACCTGGCCGCCGCCCATGCGCCGCTGTGGATCGAGCGCAAAGGCTTGCGCATCGCCGTGCTCGGCTATAACGAATTCAAGCCCCGGTCCTTCGAGGCCGGTCCCGGCTGGCCCGGCATCGCCTGGAGTGAGGACAGCCAGGTCGTCGCCGACATCCGCGCCGCCCGTGCCGCGGGCGCGGACCTGGTGATCCCCTTCATGCACTGGGGCTGGGAGCGCGAGCTGCAACCCAGCGAACGCCAGCGCCAGCTTGCCAGGACCATGATCGATGCCGGCGCGGACCTGGTCATCGGCGGCCACCCCCATGTGACCCAGGGGGCGGAGTATTACAAGGGCAAACTGATCGTCTACAGCCTGGGCAACTTCGTGTTCGACGGCTTCGAGCCGCCCGAAATCCCTGAAACCCGTGAGGGCTGGGTGCTGCGGCTGAGCGTGGACCGGCAAGGCCTGATCGCGTGGGACACCGTGGCGGCAAGAATGGACGAGGAGGGCACGCCGCATCCCGTTTCCGGTGTGCTTACTCCGTGCGGCAAGGCGGGCGATGCCGATGTCAGGCAGTGCGAAAATCGTTGATTAATACCGCTGCCGGGCGAGCCGATCCGGCACAAAGAATCCGGTTGACGATAATGCGATAAGGTATATATTAATAAAATATACTTTCATTGGCCGGAGCCATCATGAAAACCGCAAAACTGTTTCAAAATGGTCAGAGTCAAGCCGTCAGGCTGCCAAAGGAATTCCGCTTCGAGGGCGAAGAGGTCTTCATCAAAAAAACCGGCAATGTGGTGATGCTGATCCCGATTGCGCATTCCTGGGATTCCTTGCTGGGCAGCCTGGATAAATTCACCCCCGATTTCATGACCGAGCGCAACCAGCCGCAACAACAGGCTCGCGAGGATGTTTTCTCGTGATTGTGATGCTGGATACCAATACCTGCATCGCACTGATCAAACGCAAGCCGGCTCACACCTTGGAAAAATTCAGCGAATATCTGGTCGGCGACATCGGCATCTCCGCCGTGACGCTGGCAGAGCTGCGCTACGGCGTTTCCAAAAACCAGTACCAGGCCAGGAATCAGGCGGCACTGGATGAGTTCATGTTGCCGCTGGAAGTTGCGGCATTCGATGAACCGGCAACAGTCGCCTATGGGCAACTGCGCGCGGCGCTGGAAAAACAGGGCACGCCCATAGGCCCGTTGGATACCATGATAGCCGCGCATGCGCTAAGTTTGGGCGTAACGCTGGTCACAAATAATACGCGGGAATTTAATCGTGTCCCCAGGCTTATCGTCGTTGACTGGATCGGGCCTGGATAATTGCGCCTCAGCGCACCACTGTTGCCTCGGCGATGCCGGCGAGCGCCTTGCTCAGGTTTTCAATGGCGGGACACTGCTGGGCACCGTGTCGCTGGCCCAGGTAGACAGGGTCGTTGTAGCCGAGCCAGACTTGGGAAGACGCATCTTCCCAGACCAGTGCCTTGTGCGGGAGATCGATGCCGGCTGACTGCGCGCATTCCATGAAGGGCGCGCCGCCCTTGGGGTTGCCAAAGATGAGGAGTTCGGTGGGCCGAAGGGATATTCCGATCTTGGCTGCGCCGGCGGCGTGATCGATCCGCGCGAACACGACGAGGCCACGTTGTTTTGCGGTCTCTTCGAGCCGGTTCATGGTGTCCTTGACGCTGTATGGACTCTTCAGGGAAATCAAGCCGTCGGCGGCGAATGCGGATAAGCTGGCCAGCAAGCAGGCGATGAGCGCGATAGGGCGAATGAGGTTCATATTGGACTCCTTTTGCGTTGGGTCGTGGGGGATGGGGTGAGGTCCTGCTGAAAGTAGACACCGTAGGAATCGATAAAGTTTTATCAGGGTGATGCGCTTTGCGCATTATTGATTTGGTGTTGGGGTGCCCATACATCTGGTTCGAAATGATCCGGGAATGCCTGTCACTTCGAGTCTGAACTTCTACACATCAAGGAATCGCCGTGGACACCCAGCAGGTTAGGGAGTACTTACTCAAACTCCAGGAAACCATCGTCGAGCGCATGCAGCAGGTGGACGGCAAGCAATTCCTGCGTGACTCATGGAGCCGTCCCGAAGGGGGCGGTGGCAGCAGTTGCGTAATCGAGGAAGGCAACGTGCTGGAGCGGGGTGGGGTGAATTTTTCCCACGTCTACGGCCCCAGCTTGCCGCCTTCCGCCAGCGCCCAGCGTCCCGAACTGGCGGGGCGCAGTTTCGAGGCCATGGGCGTTTCGCTGGTGTTCCACCCGCGCAATCCCCATGCGCCCACGGTGCACATGAACGTGCGCTGCTTCGTCGCCAGCAAGGTAGGTGCCGACCCGGTTTGGTGGTTCGGCGGCGGCATGGACCTCACGCCCTACTACGGCTACGAGGAAGATGCGCTGCATTTTCACCGGACCTGCCGCGATGCCCTGCAACCGTTCGGCGGCGCCTACTACCCACGCTTCAAAAAATGGTGCGACGAATATTTCTATCTCAAGCATCGCCAGGAGCCGCGCGGCATCGGGGGCATTTTCTTCGACGATTTCAACGAGCTGGGCTTCGATGCCAGCTTCGAACTGGTGCAAAGCGTGGGCGACCATTTCCTCTTCGCTTACCTCCCCATCCTGGAACGGCGCATGGATCTGCCTTACGGCGAGCGCGAGCGCGATTTCCAGGCTTACCGGCGCGGACGCTATGTGGAATTCAATCTGGTATTCGATCGCGGCACGCTGTTCGGCCTGCAATCCGGCGGCCGCACCGAGTCCATCCTGATGTCGCTGCCGCCGCTGGTGAAATGGCGCTATGACTGGAAGCCCGAGGCGGGGAGTGTGGAGGCGAAGCTGTATTCGGATTTCCTGATTGGCAAGGATTGGCTGGGCTGAGGTAGCTATCTCCTCAATTTGAAAAACAGTTAGCCACAGAGATCACAGAGGACACAGAGAAACGGGGTAAGCAGGGATGGGTGGTTTTATCGCCCACTCGCAACAATATGCGAAACCTGCTTCTTCTCTGTGTCCTCTGTGATCTCTGTGGCCTGAATTGCTTTTGGATCATCAAATGCAAGCCTCAAGCCATGGCCCCGTGCACCTTGCTGTAAGCCGCCAGCAAGCGCTGGTGCATGTCGCATCCCTCCAGCGACATCCCCGGCGCGTTCAGGCCGAAGAAGCGCTGTTCCCCGTTTAGCAAATCTTGCGCCTGTTGCAGCACATCCGTGCCGTAGAGATGTTGCAAGGCGTCGCGATACGATTCGGCATCATCTTCAAGGTTCATCAGGCTTTCGATGCAACGGTACACGCGGCGGCGGGATTCGTTCAGTTGCGCGAAATGGCGTATCCAGTCGCAGCCTTCGCGGATCGCTTCCTCGTCGCCGATCGCCAGCGCCAGCAAGGTTTTCAGCTCGCCCACGCGCAAATCCTTCCACAGTGAATCCTCATCGGTGGCCAGGCCGATCAGCGCGGCGACGGGGCGCTGGTCGTCGAGGCCCAGTTCGTTGAGCGTGTCCAGCAGCTCGGCGCATTCGTCGTCGTTCAGTTCGCTCAGGTTCAGGATGGCGGGGCGGATGGCGTTGCCGACGCTGTTGTTTTCCCATTCCAGATCGTCGAGGGGGTAAATCTCGGACATGCCGGGCACGAAGATGCGGCAGGCATACACCCCCAAGTGGGTAAAGTCGGCGATGTAGATGTCGCGCTGTTCGGCGTGGATACGTTCCACCAGCCAGGCATAGTCCTGTTCCGTGGTGTCGCTGAAATTCCAGTCGACGAATTCGAAATCCGGCGTGTCGCCGAGAAAATTCCAGCTGATGATGCCGCTGGAATCGACAAAGTGGATTTCCAGATTCGGCGCGCTGGCGATTTCGTCCAGGTCGAAGCCCGGCTCGGGGAAGCCGCCCAGCGCATCCAGCGCGCGGCCTTGCAGCAGTTCGGTCAGCGCGCGTTCAAGGGAGATTTCGAAGCGCGGGTGCGCGCCGAAGCTGGAAAAGCAGCCCTGGTCGTGGGGGTTGAGCAGGGTCACGTTCATGACCGGGTATGCGCCGCCCAGCGAGGCATCCTTGACCAGGATGCCGAAGCCGGCCGCACGCAGCGCGTCGATGCCCGCCTGTATGCGCGGATAGCGCGCGATGACGTGTTCCGGCACATCCGGCAGGCACAGGCCTTCGGCGATGATGCGGAATTTGACATGGCGTTCGAAAATCTCCGATAGCGCCTGGGTACGCGCCTCGGCGGGGGTGTTGCCGGCCGACATGCCGTTGCTGACATAGAGGTTGCCGATGATGTTCACCGGGAACCACACGCTGGCGCCGTCGCGCTGGCGGATGTAGGGCAGCGCGCAAATGCCGCGCTCGGCGTTGCCGGAGTTCAGGTCGACCAGCGTAGCGGCGGCGATGCCGCCTTCCGGGTTGTAGAAATCGCGTAGCTCGGGCGTGAGCAGCGCATCCGGCCACTCGCCGTCGTCGCCCGGCTGAAACCATTGCTCTCGCGGATAGTGGGTGTAATCGCGATGGGCAATATCCTCGCCCAGATAGTAATGGGTCCAGAAATAGTTGCAGCTCAGGCGCTCGAAAAACTCGCCCAAAGCGCTGGCCCGCGCCGCCTCCCGCGAGGCGCCCTTGCCGTTGGTGAACAGCAGCGGACAGTCGCGGTCGCGGATATGCACCGACCACACGCCTTCTATCGGGTTCAGCCAGGAGCGTTCCTCGATGTGGAAACCCAGCGCCAGCAGTTTCTGCTGCATGGTTTGGATGGAGGATTCCAGCGAGGCGTCCTTGCCGGCGATGAAGTGTTCGGTTTGCATGTGTTGTAGCGTCCTGCCTGTTTGGTGTTTTGTAGGATTGGTGTCTGTCAATGAAGGCTAGCGTCTGCCGCCCAGGATCGACCCCAGCACGCCACGGATGATTTCCCGCCCGAGTTGTGAGCCGATGGCGCGGGCGGCACTTTTGATTGCCGTTTCCGCCACGCCCTGGCGGCTGCCGCGACTGCCGCCGCCAAAAATTCCACCGATTCTGTCGAGCAAACCGCCGCTCGCGGTTTTCTCGCTCTCCGTGGTTCCGGATGGGATGGCTGGCGGGGCGCTTTGCTCCGCCCGTCCCTTGAGTTTTTCATAGGCGGATTCGCGGTCAATCGCTGCTTCATAGTGGCCGTACAGCACCGATTGCTTGATGATGTCCTGGCGCTGTTCCGGCGTGACCGGCCCGAGCTGGCTGCGCGGCGGGACGACCAGGGCGCGTTCCACCGGCAGCGGGCGGCCTTTTTCGTCGAGCAGGGAAACCAGGGCTTCGCCCACGGCGAGCTCGGTGATTGCGGCTTCCACGTCCAGCCCGGGGTTGGCGCGAAAGGTTTCGGCCGCCGCCCGCACCGCTTTCTGGTCGCGCGGGGTGAAGGCGCGCAGGGCATGCTGAATGCGGTTGCCGAGCTGGCCCAGCACCTTGTCCGGAATGTCGAGCGGGTTCTGGCTGACGAAGTAAACGCCCACTCCCTTGGAGCGGATCAGGCGCACGACCTGTTCGATCTTGTCCTGCAAGGCCTGGGGCGCATCGTTGAAAAGCAGGTGGGCTTCGTCGAAGAAGAACACCAGTTTGGGTTTGTTCAGGTCACCCACTTCCGGCAGTTTTTCATACAGCTCGGACAGCAGCCAGAGCAGGAAAGTGGCGTAGATCTTGGGCGAGTTCATCAGTTTGTCGGCGGCGAGGATGTTGATCACGCCGCGCCCCCGCTCGCCGGTTTGCAGCAGGTCGTCGAGATTGAGCGCCGGTTCGCCGAACAGTTGCTCGCCGCCCTCGGATTCGAGCCCCACCAGTCCGCGCTGGATGGCGCCGATACTGGCGGCGGAGACATTGCCGTATTCGGTGGTGAAGTTCTTGGCGTTGTCGCCGACATGTTGCAACATCGCCCGCAGATCCTTGAGGTCGAGCAGCAGCAGGCCGTTGTCGTCGGCGATCTTGAACACCAGCGTGAGTACGCCGGCCTGGGTGTCGTTCAGGTTCAGCATGCGCGACAGCAGCAGCGGCCCCATTTCGGAAATGGTGGCGCGCACCGGGTGGCCCTGTTCACCGAACACGTCCCAGAAGGCGACCGGGCAGCCTTCAAAGGCAAAGTCAGTGAGCCCCAACTTTTCAATGCGCTCGGCTATTCTGGGCTTTTCCGTGCCGGGCTGGCTGATGCCGGAGAGGTCGCCCTTGACGTCGGCCATAAACACCGGCACGCCGATGCGGCTGAAATGTTCCGCCATCACTTGCAGCGTGACTGTCTTGCCGCTGCCGGTGGCGCCCGCGATCAGGCCATGGCGGTTGGCGAGTTGCGGCAGCAGGAAAAGTTCGCGGGCATCGTTCTTGGCGATCAGCAGGGGGTTGGCCATGCGGCGCTCCAACTTTGATTAAAGGTAAGGCGGAATGGTAACATTACGCCTGTTTAAAACTGAACATCGAGATTGAGGAAGTCATGGCCGGTCATAGCAAGTGGGCAAATATTCAGCACAGAAAAGGGCGTCAGGACGAGAAGCGCGGCAAGATTTTCTCCCGGCTCTCCAAGGAAATTACCGTTGCCGCCAAGATGGGCGGCGGCGACGCCAACTTCAACCCGCGCCTGAGGCTGGCCATCGACAAGGCCAAGGAAGTGAACATGCCGGCCGACAACATCGACCGCGCGGTCAAGAAAGGCACCGGCGAACTGGAAGGCGTGGATTATATAGAGCTTCGTTACGAGGGCTACGGCATCAACGGCGCGGCCATTATCGTCGATTGCCTGACCGATAACCGCACCCGCACCGTCGCCGACGTGCGGCACGCGTTTTCCAAGCATGGCGGCAATCTCGGCACCGACGGTTCGGTGGCGTTCATGTTCAAGCATTGCGGCCAGATCATCTTCGCCCCCGGCACCAGCGAGGACAAGGTGATGGAAGCGGCGCTGGAAGCGGGCGCCGAGGACGTGCTCAGCAACGACGACGGCAGCGTGGAAGTGATTACCTCGCCCGGAGACTTCGCGGCGGTCAAGGCGGCGCTGGAACAGGCCGGGCTCAAGGCGGAGATCGCCGAAGTGACCATGAAGCCCGACAGCGAAGCCGTTTTTACCGGCGACGAGGCGGTGAAAATGCAGAAGCTGCTCGATGCGCTCGATGCGCTGGATGACGTGCAGGAGGTATATACCTCCGCCGTCATCGAAGACTGAACGGGGCAACGGTAATCCGCATTCTAGGAATCGACCCCGGCTTGCGTGTTACCGGTTTCGGCGTCATCACAAAAACCGGCAGCCAGTTGAACTATGTCGCCAGCGGCTGTATCAAAACCCCCGTTGGCGAATTGCCGCAGCGCCTCAAGACCATTCTCGATTCCATCGGCGAGGTGATCGCCACTTACCAGCCGGATCAGTCGGCCATCGAAAAAGTGTTCGTCAACGTCAATCCCCAATCCACCCTGTTGCTGGGCCAGGCGCGGGGCGCGGCGATCTGTGCGTTGGTGGCGCAGAACCTGTCGGTGGCGGAGTACACTGCGCTGCAAGTGAAACAGGCGGTGGTGGGCAACGGCCATGCCAGGAAGGAGCAGGTGCAGGAAATGGTGCGCCGTCTGCTCAATCTTGAAGGCATGCCCCAGGCCGATGCGGCGGACGCGCTGGCGTGCGCCATCTGTCATGCCCATGGCGGGCAGGGGCTGGGCGGGCTGGCAACGGCGGGTTACCGCGTGAAGAATGGGAGATTGGTGTGATCGGAAGGTTAAGCGGCAAGCTGCTGGAAAAACACCCGCCGCAAATTCTGCTCGATGTGCAGGGCGTGGGCTACGAGGTGGACGTGCCGATGAGCACCTTCTACAACCTCCCCGCGCTGGGCGAGAGCGTGACGCTGCATACCCAGTTGATCGTGCGCGAGGACGCGCACCTGCTGTACGGCTTTGCCAGCGATGAAGAGCGCCAGACTTTCCGCCGTTTGCTCAAGATCACCGGCGTTGGCGCCAAGCTGGCGCTGACCATCCTCAGCGGCATGAGTGTGGGTGAACTGGCCCAGGCCGTGGTCGCCCAGGACGTGGGGCGGCTGACCAAAATTCCCGGCATCGGCAAGAAAACCGCCGAACGCCTGCTGCTGGAACTCAAAGACAAGCTGGAAGGGATTACGGTTTCCGGGTTACCGCTGTCGAGCGTCGCGGCGGGCAGCAGCGACGTCCTCAATGCTCTGCAGGCGCTGGGCTATAATGACAAGGAGGCTAGTTGGGCGGTGAAGCAGCTCCCGGCCGACGCCGGCGTGACGGATGGCATTCGTCAGGCGCTGAAATTATTGTCCAGGGCATGATCGAAACCGGCAGTATCAAGCCTCCTGATTTGATCCCTTCAAGAAGCCTGCATGGCATAAGCTATCACAAAACGATTGCATGTGATTGCGTTTTGCGCTAGCATTTTCCTGAATGAAAGCAAAACATCGCAAAACGCTTGAAGCGATTTTCGCCAGGCCGACCTGCGCCAATATTGTTTTCGCGGACATCGAGGCGTTATTCGTTGCCTTGGGAGCGAAGGTGATTGAGGGCGATGGCTCGCGTATTGCCATCGAATTGAATGATGATCGTGTCCACTTCCACCGTCCGCACCCCGGCAAGGAAGCAAAAAAATATCAGGTGGAAAACGCCAGGGAGTTTCTGGAGAAACAGGAGTTCAAGCCATGAATAACGTCATGACCTACAAGAACTATACCGCTCGTGTCGAATTCGATCCCCGCGACAATATTTTTGTCGGACGTGTGCTTGGCGTACGCGACATCATTGGATTCCACGGCGAAACGGTGGCCGAATTGACAGCTGATTTTCATGCGGCAATCGACCACTATATCGAAGTGTGCAAGCAGGAAAACAAAACACCTGAAAAACCCGCTTCCGGCAAGCTCATGCTGCGCGTACCGCCGGAAGTGCACGCCGCAGCCCTTGTCGCTGCCAAGGCGCATGGCAAGAGTCTTAACCAGTGGGCGGCGGAAGTGTTGGCGCATGCGAGCTGAATTGCGTTTCAATGCTGTTGTTGCACGCCTTGATCCGGTTTTCGCATGATCGAAACCGATAACCTCAAGGCGGCCAACCGCCTGATTTCCCCCTCCCATGCTTCGCCCCAGGAAGAAGCCCTGGAGCGGGCGCTGCGCCCCAAGTTGCTGGATGAATACGTGGGGCAGGAAAAGGCGCGCGGCCAGCTGGAGATTTTCATCCAGGCGGCGCGGATGCGCGCCGAGGCACTCGACCATGTGCTGCTGTTCGGCCCGCCGGGGCTGGGCAAGACCACGCTGGCGCACATCATCGCGCGCGAAATGGGCGTCAACCTGCGCTCGACCTCTGGCCCGGTGCTGGAGCGGCCGGGCGACCTGGCGGCGCTGCTGACCAATCTCGAACCCAACGACGTGCTGTTCATCGACGAAATCCATCGCCTTTCGCCGGTGGTGGAGGAAATTCTTTACCCTGCGCTGGAGGATTACCAGCTCGACATCATGATCGGCGAGGGTCCGGCGGCGCGCTCGGTTAAGCTGGAACTGCCGCCTTTCACGCTGGTGGGCGCCACCACCCGCGCCGGCATGCTGACCAATCCGCTGCGCGACCGTTTCGGTATCGTGGCGCGGCTGGAGTTCTACACCCATGAAGAATTGAAACGCATCGTCACGCGCTCGGCGCGGCTGGTGAAGGTGGAACTGTCCGAGGAGGGCGCGTTCGAAATTGCGCGCCGTTCGCGCGGCACGCCGCGCATTGCCAACCGGTTGCTGCGCCGGGTGCGGGATTTCGCCGAGGTGAAGGCCAGCGGTCACGTCAACCGGGAAGTGGCGGATGCCGCGTTGACCATGCTGGACGTGGATTCCCTGGGGCTGGACATGATGGACCGGGTGCTGCTGCTGGCGGTATTGGAAAAATTCGGCGGCGGCCCAGTGGGAGTGGATAATCTGGCGGCGGCGATTGGCGAGGAGCGCGACACCATCGAGGACGTGCTGGAGCCTTACCTGATCCAGCAGGGCTACCTGATGCGCACCCCGCGCGGCCGGGTGGCGACGCCGAGCGCCTACCAGCATTTCGGGCTCAAGCGTCCCGACAATGGACGTAACGGCGAGTTGTGGAATGAGTGATTTTTCCTGGCCGGTACGGGTGTATTACGAGGACACCGATTCCGGCGGCGTGGTGTACTACGCCAACTACCTCAAGTACCTGGAGCGTGCCCGCACCGAATGGCTGCGGGCCCATGGCTTCGAGCAGAGCGAGCTGGTGCGGGAGCACGGACTCATCTTCGTGGTGCGCGACGTGCATATCACTTACCTGCGCCCCGCGGTGTTCGACGACCTGCTGCGGGTGACGGTGAGCGTGCATGCCACGGGCCGCAGCTGGATCGAATTCGCCCAGGCAGTGGAGCGGAACAACGAAATCTTGACACATGCCAAGGTTAAAATAGTGTGTGTGAACCATTCGTCATTTAAACCAATGGAAATTCCGGCGATAATCCGGGAAAAAATGGGAATTAGAACGTGAACGTAACGCAGGATTTATCTTTTCTGAGCCTCATCACCAACGCCAGCATAGTGGTACAACTGGTGATGCTGGGGCTGTTGCTGGCTTCCATGATGTCGTGGTGGTACATCTTCCGCAAGATGTTCGCCATCAACGTGGCGAAGCAGATGACGGACAAGTTCGAGCGCGATTTCTGGGGCGGCGTGGACCTTGCCACCCTGTTCCAGAAAGTTTCCAGCCGCGAGGTAAGCGGCATGGAATGCATTTTCGAGGGCGGGTTCAAGGAGTTCCTCAAGCAGCGCAAGCAGCCCGGTGTGGATGTCAGCGTGGTCATGGAGAGCACGCGCCGCGCCATGCGCGCCGCTTACCACCGCGAACTGGACCTGCTCGAAGCGCACCTGCCTTTCCTGGCCACGGTGGGTTCGGTGAGTCCCTATGTCGGCCTGTTCGGCACGGTGTGGGGCATCATGAACGCCTTCCGCAGTCTTTCCAGCGTGGGGCAGGCGACGCTGGCCCATGTTGCGCCGGGCATCGCCGAAGCCCTGATCGCCACCGCCATGGGGCTGTTCGCGGCGATTCCCGCGGTAATTGCCTATAACCGCTACAGTTCGGAAATTGACCGCCTGGCGACGCGTTTCGACAGTTTCATGGAAGAGTTTTCCAACATCCTGCAGCGGCAAGCCAAATGAGTTTACGCCGCCAGCGCAAGTTGATGAACCAGATCAATGTCGTGCCCTATATCGACGTGATGCTGGTGCTGCTGATCATTTTCATGATTACCGCGCCGCTGGTTAATCCGGGCCAGATCGAGCTGCCCCAGGTGGGTCAGTCCTTGAAGCCGCCAATGGCACCGCTGGAAATTTCCATCAAGGAAAAGGGCAAGCTGCTGCTGCGCGATTTAAGCGGCGCCAATAAATCCGAGGCGGTGAGCCCGGATGAACTGGTGCTGGCCGTAAAGGAAAAACAGGCGAAAAATCCGGAGCAGTCGGTGGTGATCGCTGCGGACAAGAACGTGCGTTATGAAGAAGTATTGAAGGTCATGGATATTTTGCAACAGAACCAGGTCAAGAAAATCGGTCTGCTGGCGAAGCCCAAGGCAAGTTGATGGTTTTCGAGCGGGAAGAACCGGGCCAGTGGAAAGCGGGCGTCTTGGCGCTGCTGGTGCATGCCTTGTTCCTTGGAGTGATGATTTTCGGCGTGAGTTGGCAGAACAGGGAGCCTGCTGCGGTAGAGGTGGAGCTATGGAGCAGTTTGCCGAATGTGGCTGCAAAGCCCGTTCCGCCCCCTCCTGCTCCGGAACCCAGGCCAGAGCCGAAGCCGGAACCCAAGCCCAAGGCGGTGAAGCCCGAACCACCGCCTGAAGCCAAGCCGGATAAAGCCGAGATCGAGCTCAAGGCCAAGGAAGCGAAGCGCAAGGAGGAAGAGCAAAAAAAGCTCAAGGAAGAGGAACTTAAACAGCAAAAAGAGAAACTCAAGCTGGAACAGGAAAAGCGCGAGCAGGAAAAGAAGCTTCAGCAGGAGAAGGTCGAGAAACTGCGCGAGCAGAAGGCGCAAGCCGAAGCAGCGGCAGCGCGCCAGGCGCAGGCAGCGGCGCAGCAGTCCGCGGCGCAGAAAATGGTGGGCGACTACAAGAGCCGCATCCAGGCCAAGATCAAGAGCAATATTGTCCTGCCCGAGCTGCAAGGCAATCCCAAGGCCGAGTTCGACGTGACCTTGATGCCCACGGGCGAGGTGCTGCATTTGAAACTGGTGCGCAGCAGCGGTTCCAGCGCTTATGATAGCGCGGTGGAGCGGGCCATCTACAAGTCGCAGCCGCTGCCGTTGCCACCGGAACCCGGCCTGTTCAACCAGTTCCGCGAATTGCATCTGGAATTTAAACCGAAAGAGGATTAAGGCATGAAACAGTGGTACCAGGGATTATTGGCGGCGGTCTGGCTGCTGATGGCGATGCCGCTGCATGCGGCTTTGACGATTGAAATCACCGGCGGTGCCGGAAACCAGATTCCCGTGGCGATCGTGCCCTTTGCCGCAGAAAACGCGCTGCCGCAGAGCCTGACCGATGTGGTAGGCGCAGATCTGGCCCGAAGCGGCCTGTTCAAGCTGGTGGAACCGGGCGGAGTGCAGCCGCAGCCTCATGAACCGGCCGAGGTGCGTTACCCGGACTGGAAAGGCCGTGGCGCCGAGGCGCTGGTGATCGGCAGCCTGGTTTCCAGGCCGGATGGCAAGGTGGACGTGCGCTTTCGCCTGCTGGATGTGGTCAGGCAGAGCCAGCTGGCAGGTTTCAGCTACACCATTGCCCCGGCCCAGTTGCGCTCCACCGCGCACAAGATCGCCGACGTGATCTACGAAAAGCTTACCGGCGACGTGGGCGTGTTCAGCACCCAGATCGCCTATATCGTGAAGAGCGGCAAGAATTTCGAGCTCCAGGTGGCGGACGCCGATGGCTTCGGTGCGCAGACCGTGCTGGCCTCCAGGGAGCCGATCCTGTCGCCCGCCTGGTCGCCGGAGGGCGACAGGCTGGCTTATGTGTCGTTCGAGAAGAAGAAGCCTGTGGTTTACGTGCAGAATCTCAAAACCGGATCGCGCCAGGAACTGGTTAGCGTCAAGGGCAGCGCCAGCGCCCCTGCCTGGTCGCCGGACGGCAGGAAGCTGGCGCTGACGCTTACCAAGGACGGGAATTCCCAGCTATACTTGGTCAATGCGGACGGCAGCAATTTGCAGCGCTGGAGTGCCAATGCCATTATCGATACCGAGCCGGACTTTTCGCCCGATGGCAAATGGATTATTTTTACTTCCGACCGTGGCGGCAGCGCGCAGATTTACCGCATGCCGGCAGTGGGTGGTGCTGCGCAACGGCTGACGTTCGAGGGTAGTTACAATGTTTCGCCCCACTTCAGCCCGGACGGCAAGAGTTTTGTTTTCGTCCAGCGCAGCGGCGGGCAGTTCCATGTGGCGGTGCAGGACCTGGCCAGCGGTCAGGTGCAGGTTCTGACTGACACGCCTCAGGATGAATCGCCCAGTTTTGCACCCAATGGCAAGATGATTATTTACGCGACCGAGATTGGTCGGCGCGGCGTATTGGCGGCTGTTTCCAGCGATGGACGCGTGAAACAGCGGCTTTCAGTTCAGGCGGGCGATGTACGTGAGCCGGCCTGGGGCCCCTTGTTAAAAAATCAGTAATAATTTTTGGAGAGAAAAATGAACAAACTGTTGTTGAGTGTCGTGTTGTTGGGTTTGTTGTCCGCTTGTGCCAGTACCAGCGACAAGGGTCAGGCCAGCGCCGGTGTGGAAGACAAGAGCCTGGGTCAGCAGACCGCTGGCGCGGATACCAAGGGTGTGCAGAAGCCCATCGTGGCGGCTGATCCCCTCAAGGATCCCAACAATATTCTTTCCAAGCGCAGCGTTTACTATGACTACGACAGTTTCACGGTAAAGGACGAATACAAGACCCTGATCGAGGCTCATGCCCAGTATCTGAAGCAAAACAGCAAGGCCAAGGCATTCGTGCAGGGCAATTGCGACGAGCGTGGCAGCCGCGAATACAACATTTCCCTGGGTCAGAAGCGCGCCGAAAGCGTGAAGAAGATGATGAGCGTGCTGGGTGTGGCTGACAGCCAGATGGAAACCGTCAGTTTCGGTGAGGAAAAACCCAAGTCCGAAGGCCATGACGAATCCGCATGGGCTCAGAACCGCCGTACCGACATCATCTATCAGGGCGAGTGATCGTGCGCGGACTCGCTTTGTTGCCAGCCCTGCTGTTGGCGGGGGTTTGTCACGCGGGTTTGTTTACCGACGAGGAGGCGCACAAGAAACTTGGCGATTTGCAGCAGCAGAATGGAGTGCTGCAGGAAAAGCTCAAGTCTGTCGAAGCGCGCCTCTCCAGCGCGGAAAACGCCCAGCGCAGCCAGGGCATGGGCGCGATTTCCGAACTGGAAGCCGTCAAGGCCGAGCTGGGCAAGATGCGTGGCCAGCTTGAAGTGCAGGCCCACGACATCGAAACCACCCAGAAGCGCCAGCGTGATCTGTATGTCGACCTGGATACCCGCCTGCGCCAGCTGGAACAGGCGGCTTCGGCTCCTGCCATGGTGCCGGTAGTGGAGCCTCCCAAGTCAGGCAAGGACAAGAAACCTATGGGCAAGGCTGCGCCCGTCGTGGCTCCGGTGGCGGTTGCCGCGCAGGCGGCCGATCCGGTGGCCGAGGGCAAGGCTTACGACGCGGCCTTCAACCTGTTCAAGCAGGGAAATTATCAGGGTGCACTGACGGCATTTCAGGATTTCGTCCAGATTTATCCGAAAAGTCCGCTTGCGCCCAGCTCCCAGTACTGGATCGGCAATTCGCACTTCAATCTCAAGGATTTCAAGTCCGCCATTTCCAGCCAGCAGGCGCTGATCACTCAGTATCCCAAAAGTCCCAAGGTGCCGGATGCGATGCTGAATATTGCTACCTGCGAGCAGAACCTGGGGGATACGGACGCAGCGAAAAAATCCCTGGAAGAGCTGGTGGCGAAATTCCCCATAAGCGATGCCGCGGACAAGGCGAAGAAACGTCTCGCTGCCATGAAATAAGGGCGTGATGCTGCGCGTCAATGAGATTTTTTACTCCCTGCAGGGCGAAACCAGTCGGGCCGGGCTGCCGACCGTTTTCGTCCGCCTCACAGGCTGTCCGCTGCGTTGTGGCTATTGCGATACCGCCTATGCCTTCAGCGCGGGAAGCGCGATGGAAATTCCGGCTATCCTGCAGCAAGTGGCGGCCTACTATCCGCGTTACGTGACCGTTACCGGCGGGGAGCCGCTGGCTCAGAAAGCGTGTCTTACCCTGCTGGCGGCCTTATGTGATGCGGGCTATTCCGTTTCCCTCGAAACCAGCGGCGCGCTGGACATCGGGCAAGTGGACCGGCGCGTATCCCGCATCGTGGATATCAAGACCCCGGGTTCGGGCGAGGAAGAAAAAAATCGCTGGGCCAATCTGGAGCTTCTCACTTCCCATGACGAACTCAAATTCGTGCTGTGCGATGCGGCGGATTATGAGTGGGCGAAGCGGCAGCTAATGGAATGGCGGCTCGACGAAAAATGCCCGGTGCTGTTCTCGCCGGTGGCTGGACAACTGGAACCCGCCCAGTTGGCGGAGTGGATCTTGCGCGACCGTCTCGATGTGCGTTTTCAGGTCCAGCTGCACAAGATTTTGTGGGGCGAGGGGCCTGGGAAATAATGGCCGCGAAATCAAAAAACGCCGTGGTGCTTCTCTCCGGCGGCCTGGATTCCGCCACCACACTGGCGATTGCCCGCAGTCAGGGCTTTGCCTGCTATTGCCTGAGTCTGGATTACGGCCAGCGTCACCGCTCCGAGTTGCAAGCGGCGGAGCGGGTGGCACAGGTGCTCGGCGCAGCGGCGCAACGCACGGTAAAGCTCGATCTGACCCTGTTCGGCGGCTCAGCGCTGACCGATGCGGGCATAGACGTTCCTCTCGCACCCTCCGAGGGTATCCCCGTCACTTATGTCCCGGCGCGCAATACCATCATGCTTTCCCTGGCGCTTGCCTGGGCGGAGGTGCTGGAAAGCGGGGATATTTTCATCGGCGCCAATGCCGTGGATTACTCGGGTTACCCCGACTGTCGGCCGGAGTACATCGCGGCTTTCCAGAACATGGCCAATCTGGCCACCAAGGCCGCGCTGGAGGGAAACACGATCTCCATACACGCACCCCTGATCAGCCTGTCCAAAGCCGATATCATCCGCCAGGGTGTGGCGCTCGGGGTCGACTACGGCCTGACCGTGTCCTGCTACCAGGCGGACGACCGGGGCTCCGCCTGCGGGCGCTGCGATTCCTGCCGTCTGCGCAAGGCCGGATTCGAGCAGGCAGGGATGTCCGATCCGACGCTGTACATCTGACTCCCCCGTATTAGTCCAAATGTACTAACTATCGAATTAAATTACACTTTTTGACAAAAATCGGTTGTCCTTTGCGTCAATTGGATTAAAATCCGATCTTCAGTTCCGGAAGTCGATGGGGTATTAAAATGATTTACGAAAGTTTTGCGCCAGCCCAGTCTTTTTTCCTTTGGGCGACCTTTGGTATCGCCCTGTTGATGGGTGCGGTGGTCAATAAAACCAATTTCTGTACCATGGGCGCGGTGTCCGACTGGGTCAACATGGGCGATACCAGCCGCATGCGCGCCTGGCTGCTGGCTGTTGCCGTGGCGATGCTGGGCGTGGTGGTGCTGGAAGCCAACGGCCTGATCAGGGCGGATGCATCCTTCCCGCCTTACCGCGCCGGCCAGCTGGTATGGGCGGAAAACCTGCTCGGCGGCCTGATGTTCGGCGTGGGCATGACGCTGGCCTCCGGCTGCGGCAACAAATGCTTGATCCGCATCGGCGGCGGCAACATCAAGTCGATCATGGTGCTCGCCATCGTCGGCCTGATCGCCTATTTCATGGTCAACCCCTTCCCGGGCTCCGACAAGACCTTGATGTCCGTGCTGTTTTACGACTGGCTGCGTCCCCTGGCCGTGACGCTGCAAACCAAGCAGGATCTTGGCTCCATTATCGCCGGTAACGAAAAAGCCGTGACGGCCCGGCTTGCGATTGGCGGCGTTCTGGGCCTGGCTCTGATCTTCTTTGCATTCAAGTCGGCGGACTTCCGTGGCAGCCTCGATAACATACTCGGCGGGCTGGTGGTGGGTCTTGCAGTTCTGGCGGCGTGGTATGTCAGCAGCAACGTGATGGTCAGCGCGGATGGGCAGACGTTTTCGCTGCAAAATTTCGTTGCCGAGCAATGGGACATGTTCGCCGCGCCGGAAGACGTGAAGCCAGCGGATAGCCGCCCGCTTTCTCCGCAGTCTTTTACCTTCATCAATCCGATGGGTCAGGTTTTCGGTTTCGCCCTCGCTGGTTTTAAGTCTACTGCGCTGACATTCGGTGTGATGGTGGTGGCCGGTGTGATCCTGGGGTCCCTGTTATGGTCCGTGCTGAGCCGCAGCTTCCGTGTCGAGTGGTTTGCCTCGTTCGGGGATTTTGCCAATCATTTCATCGGTGCGGTGCTGATGGGGTTTGGCGGCGTGCTGGCCATGGGCTGCACCATCGGTCAGTCGGTGACCGGTGTTTCCACCCTGGCGCTTGGCTCGTTCATTACCTTTGCCGCGATCGTGCTGGGCTGTGCGTTGACCATGAAAATCCAGTATTACAAGATGGTTTACGAGGGTGATGCCACTTTCGTCAAGGCGCTTGTCACCAGCCTGGTTGATTTCAAGCTGTTGCCCAGCGCGCTGCGAAAACTCGAAGCCGTATAGCCTGCCACGGAATAAAGGCGGCCCGCTGGGCCGCCTTGCGTTGCGGTGTTAATGATCGTATAATCCCCCCCTTTTCAATTGCCCCCTAATGTAGCCGAGGAGTTTTTATGGCAAACAGCGCACAAGCCAGAAAGCGCGCACGGCAAAACGACAAGCAGCGCATGCACAATGCCAGCCTGCGTTCCACGTTGCGCACCGCGATCAAAAAAGTGATCAAGTCGATTGAAGCCGGTGACAAGGCGGCGGCCCAGTCCGTGTACCGGGAATCCGTGAGTGTGATCGACAATATTGCCGACAAGAAGATCATTCACAAGAATAAAGCTGCACGCCACAAGAGCCGCCTCTCCAGCGCCATCAAGGCCATGGCTGCATGATTTGACCGGGCGGTTCGTCCGCCCGGTTATCCCGCGTCGGCATTCGAGCCTGCGTCATCGAGTATTAAGTATTCCCGTTATCCCGTGCAAGCCGAGCGAGAAATCGAAGGCGTCTGCATTTACTTCCTGCAATTTATTGGTGATGCCCTGGAAAAATGAGCATGCAAGAGGTGAATGTGTTTCTGCTCTTTCGCGGCGAATAATTTTGCTTGCAAGAATCGGCTCTTTGGGCTGAATATAACGCTTTACCAACAAATTCCGGCACACGGCGGCATCAGCTGTCGTGTGCATTTATTTTTCAGGTCATCTGCATGTCCTATTTGATGAATACTTATGCCAGACAGCCAGTAACTTTCGCCAGGGGCGAAGGTGTGTGGCTGTGGGACGAAGGCGGCAAGAAATATCTGGATTGCGTGGCGGGGGTGGCGGTTAACTCCCTTGGCCATGCACACCCGCGGCTGGCACAAGCTTTGTGCGAGCAGGCCCAAACCCTGATTCATACTTCCAATCTGTATCAGATCGCCAAGCAGGAACAGTTGGCGGAAAAGCTGTGCGGACTGGCCGGCATGGACAAGGCTTTCATCTGCAATTCGGGTGCGGAAGCAAACGAGGCGGCCATCAAGCTGGCGCGCATGTATGGGCACGGCAGGGGCATCGACATTCCTACCATCATCGTGATGGAAAAGAGTTTCCATGGTCGCACCATGGCTACTTTGACGGCAACCGGTAACCGCAAGGTGCAGGCAGGTTTCGAACCGCTGGTAAGCGGTTTCGTGCGCGTTCCTTACAACGACGTCAATGCCGTCGAGCAGATTGCCGAGCATAACCACAATGTCGTGGCCATTCTGGTGGAACCGGTTCAGGGCGAGGGCGGGATCCAGATTCCCACGCCTGCCTATCTGCAGGAATTGCGTCGCTTGTGCGACACCCATGGCTGGCTGTTGATGCTGGACGAAGTGCAGACAGGCATTGCTCGCACCGGGACATGGTTTGCCTTTCAGCAGACCGGCATCCTGCCCGATGTGATGTCGCTGGCCAAGGGCTTGGGCGGAGGCGTGCCGATCGGCGCCTGCCTCGCCAAGGGGGCCGCAGCGGACGTATTCAAGCCGGGAAACCATGGCTCAACCTTTGGCGGCAACCCGCTGGCGTGTGCCGCGGCGCTGGCGACGCTGGCAGTGGTTGAAGAGCAGGACTTGTGCCGTCATGCAGCGCAGATGGGCGATTTCATCTGCGCCGGGTTGAGGGGGGGTCTCGATGGCGTGGCTGGGGTGGTGGAAGTGCGCGGGGCGGGCTTGATGATTGGCGTCGAGTTGAACAAGCCCTGTGCCGAGCTGGTCAAACGCGGACTGGAGCAGGGGCTGCTGATCAACGTCACTGCCGATAGCGTGGTGCGGTTGCTGCCGCCGCTGGTGATGAACCGCGATGAGGCCTCCCAGCTGATTGAAATGTTAAGCAAACTGATCAAGGAGTTCCTGGCAGGATAAAGCGTGGAGGGTTTTCTGCGCCCGATTCCCCAGCATCATCATGGCGATCAAGCATTTTTTGCAGTTCAAGGATTTGAGCCGCGACGAGTTCGAATATCTGTTCGAACGTACGCGCTGGATCAAACACCAGTTCAAGGCATACCAGCAGTACTGGCCGCTGGTGGACCGCACGCTGGTCATGATTTTCGAAAAAGCCAGCACCCGAACCCGCCTCTCCTTTGAGGCCGGTGTGCAGCAACTTGGTGGCTCGGCGATCTATCTCAATACCCGCGATTCCCAACTGGGGCGTGGCGAGCCGGTAGAAGACGCAGCCCAGGTGATTTCGCGCATGAGCGACCTGGTCATGATTCGCACTTTCGAGCAGAGCATCGTCGAGCGCTTTGCTGCAAATTCGCGTGTGCCGGTCATCAACGGACTGACCAACGAATATCATCCGTGCCAGATCCTGGCCGATATTTTCACCTTCATCGAGCATCGCGGTTCCATCAAGGGCAAAACCGTGGCGTGGATCGGCGATTCCAACAACGTCTGCAACACCTGGCTCCAGGCTGCGGAGGTGCTGGATTTCAATGTCCACGTTTCGACCCCTCCGGGCTATGAAGTGGAACCGGAACGCGCCGGACTTTACGGCACCGACCATTATGAAGAATTTGCCGATCCCATGGAAGCCACGCGGGGCGCCGACCTGGTGACTACGGACGTATGGACCAGCATGGGCTTCGAGGCCGAGAATGAGGAACGCAAGCGCGATTTCGAACACTGGCAGGTGGACGCCGAAATGATGTCGGTGGCCAAGCCGGATGCGCTGTTCATGCACTGCCTGCCGGCACATCGCGGAGAAGAGGTCGCCGCCGAGGTGATCGACGGTCCTCACAGCGTGGTGTGGGACGAGGCCGAAAACAGGCTGCACGCCCAGAAGGCGCTGATGGAATATCTGCTGCTGGGTAAAATCGATTAACCGCAAAGGCGCCAAGACGCAAAGTTTTTTTGTTTCTTCGCGCCTTTGCGTCTTTGCGGTTCAGAATTCTTTATTTCGGAAATCGACATGAGCAATATCAACAAAGTCGTGCTCGCCTATTCAGGCGGACTGGATACCTCGGTGATCCTGAAGTGGTTACAGGATACCTATCAATGCGAAATCGTTACTTTCACCGCCGACGTGGGACAGGGCGAGGAACTCGAACCAGCACGAGAAAAGGCAAAGAAATTTGGCATCAAGGAAATCTATATCGACGACCTCAAGGAAGAGTTCGTGCGCGATTTCGTGTTCCCGATGTTCCGCGCCAACACGGTTTACGAGGGTGAATACCTGCTCGGTACTTCGATCGCCCGTCCGCTGATCGCCAAACGCCTGATCGAAATCGCTCGAGAAACCGGCGCCGTCGCCATTTCCCACGGCGCCACCGGCAAGGGCAACGACCAGGTGCGCTTCGAGCTCGGCGCCTACGCACTGAACCCCGACATCAAGATCATCGCACCGTGGCGCGAATGGGACCTGCTCTCGCGCGAGAAGCTGCTGGCTTACGCCGAACAACATGGCATCCCGGTGGAAATGAAGCACAAGCAGGGCGGCAGCCCCTATAGCATGGACGCCAACCTGCTGCACATCAGCTACGAAGGGCGTCACCTGGAAAACCCGGCTGCCGAGGCCGAGGAAGACATGTGGCGCTGGACCGTGTCGCCCGAGAAGGCGCCCGACCAGGCCGAATACCTGGACATCGAGTACGTCAACGGCGATCCGGTGGCCCTGAACGGCAAACAGATGTCCCCCGCCACCATGCTGGCCGAACTGAACCGCCTCGGCGGCAAGCACGGCATCGGCCGTCTCGATCTGGTGGAAAACCGTTATGTGGGCATGAAATCGCGTGGCTGCTATGAAACCCCGGGCGGTACCATCATGCTCAAGGCGCATCGCGCCATCGAATCCATCGCTCTGGATCGTGAAGTGGCGCATCTCAAGGATGACCTGATGCCGCGCTATGCCAGCCTGATCTACAACGGCTACTGGTGGAGCCCGGAACGCAAGGCGCTGCAGGTGCTGATCGACCACACCCAGGCTCATGTCAACGGCTGGGTGCGGGTCAAGCTCTACAAAGGCAACGTGATCGTGGTGGGCAGGGATTCGAAGACGGATTCGCTGTTCGACTCGACCATCGCGACTTTCGAGGACGATGCCGGTGCCTACAATCAGGCCGATGCCGGCGGCTTCATCAAGCTCAATGCGCTGCGCATGCGCATCGCTGCCAAGGCCGGGCGTAATTAACAGGGCGATAGCATGTTTGCCGGGTGGACTGAAGAACAGGTTTCCGAGTTTGGCCTGACCTACGGTCTTGGCGCCTTAATACTCTACATGCTGTTCATTGTCGGTGAACTGGCATGGAGTTCGAAGGCAGGGAAAACCGGGACTTTCGTGCTTTTTTTCGTTTTGTCCTTCGGCATGTTGGGTTTTGTCGCCAAGACAGTCATTCAGAAAATATGGGGAATTTGAAATGTCACAATTTGACAATGTGTCCGTAGTCAAGAAAGCCAACGTCTATTTCGACGGCAAGTGTGTCTCGCACACCGTCCAATTCGCGGACGGTGTGAAAAAAACCATCGGCGTGATTTTTCCCAGTTCGCTGGTATTCAATACCGGCGCGCCGGAAATCATGGAAATCAACGGCGGCGTGTGCAAGGTGCGCCTCAAGGGCGAGAACGAGTGGAAAACCTACCAGGCGGGTCAGCAGTTCAGCGTGCCCGGCAACAGCAGCTTCGAGATCGAAACCGCGGAGATGCTGGATTACGTTTGCCATTTTGTCACCGAATCGACCTGCTGCGCCTAAGCTTATTCAGGAGCCAATCATGCCTACGTTCGATATCGTTTCAGAAGTCGACAAACAGGATCTGCGCAATGCGGTTGATCAGGCCAACAAGGTTGTCAGCGGCCGTTTCGATTTCAAGGGCTCCGACTCGCGTATCGAACAAGCCGAATATGTGCTGACGCTGTTCGCCGACGACGAATTCAAGCTCGATCAGGTATTCGATATCCTCAACCAGGTGCTGGGCAAGCGCAGCATCGACGTGAGTTGCCTGGACAAGGGCAAGGTCGAGAAAATCAGCGGCAACAAGGTCAAGCAGGCCATCACCGTGAAAACCGGCGTGGAGTCCGAGCTGGCAAAGAAAATCGTCAAGCTGATCAAGGATAGCAAGCTCAAGGTCCAGGCCAGCATTCAGGGCGAAGCCGTGCGCGTGACCGGGGCAAAGCGGGATCTGCTGCAGGAAACCATCGCGCTGGTGAAAAAATCCATTACCGACTTCCCGCTGCAATATCAGAATTTCCGGGACTAGGTACTATACCTGTGGTTTAAAGGGGTTTTACATGTCTAGAGTCCTGGTTCCACTTGCCGATGGCTGTGAAGAACTCGAAGCCGTCACCATCATCGATCTGCTGCGTCGCGCCGGGATAGAAGTCGTCGTGGCCGGACTCAAGCCCGGCATTGTCAAGGCCAGCCGGGGCACGTTGCTGGTCCCGGATTGCACCCTGGACGTGGCCTTGCAGGAAAGCTACGACATGGTCGCGCTGCCCGGCGGCATGCCGGGCATGACTCACCTCAAGGAAGATTCCCGTATCATTTCCCTGTTGCAGAAGATGGCCGGGGAAGACAAATATACCTGCGCCATCTGCGCCGCACCGGCCGTGCTGGCAGAAGCCGGCCTGCTCAAGGGCAAGGCCGCGACCAGTTTTCCGGGTTCGCTGAATGCGGCGAAGCTGCCCGATACCATCATCAAGAACGATCCGGTGGTGACGGACGGCAAGGTGATCACCTCGCGCGGCCCAGGGACGGCGATGGATTTCGCACTGGAACTGATTGAAAAGCTCGCGGGGCGCGCCAAGCGCGATGAGGTCGAAGCGGGTTTGCAACGCCCTGGGAAATATTAAAGCAGAAACACTGCGTATCACCGCAAAGGACGCGAAGGTACGCAAAGGAAAATCTTGTCCTGCATTCCTTCGCGTCCTTTGCGGTGATAAATTCTGACAAAATGAGCACCCCCCAAAGCTGGGACATTTTCTGCGCCGTGGTGGACAACTACGGCGACATCGGCGTGTGCTGGCGTCTTGCGCGTCAACTTGCAGCCGAATACCGCTTCCGGGCGCGTCTCTGGGTGGACGACCTGCCCGCCCTGCAAAAAATCTGCCCTCAAGTCGATCCCTCCCTGCCTGAACAGATTGTCCGCGGCGTCGATATACGGCTGTGGGAATCGCCATTTCCCGTGACCGAAACGGCGCAGGTGGTGATCGAGGCCTTCGGCTGCGAACTGCCGCCTTCCTATGTGGACGCGATGGCGTCCCTGACGCGTCAGCCGGTATGGATCAACCTGGAGTATCTCAGCGCGGAAAAATGGGTCGAGGGCTGTCATGGCCTGCCTTCGCCGCATCCACGCCTGGCGCTGACCAAGTATTTCTTTTTTCCCGGTTTCGGTCCCGCTACCGGCGGGCTGCTGGTGGAAAATGGATTGCTGCGGCGTCGTCAGGCATTTCAGGACGATGCCGGGCAAATTCTTGCGTTCTGGCGCTCCATCGGATTGCCGCCACCCGCTGCCCGGGAATGCCGTGTATCCCTGTTCGGTTACGAAAATCAGGCGCTGTCGGGCCTGCTCGCGGCCTGGTCGAATGCGCCCCATCCCGTTACTTGCCTGGTGCCTGAAGGACGGGTGGTGGCGGATGTGGCAGGTTTTTTCGGGGCAAGCGCGCCGGCTCCCGGCAATGTACTCAAACGCGGCAGTCTCACGACTATCATCCTGCCCTTCATGGAACAGGAACGTTACGACTACTTGCTGTGGGCCTGCGACTGCAATTTCGTGCGCGGCGAGGATTCCTTCGTGCGCGCCCAGTGGGCAGGACGGCCTTTCGTGTGGCATATCTACCCTCAGGACGAGGGCGCGCACCTGGTCAAGCTGGAGGCCTTCCTCGACCGCTATTGCGCCGAGTTGCCTGCCGCTGCAGCACTCGCGGCGAGGGCGTTGTGGCAGGCGTGGAACCGGGGCGCTGGGGCGGGCGATGCCTGGGCGGAGTATTGGCGGCATCGCGGCACGCTGGAGTGCCATGGACAGCGTTGGGCAGATGAGTTGCTGGGCCACGGCGATCTGGTGGCAAATCTGGTGCAATTTTGCAATAAAAAGCTATAATCACGGATTTTTCCGCATCCCTCTAAGCGTAGGACGAAAGTATTATGAAAACCGCACAGGAACTTCGCGTAGGCAACGTCTTCATGATCGGCAACGATCCCATGGTCGTGCTCAAGGCCGATTACACCAAATCCGGCCGCAATGCCTCGGTGGTCAAGATGAAGTACAAGAATCTTCTTTCCGGCTCGCCCGGCGAGAGTGTGTTCAGGGCCGACGACAAATTCGAAACGGTGTCGCTGGAACGCAAGGATGTGACTTATTCCTATTTTGCCGACCCGATGTACGTGTTCATGGATGCCGAATACAATCAGTTCGAGGTCGAAGGCGAGAACATGGGCGACGCGCTCAACTATCTGGACGACGGCATGGCGTGCGAAGTGGTGTTTTACAACGGCAAGGCCATTTCCGTGGAACTGCCCACCACCGTGGTACGCGAAGTGATCTACACCGAGCCCGTGGCGCGTGGCGATACTTCCGGCAAGGTCATGAAGACGGCCAAGATCAGCACCGGTTTCGAACTGCCCGTGGCGGCTTTCGTTGAAATCGGCGACAAGATCGAGATCGATACCCGCACTGCCGAGTACAAGCGCCGCATCACCGGCTGATACGAAAGTAGCGGCGACAAAAAAGGGCAACCCGAGGGTTGCCCTTTTTTATGCTAGTTCAGATGCGGCAATCAGGCTGCCTGTACCGGAATTTGCTGTCTGCGGCCCACGATGCAATTATTCTCGTCCACATATACCAGATCCGGCTGGAATTTCTGCAATTCCAGCTCGTTGTAGCTGGCGTAAGTGGCAATGATGATCAGGTCGCCCGGGTTCGCCTTGTGCGCTGCCGCTCCGTTGATCGAGATGATTCCGGAGTCGCGCTGGGCTCGGATGGCATAGGTGGTGAAGCGTTCGCCATTGGTGATGTTGTAGATTTCTATCTGCTGATATTCGCGAATGTCGGCGGCTTCCAGCAGGGTCTCGTCGATCGCGCAGGAACCCTCGTAATGAAGCTCGGAATGGGTAACCGTGACGCGATGCAATTTCGATTTGAGCATGGTTCTTTGCATGGGAGCTCCCCCTCAAAACAGGGACAAAAGGGCATGCATTATATGCTGCTGACAGCGGCAACACAAATTATGGATGCGGGCGGCTGTTTTTTAGTGCTTGGCACGGATAGAATGGCACGGCGATGCTTGCATTTTGAGTCGCACACAACAATAAGGGGGAAACAATGCAAAAACAGAAGGTTGCCATCGTCGGTCTGGGGCGGGTAGGTTCCGCATTTCTGGATGAACTGCTTTGTCTGACAGGAAAAGGGGTCAAGGTCGCCTATGCGGTGGAAAAGAACGACACGCCGGGAAGAAAAGCTGCGGAAGCCGCCGGCGTGAAAATTTTGACGGTTGACGAGTTGATCGCCCTCGGCGAAGAAGTGGACATCGTTTTCGACCTCACCGGCATTCCGGATGTCAGGAAAGGTCTGCGCGAAAAGTTTTTTGCCTCGAATAACCGCCACACCGTCATTGCCCCTGAAAGCATCGCCCATTTCCTTTGGTCGATCATGAGCGATACCTCCCTGCCCATCATCGAGGGCAGAAAAACCGGGTACTAAACATCGGTAAGGGGCAAACCGGGAATTTCGAGGTTGTCTATCAGCCGTGTCTTGCCCAGCCGTGCGGCGCCCAGCACCACAAGCTCAGTGTCGCCGGATTGTGCCTGTTGCAGGGTGCCGGCGTTGCATAGCGAGATGTAATCGACCTGCCAGCCGTGCTGGGTGAGATCGCTCACGGCGGCGCTTTCCAGTGCGGCAAAGTCGCGCTGGCCCGCTGCCACGGCCTGTTGGATGTGGGTCAGGTTGCGCTGAAGCCGGGGGGCCTCGGCGCGCTCGGCCTGGCTCAGGTAGCCGTTGCGCGAGGACAGGGCGAGACCGTCCTCGGCGCGCACGGTTTCTCCCGCCACAATCTTTACCGGCAGGTTCAGTTCGCGCACCATGGCGCGGATGATATGCAGCTGCTGGTAATCCTTTTTGCCGAATACAGCGCAGACTGGTTGCACAATATTGAACAGTTTCAGCACGATAGTGGCGACGCCGCGGAAATGACCGGGGCGATAGGCCCCGCACAGTTCGTTGGCGATGGGCGGCGGCTCGACCTGGAACTGTTGCGGCGTGGGGAACAGCTCCTGCACGCTGGGGGTGAACACGATATCCGCGCCGGCGGCCTGGAGCTTGCGGCAGTCTTCTTCCAGCGTGCGCGGATAATTGACGAGATCTTCGCCGGTGCCGAACTGCAGCGGGTTGACGAAGATGCTCACCACTACGCAGCGAGCATGCTGGCGCGCCTGCTCGACCAGGGCGATGTGGCCCTGATGCAGGTTGCCCATGGTGGGAACGAAGGTGACGGGCTCGCGGCCCCTGAGGGTTTCGCGCAGGACGGCAATGGAGGAAATGATTTCCATCAGAAACTGTGTTCCGCTGCCGGGAAGCTACCGTTTTTCACTGCCTGCACATAGGCTTGAACCGCACTCTGGATACTCTCGGCACCAATCATGAAATTGCGCGCGAACTTGGGCGTTTTGCCCGGGTAGATGCCGAGCATGTCGTGCAGCACCAGTACCTGGCCGGAGCAGTCCCGGCCGGCGCCGATGCCGATGGTGGGGATGGTCAACTCGTGGGTGATGCGCTGGGCCAGTGCCACCGGCACGGCTTCCAGCACCAGCAGCCCGGCGCCGGCATGTTGCAGGGCGTGGGCTTCGTGCAACAGTCGATCGGCGGCTGCCTCGTCGCGCCCCTGCACCTTGTAACCTCCGAGCTGGTGCACCGATTGCGGTGTGAGGCCGATATGGCCGCACACCGGGATGCCGCGCGCGGTGAGGAAGGCCACGCTCTCGGCCATGATTTGACCGCCTTCCAGCTTGACCATGTGCGCACCCGCCGCCATCAGCCGCGCTGCACTACGCAGAGCCTGCTGCGGGCCTTCCTGGTAGCTGCCGAAAGGCAGGTCGGCGACGATGCAGGCGTGCTTGCTGCCTTTCGCGACACAACGGGTGTGGTAGGCCATGTCGTCCAGGCTTACCGGCAGGGTGGTTTGCTCGCCTTGCAATGTCATGCCGAGTGAATCGCCCACCAGCAGCACCTCTACCCCGGCGCTTTCGAGCAGCGCGGCGAAGCTGGAATCGTAGCAGGTGAGGACGGCGATTTTTTCCTTTTTCGCGGCCATCTGTTGCAGTGTGAAATGGTTGATTTTCATGGTTAATCCCCCCGGTTGAAAAATTCCCGCCCGCCGCGCATGCCCGCGATTTTTTCCAGCAGCAACTGGAAATCATTCGACTGCTCGGCAAAATTGAAGTTTTCGCTATTAACGATTAACAGCGGGGAAGCCTCGTAATGGTGAAAATACTGGCTGTAGCTTTCAGTTAGCTGGGTTAGATAGCTTTGCGTAATGGTCTGTTCATAGTCGATTCGGCGTTGCACGATCCGCTCCATCAGCGTTTCCACTGACGCTTGCAGGTAAATCACCAGATCCGGTTTTGGCGTCTGGGGTTGAAGATGGCGGTACATCTCGCGGTAAAGCTTGAATTCATCGTCGCTAAGATTGAGGCGGGCGAACAGTGGGTCCTTGTCGAGCAGGAAATCGGTGACTGTGGCATGTTGGAACAGGTCGCTTTGCACCAGTTCGCGCATCTGTTCCGCGCGCTGAAACAGGAAGAATAACTGGGTGGGCAAGGCATGGCGTTCCGGGTCGTGGTAGAACTTGGCCAGGAAAGGGTTGGCTCCGGCATCCTCAAGCAGCAAACGGGTACGGAAATGCGCCGAGAACAGTTTTGCCAGGGTGGTTTTGCCTACGCCGATGGGGCCTTCAACTACGATAAAGCGGTATTTCTCCGGCACCATCTTTTACCCTGCGGCCAGTAGGCAGGCGGGGCTTGGGGGGGGGGACACGGCGTGATTGTGCGCGATGCGTGCCAGTTTTTGGCCGGAGCAGGCGGGAAGGAAGTCTGCTGCTCGCCCTTGTCCCGGAATCACGCAATCAGGGGCGATTTCCGTCAAGGGCAGCAGCACGAAAGCACGCTCATGCATGCGTGGGTGGGGGAGCGTGAGGCCATGTTCGTGGTGGATTAAGCCGTCATAGAGCAGCAGATCGAGATCCAGCACCCGCGGTGCGTTGAGAAACTCGCGCACCCGTCCGCGCTGGTTTTCGATATCCAGCAACATTTCAAGCAATCGGCGCGGTTCGATGCGGGTTTCAATTTCCGCCACCGCGTTGACGAAATCCGGCTGGTCGGGATAGCCCCAAGGTGCGCTGCGGTAGAGCGAAGAATGCTTGATCAGTCGTGAGCCGGGGAGTGCATCCAGTTCGCTGAAGGCATGGGTGATCTGGGCTTCGGGGTTGGAAAGGTTGCTGCCAAGCGCGATGAAAGCGCGGATGGAATGGGAATGCATGGGGTCAATCCTCCACCGCCGCGTCTGCTGTCACAGCAGTGCTATGGGGATTTTTCGGTTTGCGCTTGCGGCGGCGCTTCTTGGGGGTGGTATCGGGCTGCAACATTTCAGCCCGCTGTGTTTCGCTGCCATGCTGAAATTTTTCCCACCACTGGCCGAGTTCCATATCCAGTTCCCCGCTTTCGCAGCGTAGCAGCAGGAAATCGAAACCTGCACGGAAACGTGGGTGAGTGAGCAGCCCAAAAGGGCGTTTCCCGGCGCGCATCGCAAAACGTGGCTGGAGGCCCCAGATTTCCTTCATGGTCGCGGTGAAGCGGCGCGGGATGGCGAGCATTTCCACCTGGGTCTGGATTACCTGTTCCATGGCCTGGTATAGGGCCGGGGCAGGACGTTCCCCCGCGGCTTCAAGTTGTTGCGACATGGCCAGCACTTCGTGCCACAACAGCGCGGCAAACAGGAATGCAGGCGAAACCGGTTTCTCTTCCTTGACGCGCAGGTCGGTCTGGTGCAGGGCGAGCGTGACAAAGCGCTCCCCCATGGGTTGCTCCAGAATCACATCCAGCAGCGGCAGCACGCCATGGTGCAAGCCTTCGGCACGCAATTGCTTGAGGCTGCGTTGCGCGTGGCCCGACAATAAAAGCTTCAGTATTTCCTCGAACAGGCGCGACGGCGGCACGTCTTCCAGCAGCTTTCCTAATTTTGCGATGGGCGCGCGGGTGGCGGGGTCAAGGTGAAACTCCAGCTTTGCAGCAAAGCGCGCGGCGCGCAGCATGCGCACCGGATCTTCCTGGTAGCGGGTGTGCGGATCGCCGATGATGCGCAGCACGCCCGCTTTGATATCCTTGTAGCCGCTGTGATAGTCCCAGATTTCGCCATTGGCGGGCTGGTAAAACATGGCGTTGATGGTGAAGTCGCGGCGCAGGGCGTCTTCCGCTTGGGTGCCGAAAACGTTGTCGCGCAAGATGCGGCCGCTTGAGTTGGTGACATGCTGACCGTTGTTGTCATCGTCTTCCTGGTCCGGGGCGATGGCGCCGGAGCCGCGGAATGTCGAAACCTCGATGGTTTCCGCGCCGCACATCACGTGCACCAGGCGGAAGCGGCGACCGATGATGCGCGCGCGCCGGAACACGTTGCGCACTTCTTCGGGCGTGGCGTCGGTGGCAACGTCGTAATCCTTGGGCGGCTTGCCCAGCAGCAGATCGCGCACCGCACCGCCGACCACGAAGGCCGCGTAGCCGGCGCGCTGCAACTCGCTCGTGACCTTGATGGCACAAGGGCTGAGCTGGCTGCGGCGGATGCCGTGCTTGCTTTCGGGGATGATCTGGGGTTTGTCTCGCAGCCCGGTTTTGGGCGCTGCCTTGCTGAAAACTTTGCGGATGAATTTTCGTATCATGAACTAAACAATTCTCTGTGCCTTGAGCGGCGGTGGGGTGTGTTTGGAGGCGGGGTGATTATACAAGATCTGCCGTCAGCCAGTGCTTGTCATCCACGTTGACCGGCTTGCTGAAGTAGTAACCCTGGCCATAGTCCACGCCCATGCTGACCAGCATGGCGATGGTTTCTTCGTCCTCGATGTGTTCGGCGATGGTGTGCGCGCCTATCACGTGGGCCAGTTCGCGGATTTGTTCAACGATCTTCACGTCTTCCTGGTTTTGCTTTAATTGCAGCACGAAACTGCCGTCGATCTTGACGAATTCCGGGCGCAACTGGCGCAGGTAACTGTAAGTGGAGTAACCGACGCCGAAGTCGTCCAGCGCGACATTGCAGCCCCCGGCGCGGATCTCGTTGAACATCTGAATGAATTCCTGCGACATTTCGGTGGTCTGGCGCTCGGTGAATTCCAGCGTGATGGTGCGCCCTTTTGCAAGGGGTGAATGCAGTAGGTCGCGCAGTTGCTGAGTGAACTCAGGGGCGTAGAAGGAATTCAGACTGATGTTGACGAACAGGTGCACATTCTTGGGGATGAGTCTCAGCGATTCGCTAATCACAAACAGGTCCATGTCGCGGATCAGCCCGAGGTCCTCGGCGATGGGGATGAAATCGTCTGCCGGAACGAAATCGTCGTCGCGCCGCATGCGCGTAAGCACTTCATAGGCGAATATCTTGCGCGATTTGAGGTCCACGATGGGTTGCATGAAAGGCAGGATCATGCCGGCGGAAATGGCGTTGCGCAGTTCGAAACCCTGGGAGAAGATATCCATGATGGCTGCGCCGCGTTCCTTGGACAGCGTGACCACGCGGTTGCGGCCGCTTTGCTTGGCGTGATAGAGCGCCACGTCGGCTGCCCGCACCAGATCGAGAGGAAGCTTGCCATGCAGCGGCGCCACAGCGATGCCGATCGAGGTTTGAATGGTGAGCTGGCCGACGGTAAGGGGGATGACGATTTGGTGGAGATCGTCGTGGATCATGTGGCCGATCTTGTCCGCATCTTCGGCGCTCACGTTTTGCAACAGAATGGCGAACTCGTCGCCCGCGATGCGCGCCACCGCGCCGCCCTGGTGCTCGTTGGCGCGTAGCGTGGCGGCCACGGTGCGCAGCACTTCGTCGCCGACAGGGTGGCCGTAGGTGTCGTTGATGAATTTGAAACCGTCAATATCCACAATTACCAGCGCCAATGACAGCCCCTTGTGCAGGTTCATGTGCAGCAGATTTTCCAGCAGATCGTCGAAGTGGCGCCGGTTGTAAACACCGGTGAGGGGGTCGGTGATGGTGAGGCGGAAGAGATCCTGTTCGTGCTGGCGCTGCAATTCCTGCAGGTGCAGCGTTTCGGTGACATCCTCCAGCGTGCCGATCACGCCCAGGAATGCGCCGCTTTCGTCGCGTTGCAGAGAGGTGCGCATCTGCATCCAGACCGGGCGGCCATCATGGGCGCGCGCCTCAAGCTGCAAATCGGAGAGCGGGATATGTTCCAGGCGGTTGGCTTCGAAATAAGCCTGGTGTTTGGGTTGAGCCAGATAATCGGCAAAGGGGCGGTGCAGGGTGGTTTCGGTCGCATAGCCGGTGAGCGCTTCCCAGGCCGGGTTGAGGAAGGTGATGTAGCCGTTGCGGTCGACTTCCAGCAGCACTTCCTGCATGTTGTTCACCAGATTGCGCAGTTTAAGCTCGTTTTCCGCCAAACGGCTGCGGGCCTCTTCCAGGTCGTGAATCTGTTTGCGCATGGTCTTGGCGCTTTCGATAAAGGCGTGGGAAAGACTCTTCACTTCATCGCTGTCGTTGAATGCCGGAACGAGCATGGTGCTATCCCATTTGCCCTGGGAAACTTTCCTGGCCAGGGCTGCCAAAGGCGTCAGCGGCGCCATCACCGACTTCACCAGCATCTGGATGGCGATCAAGTCCACGCCGAGCAGCAGCATGAAGAGGTAGGACACATCGTTGAGAAGGGTATGGATTTTCTCGTTAAGCGGATCGTCGGACAACTCGATGGTGATGAGGCCCTGCGCGACACCTTGCCCCGATTTGAGTTCGGCGCTGACTCTGGGCCTGGGATTGGCCGCCTTGAACCAGTTGGCGATCGGGTGCAGCGTGTCGCTTTCTTTCGTCTGCTGGAACAGCGTGTTTCCCACGTTGTCCTTGACCGTGATGCCGCCAACGGCGCGATCGGTAAGCATATTGCCGAGATAAACCGGAATTCCGCCCCGATCGTGCAGGATGAGGTGGGACACTGCGGGTGCCGTGATGCCGATCATCTTGTGCCCCAGTACCTGGCGGTTGGTGATCTCGTTACCGACCTGTTGCACCAGCAAGTAGAGGGCAAACATCCCCACCATGACCAGCTGCAGCAGGGCGATGGCTAGCATGATGCGCATGTGCAGGGTGCGTGGCTGGAAGAATTTCATCGAACGCCTGGGATCTGATTGAGTGGCGATGTCATGCACTTAGGGCTCGTTAATGGTTAATTTTGATATACGTTGCCGCGTATTCGGGATGGCCGCAAGCCTTGCAACGCCGCGGACGCCCGAATACGCGGCAACCCTTCGGGCTGGGGCCGGTTGGGGTGCATTACGGCGTCACAAACCGCTTGTTGTGAACGACACAACGGCGCGACTTGTTTCATGGACTGCACCCCAAACGGCCCCAGCGTATGTCCAAATTAACCATTAACGAGACCTTATTCTAAGGTGGGCAGGAAATAATTGCCATCACTTGTTTTGATGGTCCGCAAACGGCACTGGTAAAGGTTTTCCATGTTCTGGCCGGTTATCATGCGGGCGGTTTCACCGCTCGAAATATGGCCTTTGTCGTAAATCAGGATGGCGTGATCGCAATAGCGGCTGGCCCAGGAGAGGTCATGCAAAACCATGACTAGCGTTTTGCCCTGGTCCCGGGCGAGGCGGTGGAATAGCTGCATCATGGCAAGCTGGTGGGGCAGGTCGAGATGCTGCAGCGGTTCGTCCAAAAAATAAATATCCGGCGCCTGCGCGAGCAGCAATGCGATGCGCACCCGCTGCCTTTCTCCGCCGGAGAGGGTGGCGAAGGATTGTTCCGCTGCATGAGACATGCTTGTCGCATCCAGTGCATGGCGCGCGGCATCGATGTCGCGTCTGTCCGGCATCAGGTTGCCGGAGTGGGGGAAGCATCCCAGCAACACGAAATCCAGCACCGTGCCGGAGAAAGACAGGGCCTCCTCCTGCAGCAGCACACCGATGCGTTGCGCCAAATGCCGGCGCGAAATGCCGGCCATGAGCTGGTTATCCAGCGTTATCGTGCCTCCGGCCGCTTTGGTCAGGCCGCTCAAGGCATGCAGCAGGGTGGTCTTGCCGCTGCCGTTCTTTCCCAGTATGGCCCAGCACTGACCGGGTTCCAGGGTCAAGCCGAGATCCTGGCACAGCACTTTGCCCGGAACCTCCAGGTGCAAATGCTCAGCGCGCAGCATGCTGGCGGGAAAGCAGGAACAACAGCATGGGCACGCCGAGCAGCGCGGTCAACACGCCCGCCGGCAGCTGCTGAGGTGCGATCACGGTGCGGGCCAGGGTGTCGGCCAGGGTGAGGAAACTCCCCCCCAGCAGCATGGAACAGGGAATCAGCCAGCGGTGGTGGTGCATGCCGAGCAGGCGTAGTAGGTGGGGCACGATCAGGCCGACAAAGCCGATGCTGCCGCCCTCCAGCACTGCGGCGGTGGTGGCGATGGCTGCGGCGAGGTAAATGCCACCCTGGAGCGGCACCACCGCGACGCCAAGGGATTTCGCCTTGAGTTCGCCGATGGCCAGTACATCGAGATGCCGCGCGAACAGCCAGCTTGCGATCCCCGTCGCGAGTAGCGCCGTCCACGCCAGGCCGGGCTCCTGGGCGTAGGATAGGTCGCCCATCAGCCAGTACAGCATGCCGCGGATGCTGGCGTTGGGGGCGAGACTGAGCAGCAGGCTGATCAGCGCGCCGAATCCGGCCGACAGGGCGACCCCCGTGAGCAGCAAATGGTGCATGTCCCAGGCGCGGCGGTTGAAACTCAAGGCCAGCACCAGCGTCATCGCGATCAGGGCGCCGCCCAGCGCGGCAAATTTCACCGCCAGCGCCAGGCCCAGCAGCATCGCACCCAGCGCTCCGACTGCAGCGCCGCCGGAAATGCCGAGCAGGTAAGGGTCGGCCAGCGGGTTGCGTAACAGGACCTGCAGTAAAACACCCGACAGCGCGAGCAGGGCGCCACAGGCGAAGGCACTGGCGGCACGAGGGGCGCGCAGCTGCCACAGGATTTCCTGTTGTGCGCCGTTGCCGTGCAACAGCTGCGCCAGGGACAGCTCTGCGCTGCCGCTCAGTAGCGCTGCCAGCATGCTGGCCGGGGCGAGCAGCAGCAGCGCGGTGAGCAGGAATGGGTGGCGGTGCATTACCGCAAGCTGATGATAGGCCAGCCGTTTTGTTCCGCGTGCGCCTTCAGGGTGGGGTCGGGGTCTACCGCGACCGGGTTGCTGACGCGTTGCAACAGCGGGAGGTCGTTGAGGGAATCGCTGTAGAACCAGCTTTTGCTGATATTTTTCCAGCTTAGCCCGCGGTTTGCCAGCCAGGCATCGAGGCGGGCTATCTTGCCTTCGCGGAACGAGGGGGTGCCGGATACCCTGCCGGTGAATTCTCCACCCGACTGCTCGGGCTCGGTGGCGATCAGGTGCTCCACCCCGAATTCCCGGGCGATGGGCAGCGTGACAAAGCTGTTGGTGGCGGTGATGATGACAACCAGCTCGGCTTCGCGCAGATACTCGGAAACCAGTTCCCGGCCCTTGGCGGTGACGATGGGCAGAATCTTGCGTTGCATGAATTCCCGGTGCCAGGCGTCCAGTTGACTACGCGGATGGCGCGACAGCGGTTTGAGCTGGAAATCGAGGAACTCGTGAATATCCAGGCTGCCGGCCTTGTATTGATCGTAAAACGCCTGGTTGCGCGCTTCGTAGACTTCCCGGTCAAGCACGTCCTGCTCGATTAAAAATTGAGCCCATTCGAAGTCGCTGTCACCCGCGAGCAGGGTGTTGTCCAGGTCAAAAAGCGCCAAACGCAAGATTCTTTCTCCAGTGAAAATTCAGTACCAAAGTATAGCGTAAAATATCGGCATGAATTTGCCCGACAATCTGCTGCCTTCCTCCTGGAGCTGGTTCGCCTATATCCTGTTCGGATTGGTGCTGGGGCGGGCTATTTATCTCGCCCCCTGGCGGCGTCTCAAGGATAACGAGACCATGCATCTCTGGCTTGGTACCTGCGTGGTTTTGATGCTGGTGTGGGGGTTTCTCAAAACCGGTGTCAAACCGGGGCTGAATTTCCATATTCTCGGCGCCACGCTGTTCACCTTGATGTTCGGACCTTGCCTGGCCATCGTCGGCTTGAGCGTGGTATTGCTGGGCGTGAGCTTTTTCGGCTTCAGCGGATGGGAAAGCTTCTCCGTCAACGGATTGCTGATGTGCGGACTGCCGGTTGCGGTGAGCTATTCCATTTACCGCTTGGCGGACAGCAAGTTGCCCAACCACTTTTTTATCTATATTTTCGTCAATGCCTTCATCGGAGGGGCTCTGGCCATGGCGTCCGTCGGTCTGGCGGTGACCGGCCTGCTTGCACTGGCGGGAGCCTATTCGGTGGATTATCTGACCACAAATTATCTGCCGTACTACCTGCTGATGGGGTGGTCCGAAGCGGTGCTGAGCGGGATGCTGGCAACGCTGTTGGTGGTTTACCGGCCGCAATGGGTGAGCACGTTTGACGATGCGCGCTATATCCGCAACAAGTAACCGCGGGTCGCTGCGGTCAACGCTACACGACCGGCAGGCGTGGCCCGGTGCGCAGGCTGATCACCCCGCTCAGAACAATCAAGGCAATCGCCAGCCAACTGCTGGCAGGCAGAATTTCCTGCCATAGCACCACGCCCCACAGGCTGGCGAAAATGACCGTACTGTAAGCCAGGCTGCCGACCACCAGGGTTTTTCCGGTGCGGTAGGCGCGAGTCATGGCGAGCTGTGCCAGGGTGGCAGTGGTGCCCAGACCGAGCAGGACAAGAAAGCCGCCCGGCGTGACCGGGTGGAAGGGGTGGAACAGCATCCAGATGGCGCCGCCGAGGGTGGAAAACAGGGTGAAGTAAAACACCACCCTCCATTCCGGTTCTCCCATGGCGCCCAGTTGCTTCACGTTGAGGTAAGCGATCCCGGCCAGGAAGCCCGACATCAAGCCCATCAGGCCAGCCGTGATTTGATCCGCATGCAGCGTCGGGCGCAGCAGCAGGACCACCCCCGCGAATCCCACCGCCACCGCCAGGATCAGCAGGAAGCGCGGAGGTTCCTTGAGGACCAGCACCGTGAACAGGGCCAGAAACAGTGGCGAGGTGTAGTTGAGCGTCACTGCCGTTGCCAGGGGCAGGGCGCTGATGGCGTAGAAGAACAGCATCAGCGCGACAAAGCCGGACAACCCGCGCCAGAAGTGCATTTTCACATGCGCGGTGGCAAGCGAGAATCCTTGCGCCCGGATGATGAGAAAAATGACTGCTAATCCGAACAGGGAGCGGTAGAACACCAGTTCCGCGCTGGAAAAATATTGCGCGCCAAGTTTGACGAAGACCCCCATGCAGCCGAACAGGAAGCCGGCGACGATCATCCAGGAGGAGGTCATATGGGGGAAATCATTATATAAGCATTTCATGAAGTTGCGTTGGGATCGTGATTCTGCGGGCAATTTCCTGTACAGTCAAAAAACCGGACAAACCCCAGAAGGATTTTTTCGTATAATTGATTCATATCAAGGTTTGTTGGGTGCGCTACGTGCATTCTTGTCAGAGTGCAATAGTGTTCTTCACTGATTGCCTGCCCAAAAAATTATAAGGAGGAGGTACTATGAAACCAAAGGGGTTCGCCGTTATTCTCGGCGGGTGTTTGATGGCCGCCGTTCCAGCCTGGGCCGCCAGCCCTAGCCAGGCCGCCATGTTGTCCAATACGTGTGCCGGCTGTCACGGCACCAACGGCGCCAGTGCCGGCCCGAGCATGCCGGTGATTTCCGGCATGCCCGAAGCCTTCCTGCTGGATGCCATGAAGAAGTTCAAGAGCGGTGAGCGTCCTTCCAGCATCATGGGGCGGCTGGCGAAGGCCTATTCCGACGATGAACTCAAGATGGTAGCCGGGTTCTTTGCCCAGCATCCTTTCGTGCGCACGAAGCAGGACGTGGACCCTGCCAAGGTGGCGATCGGCAAGCAAATTCATGAGCAGCGTTGCAAGAAATGCCACATCGACAACGGACGCGATTCCGAGGATGGCGGCATCATCGGCGGACAATGGAAAGAGTATCTCCAGATCAGCATGAACGAGTTCCGTTCCGGCAAGCGGATCATGCCGAAGAAAATGGCGGAAAAAGTCGAGGGCGACAACAAGCTGACACCCGAAGAGGTGGAAGCCGTCATCCATTTTTACGCCAGTCAGCAGTGAGGAGCCGAATATGAATCGCAGAAATTTCATCCAAATGACCGGCGCAGTTGCTGGCCTCAGCCTGGCCTCCTGTGCCTCCGTTTCGCCCGTGGGCGAATTGATGACCAAGAAGGGCCGGCGCGTGGTGGTGGTCGGCGGCGGATATGGCGGCACCATCGCAGCCAAGTATATCCGCATGAGCGACCCTTCCATCGAGGTGGTGCTGGTCGAACGCAACAAGACCTTCGTTTCCTGCCCTTTCAGCAACCTGGTGCTGGGCGGCAACCGCAATCTGGACGACAACAAGATCGGCTATGACGCGCTGGCTGCCAACCACGGTATCAAGATGGTGTTCGACGACGTCACGGCAGTGGACGTGGCCGCCAAGAAGATCCGCGTTTCCGGTGGCGACATCAGCTATGACCGCCTGATCCTCTCGCCCGGCATCGATTTCCGTTTCGAGGAGATCGAGGGTTACAATCCGGTGGAAACGCCCAAGGTCATTCCCCATGCGTGGAAGGCTGGCGAGCAGACCCTGCTGCTGCGTCAGCAATTGCTGGACATGCCTAATGGCGGCGCAGTGGTGCTGTCCATCCCGACCACGCCCTTCCGCTGCCCGCCCGGACCGTACGAGCGCATCAGCCAGATCGCCTGGTATCTCAAGAACCACAAGCCCAAATCCAAGATCATCGTGCTCGATGCCAACCCGGACATCATCTCCAAGGGGCCTCTGTTCAGGAAGGCGTGGGAAAAGCACTACAAGGGCATGATCGAGTTCAACGCCAGCCACAAGGTGATCAAGGTCGATGCCAAGGCCCGTAGCGTGGACACCGGGGTGGAAGAAATCAAGGGCGCCGTGGTGAACCTGATCCCGCCGCAAAAGGCCGGGCTGATCGCCCATCTGGCCGGCGTGGTGGACAAGGACAAGAAATGGTGCCCGGTGAACCAGAGCACTTTCGAATCCACCATCGTTCCCAATGTGCATGTCATCGGCGATGCGTGCAGCGCTGGTCCGATGCCGAAATCGGGCTATTCCGCCAACTCCCAGGCCAAGGTGTGCGCGCTTAACGTGGTGCAGCTGATGAACGGCAAGCCCGTGATTCCGCCTTCCCACGTCAACGTGTGCTACAGCTTCGTCAGCGACAAGGAAGCGATTTCGGTGTCGGCGGTGTACAAGGTCGACAAGGGCGCCACCATTGCGGTTCCCAATTCCGGCGGGGTATCGCCGGACTTGTCCGAGCTGGAAGGCGTTTATGCCAAGAGCTGGATCAAGAACATCCTGCACGAAATGTCTTCCTGAGCAATTCAGGGTTGTTCGCTTCTCCGCCCCGCCTTATGGCGGGGTTTTTTATTCAGGCCGGACTTGATTGCCTTGGCAATTAGGCAGAAAATTCCGGCTCTGTGTGTGTGATGACTGTCATGAAACGTAAACAAAGAAAATTATTGCTGGCCTGTGCAATCGGGCTTGGTTTCAGTTGGAATGCCGCCGCCGCCCCCGATCTGGAGGCGGGGCGTCAGATCAATCAGGTATGCGCAGCCTGCCATGGCGACAATGGTCAAGGGGGGAAAAAAGGTGAGTACCCGCGTCTGGCCGGGCAGCGCCAGGAATACCTCAGCGACCAGTTGGCCAAATTCAAGGGGCGCAAGCGCATCAACATACCCATGTTCCCATACACGGAAGAACGTGAATTGCCGGACGAAGATATCGCCCACATCAGCGCTTATCTCGCTTCCGTCAAGTTGGACACCCAGTTGCCGGTCTTCACGGAAAGCGACGATGCGCTAACCCGTCTGACGGTGATGGAAAAGGTGGTGAACATTCCCCGTTCGGAAGGCGACGTGACGGCAGGCGCCAAGCATTACCGTACTGAATGCACCTCATGCCACGGTCTCAAGGGGCAAGGCAAGGGGAACGCGCCGATGCTGTCGGGTCAGTACACTTCATATTTGCAGCGCCAGATCGAAAAATTCACCAAGAGCGAACGCATTCACGACGAGGATGCCAAGCCTGGCAAGGATCTGCTGAATTTAATGAAACCGGAAGAGCTGCGCGACATCCTGGCCTTCCTGACCACGCTGGACGACGATTAGCCCAGGCACGCGTATTTTTCGCCTAGCCGATTCTTTCTTTTGACTGATAGCGCTGCGCCAGAGCCTGGCGTTTCTGGTAGGTTTCCCGCGCCAGTTGTACGTCCTCGATGAAGTGCGGCAGTTCTTCCATCAACAGGGCTTGCGGACCGTCCACCAGGGCTTTTTTCGGCGCCGGGTGAAAATCCACCAGAATCATGTTGGCCCCGGCGATCACGCCCTGGGCGGTGACGTGGAATACGTCCAGCAGGCCGTCCGGTGCGCGCGTGCGGGCGCCGACCGAATGCGAGGGGTCGATGCACACCGGCATGCGGGTGAGGCGCTTGACCACGGGTACGTGGGCGAAGTCGACGAAGTTGCGGTGCGGGTCGCCCATGTTGGTTTTCATCCCGCGCAGGCCGAATACCACGTTGCGGTTGCCTTCCGAGGCCAGGTATTCGGCGGCGTTGAGCGATTCGTCGAGGGTGATGCCGAAGCCGCGCTTGAACAGCACCGGCAGTTCCTGCTGGCGACCGACGATTTTCAGCAGTTCGAAATTCTGCGTGTTGCGCGTGCCGATCTGCAGCATCACGCCGGTGGGGTTGCCGGTCTGGTGCAGGGCGGCGCGGATTTCGTCGAGATGGGATTCGTGGGTGATTTCCATGGCGATGACCTTGATGCCGTACTTGCCGGCCAGTTCAAACACCCAGGGCAGGCAGGCCTTGCCATGACCCTGGAAGGCATAGGGACTGGTGCGCGGCTTGTAGGCGCCCATGCGGGTGCACACCTGGCCGTTGTCGCGCAACGCCTTCATCATGGCTTCCACGTGCTCCGGCACGTCCACCGCGCACAGGCCGGCGAAGATGTGGAGCGTATCCTGGCCGAAGCGCACGCCGTTGTAGTCGAAATGCGTCGGGCGGTCGTCGTCCTTGTGCCGTCCCAGCACGCGGTATTCCTCCGACACCCGCACCACGCGCTCCACGCCGGGCAAGGTTTGCATGTCCTCGACCGAGAGCGGGCCGGTGTCGCCGATCAGGTAGACCTCGGTGACGGTCTGCTGTTCGCCCTTTTCGCGGTGCACCCGAGTTTTGATCCTGGGCAGGGCGTTGAGGTGGTCCATCAGTTGCAGGAATTCGGCGCTCTCGTGGGAGAGGTCCTGGGCGAGGATCAGTATCATGTCGGTTTCCTTTCTTGAGTGTAGCGTTGCACGCTAAACGGCACTTTCAGCGAGCGCCTGGGCGGTCATATGCAAGGCGCGGGTGCGCGGGAATAGTCATTCTATTCCAAGCGCCCGCAACGCCGCAGATGGCCACCCAGGCGCTCGCCCGGAGGGAGCCTTCCCAAGAGCGCCCTAACCGCGTTGCGGCACTTGCCAAGGGAATGGCCATTGCCTGTGCGCCGTGCCTTGTTATGTCACTCTTGGGAAGGCTCTGAAAGCGCCGTTTAGCGTGCAACACTACACTAGTTACAGTTTCACGGCTTCGCAGCCATTGGCGTCGCAGCGCAGATAGCCGCCCTGTTCGTACCAGTCCGGCAACACCCAGCGTTGGCAGAACTTGCCGTCCACTTCATACACATGCAATGCCGGACGGTGGGTGTGGCCGTGAATCAGGCGCGGGTAGGCATGGTTTCTGAGGGCATTGTCCACCGCTGCAATATTTACATCCATGATTTCAGGCGTCTTGCTGCTCTGCGCCAGCCTGCTTTGCTCCCGTAATTTTTCGATCTGCTCCTTGCGCTGCGCCAGAGGCTGGGACAGGAATTGTCCTTGCCATGCCGGTTCGCGCACCTGGGCGCGGAATGCCATGTAGTCGGTGTCGTCAGTGCACAGGGTGTCGCCGTGCATCAGCAGCGTCGGCACGCCATGCATATCGATGATACTCGGGTCCGGCAGCAATTGCGCGCCGCTAGCGGCGGCCAGCGCCTGGCCCATGAGGAAATCTCGGTTTCCGTGCATTAGGTAGATGACCACGCCGCGTAAGTTCAGGGTGGCGAGCGCCTGGATGACCTGCTGGTTGAATGGGTCGTCAATATCGTCGTCGCCGGCCCAGTATTCGAACAGGTCGCCGAGGATGTACAGCGCTTCCGACTGTGCTGCGGTAGTGGCAAGAAATTTTGCAAAGGCGGAAAAAACTTCCGGGCGATCCGCGCTCAGATGCAGATCGGAAATGAGGAGGCTGTGAGGCATGCGCGCTAGGGATTGAAGGGTCGAGGCTGTTACGCCTCGACCCTCACCCGCCTGGCCTAGTCGACTTTGACGACTTCGGCGCTTTCGATGATGACGTCTTCCACCGGCACATCCTGGTGGCCGGCGTTGTTGCCGGTGCGGACCTTCTTGATCTTGTCCACCACGTCCTGGCCTTCCACGACCTTGCCGAAGACGCAGTAGCCCCAGCCTTGCGCGGTCGGGGCGGTGTGATTGAGGAAGCCGTTGTCGGAGACGTTGATGAAGAACTGGGCGGTAGCCGAGTGGGGGTCAGAGGTGCGCGCCATGGCGATGGTGTAGGCGCCATTTTTCAGCCCGTTGTTGGCTTCGTTCTGAACCGGGTCGCGGGTGAGCTTGGGGATCATGCCGGGCTGCATGCCACCACCCTGGATCATGAAGCCATCGATCACGCGGTGGAAGATGGTGCCGTTGTAAAAGCCGTCATTCACGTACTGGATGAAATTGGCGACAGTCTGGGGGGCTTTCTCTGCGTCCAGTTCCAGTGTCATGGTGCCGAAGTTGGTTTGAAGCTTAACCATGTTTTGCGTCCTTTTCAGGTTTGGGTTGATTGGCAGTTGTTGGCGGCGGATTCTGAAGCGTGGTCACTTCCTCGATGACGACTTGTTCCTTCGGGACGTCCGAAGCAAAAGGCCCGCCGGCGGAGGTGGGGATGGATGCGATTTTCATGGCGACGTCCAGGCCCTTCGTCACTTTGCCGAATACGCAATAGCCGTAGTAGTAGGATTCAGGCTTGTAGAAGTTGAGATGGAGATTGTTGTTGAGATTGATGAAGAATTGCGCCGTGGCCGAGTTGGGGTCGTCGCCACGCGCCATGGCCAGCATCCCTATGTCGTTTCTGAGCCCGTTGTCGGATTCGATCGGGATGGGAGGAAGGGTTTCCTTTTGTTCGAAGCCGGGCGTCAATCCGCCGCCTTGTATTACGAAGTTGTGGATTGTACGGTGGAATATTGTGCCGTTGTAGAATCCGCTGGCAACATAGCTGAGGAAGTTTTCCACCGTTTTGGGTGCTTTTTCAGGATAGAGTTCGATCACGATTTCCCCCGCGCTGGTCATGATTCTGACCTGCGGATTGGAATGGTGCTTTTCACCCGGAGTGGCAACGGGCGTTGCTTTTGTCTGTTGTTTGACTATGGGTGTTTTTTTCAGGGGCGGCTTGGACGGCGTGGCGGCCTGAACGCCGAAACCAATGAAAAATGCCGTCAAGGCCAGTACCAAGCGAAAATAGGACATGAATTGTCTCCTCGTTGCCAGGGCAGAGAGTCGGCCCGGGTTATGCCGCGCCTTCGTAAACGATGCGCCACTGGCCATTTTCCAGTTGCCAGTATTGGCGTTTCTTCATGATGTTGGCGAGATTGTTGCTGCGGTAATCCTGGGTAAAAGTCACCACGATGAGGTTCTCCTTGCCCGGGTACTGGAACATGCTGATGTTCGACAGCCTTACCTGCAGGGAAGATTTGCCTGCGTTGACCAGGCGCTTCTGGGCGCTGAAGGCATTGAAATCCTGGCCGCCCGCGTTCAGGTTGCGCGAGTAATGAGCGAGCAAACGATCGCTGTCCAGGCTTTCCCAGTCCCTGCGCCAGGCATCCATCTCGCCCTTGAAACGTTCGCGCTGTCCACGCCATTCCTCAGGGGTAACCCATTCCACATTGTCGCTGATGACTACCGGTGTCAGGCCCGTCTGAAGTGTTTTGCCCAGGGCCGCCATGTCCGGGTTGGCCAGCACCACGCAACCGTTGCTGGCCTTGGGCGGGCGGCTATAGGTGTCGCGCGGTACGCCATGGAGCCATATGCCGTGGCCGTTCTTGCCTTGGCGCTTGTCCCATTCGTTGGGGTAGCTCAAGGGGAAAGCCCCGACTCCGTAGAAGTCGGATAGCTTTTCCACCGGCAGGTTGGCGGTCACGAAATATACGCCGAGTGGGGTTTTTTGGTCGCCCTCGCGCAGTTTTTCAGCTCCCGCCTTGCCGACGGTGATGTAGTAATCGGCTACATGGCGCGGTTCGCCCGCATTGTTCTCGAACAGGTAAAGGCGGGATTTTCCGGTATCAACCACGATGGCGTGGTGCTGTTCCGGCGGCATCTGCAGCAGGTATTTCGGAATCCTGCCTGATGGAGGCTGCTCCAGATAATGCCGCAAACGTACGCGCGCTTCGTCGCGGAAATCTGCCATCTGGTCGGCTGTCGCGCCCGATGCGTTGCCGAATCCTGTCAAGGGTTGGGCTCGGGCCAGCAGAAGGTCGCCACGAATGAGGTGGGCGAGCTTGAAATGAGGGTTGATGTGAATTAATGCCTCGACGTCGCGCAGCGCGGTATCCAGGCGGTTCTGCTTGATTTCGAGCAGGATGTTGACCAGCAATGCTTCGGGGTTGTTGGTGTGGGCGCGCGCGTACTGGAGCGGCGGCAGCAAATCCCCCATGCCGCCCGCGGGCAGGGTCGTCAGTCCCAGCATCAGAAGCAGGAATAGACGCAAGGGCCGCCTGAGTTTACCCATCAATAAATGATTAACGCCCAATCCGTTCTTCATGGATCAGCCACTTTCCGCCCGATTTGACCATGAGCAGGGTTTTCCAGGTTTCACTGTTGAGGGTGGGAGAGCGATATATTTGTTTGAAGGACACCCTGGCATGGCTGGCATCGGTCAATTTGACTTCCGGGGAACTGATCGTCACCGAAATCGATTTTGGCTTGCTGATGCGCTCTTTGCGCGTCTGTTCCCAACTGGCGCGGTTTTCTCCCTTGGCGAGGACCAGGTCGGGGCCGTAGGACTTGAGATATGCGCCAACATTCTTGGCCGACCAGGCCTTGGCCCAGCCCTGCACCGAGGCCAGTATCGCCTCGTGCTCGTCTTCCTTGCTGGCTTCTGGCGCCGGTTTTTCTGCGGCCTTGGATGGCGTGACGACTTTCGCAGGTTCCATGGCCGGGGTTGGTTTTGCGGCGGGAACGGGAGGAGCCGGAGGGGCGGGTTGAGCCGCGGGCTTTGCGCTTGGCGCGGCGCTTGCCGGAACCGGAGCTGCGAGGGTTGCCGGTTTTGCCGCCACGGGGGCGGCAGCAGGCATTGGCGCGTTTGCCGCGACGACGGGCTTGGCGGGTTGGCGTGTTGCCTGCCGGGAGAAAATATCCTTGATCAGAGCCAGTTTGGACTGCGCATTGGCATTGCCCTTGTCCAGTTGCAGCGCCTTGTCGTAGGCCTGGCTTGCCATCTTGGCGTAGATGTCGCCCAGGTTTTCATGTGCAGTGGCGTAGCTGGGGTGCGTGTTGATCGCCATTTCAAGTGCGGTCTTGGCTTTTTCGTATTGCCCCTGGGAGGCATACAGCACCGCCAGATTGTTGTAGGGTTCGGGCAGTTCGGGGAAGTCGTCGGTGATGCCGGTAAATACCTTGATCGCATCGGCGGTCTTGTTCTGTTCGGTCAGGATCAGGCCCTTTATGAAGCGCACTTGCGCATCCTTGGGGTGGGCGGCGAGAAAGCTGTTGGCGCGTTCCAGCGCCTTCTCCTGCTGCCCCTGCTTCAATATGCGGCTGATTTCCTGCGCCTCATCGGCGCGGACGGGAGCGGTGGCAAGCAGGAACGCTACGGCAAGGATGGAAAACAGGGGGGAAAGGCGGGAACGGCTCATCGATGAGAAATCTCACGAACTGAATAACGTGGGGATTCTAGCAAGAACTGGTGCTTAACGCCATTCCTTGCGCGGCGTTCGGCGCGTTTTTCGGGTAAAATCGGCACGTTTTCCTTATGTCAAAGTATGAATCAGTCATGAGCAGCGAACGCGAGCCGGTTCCCCATTTTATCCGCAACATCATCGATAGCGACCTGAAAAGCGGCAAGCATCAGGCTATCGTCACCCGCTTTCCACCCGAGCCGAACGGCTACCTGCACGTGGGTCACGCCAAGTCGATCTGCCTCAACTTCGGCCTGGCGCAGGATTTCAAAGGCAAATGCAACCTGCGCTTCGACGACACCAATCCGGAGAAGGAAAGCGAGGAATACGCCAACTCCATCCAGGAAGACGTGCGTTGGCTGGGCTTCCAGTGGGATGGGGAAGTGCGCTGGGCTTCGGATTACTTCGACGCGCTATACGGCTATGCGGTGGAACTGATCCAGGCGGGCAAGGCCTACGTGTGCGACCTGACGCCGGACGAAATGCGCGAGTACCGGGGCACGCTCACCGAACCGGGCAAGAACAGTCCTTACCGCGAGCGTTCCGTGGCGGAAAACCTCGACCTCTTCACGCGCATGAGGAACGGCGAATTCCCCGACGGCAGCAAGGTGTTGCGCGCCAGGATCGACATGGCCTCGCCCAATATCAACATGCGCGATCCGGCCATCTACCGCATCCGCCGCGTCCACCACATCCGCACCGGGGACAAGTGGTGCATCTACCCGATGTACGACTACACCCACTGCATTTCGGACGCGCTGGAGGGCATCACCCACTCGCTGTGCACGCTCGAATTCGAAGACCACCGCCCGCTCTACGACTGGGTGCTGGACAATATCACCATCCCCTGCCATCCGCGCCAGTACGAGTTCTCGCGCCTGGAACTGCAATACACGCTGACCAGCAAGCGCAAGCTGAATCAGCTGGTGACGGAAAAGCTGGTTTCCGGCTGGGACGATCCGCGCATGCCCACCATTTCCGGCATGCGGCGGCGCGGCTACACCCCCGAGGGCATCCGCGAATTCGCGCGCCGCATCGGCATTTCCAAGAGCGACAACGTGATCGACATGTCGGTGCTGGAAGGCTGTATCCGCGAGGACATGGAAACCCGCGTGCCGCGCGTGATGGCGGTGGCGAAGCCGCTCAAGCTGGTGCTGACCAACTTCGAGGGCGGCCTGACCCAGTCGAGGGAAGCGGGGTTTCATCCTAATCATCCCGAATTCGGCAGCCGCACGGTGCCGATCGCGCGCGAAATCTGGGTCGAGGCCGACGATTTCACGGAAGCGCCGCCGCCGGGCTGGCAGCGGCTGGTGCCGGGCGGCGAGGTGCGGCTCCGGTACAGCTACGTCATCAAATGCGACGAGGTGGTCAAGGACGGCGCCGGCAACGTGGTCGAAATACGCTGCTCCATCGACCACGACACGCTGGGCAAGAATCCCCAGGGGCGCAAGGTCAAGGGCGTGATCCACTGGGTTTCGGCCCAGCACGCGCTGCCCGCCGAGATGCGCCTGTACGAGCGGCTGTTTACCGTGGCCAAGCCGGACGGCGACAAGGAGCACGATTTCCGCGAATTCATCAATCCTGCCTCGCTCGCGGTGGTGCAAGGCTGGGTGGAGCCGTGCGTGCGGGACCTTGCCCCGGAAACCCGTTACCAGTTCGAGCGCCTGGGCTACTTCTGCAGCGATCGCCGCGACCACCGTGCGGGTGAAAGGCTGGTGTTCAACCGCGCTGTCACGCTCAAGGACTCCTGGGCAAAAGAACAGAACTAACATGCTGAAAATCTACAACTCCCTCACCCGCAGCAAGCAGGACTTCATCCCCATCGAGCCGGGCAAGGCGCGCATGTATGTGTGCGGCATGACGGTGTACGACTACTGCCATCTCGGCCATGCGCGGGTGCTGGTGGTGTTCGACATGATCCAGCGCTGGCTCAAGGCGGAAGGGCTGGATGTCACCTACGTGCGCAACATCACCGACATCGACGACAAGATCATCAAACGCGCCGCCGAGAACAATGAATCCATCGACGCGCTGACCGGGCGCTTCATCGCGGCCATGGACCAGGATGCCGCCGCGCTGGGGGTGCAGAAGCCCGCGCAAGAGCCGCGCGCCACCCAGTACGTGCCGGGCATGATCTCCATGATCCAGGCGCTGATGGATAACGGGCTGGCCTACGTGGCCAGGAGCGGCGACGTTTGCTACGCGGTGCACAACTTTCCCGGCTACGGCAAGCTTTCCGGCAAGTCGCTCGACGACCTGCGCGCCGGCGAGCGGGTGGAAGTGGTGGAAGGCAAGAACGATCCGCTCGATTTCGTGCTGTGGAAATCGGCCAAACCCGGCGAACCGCAGTGGGATTCGCCCTGGGGGCCGGGCCGTCCCGGCTGGCACATCGAATGCTCGGTGATGAGCGATGCGTTGCTGGGCGAGCATTTCGACATCCACGGCGGCGGGGCGGACCTGCAGTTCCCCCACCATGAGAACGAGATCGCCCAGAGCGAGGGCGCGCACGGCCACCAGCACGTCAACTACTGGATTCATAACGGCTTCGTGCGAGTGGATAACGAGAAGATGTCCAAATCGCTGGGCAACTTCTTCACCATCCGCGAAGTGCTGGGAAAATACGACCCGGAGGTGGTGCGCTTCTTCATCCTGCGCGCCCATTACCGCAGCCCGCTCAATTATTCCGACCAGCACCTGGATGACGCCAGGGGTGCGCTGACCCGGCTCTATACCGCTCTGAAGAATGTACCGGCTCAGGACGCAGGCATCGACTGGCAGGACCCGTTCGCGGCAAGGTTCAAGGCCGCGATGGAGGATGACTTCAACACGCCGGAAGCCATCGCGGCACTGTTCGATCTCGCCACCGAAGTCAACACCAGCAAAGTGCCCCAGCGTGCGGGCCTGTTGCAGTCGCTTGCCGCCGTGCTGGGCCTGTTGCAGCGTGATCCGGTGGTTTTCCTGCAAGGCGGAGGGGAAGACTCGGCTTACACGCCCGAGAAAATCGAGCAACTTATTGTGGAGCGCACTGAAGCCAAGAAAACCAGGAACTTTGCCGAAGCCGACCGCGTGCGCAAGGAACTCTCGGACGCGGGCATCGTGCTGGAAGACACCCCCCAGGGCACGACTTGGCGCAAGGTCTGAAAGCTGCAAAATCACTCCCTGATTCTGTATCCCATCGCCCGGTAGCCACGCTGACGTTTATCCCACATTCGCAGCAGCGCCGGGTGGCCCGTGTCCACAAAGTCAATGATCCGCACATCGGTCTTGGTCGCGTGCTCGCGGTGCAGTCGGCCCGCGTATTGCTGTAGCGTCCCCTTCCACGAAATCGGCATTGCCAGCGCCAGGGTATCGAGCGGGGGGTGGTCAAAGCCCTCACCAACCAATTTGCCGGTAGCGAGCAGGATGTGGGGCGCATCGGGTGGCAGCGCGTCGAGTTCCATAATCACCGTGGCGCGCAGCTTCTTCGACATCCGGCCATGCAGCACGAAGAGCGAGGGTGTTTTTCCAGCCAACGCAACTAGGATGGCATCCAGATGCTCGGTTCGTTCCGTCAGAACGAGTATCTTTCTGCCTTGGTCATAAGCGTTCTCGATTTCAGCAGCAATCGCCGCAGTCCGATCAGGATCGCAGGCAAGTTGGCGGAACACCTCCTGAATGCCTGCCTCCTGCGGCAAGTCGATTTGCTTGTCCAGAAAGTGCGGAACGACTTCCAGATCGTGTGGCGCGCTCGCAGGTTTTGCTGCCGTATAACGGATCGGCCCGCATTGCATGAAGATGATCGGCTGCTGGCCATCACGGCGCACCGGTGTGGCGGTGAGACCAAGCACATATTTCGCCTTGACGCGCTTCAGAATCGCATCGAACGACGCCGCCCCAATGTGGTGGCATTCATCGACGATGACGTGGCCGTAGTTTTCGACCAGTGGGTTGATTTCTCCCTGACGCGACAGGGATTGCATCACGGCAATGTCGATCTTCCCGGTCGGCTTGGCCTTGCCCCCTCCGATGGTTCCAACTACGCCTTTGCCGACGCCAAGGAATGATTGCAAACGTTCTTGCCATTGCTTCAGCAATTCAGTGCGATGCACCAGCACAAGGGTGTTGATGCCACGCTGGGCGATCATCGCCGCAGCGGCCACTGTCTTGCCGAAGGCGGTTGGTGCGCACAGCACCCCGGCGTCGTGATGCAACATCGCGGCCACGGCGATTCCCTGATCGAGTCGCAACGTCCCGACGAAAGCCACGTTAATCGCCTCACCCACGAAGCGTTCATCATTCAGGTCGCAGTGGATACCATTTTCTTTCAGCAGATCCCGCGCTGTATCCAAACAGCCGCGAGGCAGTGCGATGTGATTCGGGTAATTTTCCGCGCAACCGATCACACGGGGCTTGTCCCACACAGTAAATCGCATCGCCTGCGCTTTGTAGAACTCGGGATTCTGAAAGGCTGCGAGGCGGATGAGGCGGTTGGCCAGTGCTTGCGGCAGTTGCGCCTTCTCAAAGTAGATGAGATTGGCCAGCGTCACTGTGAGCGTTTTCGGCATTGGTCCAGCCAACCGCTTGCTGGTTGATGCAGCGCGTTTCCACGGCTCCTTGTGGTCTTCCTCGTCAATGAAGGTCACATCCAGCGGATGCACGCCGCCGGTGGCACGCAGGATTGTCGGTTCGATGTCGTGCGGAGGCATTGGCTGGATAGTGGCAAGGAATGCCCACTGGTCTTGATGTGGACGCAAAGCTGCGTCCACGAACACGCTGCAGCCGTTTTCACGCGGCTTCTTCTGCAGTGGCAAGGCGATCAGGTTGCCGAAGCCACCTTTTGGCAGCGTGTCCTGATTGGGGAAAAGTCGGTCGTAGGATTCGAGCTTCAGTTGCCTGGTGCGTGCGCAGGTATGGCTGATGATGGCCGTGCCAAGTCGGCGCGCATCCCGCGCCGAGACACTGCCAGCAAAGAATATCCACGCGTGAGCACCGTTGCCTGAGCGCGAGATTTCGAGTGCTACCGGTATGCCAAGTTCGTGACAAGACTGGACAAAGGCTTGTGCATCCTCTTTCCATTCAGCCTCGTCGAAATCGACTGCGAGGAAATAGCAGGTGTCGTCGGACAGCAGGGGATAGACACCGACTGTGTGTTCGCCGGCGAGGTGTTTGTAAATAACAGCATCCAACAGCGGAATCAGCAGGCGTTTGCCACAATCCGAACACTTGATGCGCGGTTTTCCGCAGACACCGACACGCCACTCGTTAGCGCAGGCCGGGGCATAGCCCGTCTTGCCTGTCGATTTGCTTTCCCACCGGATCGGGTAGACGTCGGTACGGCCCCGGAACAGGCGGCGAAACAGCGCCACCTTCTCACCGGTGCCGATCCTTGAGGGCTCCGCCTCCGTTGAAGCCAGCGGCGCAGGCTCCGGCGGCAAGCGCCACTCGATGCCGTTGGCCTCCAACAATGCGACAAGCCGTTCATTCTCTGTTCGCAGTGCCGCCAGCGGTTCAGTCATTGACTCCACATTGGACTGCGCATCCTTTGACGCCATAACCAATCAAAGATCCAGTTCCGCCCCTCGCACCCGCAGCCATTCCTTTCGGTCGCGATAGTCGGGCAAGACCTTGTCCACCTCGTTCCAGAACGCTGTCGAGTGATCGCGGCGATGCAGGTGGCAAAGCTCATGCACGACGATGTAGTCAATGATGCTCAGGGGGGCCAACAAGCATTTCCAGTGAAAGTGCAGGTCGCCATTCTTGAGGCAGGACGCCCAGCGATAGCCGATATTCTTGATTAGCACTTTGCCCGGCGAGACGCCAACCTTGCCGGCGAAATATGCCACGCGCCGGGTCAGGCGGCCCATGCCCTTCTCCTGGTAGAAACGTTCGAAAGCCTGATGCGCGGCTTCCTTGCCGCCGGTCTCGATCACGGAGCGCAGCAGGCAAAAACGGCCGTCCTTGAGTTTCAGCGGCTGGTCCTGCTCGTTGACCAGTAGCAGGCGATAGTTGCTGCCCAGATACAGAAACGATTCTCCGTTTACCCACTCGCGGACCACGCCCGTCGCGTTGAGATCGCGCCACTCGGCCAGATTGCGGTAGATCCACATGCGCTTGCTGAGCACCGTCTCGTCCACCTGCTCGGGTGTCGCCAGCAAGGGCGGGCGGACGGTAATCAGGCCGTTGCGCTCGATCACGATATCCGTGGTTTGGCGGTCTGAACCGGGCAGCAATTGGTACTCGATGTCGCGGACTTGGCGAAGCTGCATTTATGCATCTCCCGCACGAGAGGCGCGCGTCAATTCGTCGTGGCGATTTTTGGCGAGCTTCATCACCTCAACGGCAACCCGTTCACGGTTTTGTCTCAACTCCTCGATTCCCGTTTTGGCGATCTCGGTCTTGATCAGTCCGCGGACCTGCTTCTGCTTGTCCGGGTTGTGCCAAAAATCGATGCTGGCTATGGTCTCCTGAAGAATATCCACCACGTTTTCCATCAAGGCCTTGAATTTGGGTTTCGCCCCGTCATCGACGGAACGGCTCGCAAAGCCTACTTGAACGATGTGTTCGTAGAAAGTGGTGGCTTCCCTGCTCATGCCATCCTCGCCTTTCTGGCGTCCGGCGATGGCTTCCACGCGCAACCCGGCCAGCTTTTCAGCCAGCAAGTCCCACTCGTCGTGATGCTTCTCGATCAGCGCATCGACTTTCTCCGACAGGCTCTTGAAGAATGCGGGGTCTTCGTCGTGGTGCACGGTGCAATGCTTGCGAATCGCGTGCTCCATTTCGCTGGCCTTGGCTTCGCTGTTCTTGCCCGCGTGCGCCGCCAGTTTTTCCAGGAAATCCTCGGCCAGCAGTTCTACCGGCTCGACCTTGGGATTGATGCCCAGGCTGATCAGGTGCTCATTGATCAGCGCCTTGACCTTTTCTCCCGCACTGCCCAGGTCGAGACTTGTATCCTTGTAGCGTTCCTTTGTGACCTGCAGGATATAGCCGAAGCGCTTGGCGGGCACCCGGTACGGCTGTGCCGACGCATGCGGCAGGATGATGTCCATACTCAACAGGAATTTCTTCAGGTAGACCTCGAAGTCCGCGCGCTGCTTTTCATCCTTCAAGGCCCTGGCAGCTGCGTGCACCACGGCGGCATTCGCATCCAGACCGGGCAGCGCGCCGGTTACGAACTCCTTGATCTGCTTCACGCCCAGTTCCGCAAAGTGATGCAACAGACGTTGGTAGCGTTCTTCCAGCACCGGCAATTCCGAGCTGATGTTCTGCAAACCGTCGTGCAACTCCTGCAACTCGTCACTGGCCGCGTACAGCGTCAGGGCATCGGTCAGATGATTGGCCAGCCCGATGTAATCAACGATGTAGCCGCGCTGCTTGCCTTTCCTGACCCGGTTGGTGCGCGCAATCGCCTGCAGCAAGGTGTGCTCGCGCAGCTTCTTGTCGATGTACATCACCTGCTCGATAGGAGCGTCGAATCCCGTCAGCAGCATGTCGCACACGATGAGGAAGGCGATGCCGGTGTTGTCCTGGTCCGGCTCCTCAAGGTTGAAACCCATGCAGAAATTGTCGACCGCATTCAGTCGCGCAGCCTCTTTGCGAGCATGCGTGATGAAGGCCGCCTCATTGGTGCCGTCCGACGAAATGACCACGGCGGTTTTCAGGAAAGCCAGGCGTTTGATCAGATCGGCATCGGGCGAGGCCTGGCCTTGTTCCTGTTCAATCCGCGCGGCAAGAGCTGCCTTGATGCCGTTTTGATAGCGCACGCAGGCCAGCTTGGAATGGCACACCACCTGCGCCTTGAAGCCGTTGGGCAGAATGTTGTCGACGTAATGCCCGACCAGGTCGCGGGCGATGGCGTTGATGCGGTTTTCCGCTTCCAGGATGTCGCCGGTAGCGCCATATTTCTTCTTGATCGCCAGCAGTTCCTCTTCGCTACGGTCCCGGAACAGATCCTCGAACGCCTCGTCGAAGGCGTGTTTTTCGTTCAGCGCGCTATCGGCAGTCTTGCCCTCGTACAAAATCTGCAAGGTGGCGCCATCATGCACGGCGTCCATCAGCCGGTAAGTGTCGATGTAGTCGCCGAAGCGCTTTTGGGTCTTCCTCTCTCCATGGCGCTCGGTGATCAGCGGCGTGCCGGTAAAAGCCACGCGCGTTGCGTTCGGGAAGGCTTCGAACAGGTTGTCGCCCAGGTCGGAGCTTTGTGTGCGGTGCGCTTCGTCGATCATCAGGATGATGCGGTCCGAGGTGTTCACCACGCCGAAAGTCTTGCCGGACGGCATGGCCAGATAGGTGCCCAAGGCTTCGGCCACCGCGTTGCTCAGGACCTGCTTGTGCTCCTGAAACTTGTGCACCATCACCATGTTGATGTCGGAACTATCGGTCGCCAGATGGTGGCGCAAATCCTGGCGGCTCTCGATCACATTGACACGGCCGCCAATCAAGCGAGCGGTTGCACCCAGTTGTTCCTCCAGGTCCTGCCGGTCATTCACCAGCACGATCTTGTAATCGTTCAGATCCCGGCTGACGCGCAGCATGCGCGCCAGAAACACCATCGTCAGCGATTTTCCGGAACCCTGCGTATGCCACATCACGCCGCTACGTTCCATCGCCGTCTTGCCGCTACGCAAACGCTCGACGATCTTGTTGGCGGCACGGAACTGCTGGTAACGGCACACCACCTTGATGCGCGGCCCGCCATCGGTATCCATGAAGACTGCGCTGGTGCGCAGGATATGCAACAGATTGCGCCGCGTCAGCATGCCCGCAATCAGCCGCTGCTGGGCATTCATGTCCGCAACGGCGGCGTCATCCTGCGGATAGAGCGTCTTCCACGCATAAAAATGCTCGTCGCCCGAAGTGATCGTGCCGTAGTCGGCCTCCAGCCCGCAGCTACGGATCAGCAGCAGGTTGCTATAAAAAAGGCGCGGCTCGCCTTCCTTCAGCCCGGCCAGCTCGGTTTCCCTGCGCCTGCGCATGTAGCGCTGCAACTGCACAAAGGCCTCCTGCATCGGATTGGCGCAGGTTTCCGAACCTTTCTTGCACTCCACCACGCACAGCGGAATGCCATTCACAAACAGCACGATGTCCGGAATGATGAAGCCCTTCACGCAGCCCGGCGTATCGATGCGGAACTGGTTGATGGCGTGGAAACGGTTGTTTTCGGGGGTGTGGAAGTCGATCAGGCGCACCACCGGGTCGTTCTCGCCGCTCAGCTCGTTCCTGTCCACTTGCGCCTTGAGCAGCAGCGACTGAACGGCCTCGTTGGCTTCGAGCAGCGTGCGGTTCGGCTGGCGCAACAGTTGGTTGCGCAGATCTTCCAGTTGGTTGCCGGTCAGCCACTCGCGACCGTCTTCGGTCCGGTTGATGGATCGCACCGCCGCATCGAATATGGCAGGCAGCAGCCACTGTCTGAAATTGTCGCGCAGGCTGGGCATCGCGTCCTGCGGCACGCCGCAACCCTGGTCGATGACGGTCCAGCCCTGCTCGGCCAGTTGCTGCAAAAAGGCTTGTTCGACTTCGCAGTATTCGCTCATTTGCCGTTCCGTTCAGCGCTTGCACGCAGCCACTGTTCGCCTTGTTTAGTCAGGCGGTAGCGTTGTTTGGTGCTGCGCGGGCTTTCGGGCGCGGTCATTTCCAGAAGTCCTGCCGCCATGGCTGGAGCCAGATAGGCGCGACGGAAATGATCGGCATTTCTGAGCCCCATCGCCGCCTGCAAGTCAGGGCGCGGCATTTCGCCTTGCACCACCTTCAGAAGCGCGGCGACTTCCATGGTGACATCCATGGTGACATCCATGGTGACATCCATGGTGGATTGATCGGTGGGAACCTGCGCCAGCGGATGCGCCAACAGCCGAATCACATAAGCGCAGCGATCATCGTCCGTTTCAAACACTGGCGCGGGCGAGCCGTTGGCGGTCATGGCTTTGAGAATCTTGGGCACGCCCGTCGAGCGCCCTTCCGTCAAATCCAGCTCTTTCAGAAACTCGCCTATGCGCCGGTTGCGATAGCGGCGGCTCACCGCGCGGCCAGCCTCAAAATCAGCCAGACGGATGGAGCGATCCGGCCCCGGAAAGCTCAGCACCACCAGCTCCTCGCGGCTGATGCGCACCTCAATCGGCTCGCGTTCTTCATACGAGCGGTGATACACGGCGTTGACCAGCGCTTCTTCAATCGCCGCATAGGGGAAATTCCACACCCGCGTCGCTTCGGCGCGATCGGGATGTTTGAGCACCGTTTCATGCAGGAAATTGCGCTGGATATAGCCCAGCGCTTCGCGCGTCATGCGCGCCAGCGGGCCCTTGAAAATCTTTTCGTCAAAACGGTCGCCGCCCGCGCCTTCGGGAAACCACACCACATCAATCTGCGTGTAGGGAAAGAAGCGATCCGGTGTTTCGTTGAAAAACAGCAGGCCGACATTTTTCGGCCACGGCGATTCGTCCGGGCCGCCCACCACATTCATCTGCCTGCCCAGTTCCTCGACCGGCAGCGCCTGCGCGTCATCGGCCAGCGCGCTACCCACTTCGCGCAGATATTCCAGCATCAACGGCTTGGACAAATCACTGACCCGCGCCTGCTGGGCAAAGCGGTCATCCCAGGGCACCTGCGCCGTGAGGCTCAGCAATTCCTGTTCTGTTTCGCCTTTCGCTTCCACCGTGCTGCTGTAGCGGCGGATGTAGTAATGCCAGGTTTTATGCTTCGCGCCGGCCGAGGCCGGCGCCTTGTATGGACGATGCATGCCGCCCGGCGCCTGCAACACCAAAAGCTTGCGGCCTTCTATTTCCTGGATGCTCAAAGCCGGAAAGTAGGGCGGCTGAATCAACTGGCATGCCGCCAGCAATTCCTGCTGGATTTTGTCGAGCTGGTTATCGGGCACACCCACGGGCGGGAAGACCGGTTTCCCGTCGGCATCGCAGTCCTGCCCGATCACCACATAACCGCCGCCCAGATTTTCAAAGTCATTGGCGAAGGCGCACAACGTGCGCAAAATCGCATTGGGATTCCAGCCCGCCTTGTACTCGATGCGCTCGCTTTCGACCGTGCGCTGGCGCAGCAGGTCGAGCAGATTGATGGGCAGTTTGTCAGGCATGGGCAGTATTCTGCGTGTTGATGTTGACCGGAACTTTACAAGTGAGCAGGTCTTGCATGAGGCCGAGTTTTTGCTGGCGCAGATTTTCGGCACCAGCTTGCTGGCCGCGAATAGTGGCCTGCATCGATTCGAACTTGCCAATGATCCTGCGCTGTTCCTCAACCCCAGGAACGCATACATCAAGCCGCTTCATATTTCCCGTGTTGATTCGTGGTCTGGTGACCCCTTGCTCATAACGTCGGATTTGTCGTCGTGCCAACTCGCTGTTCAGGAATAGCATAAAGAATTTGTTCTCCATCACATCCGCGTTGCAACGAGCACGGAAGCAATCCGCTTTGTTGATTGCTGGCGGGAGTTCGTTCGGATAACAACATGCCCTGCCTACCGGATAACGCTCTTCACCCAATCCGGCAATCAACACGTCACCTCCAACGATCTTGTTTCGCAGCAAAAAACCGGCATGCCGATCAGAGATGTAGGCCCTGTCACTATCCTTGTATTCATACTCTGCGACATTTTGCAGGCGGACTACTCGCACGCCTGGATCAACGACATAGTGCTCAGTTTTCAGATTCGAGCCAAAAGGCCCGTCCGCAATTGATTCAAGAGCGAAGCCCACGCTTTTGGTATTCCAATCAAGCGGAATCCACCCAATCGCGGTTTCCTGATACAGCTCCGGCGCTTGGTCGCGGGGCGGGCGGAGTTGGCCGTTGGGGAGTACGCCACGGGTGAACAGGTCGTGCATCAGCCCGGCTTTGATCTGCTGGTATTTCTCGATCAGAGCTTCCGTTTTTTCGATGGCGGTGTCGATGCTGATAAATATAGACGCAAGCTTATTCTGTTTGTCGAACCCAAAACTCGGGATGGGTAGCGTCCGCACATCATTGGACGAAACAGCAGCAAAAGTGGAGCCTTGACTGCGGCGATGCAGAAAGCCCGCATTCTGTTCGACGGCGTGCTTCAGGAAGGTGATGTTTGCTACGCCCGGTTTGGCCTTGAATGCCGCGAGGCCGCGACCGATGCAATAGTCCTGATCAGCGTAATTCATGGTTCCGACCGGAGCGCGAACACTGATCAACACCGAGCCAGCTTTCCCGACGCGTAACGGTAGAGAGCAAGAAATCGACGTATTCGGGTTGCTCCGCCCAAATTCCGCACAGCCCTGTAGGAATGGCAGACCTTTATTGTCACTGTTACATGATTCAGCCCCCGGTGATTGCCCCATTGCGACGTCCGCGAAGGTCGATAGCGGGGCGAATGACAACTCACTCATACCCCAACTCCACCAGAAACGCTTGCTCAACCACCGTCATCCCCGCGAAAGCGGGGATCCAGAAAGACTTCAGTAGCACTGGATTCCCGCTTGCGCGGGAATGACGAGTCAATTGCGGATGTCTTGCCATAGGTCGCGCCACTGCGGATTTTGCTTTTCGATGAGCGCCAGTTTCCATGCGCGGTTCCACTTTTTGAGTTGTTTCTCGCGCGTGATGGCGGCCAGCATCTCGACATGCAATTCGTAGTAGACCAAGGTGTGGACTTGGTATTTCTTGGTGAAGCCTTCGGCCAGATCGCTTTTGTGTTCCCATACTCGTTTGATCAGGTCGCTGGTCACGCCTATGTAAAGCGTTCCATTGCGTTGACTCGCGAGAATGTAGACGGCTGGTTGCTTCATGTCTCACCCTTCCTGGATTCCCGCCTGCGCGGGAATGACGGTGGCTATGCATACCCCAGCTCCACCAAATACTGCTGCAACTCAAGCGCCGCCTGATCGCGTTCCGCCTCGATCTGTTTGGCCGTCACCGCGTATTTGCTCCACAGGTTTTCAATTGCGGCGATGCAGGCGCGCTGGTCGGCGCGCAGGTAGTGGCGGTAACTGCCCAGCAACACTTGTCCCAGCCGTTCGACGATGACTTGCCGTGCTTCGTTGTTGCTGATTTTCAGGCGTGCCTGTTCGACCAGTTCGTTCTTTTTGGCTTCGGTGGATTTGATAGCGGCCTTGCAGGTTTTGGCTTCGTCTTCCAGCGCTTTGTGGCGGGCGAGTTGTGCTTCGATGCGGTCGGCTTCGATGCGGTAGCTGTCCCATTCGCCCAGTGAGGTATCGCGCTTGGCGAGCTTCATCATGCCGCGCGCTTCCTTGAGGCTGGTTTTCAGTGCCTTGACTTGTTCGGCGGGCAGCACGCCGATGTCTTCGCTGTCTTCAAAGTCTTCTTCGCCGGCGGCGGCGAACAGGGCTTGCAGTTCGGCCAGGCGGCTGTGCTGTGTTTCGAGTTCGGCCAGCACCTGGGGGAACTGGCTTTGCAGGATGTCTTCATCCGGGATCAGTTCCGGCCCCCAGCCGCTGGCGGCAATGGATTTGAAGTCTGCGGCCAGGGTGTTGTAGTAGTTGGCGAAGGCGCCGCGTATCTGGTAGCGGTTGAGCAGATGTTGTGCGGCGAAGGTGCGCTCGATGCTGTCGAGCAGGGTGGCGCGGACCGAGTAAACGTTGCGGCCGGTGGCGTGCCGGTTGGTGGTGTCGGGCGCCAAGGCTTCCACCACGGGTAAGTGCTGCTGCCACCAGGATGTGAGTTCGTGCATGAACTGCGCTTGGCGCTGGGTTACGCCGGGGTGCTGGTTGATGTGGTTGGCGATGGCGCGTTTGCCGGTTAATGGCGATGAAAAATCCGCATAGGGTGTGCTGTTACCCTCTCCCCCGGCCCCTCTCCCGCCAGCGGGCGAGGGGGGCCGGGGTGTGAAGCAGCTTTCGCGCAGTCCGGCGTAGTTCTGCCAGAAATGCGCCAGTGCGTCGATTTCGCTGACGGGTACGCCGCCGTGCAGGTGGGCGCGCACGTCGTGCGGCTCGGGCGGCGGGGCGTTGTCGACGTAGCGGCGGATATTGCAGTTGTAGTCCTCGGCCCGGATCTCGGCTACAGGCACGCGGCGCGCATAGGCGGAGATGTCCTGCCCGGCGCGGTAGGCATGGACGATCTTGTCGATGTCTTCCGGGCGCAGGTGGTTTTGCGCCTTGCCTTCGCGGTATTCGCGGTCGGCGTTGATGAATAGCACCGAGCCGCGATCCTGGCTGCCTGCTTTGTTGAGCACCAGAATGCAGGCGGGGATGCCGGTGCCGTAGAAGAGGTTGCCCGGCAAACCGATCACGGCCTCCAGGTAGCCCTTGTCGATGAAGTGCTGGCGCGCGGCGCGCTCCTCGCCGCCACGGAACAGCACGCCGTGCGGCATTACCGTGGCCAGGCGGCCGTTGGTTTTTAACACGGCCAGCATGTGCTGGACGAACATCAGGTCGGCCTTTTTGCCTTTCTCCGGCATCCACACCGGGAAGCGTCCGGGATATTTGATGTCCTTCTTGATGTAGTTCTGGCTGAAGGGCGGATTGGCGAGCACGCGGTCGAAGCGCTTGAGCTGGCCGTCTTCGGCCTGGTGCTGCGGCTCGCGCAGGGTGTCCTGCTGGCGGATGACGGCGTGGGAGATGCCATGCAGCAGCATGTTCATTTTGCAGATGGACCAAGTGGTGCCCATTTTCTCCTGGCCGAACAGGGCCAGCTCGCTGGCGTCGGCGCCGCATTCCCGCAGGTAGTCGCGCGCCTGGATCAGCATGCCGCCCGACCCTACTGTCGGGTCGTAAACGCTCATGCCTTCCTTGGGGTCGCAAATCTCGACACAGATGCGCACCACTTCGGCGGGGGTGTAGAACTCGCCGGCTTTTTTGCCGGCGGAATCGGCAAAATGCTTGATCAGCCACTCGTAGGCGGCACCCAGCAAATCGGGAAATTCGAAGTCGTCATCCCTGAGCGGGATCTTGTCGAAGTTCTGGATGAAGTTGACGAGAGTGTCATCGTCGAGGGTGTGCTGGCCGATCTTGCGGTTGAAGTTGATGGTGCCCTTGAGTACGTCTTCCAGGGCGTCGACGTTGCAATCTTCCAGGGCTTCCAGCGCCTTGTTGAGCGCTGAACCGACGTTTTCCTTGACGTGTTTGAGCGCCGGTTGCGGGTTGCCGTTGTCGTCGGTCCATGGCTCATTCCAGCGCGCACGAGGCGGCACGAAAAAATATTTGCCATAGTACTGGTCGGGGTCTTCCAGATTCAGCCGGATGTCTGCTTCGGACAAATCTTGCCGTTTGATCTCTTCGCGGCGCTGGTCGAACAAGTCGCTTGCGCGCTTGAGGAACAACATGCCGAAGATGTATTCCTTGTACTCGCTTGCGTCCATGTTGCCGCGCAGATCGTCGCAGGCGGTCAGCAGCAGGCTCTCAAGCCGGGCGAGGGTGAGTTTGGTGCTGGACATGGATTCTATTGTTCCTGGGAAATCGTCTCGATTGTATCAGCGCGTCACAAGCAGCGTCGAGCAATCTGTCCAGGCGATCTCCAACTGGAGCGGGGTATTCCGCTTGCGGAATACCCCGCTATTGACTTACCTCAGTCGCTTTGTTTCCTCCCCATGAAGTGGCGCGCATGGCGCCGGCTGAGGTGCGCCAGCGGCAACAGCACCAGCAGATCGGCGGTGTTGAAATCCGGGTCCCAGGCCGGATCGCCGCAGATGCAGGCGCCCAGACGCAGGTAGCCCTTGATCAGCGGTGGCAGGGGCGGGTTCAGTTCCCGGTTGAGGGCTTCCAGCGGCAGCGGGTAACGGGGAAATACCCGCCATTCCACCGGACTCATATGGTCAACCTTGAGCCGCTCATAAAGGCTGGCGGCGGCGTGGCCGCCATCTCCCATGCTGATGCTGGCGCAGCCGATGAGATAGTCGTAAGCGCCGCGCGCCATGTATTCCGCCAGACCCGCCCACAGCAGGGTGATCACCGCGCCGCTGCGGTAATCCGGATGCACGCAGGAGCGCCCCACTTCCACCATGCGGTTGCTCAACTGCGCGAGCCGGGTAAGGTCGAACTCGCTCTGGGAATAATAGCCGCCGATTTTCTTGGCTTTCTCCGGGCTCAGGATGCGGTAAGTGCCGACCACTTCGTTGGTGTCGCCATCGCGAATCAGCAGATGGTCGCAATAAGGGTCGAACATGTCCTGATCCACGCCGGCTTTGCGGGTGGAAAGACGCGCGCCCATTTCTTCGGCAAACACCTTGTAGCGCAGGCGCTGGGCTTCTTCGATGTCGGCTTCGTTCTGGGCGAAACAGCTGAATAGTTTGGGTTCGCGACGCACCGTCGCCTGGGGGTGTTGGCTCAGCAACATTTCGTTTTCTCTCCTTGTGTCGGTGAGGAAACGATAAATGCGAGGGATGACGGGAATGTGACGTCCCGGTTACGGTTCCGAGACTGCTATAGGATGGACTGGTATTTCTTGTGCAGTTTCATGACCTTGGGCACGTAGGCCAGGGTCTCGCGATAGGGCGGGATGCGGTTGCCATGGTTGGCCACGGCTTTTTCTCCGGCATTGTAGGCGGCCACGGCCAGCTCCATATTGTTGCCGAACATTTGCAGCAAATCACGCAGATATTGCGTTCCGCCCCGGATATTCTGGGCCGGGTCGAAGCTGTTTTCCACGCCGTAGCGCCTGGCGGTGTCGGGCATGAGCTGCATCAGTCCCGCCGCGCCCTTGCTGGAAACGGCCCTGGGGTTGTAACCGGATTCTGCCGTGATGACCGCATGCAGCAAGGCCGGGTCTACCTGGTAAGCGCGCGCACTTTCCTCCACCAGCGGGGCAAAGCGTTTTCTGTCTGCCACCATGGTTTGTCCCGATCGCGCCAAGGGTGAGGCGCCGCCGCCATCGCGCCGGGTCTCCGCAATCAGCCTGTAATGTTTGTTGTCCGGCACATTGCTGAAGTGGGTGACGCCCCTGGCATCGACATAGGTATAAATGTCCGCCTGTGCAGCGGAAAAGGGCGCCAGTGCGAGCCATGCAAGCAGCGCGATGCCCATGGGCCGGATCACGGCGGTGCGGGCCGGATGCTCGCTATGCATCGCTGCTCCCGTCAAGCGACAATGCCTTGGGGAGCGGAAAAGTCACCTTCTCCTCCACTCCGGCCAGTTCCTGAACCTGGTCCGCGCCAAGTTCGCGCAGTTTCGCCGCGACTTCCCTGACCAGCACTTCGGGTGCGGATGCGCCTGCCGTGACGCCGACTTTTTTCTTGCCTTGCAGCCATGCGGCATCGAGCTGGCTGGCATTGTCCACCATGTAGGCAGCGGCGCCGTGGTTTTGCGCCACTTCGCGCAGGCGGTTGGAGTTGGAGCTGTTGGGCGAGCCGACCACGATCACCAGGTCGCACTGGTCGGCCAGCACCTTGACGGCATCCTGGCGGTTCTGGGTGGCGTAGCAGATGTCGTCCTTTTTGGGTCCGGTGATGGCGGGGAAGCGTTGTTTCAGCGCAGCCACGACCCTGCCCGCATCGTCCATGGAAAGCGTGGTCTGGGTAACATAGGACAGGTTGTCGGAGTCTTTTACCGCCAGTAGGGCGACATCCTGCGGGGTTTCCACCAAGTACATCCCGCCTTCTGTCTGACCCATCGTGCCTTCCACCTCGGGGTGGCCCCGGTGGCCGATCATGACGATTTCCCTGCCCTGGGCGCGCATTTTGGCGACTTCGATATGGACCTTGGTGACCAGCGGGCAGGTGGCGTCGAATACACGCAGGCCACGGGCTTCCGCTTCCTGGCGCACGGCCTGGGATACACCGTGGGCGCTGAAAATCAGGGTGCTGCCGGGTGGGACTTCGCTCAGGTCCTCGATGAAAATGGCACCTTTGGCGCGCAGGCCGTCCACCACGAACTTGTTGTGCACCACTTCGTGACGCACGTAAATGGGGGCGCCGAAACGCTCCAGCGCACGCTCCACGATGGCGATGGCACGGTCCACGCCGGCGCAGAAGCCGCGCGGATTGGCGAGCAGCACGTTCATCACGGTTCCAGTATCTCGATAATTTTCACATCGAAGCTCACCGGGCAGCCGCTCAACGGGTGGTTGAAATCCACCGTAGCAAAATCCTTGTTGGCGTTTTTGATCTGCCCGGCCAGAGTTTGTCCGTCAGGTAGCGTGAATTCGACCAGACTGCCGATTTCAAGCTCCTCATCATCGAACGCATCGAGTGGAACTTCCATGACCTGCTCCGGATCGTGAAGGCCGAAAGCATCTTCAGGTTGCAGATTGAACACGTAACGCCGTCCGATTTCGAGGTCGATCAGGCAGGCTTCCAGCTTGGCATCGATTTCTCCCCCTCCCAGCGTGAGGATGATGGGTTCGTCGTCGAAAGTGCTGGCGGCTTCTGCGTCACCGTCCGCGGAGGTGAGGCGATAATGCAGGGCGATCCTGTCGCCCCATAGCGCGGTACGGGTCATGATTTACGGGCCTCGGGTTTGCGGAAACTGTCCCATACCAGCAGAATCACCCCGCCGGTGATGGCCATGTCGGCCACGTTGAAGGCAGGCCAGTGGTAGCTGCCGTAATAGAAATCGAGGAAATCCACCACGTAGCCCCAGCGGATGCGGTCGATCAGATTGCCCAACGCGCCGCCCAGCACCAGGCTGAGTGCCATGCTGAACAGCACTTCACGGCCATGCTTGCGCAGCAGATACAGCATCACGGCCGAGGCCACCACTGCCACCACGATGAAGAACAGGCGTTGCCAGCCGCCGGCCTCGGCCAGGAAGCTGAAGGCGGCGCCGGTGTTGTGGGCCAGCGCCAGGTTGAAAAAATCGGTGACGGGGCGCGATTCGGCGAAGCTGAGCACCTGCACGATCCAGTGCTTGCTGAGCTGGTCGAGCACGATCACCGCCATGCTGGGCAGCAGCCACATGCGCCAGTCACGCATGGGAACGCGCCTCGCCGTTGCCGAACAGGTTGGATGCGCAACGCCCGCACAGGGTTGGATGTTCCGCGTTGCCGCCTACCTCGGAACGGTAATGCCAGCAGCGCTCGCATTTCTGGTGCGGGCTGGGGGAGGTCGTTATTTTTTCCTCGGGGCCTTGCAGCAGCTTCGCCTGGGAGGTGATCAGCACGAAGCGCAAGTCGTCGCCCAGGGTCTGCAATAACTGGAACAATTCGCCGCCGACCTGGACTTCGACTTCCGCCGCGAGCGAGGAGCCGATGGCGCCGGATACCCGCACCGCTTCCAGTTCCCTGGTGACGCGGGCGCGCAGGTCGCGGATCTGCTGCCATTTCGCCAGCAAATCTCCAGCCTGTTCCACCGCCGGGAAGGTGTGCCAGGTGTGGAAGAACACGCTCTCGTCGTTCTTTCCGGTCAAGGCCTGCCATGCTTCTTCCGAGGTGAAACTGAGGACCGGCGCCATCAGGCGCAACAGGCTGTGGGTGATGTGATACAGCCCGTTCTGGGCCGAGCGGCGTGCGCTGGAATCCTTGCCGGCGGTGTACAGGCGGTCCTTGAGGATGTCGAGGTAGAAACCGCCCAGGTCTTCCGAGCAGAACGAAGTGACTTTCTGCGCTACCAGGTGAAATTCATAGCGCCCGTAGTCCGCCGAGACTTCCTGCTGGAAGCCCTGGGTCAGGGCCAGCGCGTAGCGGTCGATTTCCAGCCATTGTTCCACCGGCAGCGCGTGCTGCGCCGGGTCGTAATCCGCCAGGTTGGCGAGCAGGAAACGCAGCGTGTTGCGGATGCGGCGGTAGCTTTCGGTGACGCGCTTGAGAATCTCGTCGGAGATGGTCAGCTCGCCCGAATAGTCGGTGGAGGCCACCCACAGGCGCAGGATGTCGGCGCCCAGGCTATCCATCACCTTTTGCGGCGCGACCACGTTGCCCTTGGATTTGCTCATCTTGTGACCCTTGGCATCGACCACGAAACCATGGGTGAGCAGCGCCTTGTAGGGGGCATGACCATCGGTGGCGCAGCCGGTGAGCAGGCTCGACTGGAACCAGCCGCGGTGCTGGTCCGAGCCTTCCAGATACAGATCGGCGGGATGGGCCAGATAGTCGCGCCGCTTTAGCACGCAGGCATGGCTCGAGCCGGAATCGAACCACACGTCGAGCGTGTCGCTCACCTTCTTGTAGGTAGTGGCATCGTCACCCAGCAATTCGGCAGCATCGAGACTGAACCAGGCTTCAATGCCCTGCTGTTCCACGCGTTGCGCCACCTGCTCCAGCAGTTCCTGGGTGCGCGGGTGCAGTTCGCCCGATTCCTTGTGCACGAACAGCGGCATCGGCACGCCCCAGTTGCGCTGGCGCGATACGCACCAGTCGGGGCGGTTCTTGATCATGGCTTCGAGACGGGCGCGTCCCCATGAAGGGAAAAACTCGGTGTCCTCGACCGCTTTCAGCGCGGCCTGACGCAGGCTGGCATGTTCGCCGCTCGCTTCCATGCCGATGAACCACTGATGCGTGGCGCGGAAAATGATCGGTGTCTTGTGGCGCCAGCAATGGGGATAGCTGTGCAGCAGCTTCTCGTCCTTGAGCAGCATGCCGTTGGTGTTGAGGATTTCCAAAACTGTTTTATTTGCCGCCCAGATGGACTGGCCGCCCACCAGCGGGGTGCGCTCGAAAAATTTGCCGTCGTCGCCCACCGGGCAATCCACCGCCAGCTTGTACTTGCTGCCGATGACATAGTCGTCCTGGCCGTGGGCCGGCGCGGTGTGGACCAGCCCGGTGCCGGTGTCCAGCGTCACGTGCTCGCCGCAGATGATGGGCACGATGCGCTCGTAGAAAGGGTGCTGCAATTGCACATGCTCCAGCGCGGCACCCTTGACCATCGCCACCACTTCCACCGCCTCGAAACCGTAGCGCTGGATGCAGGCTTCGGCCAGGTCGTGCGCCAGGATCAGGATGCCTTTCGGCGTCTGGATCAGGTCGTAGTCGAATTCAGGATGCACCGAAACCGCCTGGTTGGCGGGCAGCGTCCACGGCGTAGTGGTCCAGATCACCGCGTAGACCGGCTGCGACGGCGCTTTCATGCCGAGCGCCCGGGCCAGCGCGGCGACATCTTTCACCGCAAAGGCCACGTCGATGGCGGGCGATGTCTTGTCCTCGTACTCCACCTCGGCTTCAGCCAGCGCCGAACCGCAGTCTACGCACCAGTGCACCGGCTTCTGCCCCTGGTAGAGATAGCCGTTGGCATGGATGCGCCCCAGCGTGCGCATGATGTCGGCCTCGAACTTGAAGTCCATGGTGCGGTAGGGATCGTCCCACTCGCCCAGCACGCCGAGGCGAATGAAATCGGCCTTCTGGCGCTCGATCTGCGACTGGGCATATTCGCGGCACAGCTCGCGGAAACGGGAGGCTGGAATCTCCTTGCCGTGCTGCTTCTCCACCTGCAACTCGATCGGCAAACCGTGGCAGTCCCAGCCCGGCACGTAGGGCGCGTCGAAACCGGCCAGGGTCTTGCTCCTGACGATAATGTCCTTGAGGATCTTGTTGACCGCGTGGCCGATGTGGATGTCGCCGTTGGCATAGGGCGGGCCGTCGTGCAGGATGAACTTGGGGCGTCCCGCGCTGGCCGCGCGGATGCGCTGGTAGAGCTTCTTTTCCTGCCACGCTTTGACCCAGGCCGGTTCGCGCTTGGCGAGGTCGCCGCGCATCGGAAAGGGCGTGTCGGGCAGGTTCAGGGTGTCTTTGTAATCAGCCATAGTGTTTTAAACCGCAAAGGCGCGAAGGCGCAAAGAAAAACTAAAAGTTGTTAACAATTCGTTTGATGCCGCTGCGCATCTGCGCTACTTTAAAATTGAGCAACAAGCCCAAACGAATATCCAATAATTTCAAATAAGTCAGCAGTTGAGCCGTATGAATCGGTTGAAAAGCATCGATTGATTTAAGCTCGATAATTAACTCATTCTGTACCAGTAGATCCGCCCATTAAGCATTTTCAATATGTAGTGCCTTATATCGGATCGGAATACTTATTTGCCTCTGTACTGCCAACCCCTTTTGCTGCAACTCCCAAGCCAGACATTCCTCATATGCTGATTCCAACAAGCCTGGCCCCAAGGCGCGGTGAACCTCAATGGCAGCACCGATAACAACATTGCTTATTTGATTCAGTGCATCAGTCGCTAACTCGTCTGTTTTATTCAATCTTCGCGCCTTTGCGCCTTTGCGGTTGAGTTTGCAAAGAATTTCTTCGCGTTGTCCACATCCGCCGCGATCTGCGCCGTCAGCGTTTGCAGATCGGGGAATTTCATTTCGTCGCGCAACTTGTGCAGGAAATCCACCCGCACATGCCGGTTGTAAATCTGCCGGTCGAAGTTGAACAGATGCACTTCGAGTGTCGGCAAGCCGTTGTTCATCACCGTCGGGCGCACGCCCAGGCTGGCCGCACCCTGCAGGGGTTTGTCGCCCAAACCCTCCACCTCGACCGCGAAAATGCCCCACAGGGGCGGGCGGTTGTGCTTGAGCTGGATGTTGGCGGTTGGGAAGCCGATCTTGTGACCCAGGCTTTCGCCGTGCTCCACGCGCCCGCTGATGCTGTAGGGGCGGCCCAGCAGCCTGGCTGCCAGATCCAGGTTGCCACCCGCCAGCGCCTCACGCACGGCGGTGCTGGAGACGCGCAGCTCGGCTTCGGTGACGCTGTGCATTTCCTCGACTTCCACGCCCAGTTTGGCGCCAGCCTCTTGCAGCAAGGCAAAATCGCCGGCGCGTTTGGCGCCGAAGCGGAAATCATCGCCGATCAGCATCCATTTCGTTTGCAGGCGACGTTGCAGGATGTCGGCCGCGAAGTCATCGGCGTGGGTGCGGGCAAATTGCTGATTGAAGCGGCAGATGAAAACCCGCTCCACGCCGTATTGCTCGAACAGCTCCAGCTTCTCGCGCAGGCTGGTGAGGCGGGTGGGGGCCTGGTCCGGGGTGAAGAACTCGCGCGGATGCGGCTCGAACGTCATCACGCAGGCCGGCAGGCCGCGCTTCCTGGCAGCTTCCTCCATGCGTTGCAGCATGGCTTGATGGCCCAGATGAACGCCGTCGAAATTGCCGATGGTGAGCGCAATGGGCGTTTCGGCGAGAGCGGGAATACCTCGAAAAATCAGCATAGTCGGCTAAACAAAAGGTGGAATTATACGCACTCCGGGGGGGAATGATAAAGCGCGCTCCGGGAGACGAGGTCTTTTCCCGGTGCGCTTATGCCAAATCCGTCATTCAGGCGACGTTTCTTGAGAAGCGCCGACTCGGCTGACAAGTGGAAACCGCTCGGGACTACGAATCGACTCAACGGCCAAATCGACATCCAGTTCGGGCCAATAGAGGTGGTTTGAGGACGGCAGTTCGACATGAAGAATTTTGCCAACGGCGACATCCCGAAACCAGGGGAATTCGGAGAACGGCAGAAATAGCTCCTCATCTTCCAACAATAGCCAGAAGCCATGCTGAGAGATATTGGTTACCTCAACCGGGGAAGTGTTGATGCCAAGCGTTGCGGATGTCATTTTCATGCTCCTGAACCAGGCGAAGTGCTTCGTTGATTTCGTGCCGAGAAAGGCCGGTGTATTGGGCAAGCTCAATCGTGGGTTCAAGCCAAAATTTGGCTTCACCGCTCTGAGCTTGAACATGGACATGCATTCTCGGTTCTTCCCGTGAGAAGAAGTAGAAACGGAAGCCTCCTTCGCGAAATACGGTTGGACTCATGGGCAAAATGATACGCGCAATGACAGCTGGCGGATATGGCGCCTATGGTCAAATCGAGTGTTCCGCGCTTTGTCGATTGGCGTGATGACGGGTTATCCGTTGAATGCGCTTTGCACATGATGTTTAGGTGCCGGGGCCGCCCGGCGGCGGGTCACTTTCTTTGAACGGCCAAAGAAGAGTAACCAAAGAAAGGCCGCCCCCTTCGCCGCCCTACGGGTTCCTTCGGGTTGACAGGCAGATTGGGCGTCTGCGCAACTCGCCCTAGCAGCTTGCACAAAACGCAAGCTGCCGCGGAACTCGAACAGGGCGCAGCCGACGGCCCCCAATTTGCCTGCCAACCCGAAGCGGCGCAGAAGGGGAAGCTGGTGGTGGTTTGACCAGTGTTGTTTCATGCTATGAAAAGCGTTTGCACGAACGAAGACAAACTGGTTGCTCCACGACGCCATTAAGCATGAGCCAAGCTATGAATGGAGAAGAGACGATTGGCGATGCTTTTCTCAGCAGTTTTT
>JASJPB010000003.1:0-42981 GCA_031426915.1 Sulfuricellaceae bacterium | reverse complement strand
AACTGGTGCCCAGAAGAGGACTCGAACCTCCACACCTTGCGGCACACGGACCTGAACCGTGCGCGTCTACCAATTCCGCCATCTGGGCTTTGAAGAAACGCGATTTTATAGGAAACAAAAATTTTGTCAAATCAAAATAGCAAGGCCGCCAAAAAAGGCGGCAAGCCACAAGATCCCCATTTTGAGCGGGAAAGCCGAAATTACGAAAAACCTCTGCCGAGCCGCGAGTTCGTGCTTGATGTTCTGACCGAACAAGGTGCACCTATCAGCGACGAGAAGCTGATCAAGCTGCTGGGGTTGAAGGAAGATGAAGCTGAAATTTTCGCCCGCCGTTTACGTGCAATGGAGCGGGACGGGCAGATCATGCGCAACCGCAAGAACGCAATCTGCCTGGTGGAAAAACTGGATCTTATCAAGGGTACGGTGCAGGGGCATGCGGATGGCTTCGGCTTCCTGGTTCCCGACGATGGCAGTCCCGACCTGTTCCTGTCAGGCAAGCAGATGGACAAGGTGCTGCACGGTGACCGGGTCATGGCGCGCCAGATCGGCGTGGATCGGCGCGGGCGCCCCGAGGGCAGCATCGTGGAGGTGCTGGAGCACGTCAACACGCGGCTGGTGGGTCGGCTCCACGTCGAGCACGGCATCCTGTTCGTGACTGCGGAAAACAAACGCATCAGCCAGGAAATCCTGATCGAGCCGGGTTCCGACCTGGGCGCAGAGCCAAGCCAGGTAGTGATGGTGGAGCTGGTCGAACAGCCTTCCAAGCATAATCGCCCGATCGGGCGCGTGGTGGAAGTGCTGGGCAACTATGCCGATCCCGGTATGGAAATCGAGATCGCCCTGCGCAAGCACAATTTGCCCAACGAATTTCCCGAAGCCGTGGCGAGTGCGGCGAAGAAGCTCAAGCCCAAAGTGCAAAAGAAGGATTACGAGGGGCGCGAAGATATCCGCGACCTGCCGCTGGTGACCATAGATGGCGAAACGGCGCGCGATTTCGACGATGCGGTGTTCTGCAAACCGCTGGGAAAGGGCTGGAAGCTGCTCGGCAAGGGAGGCTGGAAGCTGTATGTGGCGATTGCCGACGTGAGCCATTATGTGAGGCCGGGCGAGGCGCTGGATGTAGAGGCCATCGAGCGCGGTAATTCGGTGTACTTCCCGCGCCGGGTCATTCCGATGCTGCCGGAAGAGCTGTCCAATGGCTTGTGCTCGATCAACCCCAACGTGGAACGGCTGTGCATGGTGTGCGAAATGGATATCAACAGCAGCGGCGAGGTCAATAAATACCGCTTCTACCCGGCGGTGATGAATTCCCACAAGCGCTTCACCTATACCACCGTGGCCGAGATGCTGGCCGACCCTGTTGGTAAGGCGGCGCAGGAAAACGAAGCGCTGCTGCCGCACATCCAGGAGCTGGAGAAACTGTTCCGGGTGCTGGTCAAGGCGCGCGCCAAGCGCGGGGCGATCGATTTCGAGACCATAGAAACCCAGATGATCTTTAACGATGCGGGCAAGATCGAGCGCATCGTGCCGGTGCACCGCAACGACGCCCACCGCCTGATCGAGGAATGTATGCTGTCGGCCAATGTGTGCGCCTCGGAATTCCTCAAGGCGCACAAGCACCCTACCCTGTACCGTATCCATGAAGGCCCGACGCCGGAGAAGCTGCTCAATTTGCGCGAGTTTTTGCGTGAATTCGGTCTGGAACTTGGCGGAGGAGACGACCCCCATGCCAAGGATTATGCCAAGCTGTTGGCCAAGATCAAGGACCGGCCCGATGCGCAATTGCTGCAGACGGTGATGTTGCGCTCCCTGCGTCAAGCGGTGTACAGCCCCGACAACGTGGGCCATTTCGGCCTGGCGTACGAGAACTATACTCACTTCACCTCACCCATCCGCCGCTATCCAGACCTGTTGGTGCACCGCGCCATCAAGGCGGTGTTGAACAAGGAGAAGTACAAGCCCGGCAAATGGGACGAACTGGGGATGCACTGCTCCATGACCGAGCGCCGCGCCGACGAGGCCACGCGCGATGTGGAATCCTGGCTCAAGTGCTACTTCATGCAGGACAAGGTGGGCGAAGTGTTCAGCGGCAGCATCAGCGGCGTCACCGGTTTCGGCGTGTTCGTCGCCCTGGACGATATTTATGTCGAGGGATTGGTGCATGTGACAGAACTAGGCGAAGAATATTTCCACTTCGATGCCGCCAAACACCAGATGCTGGGCGAGCGTAGCGGCACGCGCTTCCGTCTCGGCGACCGGATGCAGGTAAAGGTGGCGCGGGTGGACCTGGAAACCAGCAAGATTGATTTCGTGCGGGTCAAGGACGAACCACCGCTGCCCGATGTGATGCCAGCCAAGCCGCGACGCAAGGCTAAACCAAAGGCCAAGACAGGACACGCCTGATGGGGCAGTCTGTTCTGGTCCACGGCTTTCATGCCGTTACCAGCCGCCTGCGCCAGAACTCGGCCAGCGTGCTGGAAATCTACCTCGACCAGGAGCGGCACGACCAGCGTTCGCGCGATCTGCTGCATCTGGCCGAGTCGTTCGGGATTAAAATCGTTCCTGTGGCGCGCCAGCGTCTCGACGGCATGGCGCCGGATGGACGCCACCAGGGCGTGATTGCCAAGGTGAGCGCAAGCGTGGTTTTGCCCCACACCCTGGACGGGGTGCTGGAGAGCTTGAGCGAACCGGCCCTCTTGCTGGTACTGGATGGAGTGCAGGACCCGCACAATCTGGGCGCCTGCCTCAGGGTCGCGGATGCCATGGGCGCGCATGCTGTGATCGCTCCCAAGGACCGTGCCGCCGGGCTCAATCCGACGGTGCGCAAGGTGGCTTCGGGGGCGGCGGAAACTGTACCTTTCATCACCGTCACCAACCTCGCGCGCACGCTGCGCGAATTGCAGGAGCTCGGAATCTGGGTGGTGGGGACGGCCGGAGAGGCGGAAAAAGACCTGTTCGGCATGAAGCTCAATGGCCCGATGGCTTTGGTGCTGGGAGCGGAAGGGGAAGGGCTGCGACGGCTGACGCGCGAGAACTGCGACCAGTTGGCGCGCATCCCCATGTTCGGCACGGTGGAAAGCCTGAATGTTTCCGTTGCGGCCGGCATCTGCCTGTTCGAGGCGCGCCGCCAGCGTTCGCTGGCGCGTTGAGGTTTAGCCCGTCAGTCCTTTGATCCAGTGGCTATAAATAGTGGCTGCACTGGCATTCAAGCTTTCGATCCGCTGTGGCAAATTCTGCTGCATCAGTTCCACGTTCTGAACGCCGGGACTGCTCCGGGCCGCAGCCACTTCTTCCGCTCCTATTTCGCACCAGTCCCTGACCATTTCCTCGGTCATTTCGACATGGCATTGCATGCCCAGGTGTTTGCCTAGCGCGAATGCCTGGTTGGCGCAATGCGCGCTGCCCAGGATGCGGTTCGCGCCCGGCGGGATGGAAAAGGTCTCGCCATGCCAGTGAAAGGCGGTAAAGGTGCCGAGATCGTCAAACCACGCTCGGGACGCCGCATCGGGCGCAACGCTCACCTCGCCCCAGCCGATTTCCTTGACCGGGTTGCGGCTCACTACGCCACCCAGCGCTTTCGCCATCAGTTGTCCGCCCAGGCAGTGGCCGAGTAGCGGGATATCGCCGGCGGCGGCTTGGCGGATCAGACTTAGCAGCGGCGGAATCCATGGCAGGTCGTCGTTTACACTCATCGGCCCGCCCATGAATACCAGACCGGAAAAAGCCTGCGCATCGCCAGGCACGGCCTCCTCTTCGTCAATCTTGATCAGACGCCAGGGAATGTTTTTTTCGTCCAGGAATGTGGCAAAATGGCCCGGACCTTCGCTCCGGGCGTGGCGGAAAATTGCAACTGGTTTCATCCCAAGGGCCTCAATATCATGTCAAAGGCTTATTTTACCCCAGCTCTCGCTGTATTCCTATTAGCTGCACCGGCAGCCGCGACTGATGTCAGCATTGTCGGCCTGTTCAGCGGCAAGGCTGTCGTCACCATCAACGGCGGCAAGCAGAAATTGCTCAGTGCAGGGGAGAAAACGCCGGAAGGCGTCAAGCTGATCAGTGCGGACTCGGATCAGGCCGTGCTGGAAATCGATGGCAAGCAGCAGCGTTTGGGCTTGGGACAAGGTGTATCGACCGGGGGGGTGCAGGCTGACACGGGCAAGGCCAGCGTAACCTTGATGGCCGATACCCAGGGCCATTTTGTTACAACCGGCAGCATAAACGGCCATTCGACCCGTTTTCTGGTGGATACCGGCGCGTCAAGTGTGGCCATGAGCAGCGCCGAGGCAAAACGGATGGGTATTTCCTATCAGAATGGCGCGCGCGGCTACTCATCCACCGCCAACGGCGTGGTCCAGGTTTACCGCATTACCCTGAACAGTGTGAAGGTGGGCGACATCAGCATGAATGGCGTGGAGGCCGCCGTGATCGATAGTTCCATGTCCATGCCGGTGGTGCTGCTTGGCATGAGCTTTCTCAATCGCGTCGACATGAAGCGGGAGGGAAGCAATATGGTGTTGACCAAGCGCTTCTAGCCCCCTCGCCTGGGGAAAATCTTAACCCCGAGTCTTGTCGTTCTCGATCAGCGCATAGGCCGAGTGGTTATGAATCGATTCGAAGTTCTCGGATTCCACGGTATAGGCATCAATGCGTTTGTCGGCATTGAGGGCCGCTGCAACGTCGCGCACCATATCCTCCACGAACTTCGGATTGTCATAGGCGCGCTCGGTTACATACTTCTCGTCAGGACGCTTGAGCAGGCCGAACAGTTCGCACGATGCCTGGTCCTCGACCATGCGCACGATATCCTCGATCCACACCATTTGATTGGTGCGCGCCGTGACCGTGACATGGGAACGCTGGTTGTGGGCGCCATAATCTGAAATTTTCTTCGAGCAAGGGCACAGGCTGGTGACTGGAACGATCACTTTCGTGGTCTGGCGATATTCGCCCTTGTCGATTTCGCCGACAAAGGTTACTTCGTAGTCCAGCAGGCTTTGCACGCCGGAAATCGGTGCCTTCTTGTTGATGAAGTAGGGGAAGGACATTTCCACGTGACCGGATTCGGCCTCGAGGCGCACCACCATTTCGCGTAGCATGGTCTCGAAGTTTTCTACAGAAATCTCGCGCTCATAACCGTTGAGGATCTCAACGAAGCGCGACATGTGGGTGCCCTTGAAGTTATGGGGCAAGTGTACGTACATGTTGAACACGGCAACCGTATGCTGCACGCCTTCGCTCTTGTCCGCCACCTTGATCGGATGGCGGATGGACTTGATCCCCACTTTGTCGATAGCAATCTGACGGGTGTCGTGCGAACCCTGGACATCCTCAATCTCGCATGCCGCCGTGGTTCCGTCGCAGGGAACAGTGCAATTGCTCATGAATTCATTTCCTTAAATCGATTCGATTAACTGGAGCCAGTATAACCGTTTCCAATAGCCCAGTAAACTACTCGGGTAATGATTTTCTGATGGTGCGTACCAGGCCATCCTTGTCCAGGCCGCACAGCTTAAGCAAGACGGCATGATCGCCCTGCTCGATGAACTGGTCGGGCAGGCCGAGGTGTAACAGGGAAACCGTGATGCCCTGCATGTCCAGGCTTTCCGCCACCGCGCTGCCAGCGCCGCCCATGACGGTGTTTTCCTCTACCGTTACCAGCAGTTGGTGGCTCGCGGCCAGTTCCTTGAGCAAGGCTTCATCCAGCGGCTTGACGAAACGCATGTTGGCGACTGTGGCATTCAATTCCTCGGCTGCGGCCAAAGCCGGTTGAAGCATGCTGCCGAAGGCCAGGATGGCTATCCTTGCTCCGCGTCGCCGGATTTCGCCCTGGCCCAGCGGCAGGGCGGTCAACTCCGTATTGATGGCTACGCCGCTGCCGCTGCCACGCGGGTAGCGCACTGCGCTGGGCTGGTCGAGCTGGAATGCGGTGTAAAGCATCTGGCGGCATTCGTTTTCGTCGCTGGGTGCCATCACCACCATATTGGGTATGCAGCGCAGGAAGGCAAGGTCGAAGCTGCCGGCGTGAGTCGGGCCGTCCGCCCCGACCAGCCCGGCGCGGTCGATGGCGAATACCACCGGCAGGTTCTGCAGCGCCACGTCGTGCACCAGTTGATCGTAGGCGCGTTGCAGGAAAGTGGAATAAATCGCCACCACCGGTTTCAGACCCTCGCAGGCCAGCCCGGCGGCGAAAGTCACCGCATGCTGTTCGGCAATGCCAACATCGAAGTAGCGGCCGGGGTAATCCTCGGAAAACTTCACCATGCCGGAGCCTTCCCGCATCGCCGGCGTGATGGCTACCAGGCGCGAATCTGCCGCCGCCATGTCGCACAACCAGTCACCGAAAACCTGGGTATAGGTTTTGCGTCCGCCGGGCGCGCTGTCCACCACGCCATCCTCGGGGTCGAATTTCGCCACGCCGTGATACAGGCAGGGATCGTCCTCGGCGCGCTTGAAGCCCTTGCCCTTCTGGGTGACGACATGGAGGAACTGCGGTCCTTCCAGCTGCTTGATGTTGTTCAGGGTGGGAATCAGGGCATCGAAGTCGTGGCCGTCGATAGGGCCGATATAGTTGAAACCGAATTCCTCGAACAGGGTGCCCGGAATCACCATGCCCTTGACGTGCTCCTCGGCGCGCTTGGCCAGTTCCCAGATGGGGGGGGCAACGCCGCCCAGCACCTTCTCGCTGGCACGTCGCGCCGCGGCGTAAAAGCGTCCCGACATGAGCTTGGCGAGGTAGTTGTTGAGCGCGCCCACGTTGGGGGAAATCGACATGTCGTTGTCGTTGAGTATCACCAGCAGGTTGGCATCCATGGTGCCGGCGTTGTTGAGTGCCTCGAATGCCATGCCCGCTGTCATGGCGCCGTCACCGATGATGGCCACAGCGCGCCGGTCGGTGCCCTGCTGCTTGGCAGCCACGGCCATGCCCAGCGCGGCGCTGATGGAGGTGCTGGAATGCCCCGCGCCGAATGCGTCGTAAGGACTCTCGTCGCGGCGCGGGAAGCCCGCGATTCCGCCCAGCTGGCGCAAATTGGCCATCGCCTTGCGGCGGCCGGTGAGTATCTTGTGAGGGTAGGTCTGATGCCCCACATCCCACACCAGGCGGTCGGACGGGGTGTTGAACACATAGTGCAGCGCAATGGTCAGTTCCACCGTGCCCAGATTGGACGCCAGATGTCCGCCGGTGCGCGATACGCTTTCGATGAGGAATGCGCGCAACTCCTCGGCCAGCCTGGGCAGTTGGTGGCGTTCCAGACGGCGTAGTTGTTCCGGGTCGTCGATCGACTCGAGCAGGGCGTACATCAGGAGTGGCGTCTCAGGATGAAATCGGCCAGTTGTACCAGTCTCCTGCCCCTGTCTCCAAAATCGGTCAGGGCGGAAAGTGCATTGTGATGTAATTCTTCAGCCAGGGCGTGGGCGGCGCTCAGTCCAAGAATGGTAACGTAGGTTGGCTTGTTGTTTTGCGCATCCTTGCCGGCGGTTTTGCCGAGGGTTGCGGTGCTGGCTTCGACATCGAGGATGTCGTCGACTACCTGAAAGGCCAGGCCGATGCACTTGGCATAGTGATTGATCGCGTCCAGTTGCCCGGCATCGACACCATTTCCGCAATGGGCGCCGAGCATGACCGCGGCGCGGATCAGCGCGCCGGTCTTGTGAATGTGCATGAACTCCAGCTCGGTCTGGGTCAAGGTCTTGCCCACCGAGTCGAGGTCGATTGCTTGCCCTCCCGCCATGCCGCGCGAACCGGCGGCGAGTGCGAGCAGCCTGACCATTTCGAGTTGTAGCGCCGCGCTATGGGTCAGCGTGCGTTCGGTGACAATCTGAAAAGCCATGCTTTGCAGGCTGTCGCCCACTAGAAGCGCGGTGGCTTCATCGAATTGGATATGGCAGGTGGGTTTGCCACGCCGCAGGTCGTCGTTGTCCATGCACGGCAGGTCGTCGTGGACGAGGGAATAGACGTGGATCAGCTCTACCGCTGCCGCCACGGCCTCCACGCGTTCCACCGCAGCGCCGGTCAATTCGCCGGCGGCAAAAGCCAGCAAAGGACGTACCCGTTTGCCGCCGCCCAAGGCCGCATAGCGCATGGCTTGATGCAGGCGCTGCGGTGCCAGTTCGGGGGCGGGCAGGATTTCACTCAACACCGTTTCCATGCGCAACTGGCGCTGCCGGGCCCATTCTTGAAAATCGTTATTCGCTAGCACCGGAATTGCCACCATCTGGATTGAAATTGTTCAGGGAACCCGTTTCCAGGATTTTTACTTGCTGCTCCGCATCCTGCAAGGTTGCCTGGCAGTACTTGAGCAGGTCCATGCCACGCTGATAGGCAGTAAGGGACTGTTCCAAGGACATCTGGCCTTCCTCCATAGCGGAAACGACCTGTTCCAGCTCGGACAGGGCACTTTCGAAGTTCTTGGGAGGGGACGCTTTTGCAAGCTTGGTCATGGGAAAGGAATGCCGAATTAAGCCAGCAATTTTACCGGATTATTGCACCAGAAGCCAAACCGGCACGAAACTACCGGTTTTTCGGGTCCGGAACATGATCCAGCTCAAGGCTTGGCGGGGAATGCTGAGGATCAATCCCCGAGATTGGTGCCAACCCTGCGCGCACTCGCCACCCAGGGATGGTCGGGCGGAACGGTTTTGACCTTTCCCGCCACATCTTCCAGCTTCACCGCCCTGGTTTCATCCCCCTTGGCGGCCACCATCACGCCGTAGTGGCCCTTGCTGATCAAGTCCGCGCACGCGGTCCCAAGCCTGGTCGCGAGCAGGCGGTCGGCGGCGGAGGGAATGCCGCCGCGCTGCAAGTGGCCCAGGATGGTGACGCGGGCTTCCAGGCCGGTGAGCTGTTCCAGTTTCTTCGCCAGGCGCAGGGTGTGGTCGGCATACTGGATTTCGGTGCTTTGGGGTGCGTCCGCACTACCTTTCTTCTTCCCCTTGGTCTTTTTCTCCTGCGCGGCGAGCTGCGCCAGGAAATCCTGCTTCGAAATCGCCCCTTCCGCCACCGCCACGATGCTGAACGGTTTGCCGCCCCGGCTGCGCTCGCGGATCGCCTCCGCCACGCTTTCCACGTCGTAGGGAATCTCCGGGATCAGGATCACGTCGGCGCCGCCCGCGATACCTGCCCCCAGTGCCAGCCAGCCGGCGCGGTGGCCCATGATCTCCACCACGATGATGCGGTGGTGGCTGTGGGCCGTGCTGTGGAGGCGGTCGATGGCCTCGGTGGCGATGCCCAGCGCGGTGTCGAAGCCGAAGGTGGTGTCGGTCATGGCGACATCGTTGTCGATGGTCTTGGGCAGCGTGATGATGTTGAGCCCCTTTTCCTTGAGGCGCAGCGCATTTTTCTGCGTGCCGCCGCCGCCCAGGCAAACCAGTGCATCGAGATGGTTGTCGTGGTAATTGCCCACGATCACGTCGGTCATGTCCAGCACCTTGCCGCCCACCGGCATGCGGTGCGGCTTGTCGCGACTGGTGCCGAGGATGGTGCCGCCGCGCGTCAGGATGTCGGACAGCTCGCCGCTATCGAGCCGCATGGTGCGGTTCTCCATCAGCCCGCGAAAGCCGTCGCGGAAACCGATGATGTGCATGCCGTAGTGGTTCAGCGCCGCCTTGCCCACGCCACGAATGGCGGCATTCAGGCCCGGGCTGTCGCCGCCGGAGGTGAGGATTCCGATGTACTTGGTCATGCAGGTTCTCCCTCGAGTTTATTGGGTGGGTTTGGCATTGGCTGTACGTCACCGGATGATTGAATGTCGCCAAGTTGGCACATTTATGGGTGTGGCGTTGCGCCTTATGAGGTTCCAAGCCGCGAGGTTGAATATAGGAGAGTTGTCAATATCCCGATGGAGGACACAATGGTGGAAATGATTTGACGACTTCTACGAGATTTTCCAAATGTTTGTGCGACAAGAAAACTAATGGTCGCAACAATAACCAGCATTATCGCCGTTGTTGTAAACATTGAAACAATCGGTTCAACTACCGTGTTGATAGATGATTGTGTCATATGACCTCTGTTTTTTGGGCAAGACAGTTACAATCCTTGCATTGTATCTCGCTGGATGTTGTCGTCAGCCCAGCCCCCGCGCCAGATCGGCCTTGATATCCACAATGGACTCCAGCCCCACTGCCACGCGCAGTAGTCCGTCCCCGATACCTGCCGCCGCACGCGCTTCGGCGGAAACCCGGCTATGGGTGGTGGTGGCGGGATGGGTGATGGTGGTCTTGGTATCGCCCAGGTTGGCGGTGATGGAGAGCATGCGGGTCGCGTCCACCACGCGCCAGGCGGCGTCCTTGCCGCCCTTGACGTCGAAGGCCACGATGCCGCCGCCGGTTCTCTGCTGGCGCATGGCCAGCTCATGCTGGGGATGCGAGGGTAGGCCGGGGTAGTAGACGCGTTCCACCTGGGGCTGGGTTTCGAGCCACTGGGCCAGTTCCAGCGCATTGCGGGAGTGCGCGTCCATGCGGATCCTGAGCGTTTCGAGGCCTTTCAGGATGATCCAGGCGTTGAAAGCGGAAAGCGTCGGCCCGGCGGTGCGCAGGAAGCCGTACACGCCTTCCATCAGTTGCTTGCTACCCAGCACCGCGCCGCCCAGCACACGACCCTGGCCATCGAGGTACTTGGTGGCGGAATGGATCACGATGTCCGCGCCCAGGTATAACGGGCGCTGCAGCATCGGGGTGCAGAAGCAGTTGTCCACCGCCAGCCAGGCACCGGACTGGTGGGCGATATCGGCCAGCGCGCCGATGTCGCAAACCTCGGTGAGCGGATTGGAGGGCGTTTCGACGAAGAACAGCTTGGTGTTGGGCTGAACCGCTTGTTGCCAGGCGGCAGGATCGGTCAGAGGCACGAAGGTGGTTTCCACCCCGAAGCGCTTGAGGATGTTGCCGAACAGCTGCACCGTGGTGCCGAAAATGCTGCGCGAGGCGACGATATGGTCGCCGGCAGAGAGCAGGCCCATCACGCAGGCCAGGATGGCCGACATGCCGCTCGACGTGGCGACGCAGAATTCGGCTCCCTCCAGCGCGGCCAGGCGATCCTGCAACATGGTGACGGTGGGGTTGGTGAAGCGCGAATAGATATTGCCCGGTTCCTGCCCACCGAAGCGGTCGGCGGCCTGGGCTGCGTTCTCGAACACGAAACTGGAGGTGAGGAAGATCGCCTCGGAATGTTCGTTGAACTGGCTGCGCTGGGTTCCGGCGCGGACGGCCAGGGTTTCAAGGTCGAAATCTTTGCTCATGATTCAATCCGCCTCGTTGAGGTTGAGATCAAGCTGACGGCTGGCCAAACCCGCCGAATCCTGGCTGGGTCGGCCACGTGAGGATTCAACTTCGGCCAGATATTCGGGCGTAATGTCGCCGGTGATGTATTGGCCGTCGAAACACGAGGTGTCGAAGCAGGTAATGGCGGGCCTGCCTTCTCGTACCGCTTCGACCAGGGCGTCGATATCCTGGTAAATCACCGCATCGGCACCGATTTCCAACGCGATTTCTTCATCGGTGCGTCCCGTGGCAAGCAGCTCTCCGCGCGTCGGCATATCAATGCCGTAAACATTGGGAAAGCGCACCGGCGGTGCGGCGGAGGCGAAATATACCTTGCGCGCGCCGGCTTCGCGCGCCATCTGCACAATCTGTTTGCTGGTCGTGCCGCGCACGATGGAGTCGTCCACCAGCAGCACGTTCTTGCCCTGGAACTCGATGCCGATGGCGTTGAGTTTCTGGCGCACGGATTTCTTGCGCAAGGACTGGCCCGGCATGATGAACGTCCGACCGATATAACGATTCTTGATGAACCCTTCGCGGTACGGCACATTGAGCTGGTTGGCGAGTTGTAGCGCGCTGGGCCGGCTGGTGTCGGGGATCGGGATCACCACGTCGATGTCGAGCTGGTCGAAGCTGCGGCGGATTTTTTCCGCCAGGCTGATACCCATGCGCAGCCGGGTTTCATACACGGAAATGCCGTCGATCACCGAGTCCGGACGGGCGAGATAGACGTATTCGAAAATGCAGGGGTTGAGGGACGATTTCTCGACGCATTGCTGGCTGAAGAAATTGCCGCTTTCGTCGATCAGAATCGCTTCGCCCGGAGCCACGTCGCGGATCAGCTTGAAGCCCAGCACATCGAGGGCGACGCTTTCGGACGCCACCAGATATTCCGGTCCCTGCGCGGTTTCGGCGCGGCCGAACACCAGCGGGCGGATGCCGTGAGGGTCGCGGAACGCGAGCAGTCCATAACCGGAGATCATGGCGACCACCGCATAGGCGCCGCGGCAGCGGCGATGCACGCCAGCCACGGCCTTGAAAATGGTCTCGGGGTCGAGCTGGTGGTTGGCGGTGCAGGATGCCAGCTCGTGCGCCAGCACGTTGAGCAGCACTTCCGAATCGGAAGTGGTGTTGACGTGGCGCAGGTCCTGGCGGAACAGGTCTTCGCGCAACTGGTCGGCGTTGGTGAGGTTGCCGTTGTGACCGAGCACGATGCCGAACGGCGAGTTGACGTAGAACGGCTGGGCCTCGGCGGCGGAGAACGAATCCCCCGCAGTGGGGTAGCGCACGTGGGCGATGCCCACGTTGCCCAGCAGCGAGCGCATGTTGCGGGTGCGGAACACATCCGCCACCAGGCCATTGGCCTTGTGCATATGAAAAGTGGCGCCATCGCTGGTTACGATGCCAGCCGCATCCTGGCCGCGGTGCTGCAATACCAGCAGACCGTCGTAAAGCAGCTGATTGACGGGGTTTTTCGCGACGATACCCAGAATTCCGCACATGGTTTAGAGCCTATTTCAGTTATTCGTAACTAAGACGTTTGGCAAAATCTTCCGGCAGCCATGCCCTGGCTTTCATGGTCAAAGCCTCCAGCGGCGAACTGAACATCGCATCGCGCCAGAAATGCTCTTGCGGCAATGCAGTCAGCCCCGCCAGCAGCACCAGCACCATGACGATCAGCAAGCCGCGGGCAAAACCGAAAACCGCTCCGAGGCCGCGATCGAATGTCCCCAGCCCCACCGTCTTGATCAGCTCCGATAATGCGATGGCAAACAGGCTCATCAGCAGCAGCATGGTCAGGAACAGGATAACGAACGCCGCCAGCAGCTTCAACGCTTCGCCCGGAATGCCCGCCGGCAGTTGCGCCGCCAGCCATACGCTGTAGGTGTTGGCCACCAGGAACGCCACTACCCACGACGCCAGCGCCAGGATTTCCCGCACCGCGCCGCGCATCACGCTGAGCAGGATGGAAAGCCCGATTATCAGCAGTACCGCGTAATCAAAAACCGTCATACATCTCGGACGCTTGCAAGCCCCGTCATTTTTTCTCGGTAACCAGGCCGTCCTGAATGCCGGCGGCCTTCAATTTGGCGAGGGCGTGCTCTGCTTCCTGGCGGGTGGGGTAGGGGCCGGCCCTTACGCCAATTTTCTCGCCCGCAGGAGACTTGATTTTCTCCTCATAATACTTGACGCCCAATTCCTTCAGCCTGATTTGACGCTGCCTTGCGTTGGTTTCGCTGAGAAAGGCGCCGAGCATGATGACGTATCCGCTGCCGGCCTGGGGCGTTTCGGCGGGCTTGGGGGCAGGCTTGGATTCCTTGGGCTTGTCCGAAGGGTCCTGATGTTTCTCTTCCCTGACCACATGAGGCGCTTCCTGTCGAGTTTCGACGACTTTAGCGACGATGGCGGCAGGGGCAATGTGTTTTTCCGGCTCGACAGGTGTTGCTTGCGGAGCAGGTAGAACGGGCGGCGCGGGCGGCTTGCTTACCTTGAGCGTGAAATCGCTACTCTGCTGGGAAGGAATGTTGATGGCGATATCCTGTCCCACCGGTTTCGGCTCATCGTCGAGTACCATCGGCAATACGGTGACCATCACCGCCACCAGCGTTACCGCGCCTATCAGGCGGCGCCGTGCCCGCTTTCTGAGCTGGAGTTCTTCAACAGTGGGGGAGGGGCTGTTTGCCATTGAATCGGGGTTCCTGTTGCATGACCTCGGCGACGGTATAAAACGAGCCGAAGGCCGCAATTCTATCATCTTCGCCCGCGATTTGGCAGGCATGGTGGTAAGCCCCGGCGATGCTGGGGAAAACCTCGACTTCATGGATGCCTGCTTGCAGTAGCCGGGATTGCAGCTCGCTTGCATCGGCTCCACGTGTGTGGGCGATGCTTGCCACCAGCCAGACATCAATTTCGTCGCCCAGCGCCGCGATCACCCCATCGATATCCTTGTCCGACAGCATGGCGAAAACGGCCAGTGTCTTGCCGCTGCACCACATCTGGTGCAGATTGCCCGCCAGTGCCCTGGCGGCATGGGGATTGTGGGCCACGTCGAGGATTACCGCTGGTTTGCCCGGCAGCACCTGGAAGCGGCCCGGCACGCTGGCCTCCAGCAGGCCGCGGCGGATATTTTCCGGCGTGACGGGAAGTTTGTTCCTGACTGCTTCCAGCGCAGCGAGACAGGCGCTGGCGTTATCGAGCTGGTAAGGTCCGCGTAGGCTGGGTTGGGGTAGCGTCATGCGCCAGCCGTCATTGCTGCGGAATAGCCATTGCCCTTGCTGGGGTTCGGCGTCGAAATCGTGCCCGATCAGTTTCAGGTCAGCAGCAATTTCCTCTGCATGACGGCAAACACTGTGGGGTGGGCTGCGGTCGGCACACACGGCGGGTTTGCCGCAGCGGAATATCCCTGCCTTTTCCCTCCCGATGGATTCGCGGTCATCTCCCAGGTAATCCATGTGGTCGAGGGCTATGCTGGTGATGATGGCACAATCCGCATCGAAGGCATTGACCGCATCGAGACGTCCGCCCAGTCCTACTTCCAGGATCGCAACTTCCACCTGTTGCTGCTGAAACAGCCACAGCGCTGCCAGGGTACCGAACTCGAAATAGCTCAGTGAGATATCGCCCCGGGCCTGCTCCACTGCCGCGAAGGCCATACATAACGCGGCATCGTCGATTTCGTCGCGAGCTATGCGCACCCGTTCGTTGTAATGTAGCAAGTGGGGAGAGGTATAACAGCCAGTACGGTATCCCGCTACGTCCAGGATCGCCTCCAGCATGGCGCAGGTGGAGCCTTTGCCGTTGGTGCCGGCAACGGTGAGAATGGGGAAGCCGGGCTCAAGTTCGAGCCGGGCCTTGACGGCATTGACCCGCTCCAGCCCCAGCTCGATGGTTTTGGGGTGCAACTGCTCCAGATAGGCTAGCCACTCGTGAAGAGAGGCGAGTGCCGGGCACTGACTCAAGCCGCCGCCGGCATCCGCGTCATCATGGTGATCAGGTTGGCAAAACGCTCGCGCATCTGGCGGCGGTCGATGATCAAATCCACGGCGCCGTGATCGACCAGGAACTCGGCACGCTGGAATCCGTCCGGCAGGGTTTCGCGTACCGTCTGCTCGATCACGCGCGGCCCGGCAAAGCCGATCAGGGCGTTGGGTTCGGCCACGATGACATCCCCCAGCATGGCGAAGCTGGCGGAAACCCCGCCCATGGTGGGATCGGTGAGTACGGAAATGAACGGCAGGCGCGCTTCGGCCAGCTTGGTCAGCGCCGCGCTGGTTTTGGCCATCTGCATCAGCGAGAGCAGGCCTTCCTGCATGCGCGCGCCACCGCTGGCGGAAAAACAAATGAAAGGCAGGTTTTGTTCCAGGCAAACGTTGATGCCGCGCACGAAGCGCTCGCCCACCACCGAGCCCATGGAGCCGCCCATGAACTTGAACTCGAATGCGGCCACTACTAGTGGAATGTTCTTGATCGTGCCCTGCATCACCACCAGCGCATCGGTCTCGCCGGTGCTCAGTTCCGCTTCCACGAGGCGGTCGGGATAGCGTTTGCTGTCCTTGAACTTCAGGCTGTCCACTGGCAGGACCGTGATGCCGATTTCACGCCGGCCTTCGGGATCGAGCAGGATATCGAGGCGGGTGCGGGCTGAAATGCGATGGTGATGGCCGCATTTCGGGCAAACTTCGAGATTCTTTTCCAGGTCGGTACGGTACAGCACCGATTCGCAGGTCGGGCATTTACTCCACAAGCCCTCCGGGACGGTTTTCTTGGTTTCGCCGCTGATCTTGCGTTTGATTTTCGGGGGCAGAAGTTTCTGGAACCAGCTCATTGCTTATCCTTTGTTTAGTTGTCTGCTTGTAGGTTGGCCTTTCGGTCGACATGTCGGGCTGAAGCCCGACCTACAACTTGCCGCCATCCATCGCGTTACGGAAGCCCTGCACGAGATTGAATACATTGTTCAATATCGCGTCTGGTTGTGAATTCTCGATTTCCTGCACGATGCGGCTGCCGATCACCACCGCATCGGCGAACTGAGCCACGGCCTGGGCAGTCTGCTGATCGCGGATGCCGAAGCCGACGCCCACCGGCAAATTTGCCGCAGTGCGGATAGCCGGAATTTTCTGTCCGACTTCCTGCAGGTCCAGATTGGCCGAGCCCGTCACGCCCTTGAGAGAAACGTAATAGATGAATCCGCGCGCCAGTTTGGCGACCTGCAGGATGCGCTGTTCGGGTGTGGTGGGGGAGAGCAGGAAAATCATGTCGATTTCGTGCTGTCTCAGTTGCCCGGCCAGTTCGGCGCATTCCTCGGGTGGGTAATCCACCGTCAGCACGCCATCCACTCCCGCGCGCTCGGCGGCCTCGGCAAATGGTGCATAACCCATGGCTTCGATCGGGTTGGCGTAGCCCATCAGCACCACCGGCGTGATTTGATTCGTGGTACGGAATTCCGTCACCATGGCCAGCACGTCCCTCAACCCGGTGCCGTGCTTGAGCGCCCGCTCGCTGGCACGCTGGATGGTGGGGCCGTCCGCCATCGGGTCGGAGAACGGCACGCCAAGTTCGAGGATGTTCGCACCCGCTGCCACCAGCTTGTGCATCAGCGGCACGGTCAAGTCAGGCGAAGGGTCGCCGGCGGTGATGAAGGGGATCAGGGCTTTTTTACCCTGCTGTTCGAGGCTGCTGAATGTGGCTGCAATTCGTGACATGAATATTCCTAAAACGTGATTCCCGACAACTCGGCTACCGTGTTCATATCCTTGTCGCCGCGACCGGACAGGTTGACCAGCAGTACCTTGTCCCTGGGCAGCGTGGGTGCGAGCTTGGCTGCGTAGGCCAGGGCATGGCTCGATTCCAGCGCCGGGATGATGCCCTCGAAACGGCATAAATCGTGGAAGGCGCGCAGCGCTTCATCGTCGCTGACGGCGACATATTCGGCGCGTCCGCTGTCCTTGAGCCAGCAATGTTCCGGCCCGACACCTGGGTAGTCCAGGCCGGCGGAGATGGAGTGGGTTTCAATGATCTGGCCGTTCTTGTCCTGCATCAGGTATTGACGCGCCCCGTGCAGCACGCCTGACGATCCGGCATTCAGCGGCGCGGCATGTTTGCCTGTTTCCAGTCCCAGTCCCGCAGCCTCGACGCCTATCATTCTGACGCCTTCGACCGGGATGTAAGGGTAGAACAGGCCGATGGCGTTGGAGCCTCCGCCAACGCAGGCGATTACCGCATCCGGCTGGCGCCCGATCATTTCCGGCATCTGGATTTTGGACTCTTCGCCTATCACGCACTGAAAATCACGTACCAGCATGGGATAAGGGTGCGGGCCAGCGGCGGTGCCGAGGATGTAGAACGTGTTTTCGACGTTGGTGACCCAGTCGCGCATGGCTTCGTTGAGGGCGTCCTTGAGCGTCTTGGAGCCGGATTCCACCGGTACCACGGTGGCGCCCAGCAGTTTCATGCGATACACGTTGGGGGCCTGGCGCTTGATGTCCTCGCTGCCCATGTAAACCACGCACTCCAGGCCGTAGCGCGCCGCCACCGTGGCGCTGGCGACGCCGTGCTGTCCGGCGCCGGTCTCGGCGATGATGCGTTTCTTGCCCATGCGGCGGGCGAGCAGGGCCTGGCCGATGGTGTTGTTGATCTTGTGCGCGCCGGTATGGTTGAGATCTTCCCGCTTGAGGTAGATCTGCGCGCCGTCGAGATGGTCGGACCATCTTTTGGCATGGTAAATCGGGCTTGGGCGGCCGACGTAGTGTTTCAGCTCGCGGGCAAATTCGGCCTGAAAATCAGGGTCGGCACGACATGCCTCGTAGGCCACGCGCAGTTCGTCCAGCGCAGTGATAAGCGTCTCTGCGACAAAAATTCCGCCATAAGGCCCGAAATGTCCATGCTGGTCAGGTAAATCATACATTTGCACTTCTTACTCCTTGCATGAACGCGGCAATTTTAGCCGCGTCCTTTAGACCTTTTAGAATTCTGCTTCCTTCGCAAGCTTCCACCCCGCTCGAAACGTCCACCGCCCAGGGTCTGACCCGCTCGATGGCGGTGCGCACGTTATCGGGGTCAAGCCCGCCGGATAGAATGAGCGGTAGCGGCAACTCGGCCGGGATCAAATCCCAGTCGAAGGATAGGCCGGTTCCGCCAGCCTGGCCTTCGACGAAGGCATCCAGCAGCAAACCCTGGGCAGACCGGTACGCAGCTGCGTATTGTAGCAAATCCAATCCGGGTTTGACGCGCGCTGCCTTGAGATAGGGCACGCCAAAGCCGGCGCAGAATTCCGGCGCTTCGTCGCCGTGGAATTGCAGTACATCCAGGTGAAATTCACGCAGTACCGCCTCGACCTCAGCACTGTCAGGATTCACGAACAGGCCGACCGTGCTGACGAAAGGTGGCAGTGCACCGGCTATGGCTTTTGCCTGGGCAAGCGATACATGGCGCGGACTGGCAGGATAAAACACCAGCCCGATCGCGTCGGCGCCGTGACGGGATGCCGCCAGCCCATCTTCGATTCGGGTAATGCCGCAGATCTTGGCTCGGGTCATGAAAGCCCCAGGAATTCGGAATCCTGGATTTTAACCCGGATGTTTCATAATTCAGAAGCCTATGTTTCGTGAAGTGATGGGCAAGTCCCATTTCGCGTCATACGTGACGCCGGAAAAATAGAGGCCATCGGGCGCGAAGGTGGGCGCCGCACGGGTGCGGTCCGCATGCGTCAGCAACTCGGCGATCCATTCGGGAGGGTGGTTTTTTTTTCCCACATAAACCAGGCAGCCGACGATGTTGCGCACCATGTGATGCAGGAAACCATTGGCGGCCAGGTCGAATACCAGGACGTCGCCCTGTCGGGAGATATCCAGCTGGCGCAAGTTTTTTACCGGCGATTTCGCCTGGCAACATGCCGCGCGGAAGGCTGAAAAGTCATGTTCGCCGAGCAGCTGAGAGGCGCCGTCGCGCATCAGTTCGATATCCAGCGGCAGGTGAAACCAGCCTATTTTTCCGCTGGACAGCCCCGGGCGCACCGAATGATTGAGCAGAAGGTAGCGGTAACGCCGTTCCTGTGCCGAAAAACGGGCGTGGAAGCCGTCATCCACCTGGCGCGCCCACAACACGCTGACACTTTTTGGGAGCAGGGCGTTGGTGCCGCGCACCCAGGCATTTTCGGGACGGATGGCCGTGGTATCGAAATGAACCACCTGGGACAGGGCGTGAACGCCGGTATCGGTGCGGCCGGCAGCGTGGACACGCACGGATTCTCCGGCTATCCCGGCCAATGCCTGTTCCAGTGCATCCTGCACGCCGCAGGCGGAAGGCTGACTCTGCCAGCCGCAGAAATGGCTGCCGTCATATTCCACTCCAAGCGCGATTCTTACCATAATCCTAGAAACTTTAGTTGGACGGGGTGGAGTGTGCGGTTATTGCGGTGCAGGGCAAGGCGCAACGACGCGGAATGGTTATTCCATTCCAAGGAGTTGCAACACCGCCATGCGCCGCAATAACCGTGCAATCCACCCTGTAGCGAACTCACTAACCGGGTGAAATGGTAAATCATGAAGAAGTTTATTGGAATCACACTGTTAAATTTCCAGTCGAGCGGTCAACTGAGGTTTCTAGGATAATGCCAACCCAATCAAGAGGGCGACCAGACTTAGTGCCAACCCATCACGCCAGGTAAATGAGGGTAGCTCCAGGTTTACGTGGGTGGCAGTGTCGGGCGCCGGTTCAGTGGTGGCGCGCAAGTCGTGCCACCAGGACAGGATGTTTTTACGGGGTTGCTGTTCCGCGTAGTGGAGCGTGAGCCAAAGCCTTACCGCAACCCGCTCCGGGTCAAGCCCCAGCGGGCGCAACGGGCGCAGCAGGATATAAATTCCGCTTAACAGGTTTTCTCGCGAGCAGGCGTGCAATAACAGTGCCAGTGCTGCCAGCAGCAATGCCAGGCGCCACGCCTGCACAATGCCGCTGTGCAGACCCTGGAGTGAAGGGCTCAAGAAACCCAGGGCTGGAAGAGCGGGGTCGCCCGGGGTCGCAAAGGAATAGATCAGCAGCAGCGACAGCAGGAGCCAGCGTGTGCGGCGCAGCATGGTAAGCGCCCCTGTCACGCGCATGGCCATTAACGCCGCTACCGACAGCAGCGTCACGAGCAATAGCGTGCTTGGTCCGATTGCCTGAACGGTAACGGCAAATCCAAGCCAGATCGAAATCCTGGTGGCGGGGTTGATGAGCAGATTAACCATGCTTAAATGAAAAAACCCTCCGCGATTTATCCGCAGAGGGTTTTTGTGTTTTTTCAACTTCAGAGGGATGCTAGCAACTGGTTCGCGTCCGCCTGCTGCTGGGCGCCACCTTCCTTCAGCACTTCCTCCAGTATTTCCCGTGCGCCATCCTTGTCACCCATTTCAACATAGGCGCGGGCCAGGTCCAGTTTTGTAGCCACTTCAGCCAGGCCGCCTTCGCTTTCGCCGGTAGTCGCGGCCATTGTCGATGGTGCCGGTTCTTCCAGATCCAGACTGATGCCGGACAAGTCGAGCTCGGGCATAGGTGCTGGAGCTATTTCTTCCGTGGCGGCGGGTGTCAGCTCGCTTCCAATGTCGAAATCGAAATCCAGGTGAGCCTCCTCCTCCTCAACCGGCGTGGATTCAATCACGATGGATTCGTCTGCGGATGCCACGGGCTGCGGTGCTTCCTGCTCGGTCGCGGGGAGCTCCAGCGAGAAATCAAGGTCCATTTCCGTGTCAGCGACTGGTGCTAGTGCTGGTGCGGCTTCCGCTTCCGCCGGGGCGGCGAACGTATCCAGGTCCAGCTCCAGGGCATCGGCCTGGGTTGGCACCTCCAACGGGATTTCGTCGGTTGCCGCTTCGGCCAGCGCGGCGGGCTCGTCTGCTGCCGGCGCCAGATGCGGCATCAACTCGTCAAGGTCAAATTCCAGGCCCTGTTCTTCTTCAGCCGCTGTGGCGGGCACGGCCTCTGGAGCCTGAGGAATTTCCGCGGGTTTCTCGGCGAAAGCGTCGAGGTCGAATTCGAGGGCTCCTATTTCTTCTTCAGAGGTCTCTGCTACAACCGGGGCGGCGACAGCGGGAATTTCTTCGGCAAGATTTTCGAACTCCGCCATGGGCTCTGACGCGGTCGCCGGGAGAACTTGATCCGCATCGAAATCCAGGTCGGTAGACATATCCTCCGCTGTAAGTTCGGCTTCCACCAAACCCTGCGTGGGTTCGCCCATGTCCATGGTGTCAGCGGCAACGGCGACGGGAGCCGCAAATTCGCTTGTCGGTTTGGCACTTCCTTCCTGTGGACTGTAGAGGGGGTTGTTGGGGTCGAGAGCATGCCCCATTTCCGCCGCCTTGTTCCAAATCGTGCTGGGTTTGCCACCCATCGAAGCATACAGTTCGCCGGCCAGCGTTTCGAAGGCGATCAGATTTTTGCGGGCGGCATAAATTTCCAACAGCTTGAGATGAACCTCATGCCGATTGGGATCTTTGATCATCGCTTCCTTGAGAATTTCTTCTGCCTGGGCGTCACGGCCATAAGCCATGTAAACCTCGGCCTCGGCGATGGGATCCACATCGTTGGTGTCTATCGTACCCAAACCGGCCTGACTGAAATCGGTCAGGAATGAAGTGTCGCCTGTATCTACCACGCCACCGGCGGTTTCGCCAAACACCGTGTTCGCCTTGAGGTCGCCGCCGGTCATGATGCTGTCCTCGAAGCTCGACAGGCTCTTTCTGCGCCGACGGTTGATTGCGATCATGGCGCCACCGGCGAGCAATGCCAATGCTCCCGCCCCTGCTGCCAGATTGAGCGGATTGCCTATAATGCTGTCCAGCAGGCTGACTTCCGGCGGTGGGGGGGCAACGACTTTGGCTGGCGCAGGCTTTGGTTTGGCCACGGCCGGTTTCTCTTCTGCTGGCTTGGGCGCTTCTGCTGGCTTTTCCGCCACTGGTTCAGCTGGCTTTACAGGCGCAGCTTCCGGCTTGGGCGCAGGAGGGGGTTCGGGTTTGACTGCTGGTACGGCCTCGGGTTTGGCGGTGGCCTGTTTCTGCAATTCAGCCAGATTCTTGTTCTTTAGCTCGATGAGCTGCTGCATGTCCTTGATGCTTTTTTCCAGCGAGGCGATACGATCGTTGGCTTCCTTGAGGGATTTTCCTTTTGCGGTTGTTTCTTCCTGCAGGGACTGGAGCTTGCCTTGCAGCGCCTGCAATTCCTTGCCGCTGGCCGGTGCCTCGCCCTTGGTGACTTTCAGGACATCCTTCGAGGGTGCGGGTGCAGGTGCGGCCTTGTCTTCAACTGCGGAAGTGATCTTGCCCTTCGCCAGTTGCTTGGGTGCTTCTTCCTTTGGCGCGGGTGTCTCGGCTACCGTTGCCGCAAGTTTTTGCCGGTAGGCATTCCAGTCCGCCGTGTGAGTCTTCACTTCATGCACGGCCTCGGCATGACCGATGGCTGCGAGCTGTTGCTCCTCAGGAACGCGGAGAATTTGTCCGCTTTTGAGCCGGTTCATGTTGTTGCCGACAAAAGCATGTTTGTTGTTCTGGTACAGGGCTGCAAGCATTTGATCCAAGCTGAAACCCTGGGGTTTTAACTGGGAGGCAATTCCTGTCAGGGTGTCGCCCTTTTTGACGGGCCCATAGTTTTTTGTTTCAGCGGCTTGATCGGCTTGAGGCTCGGCAGGGGCCAATTCAGCCGCAGCCGGTTTGCGTTCCTCGGGTTTTGTCGCGCGCTTGTCGGCCTTGCTGGTTTTTGGTGGCTCAAGTTTTGCGCTCGCTGCAGGGGCAGGTTCCAGTGGCGCTGCTTCTGCCGGGGCCGCAGCGGAAGCCGGCATGACGGTGGGTACAACCACCGGTTGCACGGACTGGGGCTCGGCATAACCGGGCGGATCCAGGAGCACGGTATATTCGCGCAACAAACGGCCTGCAGCCCAGTTGAGTTCGACCAGCATGTCCAGGAAGGGCTCGTTGACCGGCTGCACCGTGGAAAGCTTGATTACCGGCTTGCCATCTTTCTTCTGTTCAACGGCGAATTTGATGGCTAGCACCGCGCTGTTCCGGTCTATCTGGGCTTCCCTGAAGGCTTCCGCGGACGCGATGCGCGCAGAAAGCGAATCCAGTTCATTTTTCTCAACCGCCACCAGCTCGATTTCTGCCCGCAGAGGTTGCCCCAACGCCGACGTGACGGTCAGTTTGCCCAAGCCGGCCGCATCGGCGGACAGCGGCGATAGAGCCAAGAGACCTGCATAAACCCATGGTTTCAGTTTGAATGTGCGCACCATGCCACCCTCATTATATTTTGCCTAGGTTAAATAACTTAACATCATGTAGTTAGGGATGCAAGCTAAACTTGCGTATTAGGTATTCTGGTGTTGTGCGAAGGTGCGAGGTGTGGAAAACACGACATGAAAGATCAATAAAAAAGCCCGCCGCAATTGCGGCGGGCTTTGTGCCAAGATCAAGCAAGGGCGCGGGTTCAGGCTTCGATCAGGATGCGCAGCATGCGCCGCAGCGGTTCGGCCGCACCCCAAAGTAGCTGATCGCCAACGGTGAAGGCGGACAGGTATTGCGGACCCATGTTGAGCTTGCGCATACGGCCCACGGGAACCGTCAGTGTGCCGGTGACAGCAGCGGGGGTGAGCTCCTTCATGGTGATCTCGCGGTCGTTTGGGACCACCTTGACCCAGTCGTTGTGTGCCGCAATGATGGCGTGAATTTCGTCCAGCGGCACGTCACGGGTCATCTTGATGGTCAGGGCCTGGCTGTGGCAGCGCATTGCGCCGACACGCACGCACAGTCCGTCAATGGGGATCTGGCTATCGCTGCGGCCGAGAATCTTGTTGCACTCCACTTGGGCTTTCCACTCTTCCTTGCTCTGGCCCGACTCGAGCGCCACGTCGATCCACGGAATCAGGGAGCCGGCCAGCGGCACCGGCCAGGCGTCGACCGGGTACTGTTCGGAACGAATGAAATCCGCCACTTTCCTGTCGATATCCAGAATTGCCGATGCCGGATCGTCCACCAGGGTTTTGACTTCACCGTTGATCGCGCCCATCTGCTGAATCAGCTCGCGCATGTTGCGTGCGCCGGCGCCGGAAGCAGCCTGGTAGGTCATGGGGCTGATCCACTCGATCAGGCCCTGGTCGAACAGGCCGCCAATGGCCATCAGCATCAGGCTGACGGTGCAGTTGCCGCCGACGTAAGTCTTCACTCCGTTCGTCAGTCCGTTCTGGATGACGTCCTTGTTGACCGGGTCGAGAATGATGATGGCTTCGTCCTGCATGCGCAGCGTGGATGCGGCGTCGATCCAGTAGCCTTTCCAGCCGGCTGCGCGCAGAGGCTGGTACACCTCCTTGGTGTAGTCGCCGCCCTGGCAGGAGATGATGGCATCCATCGCCTTGAGTTCATCGATGTTCCTGGCGTCCTTGAGCGCGGGTACATCCTTGCCCACGTCCGGGCCCTTGCCGCCAGGATTGGAAGTGGTGAAGAACACCGGCTCCACCAGCGCAAAATCGTTTTCTTCGCGCATGCGCTGCATCAGCACCGAACCCACCATGCCGCGCCAGCCGATCAGACCTACTTTCATCATTTCGTTAACCTCGATTGTTCAAATTTGTTACAGAGCCGCGACCACGGCATCGCCCATCGCGCTGCACGATGTCTTGTTGGTGCCGTCGGTGTAAATATCCGCCGTGCGATAACCCTGCGCCAGCACTTTTTTCACCGCGTTTTCAATGCGGGTCGCGCTTTCCTCGTTGTTAAAGGTGTAGCGCAACATCATTGCTACCGAGAGGATGGTTGCCAGTGGGTTGGCGATGTCCTTGCCGGCGATGTCCGGGGCGGAACCGTGGCTGGGCTCGTAGAGGCCCTTGTTGTTGGCGTCCAGCGACGCCGAGGGCAGCATGCCGATGGAGCCGGTAAGCATGGAAGCCTCGTCGGACAGGATGTCGCCGAAAATGTTGCCGGTGATCATCACGTCGAACTGCTTGGGTGCGCGCACCAGTTGCATCGCGGCATTGTCCACGTACATGTGGGACAGTTCGACTTGCGGATAGTCCTTGTTCATGCCGGTGATGATCTCGCGCCACAGTTCGGTGGTTTCCAGCACGTTGGCCTTGTCCACGGAGCATAGTTTCCTGCTGCGCTTCATGGCGATTTCATAGCCTACCTTGGCGATGCGGCGGATTTCCGATTCGGTGTAGCGCATGGTGTTGATGCCTTCGCGCTCGCCCTGGGCGTTGACATGAATGCCGCGTGGCTGGCCGAAATAAATGTCGCCGGTCAGTTCGCGCACGATCATGATGTCGAGGCCGGATACCACTTCCGGCTTGAGGGTGGAAGCACTGGCCAGTTCCGGGTAAAGCAGCGCCGGGCGCAGGTTGGCGAAAACCTCCATGCATTTGCGGATGCGCAACAGCCCCTGCTCGGGGCGCATCGGGCGCGGCAGGGTGTCGTACTGCCAGCCGCCCACCGCGCCGAGCAGCACCGCGTCGGAAGCTTGCGCCAGTTTCATGGTGGCTTCGGGCAAGGGGTCGCCTGAAACATCGTAACCCGCGCCCCCGATGGGGGCCTGTTCCAGCTCGATTTTCAGGCCGTCGCTGGCCATGGCTTTCAATACTTTCACCGCCTGAGCGACGATTTCCGGTCCGATCCCGTCGCCGGGCAATACTGCGATTTTCATTGATAAATTCCGTTAGATCGTTCGGTGGCTTACGCTGCGCTAACCCACCCTACATTACTCAATTAAACAAACAACCATGGCGCTTCTGCCTTGCGCCGTTCTTCGTAGGCCCTGATCTGGTCTGCGTGCTGCAGGGTCAGGCCGATATCGTCCAGGCCATTCAGCAGGCAGAATTTGCGGAAACTGTCCACGTCGAAGCTGAGTTCGTGACCCGCGGGGGTGTCAATGGTTTGCTTTTCCAGATCGATCGTCAAGCGGTAGCCTTCCCGGGCCGCGACTTCGCTGAAAAGCCGGTCCACGTCGGCCGCATCCAGCACGATGGGCAGGATGCCGTTCTTGAAACAGTTGTTGAAGAAAATATCTGCGAAGCTGGGCGCGATGATGGCGCGGAAGCCAAAATCCAGTAGTGCCCATGGGGCGTGCTCCCGGCTCGAACCGCAACCGAAATTTTCGCGCGCCAGCAGGATCTGCGCGCCCTGGTAGCGGGCCTGGTTGAGCACGAAATCCGGATTGAGCGGGCGCCCGGAATTGTCCATCCCCGGCTCGCCGTGGTCGAGATAACGCCATTCATCAAACGCATTCGGCCCGAAGCCGCTGCGTTTGATGGATTTCAGGAATTGCTTGGGGATGATGGCATCGGTATCGACATTTGCGCGGTCCAAGGGCGCCACCAGTCCTTCAAGTTTGTGGAAGGGATCCATTTATTTAGCCGATTTCTGGATGGCTTCTCCGCCGCGCTCAATATCCTTGCCCATTCCCTGCACCGTATTGCAGCCTGTCAGCGCAAGCACAAAACCCGCCGTCACGGCTGCCAGCAAGTATGTTTTCAAAGCAACCAGAGAAACGATTTTATTCATGATCACAATCCTCCTTAAGTTTATTAACATCGACGAAATGCCCGGCAATCGCCGCCGCCGCTGCCATTTCCGGACTTACTAGATGGGTTCGTCCCCCCGGCCCCTGCCGTCCTTCGAAATTGCGGTTGGAGGTCGAGGCGCAGCGCTCGCCCGGTTCCAGTCGGTCGTCATTCATCGCCAGGCACATGGAACAGCCCGGGTCGCGCCATTCGAAGCCGGCATCGCGGAATATCCGGTCCAGTCCTTCCTGCTCCGCCTGTTTCTTGACCAGGCCGGAACCCGGCACCACCAGCGCCAGCTTGATGTTTGCGGCAATATGCTTGCCCCTGGCAATCTCAGAAGCGGCGCGCAAGTCCTCGATTCTGGAATTGGTGCAGGAACCAATGAAGACTTTGTCCACGGCGATTTGGTTTATCGGCGTGTTGGCTTGCAGGCCCATATAGGCCAGCGCCCGTTCCATCCCGCCGCGCTTGACCGGGTCGGCTTCACGCGCCGGGTCGGGCACCTTGTCCTCGATCGACACCACCATCTCGGGTGAAGTGCCCCAGGTGACCTGGGGCCTGATGGCGGTGCCGTCCAGTTCCACCACGCTATCGAAATGGGCGCCATCGTCGCTGTGCAAGGTGCGCCAGTTGGCTACGGCCTGGTCCCACAGCTCGCCTTTGGGCGCAAAGGGGCGGCCCTTGACGTAAGCGATGGTGGTGTCGTCCACTGCCACCATCCCGGCGCGTGCCCCAGCCTCGATCGCCATGTTGCACAGGGTCATGCGCCCTTCCATGGAAAGTGCGCGGATGGTCGAGCCGCCGAATTCGATGGCATAACCGGTGCCGCCGGCAGTCCCGACCTTGCCGATTATCGCCAGCGCGATGTCCTTGGCGCTGACGCCCTTGTTTAATTGCCCTTCCACCTTGACCAGCATGGTTTTGGATTTCTTTTGCAGCAGGCATTGCGTCGCCAGCACGTGCTCCACCTCGGAGGTGCCGATGCCGTGGGCCAGCGCACCGAAGGCGCCGTGAGTGCTGGTGTGGGAGTCGCCGCACACTACCGTCATGCCCGGCAGTGTGGCGCCTTGCTCCGGTCCGATGACGTGCACGATGCCCTGACGCACGTCGTTCATCTTGAATTCGGTTATGCCGAAATAGTCGCAGTTGCGGTCCAGGGTTTCCACCTGGAGCAGGGACACCGGGTCGGCGATGCCTTCGCTGCGGCCCGTGGTGGGGACATTGTGATCGGCCACCGCGAGGTTGGCCGCCAGTTTCCAGGGTTGGCGCCCGGCCAGGCGCAACCCCTCGAAAGCCTGCGGGCTGGTCACTTCGTGCAACAGATGGCGGTCGATGTAGAGCAGCGCGGTGCCGTCGGATTCGGTGCGCACCACATGGGACTGCCATAATTTATCGTAAAGCGTTTGTGCGCTCATTGGCGGAAAATCAACAGGAAAAACGCAAATTATTGCATATTCGCCCCATGGCGAACAATTACGGAAAGGAAACTTTTATTCCAGCCGGAGTTTCCAGTACACCACCAGCAGCGCCACCAGGCAGCAGGCAGCAGCGGCTGAAAAAGTCGCCTCCGGGCTCAGGCCGTCCCAGGCATAGCCCGCATATAGCCCGCCCAGTGTTCCTCCGGCGCCGAAAGACAGGCTGTTGAACAGCGCTTGTCCCTTGGCTTGGTGTTTGCCACGGAACAGGCGATGCACCACCTCGATCCCGGCTGCCTGATAGGAACCGAAAGTGGCGGCGTGCAGCACCTGCGCCGCCAGCACCAGCAGGAACCAGTCAATTCCCCAGCCGATGACGAGAAAACGCACCACGCCGATGGCCAGGCTCGCCAGCAGGATCTGGCGCAGCGTGAAAAGCTGCATCAGTCGCGGCATCCACAGGAATACCAGGATCTCGCTGATGACCCCCAGCGCCCACAGCCAGCCCACGCTGCTCTTGGCGTAGCCATGCTCCACCAGGTAAATGGAATAGAAGGTGTAGTAGGGGCCGTGGGCGGCGGCGTTTAAAAAGCTGGCAGCAAAGAAGGCCAGGACTTCCGGGCGCCTGAGGATGTTCCACACCGGTTCGTGGTCGGTGGCATGGGGAGTCACGCAGGCTTCCGGGATATGGCGCGCGAACAGCACCAGTCCGGCCATCATGCCGAGGATGGCCCACAGCAGAAAGCGGATCGGTAACTGATCCAGCACGTAACCCAGTCCGACTACTGCCAGGATGAAGCCGACCGAACCCCACAGCCGGATGCGGCCGTATTTGTCGGTACGATCACCGAGATGGCTGAGGGTAGTGGCTTCCACCAGCGGCAGCGAGGCGCTCCAGAAAAAACTCATCAGCGACATGACCACAAACAGCCACAGGAAACTGGTGCCGAAGAATACGCCCACATAGGCAGCCAGGCTCAGGATCGCCGCTGCCTGCACGATGGCGACCCGCTTGCCGCTGCGGTCGGCAAGCCAGCCCCAGACGTTGGGTGCGAAAATGCGCATCACCTGCAGCAGCGACATCAGCACGCCGATCTGGAAGGCGGAAAATTCCAGCGATTTCAGGTACAGCCCCCAGAACGGCGACATGGCGCCGACGAAGGCAAAGTAGAAGAAATAGAATCCTGACAGGCGCCAGTAGGGGAGGGTGTGCACGTCTTTACTCAATTTCCACTTTTTCCCAGGCTGCGATTTCGCCCTTGACGATGTGAAACAGCGGATGGGGCTGAAGTGAATCGAGTGCATCCAGCTGGCTTAGCAGGGTCGGGTCGCGCAGCGCCAGTTTGCGGCGCAGATGCTGTTGTTCGAATTCAAGCTGCCCGGTGGTGGCCGCTATCCTTGAGGCGGTGAGCGATGTGGCGATTTTTCCCGACTCGAAGCGGTAACCGCGCTGGGTGGCTTCGGCATGAACTTCGCGCAGGTAAGACGAAATGGCCACAGTCGGGTCGTTGCTGGCACGAAACCTGGCCAACTGGGGATGGTGGCGATAGCCTCGGGTCAGGCCGAGCAGGACTTTCTGTGCCAGCAAGGCTTCACGCCACAGCGCGAGCAGCCCCTGCCGGTCCAGGTAGCGCGGATGCAGCGTCCATAGCCTCATGAGATGGCGATTAGGCTTTTCCCGGTATTTTTGGCGTTTCGCATACCACGTCCGCGTTCTGCGCGCGCTGGCGCAGAGCATGGTCCATCAGCACGATGGCCAGCATGGCTTCGGCGATGGGTGTGGCGCGGATGCCGACGCAGGGATCGTGGCGGCCGTGAGTTTCCACCATGATGGGTTCGCCAGCCAGGTTGATGGAACGGCGCGGAATGCGGATGCTGGAAGTGGGCTTGATGGCGACGTGCGCGACCACGTCCTGGCCGCTGGAAATGCCGCCCAGGATGCCGCCGGCGTGGTTGGAGAGGAAGCCTTGCGGCGTCAGTTCGTCGCCGTGCTCGGAGCCTTTTTGCGTCACGCAGCCGAAACCGGCGCCGATCTCCACGCCCTTCACCGCATTGATGCTCATCATCGCGTAGGCGATGTCGGCGTCGAGGCGGTCGTACACCGGCTCGCCCCAGCCCACGGGCACGTTTTCCGCCACCACGGTGAGCTTGGCGCCGATGGAATCGCCTTCCTTGCGCAGGCTGTCCATGTAGTCTTCAAGTTGCTGCGCATAGCTGCTGTCGGCGACGAAGAACGGATTTTCGCGCACTTCGTCCCAGCTCTTGAACGGTATTTCGATTGGCCCCAACTGTGAAAGGTAGCCGCGAATCAGGATGCCGTAGCGCTGCTTCAGCCACTTCTTGGCGACGGCTCCGGCGGCCACGCGCACCGCGGTTTCGCGCGCGCTGGATCGTCCGCCGCCGCGATGGTCGCGGATGCCGTATTTTTGCCAATAGGTATAGTCAGCGTGGCCTGGGCGGAAGGTTTCGGCGATGTTGCCGTAGTCCTTGCTGCGCTGGTCCTCGTTGCGGATCAGCAGCGCGATGGGGGTGCCGGTGGTCTTGCCCTCGAATACGCCGGAGAGGATTTCCACCGTGTCCGACTCGCGGCGCTGGGTGACGTGGCGCGAGGTGCCGGGTTTGCGGCGGTCCAGGTCGTGCTGGATGTCTTCAAGGGACAGTTCCATTCCCGGCGGGCAGCCGTCCACCACGCAGCCGATGGCGGGGCCGTGGGATTCGCCGAAGGAAGTGACGCAGAACAGTTTGCCGAGAGTATTGCCTGACATGATTCGGACTCGAAAAAATGGACTGTAAAGTTTAACATAAGCGCTTCCAATCACTCCTTCCAACCCGCCATGAGCGACAAACCCGCCGACCTTCTGAAAGCTTTGCTGCAAAAGAAACAGCAGGCCCTGCAATGGCGGCAGGCGGACAAACCCGCCAACAAGCTGGCCAACAAGCAGAACCGCTGGCAGCGCTTCAACCGTTATGTCTGGGACAAGAAACAGGGGTAAAACATGCAAGTTGTCTTGATGACCGCAAGCGGCGCAGCGGAAGTGCTGCAAGTCGCCGACATCTCCACGCCGCAATTGCCCGGCCCTGCGTATATCAGGGTGAGGTTGCATGCCGCCGGTGTGAACCCGGTGGACACCAAGCTGCGCAAGGGTGGAACCTATTTTTCCGAGCGCATGCCCGCTGTCCTCGGTTGCGATGGTGCCGGGGTGGTGGAGAGCGTCGGCAGCGAGGTGACGCGCTTCAGGCCGGGCGACGAGGTGTTTTTCTGCAACGGCGGCATCGGCGGGGAGCAGGGCAACTACGCCGAGTACACGGTTATCCACGAAGCATACGCCGCAGCCAAGCCGCGCCAGCTTTCCATGGTCGAGGCCGCGGCGCTGCCCCTGGTGTGGATCACCGCCTGGGAATCCCTGCTCGACCGGGCGCAACTGAAAGCCGGCGAAAGCGTGCTGATCCACGCCGCAGCAGGCGGCGTGGGGCATGTGGCGGTGCAACTGGCGAAGCACCTCGGCGCCAGGGTGGCGGTCACGGTGAGCGGGCCTGACAAGGCGGCGTTGGTCAGGGAACTGGGCGCGGACAAGATCATTGATTACCGGACGCAAGATTTCATTGCAACAACGCTGGACTGGACCGGCGGCCAGGGCGTGGATGTGGTATTCGACACCGTGGGCGGCACCACCTTCTGCCGTTCCTTTGCCGCCGCCAGGGTCTATGGCCGGGTGGTGACGCTGCTCCAGACGGTCTGCGAAGCCGAAGATATGAAAACTGCCCGCAGCCGTAACCAGAGTATCCACTACGAACTGATGCTGACACCGATGCTGCTCGGCATGCACCAGGCCCGCGTCAGGCAGCGCGAGATGGTGGAAGCGGCCGCCGACCTGGTTGCGGCCGGCAAGCTCAGGGTCGAAGTAAGCCGGGTACTGCCGCTGCAACAGGCGCAGGACGCGCACCGGCTGATCGAGGCTGGGCATATGAGCGGCAAGGTGGTGCTGGAAGTGGGCTGACTATACAGTGGAGTGCTGGTTTTGAGCGGAGAAGGGATGGACAAGAAAAGTGTGCTGATCACCGGATGTTCCAGCGGCATCGGCCTGTGCGTGGCGGAAGGCTTGGCCATGCGTGGCTTCCGGGTGTTCGCCACGGCGCGCAAGGCGGCGGATGTGGAGATGCTCGCCGCGCGCGGGCTGGAAAGCCTGCAACTGGATATTGCCGATTCTGAATCCATCCGGCGGGCGGTGGACGAAATCTTGCGGCGCAGCGGCGGCAATCTTCACGCGCTGTTCAACAATGCCGGCTACGGCCAGCCGGGCGCGGTGGAGGATTTGCGGCGCGAAGTGCTGCGCGAGCAGTTCGAGACCAACGTGTTCGGCACCATCGAGCTGACCAACCGGCTGATTCCGGTGATGCGCGCCCAGGGCGGCGGCCGCATCATCATCAACAGCTCGCTGCTGGGCTATGTTGCCCTGCCGATGCGCGGCGCCTACAACGCCACCAAGTACGCCCTCGAAGGCTTCGCCGACACGTTGCGGCTGGAGTTGAAAAGCAGCGCGATCCACGTCTCCCTGGTGGAGCCGGGTCCGATCTCCAGCCGCTTCCGCGCCAATGCGCATGAAATGTTCAGGCGCAACATCGACGCCGAGAAGAGCTTTTTTCGCGACACCTACCGGGCGATGGAGAATCGCCTCACCAAACCCGGCCCGGCAGCGCCCTTTACCCTGGGGCCGGAGGCAGTGCTGGAGAAAGTGATTCACGCCCTGGAAAGCGCGCATCCCAAAATCCGCTACCCGGTGACGTTTCCGGCCCATTTGTTTGCCGCGCTCAAGCGCGCCCTGCCTGGGAAGGCGCTGGACTGGGTGTTGGGAAGGGTGGGGAAAGGGGAGAACAAGTGATGAGCGTCAAGGTGTATCGGATAGACTGACCTGACCATGACCCGCCAGGTAATGAGGTTGCTGATATTGGGTGGTCTGGCGTTGCTGCTCACGGCACTGTGGCAACGGGAGAAGCTGCCGGCGCACCATTTGCTCAGTCCCCAAATGCTCATGGAACCCGAGCAGAGCGTGGTTCACGAGCCGCCATTCAACGTCAGCGTGGATGACGTCACCTACACCGTCCGTCCCCTGTTCCGCTATGAGTTATACGGTCTGGTGGTCAGCAGGCATGACTCGGACACGTGGTGGGACTACATACACCGGGAATGGAACGACAAGCTGAACATTGCCGACCTGTGCGTGGTGTGGGGGCCGAATGTTTCGAGTGGTGCTTATGAGAACATCTCATTCTCCAGCGGCCAGTTCGTCTGCAACTTCAGCACCCGATCATCCGAAGCCTTCGCTGCCTTCGATCAGAGCGCCATTTCCAATAACCATCTGCTCACTGACAAGCCTGGAATCGTGCATAAACTGAAAGGCGTGAGAGTGGGAGACCAGGTCCATTTCCGGGGATACCTGGCGGAGTATTCGCACAACCAGGGCGGAGCATTTCAGCGCGGGACCAGCACGGTCAGAACAGATAGCGGTAATGGTGCCTGTGAAACGGTTTTTCTCGAGGAGTTTTCCATTCTTGGACGGAATGCAGTGATCTGGCGGAGTCTGGTCTGGGTGGCGCTCGGAATGATCCTGTCAGGCCTGGTTTTGTGGTGGATTTTGCCGCATCGGTCCAGTTCTTGACCCATGCAACCTACGTAGGGCGCATGTCACAGGGCCTGATACTCAGGTTTGAAGGTTTGCGTCCATTCTGCAGACGCGGCTATGCGGGAGCTTTGTCTGGAAACTCGGGGTGTTTACGGCGTGCAGCGACAGCCAGTTGTGCCGGATGTCGTGCAGATGAAACGCTACCTGATCCAGATCGCGTTCTATCCTCTCCAGTTCGTCCTTGGCGCTGGCCATGGGCAAGTTCTGCCGAATCCGCGCCAACCCGGTCATGACCGAGTCGATCTGCGCCTGCATGATTTCCTGTAGCTTCATCCCTATCTCCACACGCTTGCACCTGCAAGCAAAAAAGTTGAGGCATTCTATGGACGGGATATGTCAGGAACATGACAGCGCTGCGTGGTCACCTGGTTGCAACAACACTGTTGCAATTCGTTTATCCATTTGTCACATGCATCTATTAGGCTGTGCAACATCCGGACAAATTGGGAGGGAACATGGATCCATTACTGCCGTCATTGAGCTTTATGATTGTCAACCTGATCGTGCTGGCGAGTTTCGTCGCTCATCACATAGTTATGAACCGCCGCTAGATCCCGTTAGGCTGAGCCAGGAAGCCCAACAGTGCAACGGTGGTGTGGAAGGAACAGGTGCCGGCGTCCTGCGCTTCAAGCTCAGCGCGTAGCCCGGTATATCAAAAGTCGGGGTTGCTGCGGTAGAACTCGCCCCATTTGCCCACCGGGCATTTCACGGATGAAATCTTCACTTTGACGGGCATGAAGCATTTGCACTGGCCGCACATCTGCAGGGTCGGGACAAAATGTTCGCATTGACGGCAAATGGCCATGCGTTTCAGTTCTTCGTCCTTGTCCACGAGGTTCATGGCGGTTTCATTCCTGCGGTGGCGAAATGCGCTGTGCTTATTGATGCCCCCCCACGTCGAACTTCGCCCCTAGCAGCGCCATGCCCCATCCCACGCCGAAACCCGTGACATCCGACGCCACCGCTCCCAGCCCGCCCTTGCAGTTGCTCGCGGAGAGGTCCATGTGCAGCCACGGGGTGTCGTTTTCGATGAAGCGCAGCAGGAAGCGTGCCGCCAGGATATGGTCGGCCTCGCCATCCAGGGTGCATTGCTTGATGTCGGCGATGTCGCTGTCCAGGCCTTCCTCGTAATCGGCATCGAGCGGAAAGGCGTTGACTCGCTCGCCTGAGGTTTTTCCCGCCGCCAGCGCGGCGGCGAGCAAATCGTCCCGGTTGCTGAAAATGCCTGAATAGCGTGCCCCCAGTGCGGTGGCCATGCTGCCGGTGAGGGTAGCGAAATCCAGCAGGGCATCGGGTTTTTCGCGCGAAGCCAGGGTGAGCGTGTCCGCCAGCACCATGCGCCCTTCGGCATCGGTGTGGATGATTTCGATGCTGGTGCCGTTGAGGGCCGTTACCACTTCATTCTGCTTGTAGGCCTTGGGGCTGATGTGGTTCTGGGCGATGGCCAGCCATACTTCCAGGTTGAGGGGCAGATTGGCCCAACTGGCGGCGAGCAGCAGGCCCAGTGCCACCGCCGAACCGTTCATGTCCTCGTGCATGCCGTGCATGTAGCGCGCCGGTTTGAGGTTGTGTCCGCCGGTGTCGAAGCAGATGCCCTTGCCCACCAGCGCGATGGTTTTTTTTGCCTGGGGGTGACGATGGCTGAGGCGGACGATGGCGGCTTCATCGTCGTCGCTGCCCTGCGCCACGGCGATGAAGGCGCCTGCGCCCAGCTTGCGCAATTTTTTCAGGTCATATTCCTCGCATTTCCAGCCTTCTTCCCTGGCCAGTTTGCGCACCCGTTCCCGGTAAAGCGCTGGGGTCAGCTCGTTGGCGGGGAGCATGGTGAGTTCGCGGCACAGGGTGTTGCCGGCTGCGATGGAGCGCAGGCCCTGGTAGGCGTCGCTGGATTGGTGGCCATAGAGGGCGATTTTTTGCAGCGGCTTGCGCTCGTCCTTCTTCTTGCGCTCCGGCAACAAGACGCTGTTGATGAGGCTGCCGTAGATTGCCGTGTCCGCTGCCAGGCGTCGCTGTTCCGGCGTGCCGCTGACAGAGATGACGATTTCCCTGGGTTGTTCCGCCAACAGCAAGGTAATCGCCTTGCGCATGGCCGTGTGCTGCTCGAAGGCGCTTTGTTGCGCGTCGAGCATGACCCACACTGCGAGCGCGCCTTGTTCCAGATCGGCGCTCAGCGGGGATTTTTTCAAGGCATCCAGCTTCATCTTGCGCCGCGTCAAGCGCGCGCGCAGCACCTCGTTCAGGGGCGCATTCCCGAGCTGGGAAAGGTTCTTTGCGGCGGGAATCACGATCAGCAGATGGGTGCTTTTCGTGATCGTCTGGGCGTCTATATCCTTCTGTTCTTCAGTGATTTTTGTCTGGGCCATGGCACATTTTCCGGGAGGGGGACAAGAATTCTTGCCTTGACCTGATCGGCCAAGTTAAGGAATCATAACAGGTTTGAGCAAAAGTCTACTTCAGGAGGCGCAACATGGCAGCAACCCCCGACATGGATCCGCAGGAAACACAGGAGTGGCTTGACGCGCTGGATGCGGTTCTCGAGCTGGAAGGCGCGGAGCGCGCCCATTTCCTGCTGGAGCAGATGATCGACAAGGCGCGCCGTTCCGGCGCGAACCTGCCTTATTCGGCCAAAACGGCTTATCTCAATACCATTCCGGTGCCCCAGGAAGAACGTTTTCCCGGCGATCTAGCACTGGAGCGCCGCATCCGCGCGCTGATCCGCTGGAACGCGGTGGCCACGGTGATGCAGGCCAACAAGAAGAGCCCCGGCGTAGGCGGACATATCGCCAGTTTCGCTTCCGCGGCAACGCTGTATGACGTCGGTTTCAACCATTTCTTCCACGCCCCGGACGAGACCCACGGCGGCGATCTGCTGTATATCCAGGGCCATTCATCGCCCGGCATATACGCCCGCGCCTTCCTCGAGGGGCGCCTGAGCGAGGAGCAGATGCAGAACTTCCGTCAGGAAGTGGATGGCGACGGCTTGCCTTCCTATCCCCACCCCTGGCTGATGCCGGATTTCTGGCAGTTCCCTACCGTGTCCATGGGACTGGGGCCGCTGACCGCGATCTACCAGGCGCGTTTCATGAAATATCTGCAGGACCGCGGCATGGTGGAAACCGCCGGGCGCAAGGTATGGGCCTTCCTCGGCGACGGCGAGACCGACGAGCCGGAATCACTGGGCGCGATTTCGCTGGCCGGGCGCGAGAAGCTCGACAACCTGATCTTCGTGGTGAACTGCAATTTGCAACGCCTGGACGGTCCGGTGCGCGGCAACGGCAAGATCATCCAGGAACTGGAAGGCGTGTTCCGCGGCGCCGGCTGGAACGTGATCAAGGTGGTGTGGGGCCGTCACTGGGACGCGCTGCTGGCCAAGGACACCAAGGGTCTGCTGCTCAAGCGCATGGAAGAATGCGTGGACGGCGACTACCAGAACTACAAGGCCAAGGACGGCGCCTACGTGCGCCAGCATTTCTTCGGCAAATACCCGGAGCTGCTGGAAATGGTGGCCAACATGTCCGACGACGACGTGTGGCGCCTCAACCGTGGCGGCCACGACCCGTTCAAGGTGTATGCGGCTTACGCTGCGGCAACCAAGCACAATGGCCAGCCCACCGTGATCCTGGCCAAGACGGTCAAGGGCTACGGCATGGGTGAGTCGGGCGAAGGCCAAAACGTTACCCATCAGGCGAAAAAGATGTCGGATGTGTCGCTCAAGCAGTTCCGCGACCGCTTCAATATTCCCATCGCCGACGACCAGCTTTCCAGCGTGCCGCTCTATCGTCCGGCGGAAGACAGCCCGGAAATCCAGTACCTGAAGGAGCGCCGCAAGGCACTGGGCGGCTACCTGCCCGCGCGCCGGCAAAAGGCGGCAGCGCTCGACGTACCCTCGCTCAAGGATTTCGATGCCATCCTGGCCGGTACCGGCGAGCGCGAGATTTCCACCACCATGGCCTTCGTGCGCATTCTGGGCACCCTGGTCAAGGACAAGGTAATCGGCAAGCACGTGGTGCCCATCGTGCCAGACGAGGCGCGTACTTTCGGCATGGAGGGCATGTTCCGCCAGCTCGGCATTTATTCCTCGCAGGGACAGCTTTACGAGCCGCAGGACGCCGATCAGGTGATGTATTACCGCGAAGCCAAGACCGGCCAGATCCTGGAAGAAGGCATCAACGAGGCTGGCGCCTTCGCCTCCTGGATCGCTGCCGCCACCAGCTACAGCAACCATGGCACGGCGATGATCCCGTTCTACATCTACTACTCCATGTTCGGCTTCCAGCGCATCGGCGACCTGGCCTGGCTGGCGGGCGACGCGCGCGCGCGCGGCTTCCTGCTGGGCGGCACGGCCGGGCGCACCACGCTCAACGGCGAGGGCCTGCAGCACGAGGACGGCCACAGCCACCTGCAGGCGGCCACCATCCCCAACTGCGTCAGCTACGATCCGACCTATGCCTACGAGCTGGCGGTGATCATTCAGGACGGCCTGCGCCGCATGTACCAGGAGCAGGAAGACGTGTACTACTACCTCACGGTGATGAACGAAAATTACGTTCATCCGCCGATGCCCAAGGGCGTGGAGGAGGGCATCATCAAGGGTATGTACCCGCTCCGGAAAGCCGGCAAGAAGAAGCTGAAAGTGCGCTTGCTCGGCAGCGGCACCATCCTGCGCGAAGTGGAGGCGGCGGCAGAACTGCTGGAACACGATTTCGGCGTCAGCGCCGAAGTATGGAGCGTTACCAGCTTCAACGAACTGCGTCGCGATGGCCTGGATGTGGCGCGCTGGAACATGTTGCACCCTGAACAGCCGCAACGCGAAAGCCATGTCGCGGAATGCCTCAAGGGCGGCAAAGAGCCGGTCATCGCTTCCACCGACTACATGAAGGCCTATGCCGACCAGATCCGCGAGTTCGTACCGGCACGCTATGTGGTCCTCGGCACCGACGGCTTCGGTCGCAGCGATAGCCGCGAGAAACTGCGCGGCTTCTTCGAGGTGGACCGCTATTACGTCGCGGTGGCGGCGCTCAAGGCGCTGGCCGACGAGGGCCTGGTGCCCGCCGCCAAGGTGGGCGAGGCGATCAGGAAATACGGCATCGACCCGAACAAGCCCAACCCGGTGACGGTGTAACAAGATTTTTCAACCGCAAGGGACGCTAAGGTACGCAAAGTAATGCCGACAAGCCTTCCTTTGCGATACTTTGCGCCCTTCGCGGTGAAAAGCCAGGAGAAATAATAGTGTCAAATATCAAGGAAATACGCGTCCCGGACATCGGCAATTTCGCTGAAGTGGACGTGGTCGAGGTGCTGGTCAAGGAAGGCGACGTGGTCAAGGCGGAAGACTCGCTGCTGACGCTGGAAAGCGAAAAATCCACCATGGACATTCCTGCGCCCTTCGGCGGCACGGTAATGGCGGTGCGCATCAAGGCGGGCGACAAGGTGGCCGAGGGCAGCCTGATCCTGACCCTGGAAGTAGCAGCAGGCGCTCCAGTTGTTGCCCCGGCGGCAGCCGCGGCACCTGCGTCCCTGCCCGTGGCGGAAGTCAAGGCGGCTCCTCAGCCTGCCCCAACCCCCCCTGCCCCCCTTGTCAGGGGGGAGATGGCCGTGCCGGAAAGTAGAGGCACGATTCACGCCAGCCCGTCGGTGCGCGCCTTTGCTCGCGAACTGGGTGTCGATCTTTCTCTGGTCAACGGATCCGGTCCTAAGCGTCGCATTCTCAAGGAAGACGTGCAGGCCTTCGTCAAGGCTGAACTGGCCAAGCCGAGAGGCGGTGTGAGCGGAGGGTTGAATCTTGGACTGTCGGCCATGCCGGCTGTGGATTTCGCCAAATTCGGCGCGGTCGAGATCAAGCCGCTGTCCAAGATCAAGAAAATTTCCGGCGCCAATCTGCACCGCAACTGGGTTTCCGCGCCCCACGTCACGCAGTTCGAGGAAGTGGATATCACCGACCTGGAGGCCTTTCGCAAGGGCATGCTGGACGAGGCCGCAAAGCAGGGCGTCAAGCTCACCTTGCTGCCGTTCCTGATGAAGGCGCTGGTGGCCGGATTGAAGGCATATCCGGAGTTCAACTCCTCCCTCGCGGCGGATGGCGAAAGCTTGGTGATGAAGAAATATTGCCACCTCGGTTTTGCCGCCGACACACCCGATGGTCTGGTGGTGCCGGTGATTCGCGATGTGGATCAGAAGGGTTTGCTGGAAATCGCGCTGGAATTGGCCACGCTTTCCGCCAAGGCGCGCGAGAAAAAGATTTCCCCGGCGGAAATGCAGGGCGGCAGCATGAGTATTTCCAGCCTGGGCGGCATTGGCGGCACCTATTTCACCCCCATCCTCAATTCGCCCGAAGTGGCGATTCTCGGCGTGTCCCGCTCCACCATCAAGCCGGTATGGAACGGCAAGGAATTTACCCCTCGCCTGATGTTACCTTTGTCGTTATCCTACGACCATCGCGTAATCGATGGTGCACTGGGTGCGCGCATGACCTCGTTCCTGAGCACTGTGCTGTCCGATGTACGGCGCATGTTGCTGTAACAAATCAAAATAATAAGTGAGGGAAGAGTAATGTTTAATACCAAACATGTGGCAAGCCGGCTTTATTTCCTGGTGGCGCTGATGTCAGTCCTGATGATCCTGATGGGGGTGGCAGGACTGAAAACCATGTCGGGCACGGTGGCAAGTTTGCAGACAGTATATGAAGATCGTACCGTTCCGCTGATCGATCTGGGCAAGATCCAGCGCCTGCTGGGTTTGAGCTATTCCGATGCGTTGCGGGCCTTGCAGCACGATCCCTCGCATAAACTGGTTTCTCTCCATGATCATCCGGTGGGCGAACACACCAAACGCATCGACGACAATCTTGCCGAGATAGACAAGCTGTGGGAGAAATACATGGCTACCTATTTGACGCCGGAGGAAAAGGAACTGGCGGCGGATTACGAGAGAAAATTCAAACTTTACGTGGAAGAAGTTCTCAAGCCGCTGACGGAAGCGCTGAAGAATGAGAATTATGAGGTTCAGGTGGTGGATCGCTTCCTCAAGGGTAATCGCAAGCAGGGCAAGGGAACCGAGGACGCGATGGACAAGTTGATGGCGCTACAGGGGCGCGTCGCCGGGGAAGAGTACGAAAAAGGCATGGCCAGTTACAGTACCGCTCGCACCATGGCTATCGCCTCCATCGTTGGTGGCTTGATGCTGGGGCTGGGCTTGGCGTTCTGGATTATTCGTTCCATTACCGCGCCACTGAATGAAATGCGTCATACCATAGGAATTGTCGAGCGTGACAGCGATTTCACCCGGCGCGTGGATGTGAATTCCGAAGATGAAGTCGGCCAGACCGCAAAATCCTTCAACCAGCTGATTGCCACCATGCAGGAAACGGCACGCGCGGTGCTCGACAACGTGGATAAGGTGTCGGATGGCGTGGCCAGTCTGGCGTCATCATCGAACCAGGTGGCTTCCAGTTCCATGCAGCAGAGCGAAGCCGCTTCCGCGATGGCGGCATCGGTGGAACAGATGACGGTGAGCATCAGCCATGTTTCCGATAGCGCCCGCGATGCGCTGACGATTTCGCGCAAATCAGGCGAGCTTTCCACCCAGGGTGGTCAGGTGATCCACCGTGCGGTGGACGAAATGAACCAGATCGCCGGTACCGTGCGCGCGGCATCCACCGCGATCGATAGCCTGGGACAACAGTCCGACCAGATTACCTCGGTGGTGCAGGTCATCAAGGAAGTGGCCGACCAGACCAATTTGCTGGCACTCAACGCCGCCATCGAAGCGGCGCGCGCGGGCGAACAGGGACGCGGTTTCGCGGTGGTGGCGGATGAAGTGCGCAAACTGGCCGAGCGCACCACCAAGGCGACCGAGGAGATCGCCGCCATGGTGACCGCCATGCAGGACAGCGCCCGTTCCGCCGTGACCACCATGGAAAACGCGGTGGAGCGTGTCGGCAGCGGTGCTTCCCTGGCGCAGCAGGCCGGTGATGCCATCAACCAGATCAGGTCCGGGGCGGATCAGGTGATACAAGTGGTGAACGATATTACCTCGGCCCTGGCGGAGCAAACCGTGGCCAGCAATGATATTGCCTCTCACGTGGAGCAAGTGGCGCAAATGACCGAAGAAAATAGTGCCGCAGCAGGCGCCGCGGCGAGCGCCGCTGCCAGTGTGGAGCAACTGGCGGACGAGATGCGCAGAGCGGTGAGCCGGTTCAAAATCTAATCGTATTGAGGCTGCAAGCCCCGGGTGAATCTTATGAGCAAAATCATCGAAGTGAGCGTGCCGGATATCGGCGATTTCAACAACGTGCCGGTGATCGAGGTGCTGGTCAAGTCGGGCGACAGGATCGAAAAGGATGCTTCCCTGATCGTGCTCGAAAGTGAAAAGTCGACCATGGAGATTCCCTCCAGTCATGCTGGCATCGTGAAGTCGATCCGGCTCAAGGTGGGCGACAAGATATCCCAGGGCAGCGAAATTCTCACCCTGGAAGTGGACGAGTCCGCGCCTGCTCCAGCGCCGACGCTCGCCCCGGTTGCCGCGCCCGAACCCGTGGGCGGCAATGAAATCCGCGCCGATGTGGTGGTGCTGGGCGCCGGCCCCGGCGGCTACACCGCTGCTTTTCGTGCCGCCGATCTGGGCAAGAAGGTGGTACTGATCGAGCGTTACGCCTCACTGGGCGGGGTCTGCCTCAATGTCGGCTGCATTCCCTCCAAGGCCCTGCTGCATGTGGCGAAAGTAATCTCCGAGGCGGAAGAAATGGGCGCCCATGGGGTCAAGTTCGCCAAGCCGAAAGTCGACATAGACCAGATACGCGCCTGGAAGGAAAGCGTGGTCAACCGCCTCACGGGTGGTCTGGCCCAGCTCGCCAAACAGCGCAACGTGCAGGTGATCCAGGGCGTGGGCCAGTTCATTGCGCCGCACCACATCAAGGTAGCGACGGCGCTGGGCGATGTGAGCGTATCCTTCGACAATGCCATCATCGCCGCCGGTTCCCAGGCGATAAAAATCCCGGGTTTTCCCGTTGACCCGCGCATCATGGATTCCACTGGTGCCCTTCAGCTTTCGGACGTGCCGAAGAACCTGCTGGTCATCGGCGGCGGCATCATCGGCCTGGAAATGGCCACCGTCTACCATG
>JASJPB010000002.1:196819-206592 GCA_031426915.1 Sulfuricellaceae bacterium | reverse complement strand
CGCCTCGCGCCTTGCATCCATCCCGAATACGCGGCAACGTATGCCCAACTTATTCATTAACGAGCCCTAATATCCTTCGTCGCGCATTTGCCTTATCAAATCGGCACTTGAAATCGACGATTCGGACATCGTGGCGCGGAATGCAGCCAATGAAGGGAGGGGCAGAGATTTGAGTGGCTTCTTCTCGGGCGCCAATCGCGCCACAGGCAGGCCGCGCCGGGTAATCACGATCTCCTCGCCCGCTTCCACCTGATTCAGCAACTCGCTCAGATGGGCTTTGGCTTCCGCAACACTGACGGTATGCATGGCAGTTTCCTGATGGTCATCTATGTGGTCATGATAGCACGGTGAAGAGGTGCTGCTTGCCAGCAAACCTGATATGGCGTTTAATCCTATCGACATAACTTTTCGATATATTTTTTGTAAACTTCCATGCATAAGCGAAGGCATGTGTAATGCAATGACCAACGGGCATACGCTGCATGGTGGCCCCATTCGTCAGACTGCACTACGCTAATCCGTCTTACGCTGGCTACCCCCGACACGTCAAAACAACACCGTTTAAGGCGGTTCACGCCCAGCCCAATCGAGGCAAGACGCCCTAACCGTAAGTCCTTTCCAGCACCCGGTAAGCCAGGGCAAAAACCACCACTCCGATGATCAGCAGCAGGCTCACAAAGCCGAGCATTTTCCATATGCCGGGTTTATTTTGCTGTGCTTGACCTGCCAGGTCGAAGACTTTTTTGGCTGCCTCCGAGGCGCCGGCGACGTTTTTGGCATAGCTGAGGGAAATGGCCAGTTTGCCTGCTCCGCTGACGCGCCGCACCTCGTCCGGCGTCAGGTCGATCTTGATTTTCGCCTGCCGGGCAATCGCCTGCAGGGCGCTGACCGGATCATCCGCCTTGAGGGAAATCGTTCCGGCCTGTTCGGAAACTTTTGCAGTTCCTCTGGCGCGCAGTTTGAGAACATCTACATTGCTTTGCGACATCGAGCCCTCCATGGAAAATCGAGGCAAGGGGTATTATGACTTTCATTCAATGGCTGTGAGCGCATTTATTGGATCATGGATGGCGCAATGCTGCTCAAGCTGAATCACTCCTGCGTAATCCCGGACCGACGAAGCGTTATAATGTCGCCATTTTGAACCGCCGGAAACTCGATATGGCCAGCCTACCCAGCAAAGAACTCGAAACCTTCGACAACCCCCATCCGGAGCGGGATTACCACATCCACATGGAAATCCCGGAATTTACCTGCTTGTGCCCCAAAACCGGCCAGCCCGATTTCGCCACCCTGATCCTGGATTACATCCCGGAGCAGAAATGCGTCGAGCTGAAAAGCCTCAAGATGTATATCTGGTCCTACCGTAACGAAGGCGCGTTCCACGAGGCCGTCACCAACCGCATCCTGAACGACCTGGCCGCCGCCACCCAGCCGCGTTTCATGCGCCTGACAGCCAAGTTCTACGTGCGCGGCGGCATCTTTACCAATGTCGTGGCCGAACATCGCCAAGCCGGCTGGGAACCCCTGCCGCGCGTGGACCTGAGCGCATTCGAGGCCAATTCCAACACCCGTGGCTGATGCCTGGCTAGGGGTAGATTTCGGTACCAGCGGCGCCCGCGCTGTCGTCATCGACGGCGCGGGCGAAGTCCTTGCCCGCTGCCGCTATGATTTCAGCGGCGAGCAGTCCGCCGCGCTATGGCGCACCGCGCTATTCGAACTGCTCGGGCAGATACCCTTCTCGTTGCGCCAGAACCTGCGTGCCATCGCCGTCGACGGCACATCCGCCAGCGTGCTGCTGTGCGCCCGGGACGGCGAACCGCTCACCGCCCCGCTGCTTTACCACGATGCCCGCGCCGCTGAACAGGCAAAATCAATCGCCGCCATTGTGCCCTCCGGCCACGTCACGTCCGTTGCCACTTCGGGCCTGGCCAAGCTGCTGTGGCTGGAGCGGCAGACGGAATTCAGGCATGCCGCCTCTTTCCTGCACCAGGCCGACTGGCTCGCGTTCCAGCTTCACGGCCAGTTGGGCGTGAGCGACTACCACAATGCATTGAAATCCGGCTGCGATCCGGAAACCCTGGATTATCCGGCCTGGGTCAGGCAGTTCCCCGCCGCCGCGCTGCTGCCGCGCGTGGTCGAACCCGGCTCGGTGGTTGGCACTATCAGCGGCCGCATCGCCCACCATTTCGCGCTGCCGCGGGATTGCATGGTGCGCGCCGGCACCACCGACAGCATCGCGGCTTTCCTCGCGGCGGGGGCCACGCAACCCGGGGAAGCGGTGACATCCCTCGGCTCCACCCTGGTCTTGAAGCTGCTTTCGCAGAAAAAAGTTGAAAGCGTGCAGCACGGCGTTTACAGCCACCGTTTCGGCCAGCTATGGCTGGCTGGCGGCGCATCCAATAGCGGCGGTGCGGTGTTGCGTGCTTTTTTCGACGACGTCCAATTGCAGGATCTGAGCCGCCGCATCGACCCGGCCCGGCCCAGCGGGCTCGATTACTACCCGCTGCTGCAACCCGGCGAACGTTTCCCGGTCAGCGACCCGGCCTATGCGCCACGTCTCGATCCGAGGCCGCAGGATGAGGTGCAATTCCTGTATGGTCTGCTGGAGGGAATCGCCCGGATCGAGGCGCAAGGCTATCGGCTGCTGCAGGACCTGGGCACGACACCCCTGACTTCGGTCAGGAGCGCAGGAGGCGGCGCCGGCAACGCCGCCTTCACCGCCATCCGCGCCCGCCTGTTGGGTGTGCCGGTCAGCACCGCAGCCATCACCGACGCGGCTTACGGCTCCGCGCTTCTCGCCAGAGACGGCACGGCATTGTTATACTCCGGCCATGCCAGATCAATTTGAACCGGACGGTGTAGCCTACACAGCGGAGCTGCCGCTGCGCTGGGCGCCGCTGCATAGCGTCCAGCCCGCCCAGGCGGAGCAATGGCTGCACGAAGCGGCCGCACTGCTGCGGGCGCTGGCGGTGATCGAAACACCGCTGTCCGACAGCGACCGGGACCTCTCATCTCCCCACGGCAAAGCCATGGAAAGGCTGGAAGCCAAGCTGGACCTGGCTCTCAGCCTGATGATGCAACTTGCGCACGAACAAGCCGAGCTCCCCGCGCCCCACGCCGCCATACTGCGGGCCGGGTCGCTGGAGTGGACTGGAGAACCCATCCCTGAACCCGGCACTCTGATTGTGATTTTCCTGCATATCAGCCCGAAGTTGCCCCATGCGCTGACCCTTCCCGCCCAGGTGAGCACAGTAGACCCCCGCGAGGGTGGCGTCCGGATCAGGGCGCATTTCACCCATCTCAACCAGGAAGTGGAAGAATGGCTGGAACGCACCGTGTTCCGCTTCCATCGCCGCGCCATCCAGCAACAGCATTCGCGCCAGTCCGCGCCAGACTGAAACCTCCAGCGGCCATGTCTCTCAAGGGCAAACTCCCCAAACTCACCCCGGTAGCGGCAGATCCGCATCTCCAGGCCAGGCACGAGGATCTGCAAGGTTTCACCGGGGCGATCGGCGTTTTCATGGTGTTCCTGTTCGCCGGCCTGTGGCTATGGGAACTGAACATCGACCCCGCCCACGCCGGAGACATGCTTCCGCTGCAACTGCTGATGGGCGCAATGATGTTCGCCTATCCCGTCGCCATCCTCGCCCAGATGCGCCTGCGCGCCCTGCCCTACCTGCTCTACGCGCTGCTGCTGGCGGCGCAGTGGCTGTTCCTGCTCATTCTGGCGCACCTGAACCATGGTCTGGCTCATGGTGGCGACGTGCTTGTTTACTGGTTCCTGCTGCCGCCGCTGATGAGCTTCGTCTTCAGCTGGCGCGCGAACCTGGCCGGAAACCTGTTGCTGCTGGCCTTCCCCAACCTGCTGGTGGGCGTATTCGGCGTTTTCGCGGGTTTCGACCTGGTCAAATTCAACCTCCTCGCCATCCCCGCCGCGTCCATCGTGCTGTTCGCGCTCCACCTCGCGGACCGCCTGCTGCGCCGCATCTACGACTTGCGCCAGCAGATCGGATGGCGTAGCGCCGCCATCCACTCGGCGCAGGAATCGGTGCACGTCACGGACCGCAACGGCCTCATCGAATACGTCAATCCGGCCTTTTCCGGCATCACCGGCTACCCCTCCGAAGAAGTCATCGGCAAGAAACCTTCCCTGCTCAAAAGCGGCTTCCAGGAAGACGGGTTTTACGAAATGCTGTGGAAAACCATACTCAAGGGCGATGTCTGGCAGGGTGATATCGTCAACCGGCGCAAGGATGGCGACCCGGTCACGGTAGCGATGACTATTTCTCCCGTTGCCGGGCGCGACGGCCGGCCGGAAAAATTCATCGCCATCTCCCACGACATCACGGAAAAACTTCGCATGGAAGAGGCGCTGGCCCTCGGCCACGCGGAGATGGAAGCCATCTTCAACAATGCCGGGGTCGGCATTGCGCTGCTCGACCTGTGGGGCCGTTTCGTCAAGGTCAACGATTTCTGGCTCTCGTTGCTGGGATATTCCAGGGAAGGCGCTTCCACGCTCAGCAACAAGGACATCACCCACGACGACGACGTGGTCGAAACCCAGCAAATGTTTGCGGCCCTGGCCAATGGCGAAATACCGCACTACGAAAGCGACCGGCTTTTTGTCCGCAGTGGCGGCAGGGTGTTCTGGGGCCATCTTTCCATGACCCCGGTGCAGGATGAGTCCGGCTACATCCGCGCCATCATCGCCATCGTGCAGGACATCAACGAACGCAAGCTGCTGGAAGAGAAACTCGAAGCCATGGCTCACTACGACGCGCTCACCGGCCTGCCCAACCGCGCGCTGTTCTTCGACCGCCTGGCGCAGGCCATAGCCCAGACCAGGCGCAGCCAGGGCATGTTCGCACTGATGTTCGTGGACCTGGACGGTTTCAAGGCGGTCAACGACACCTTCGGCCACGACACCGGCGACGCGGTGCTGAAAGCGGTGTCCGAACACCTGCTCGAATGCGTGCGGGATTCGGACACCGTGGCACGCATGGGCGGCGACGAGTTCACGCTGGTGGTGCGCAACCTGCACGGACCGCAGGACGCCGCCGCCGTTGCGGAAAAAATCCTTGCCGCACTCGCGCCCCCGCTCCACCTGCTCGGCCACGAATGCCGCATCGGGGCGTCGATAGGCATCGTGCTCTACCCCCAGCACGGCAACACGGCGGAAGAACTGCTGAACCAGGCCGACCACGCCATGTACGCGGTCAAGAAGGCGGGCAAGAACGCCTATCGCTTCGCAGAACCACAGGGGGAGGAACAGGTTAAATGATGGGCAGTTAGCGCAGGGTGCGCGCTCATACCCCCTGTAACACCCACCTCACTGTGACGCCCCATCTCCAAGCGCATCCTGCGCCCAGGCAAATGCGGCCTGGCTGGTGGCTTCGAGCGTATCAAGCTCGACACCCAGATTTGCCGCCAGGTTTGCCGCCTGGATCGTGCGGCCCTTCTCCACGGCAAGGGCAAGCATCAGGAATTTCCCATAGGGCTCGCCGCTGCGCAACAGCACCTCCAGCACGGCTTCGGACAAGTGCATCTTTACCATCACTTTTTGCATCGGCATGGCGAGAAGCACATCGAATAGCGACAGCATGCCAACGAGAAATAGTTCGTCACGATCCCGCTTGGTGAGGCCAGGTGCTGCCAAGGTTTCAAGAAAACGGGCTCGCGTAAGCGCAATTGGGGGACTTATCCGCCTCTTTTCCCTGGAACAGGGAACTGAAAAATGAGCCTAGTCCCATACGGATGCCTCAAAATATTGCTTCACTTGACTCACACCGCCTGCATTACCCACCACCATGCCGACAAGGTGACAAAAGATAGCGGGATGCCGACAGCCACCATCAGGGTCGCCAGTTGCGGGTCAAGATCATGCTCGGCAGCCACGATGGCGGCGGTGATCATGGGCGGCATGGCGGCCTCGAACAGCGTCACCTGGATGTGTTGCCCGCTCGCCCCCAGCAGCGGGACATAAAGCAGGAAGATCGCCAGCGGCGCCAGCAGCAGCTTGAACAACAGGCCCAGCGCCAGATTGCGGCCGTTTCCGGCGAGATGCCCGAGCTTGAGCTGGAATCCCACCGAGAGCAGCGCCAGCGGCGCCAACGTGTCGCCCAGACGTTTCAGCAGCAGCGTGAACCATTCCGGATAAGCCAGCGGGATCAGCAGCAACGCAAGCAGCAGCGCGACAAAAGGCGGGAACAGCGCGATGCGCCGCAGAATGGTCCGGGCACCCGGTGCGCCGGAGGAATACAGCCCCGCCACGGTGATGCCGAGGATGGACAACACCAGGAACGAACCCAACTGGTCGGCGATCAGGCCGGTGACGATGGCCTCCTTGCCGTAGTAAGCCTCGATCATCGGCAGGCCGAGAAAGGAAGTATTGCCCAACCCGCCACACAGCATCAGCGCGCCAACAGTGGGACGCGGCAGTTTCAGCCATTTCCCCACAACCCAGAAGAACCCAGCCGCCAGGCCGAAATGAATCCACGCCATGGCCGCGATGAAACCCACGTCGCCGCTCAGCTTGAGATCGTGAATGTAGAGCAGCGTCAGCGCCGGCAGGGAAACATGGATGATGAAGCTATTAAGCGTGGCCGGCGCGTGATCCGGCATGCGCCGACTGCGGCGCAGCAACATGCCGGCGATGAAGCAGGTGGCGAGGAGGATGAGGTTGTTCATTGTCTCTTAAGGAACTGCCAGCTCTACCGCATTGCCATCCGGGTCGCGGCAGAACAGCGCGGGACGGCCAGAGCGGCTCATGGTATAGGGAATCCCTGCCTGTTCCAGGCGACGTTTTACCGCATCCAGATTCTCGACGCCCAAGGCAACATGGCGGTCTCTCCCCCCGTGTTCCGGCCGCCCGGTGACGGAGTCGGGATTAGGCACGACCAGCAGGTGAATCTGCTGCGCGCCGATGTCGTACCACACCCCGTCGAAGCCCAACTCAGGACGTTCTGCGGGAACCAGCCCGAGCACGCCTTCATAGAACTCACGCGCCGCAGCCAAGTCCGACACCAGCAGTGAGACATGGAGAAATTTAGTGATCATGCTTCTGCTCCAGTTTGCCGGAAAACAGGCTGGCGGCCACGATCATCGCGCCGCCCAGCCATTCCTGCGCCGTCATGGCCTCGCCGGCGAGGAAATAGGATGAAATCGCCGCCACCACCAGTTCGAACAAAAAGATCACGATCGCCTGATTGGCGGGGGTATGGGCAAGGCCGAACTGCACCGTCAAGGTAACCCCGAAAATCGCCACCCCGATCGCCAGCAGCCACAGCCAGCCGCCCAGGGGCAAAACGACCAGCGGCTGAAACTGCGCCGGATCCCACAACAAGGGCAGCAGCGAAAGCACCGCCACGCCGCCCCAGATGCTGAAGGATTTGACCGAAACATCCAGATCATGCCCCTTGCGCGCCAGCACGTTGGAGAGGGCGAACATCAAACCGGCCGACAGCCCCAGCCATTCCGCCCGGTTCTGCGGCAAGGGCAGGCCGAGTTCAGGACGCCACAACATCACCACGGCGCCCACCAGGGAAAGGCCCATCACGCCGTAACCGGCCCCGGCGGGTTTTTCCCGCAGCAGCAGATGGGCGAAAATCACGGTCCACAGCGGCGAGAGGTAAAACAGCAACAGCACCCGCATTACCTCGCCCTGAATCACCGCCAGCACATAAGCCAGGTTGGTCCAGCCGGCCGTCAGGCCGATCCAGACCAGCAGCCAGCCGGCACGGCGGAATTTCCCCAGCGCGGAAGGGAAAAAAGCCAGGCCCAGCGCCAGCGCGACCAGGTAAGTGAGCAAACTGGAAAATGCACCGGAAATACCCGCCTCCCCCAGCAGGCGATAGGGATACCAGATCAGTCCCCAGGTGACCGCGCCGGTGAGCAGTCCGGAAACCGCCAGCATTTTCTGTTTTGCCACCATCATTTATACTATCGAATTCCCTAGAAATCAGCTTCCAGTTCAAGGCACCCCTGAAACCCCAATGAATCCCAATCTTAACCACCTGCATACCTATCCGTTCCAGAAGCTGCGCGAGCTGTTCCAGGGAACATCGCCCAATGCCGGGTATGCGCCGGTCAACCTCTCCATCGGCGAACCCAAGCATGCCACGCCGGCTTTTATCACCCAGGCCTTGACGGACAATCTGGCGGGACTGGCCAATTATCCCACAACCCAGGGCAGCGAAGCGCTGAGACAGTCCATATCGGGCTGGATCGCGCGCCGCTACAAGGTGCCGGCACCGGATATCCAGCGCCAGATACTGCCCGTCAACGGCAGCCGCGAGGGGCTGTTCGCTTTTGCCCAGGCAGCGATCGACACCGCCCGCACCCAGCCGGTGGTGATCTCGCCCAATCCGTTCTACCAGATCTACGAAGGCGCGACGCTGCTGGCCGGGGCCACCCCGCATTACCTCAACACCCTGCCGGAAAACGGCTACAGCATGGACTTCGACCGGGTGCCGGAAGGCCTGTGGGAGCACACCCAGCTGGTCTACGTCTGCTCCCCCGGCAACCCGACCGGCAAGGTCATGGATCTGGCGCAATGGGAGCACCTGTTCGAGCTTTCCGACCGCTATGGTTTCATCATTGCCTCGGACGAGTGCTACTCGGAAATTTATCCGGACGAGGGCAATCCGCCGCTGGGCGGGCTGGAAGCGGCCTACCGGCTGGGGCGCGAGGATTACCGGCGACTGGTGATGTTCAGCAGCCTGTCCAAACGCTCCAACGTGCCGGGCATGCGCTCCGGTTTCGTGGCTGGCGACGCGGCCATCCTGGAAAAATTCCTGCTCTACCGCACCTATCACGGTTGCGCCATGAATCCCGCGGTGCAGGCGGCCAGCGCGGCGGCATGGAACGACGAGGCGCATGTAATCGAAAACCGCCGCCTCTATCGCGAGAAATTCGCCGCCGTCACGCCCATGCTGCAGGAGGTGCTGGCGGTCGAGCAACCGGACGCCGCGTTCTACCTCTGGGCCAGAACATCCATGTCCGACCGGGATTTCGCCTTGGGACTGTACCGGGACTATAATGTCACGGTTTTACCGGGCAGTTTTCTGGCCCGGGAAGCGCGCGGCACCAATCCGGGAGAAAACTTCGTGCGTATCGCGCTGGTCGCCCCGCTGGCGGAGTGCGTGGACGCCGCGCGCAGAATCCAAGAATTCGTTAATAAAACCAGATAAAACCTAGGAAAAATCATGCAAGAACTGCAAAGCATCATCGAAGAAGCCTTTGAACGCCGCGCCAACATCACCCCGCGCAATGTCGAAACCAAGGTCAAGGACGCCGTGGACAGCGTGCTCGACATGCTCGACAAAGGCCAGTTGCGCGTGGCATCCAAGGTGGACGGCGAATGGGTCACCCACCAGTGGCTGAAGAAAGCCGTGCTGCTGTCCTTCCGCCAGGAGGACAACTTCTTCATCAAAGGCGGATTCACCAACTACTTCGACAAGGTGCCGTCCAAGTTCGCCGACTACAACTCCAAGGATTTCCGCGAAGGCGGCTTCCGCGTCGTGCCGCCCGCCGCCGCGCGCAAGGGTTCCTTCATCGGCAAGAACGTGGTGCTGATGCCCTCCTACATCAACATCGGCGCCTACGTCGACGAAGGCACCATGGTCGACACCTGGGCCACGGTCGGCTCCTGCGCCCAGATCGGCAAGAACGTGCACTTGAGCGGCGGCGTCGGCATCGGCGGCGTGCTGGAACCGGTCCAGGCCAACCCCACCATCATCGGCGACAACTGCTTCATCGGCGCGCGCTCCGAA
>JASJPB010000002.1:0-196809 GCA_031426915.1 Sulfuricellaceae bacterium | reverse complement strand
GGCCAGTCCACCAAGATCTACGACCGCGAAACCGGCGAAGTCACCTACGGCCGCGTGCCCGCCGGTTCGGTGGTGGTGTCCGGCAATTTACCGTCCAAGGATGGCAGCTATAGCTTGTATTGCGCGGTAATCGTCAAGAAGGTGGATGAGAAGACACGTAGCAAGGTGGGGATTAACGAGCTGTTGCGGGGAATTTAATTCGATGCTGTTAAAGGTACTTATTCCACGTTAGAACCACAGGAGGAGATTGCAGTGCCTACTGATCGTGAGCTAGAAGAAAAACTGGCTGTTACCTATCCGCGATCGCTTGCTCGTCTCCAGCAGCTCATCATGGATTCGGAGGCCTGCGCTGATTCATACACCAAGGGCGGTGAGGCTCTCGACTCCGCAATTGACAAACTCATGGTAACAATCGGCGAATGCGTGCACGGCCTAGTTGAAGATCGGCAGGTGGTCGATCCCGAGATTTTAGCTCCGGCCATGGACGTGCTTAACTTGGCAATGTGGCGTTGTGAACTTACATATGGAAGCAATTGGCCAAACGCGTTTCAGTTTTGGAAGGACTGGTACGCCCAATTTCATCGGAAACTTGATACCCAGTAGCCCGCGTAGGGCGCAATAACCAACGGGCATTGCGCCGTATGTCATTCGGTGCAATGCGCTCCGCTTATTGCACCCTACAAACTCTGCGAGAGGAATACGATGCCAACGATTTCAATGTTCTACGGAATTCTGATTCGGATGTTCTTCAATGACATTGAACGCCATCACCTTCCACATATTCACGCGGAATATCAAGGGCAAGTCGGAACCTACGCAATTCCGGATGGACTGCTGCTCGCTGGTGAATTGCCTCCAAGCAAACACAAGCTTGTTGTTGCATGGATTGAAATCCACAAGGATGATCTCCTTGCCGACTGGGAGCTTGCGGTAAATGGTAAAAAACCATTCCCGATCAAAGGACTCGATCAATGAGAATTACAGAACTGTCCCCACATGCAGATTGGACCTTTTTGGTAATCGCCAATGATGGGCGAGTCGGTCAATTTGATCTTCGGCCCTATCTTCAATATGAAGCGTTCGAAGAACTGAATGACATTGCCGAATTCATGAAAATAAAGAACGGCGGATACTTCGTTGAGTGGGAGTGTGGCGCTGACCTCTCGGCAGATACGATTGAGGCAAAAATGTCCGTTGTAGACAACACAACTGCCTAGGAGTCTGTGTAACATCATGTGCGGAATTTGCGGTGAACTGCGCCTTGACGGCGCGCCTTCCGATCATGCCCTGATCCGGCGCATGGCGGACAAACTCGCGCGGCGCGGGCCGGACCACGAGGGCATCATTTCCGATGGGCCGCTGGGCTTCGGCCATCGCCGTCTGGCGATCATCGATCTCTCCGATCATGCCAACCAGCCGATGGTCGACAAGGAACTGAAGCTGGCGCTGGTATTCAACGGCACGATCTACAATTACAAGGCCTTGAGAGCCGAGCTGGCCGGGCTGGGTTACAACTTTTTCTCGGACGGCGACAGTGAGGTCATCCTCAAGGCTTACCACGCCTGGGGCGAGAAATGCGTGGAGCGCTTCTACGGCATGTTCGCCTTCGCGGTATGGGACATGCGCCATCTCACGCTATTCATGGCGCGCGACCGCTTCGGCATCAAGCCGCTTTACTATTCCCTGGAAAATAACAGCCTGCGCTTTGCGTCCAGCACCCAGGCACTGCTGGCGGGGGGCGGGGTGGATACCTCGATCGATCCGATCGCGCTGCATCACCACTTCACGCTGCATGCCGTGGTACCCGCGCCGCGCACCATTCTCAACGGCATCAAGAAGCTTCCGCCGGCTTCGACGCTGACCATCGACAGCGAAGGCAAGTCCATGGTGCGGAGCTACTGGTCGCTCGATGCCACCCGGCCGCAACGCGCGCTGTCCGAGCGGGACTGGCTCGACGCCACGCGCCATGTGCTGGGACGGGCCGTGGAACGCCACCGCCTGGCCTCGGACGTGCCGGTCGGGGTGCTGCTCTCGGGCGGGCTGGATTCCAGCCTGCTGGTGGGCCTGCTGGCGGACCATGTGGAGCACCTGCTGACGTTTTCGGTGGGGTTCGAGGATGTCGGCGAGGGCGCGGAAAAAGCCGACGAATTCGAATTCTCGGACATGGTGGCGCAACAATTCCAGACCCGCCACCACAAGTTTCTCATCCCCAACTCGGAAGTGCTGCGGCGCCTGCCCGAGGCTGTCGCCAACATGGCCGAGCCCATGGTGGGGCAGGACGCGGTGGCCTTTTACCTGCTCGGCGAGCAGGTGTCGCAGGAAGTGAAAGTGGTGCTGTCCGGCCAGGGCGCGGACGAGGTGTTCGGCGGCTACTTCTGGTATCCGCGCATGGAAGCCGCCAGCGGCACGCCGCTGCAACGCTTTGCCCCGCACTACTTCGACCGCAGCCATCACGAGTACCTGGAAATGATCGCACCGCGCTACCACGGGCCTGATGTCACCTCCGAACTGGTGGCGCGGGAACTCGGCAAGCCCCGGGCCGATACTTTCCTCGACCAGGTGCTGCGTTTCGACGCCACCACGCTGATCGTCGACGACCCGGTCAAACGGGTGGACAACATGACCATGGCCTGGGGCCTGGAAGCCCGTGTGCCCTTCCTCGATCACGAACTGGTCGAACTGGCTGCCCGCATGCCGCCCGAACTCAAGCTCAAGCACGGCGGCAAGTTTCCGCTCAAGGCCATGTCGCGCGGTCTGCTGCCGGACGCAGTGATCGACCGGCCCAAGGGCTATTTCCCGATGCCGGCGCTGAAGCATGTGCGCGGCCCTTTCCTTGATTTCATGACCGAGATCCTGCGCTCCGATGCGTGTATCAGACGCGGCCTTTACAACCGCCCCTACGTGGAAAAGCTGCTGGCCGAGCCGGAAGCGCATTTCACCCCGATTCAGGGCAGCAAGCTGTGGCACCTCGCCCTGCTCGAATTCTGGCTGCAACTCAACGTCGACAACGTGAATTGAGCCGCCCTCTTTGTGGACTGTTTCCAGGCTTTATACTAACCTGACTGCTGTCTCCATTTGCATGAGTGTCCGACCCATGACTCTCCGTCCCCCCTTCCGGTCCATGCTCTTATCCTGCCTGCTTGGGCTGACACTCTGCTCGACCGCATGGGCGGATGCCAGGCTGGGGAAAGTCACCGTTTCGGTACCCGGCCCCAACAACATCTCCTACCTGCCGATTGACCTGATTTCAAAAATCGGCGCAGACCGGGCGGAGGGATTCGAGATCAAGTACCGTCATACCGGTGGTGGTGGCGTGGCGTTGCAGGAGCTGTCCACTCGCAACAGCGACTTCGTGGTGGCAGGCTTCCCCGCAGCCATGTCCATGCGCGCCAACGGCGGGGATGTGGTGGGCATTGCTGCCGTCAACGATCAAACCTTGTTCATCCTGATGGTGCGTTCCGAGCTGAAAGGCAAGGTCAAGACCATTGCGGATCTGCGCGGCCGCATGGTGGGCGTCAATACCAGTTCGCTCTCGAGCAAGACTACCTCGCAGCAACTGGCGGAACTGCTGCTGCAAAATGCCGGCATCCCCAAGGACGAAATGCGCCTGACCGCGGCAGGTCAGAGCTGGATCGAGCAGTCTTCCGTGCTGGAAAGCGGTAGTGCCGACGCCATCATGGGAGACGAGCCATTCGCAACCCGTCTGTTGAAGGAAAACAAGGTTTTCTGGCTTGCCAACCTGGCCGATCCTGCTACCAGCAAGAAAATCCCCGGGGCAGGTTTCCTTCATGCCGCACTTTCAACCCGTTCTGACATGATCAAGAATCAACCCGCCAAAGTGGACGCCATGGTCAGGGCGGTGCGCCGCACGCTGATGTGGATGGCAAGTCACAAACCGGAGGAAATCGTCGCCAAGCTCGACCTCAGGAACCCGGAGGAACGCGCTTCGCTGATCGAATCCTTGCGCAAGTATTCGCGCCTGTATAGCCCGGACGGAAAATTCTCCACCCGGCAGTTGCAGGAAACCGAGCATTTTTTTCATACCACTACCGGCGACAACCCCGCAGCCAAGGCGCTTCGGATCGAATCCATGATCGATGACCGCTGGTCGGGCCGCAAACCCTAGCCCAAAGCGGCTCATGCCATTAAAATATTTTCGGCGCCGCATCTCCATTACCCGGCAGGTGTCGGTTCGCCTGCTGTTGTCTTTTGTTTTCGCGGTGCTGTTGGCGTCCTCGACCGGCTACTGGTTTTACCAGACAACCCAGAACGAACTTGTCGCCCAACGCACCCGGGATACACAGGAACATTTCAGGGGCCGCATCGGACAACTTGAATTTGACTGGGAAAGCAATGCACTCCGCCTCAGGAGCCAGATCGAATACGCCAAAGTGCTGGAGAATCCAGAAACGCGCTGGCTCCAGTTAAATGGCCTGCTCATCACCCAGTCGAGCGTCCCCGCCATCGGTGGCATCGCCATCAGCGACACGAAGGGACAGGTTCTGTTCAGTTTTGGCACCATGGCGCATGCCATCCGACCGCAAACGCCGCTTCCAGCGCAGGGCGACTGGTTTTACGATGCATCGGAAAACCAGATTTATCGCGTGTACCGTCAACCGATCTGGCTCGGCCAGGAAGGTACGGGAAAGTTATGGGTGTTCAGGGCGCTGGACAACAGCGTGATGTTCCAGAACCGGTATCCGGACACGGATTTGTTTCTGGTCCGGGAAGGAAAGATCGCCGCCTCGTCCACGAGTGCAAGCATCAAAACGCTTCCCGACCCCGCATATCGGGGCAAAGTGGTTCGCGATGGCGAGAACTTCAATCAATACAGCCTGCCCTGGATAAAAGACACGCCCGATTCGCCATTTCTGGTCATCCAGCACAAAATCTTCACCCCGGTTACGCCAGCAAACCTGCTGTCCATGTTATTCCTGATGCTGGCAGCTTTCATCCTTCTAGCCTGGCTGATCGTAGGCCGCTGGATGCGCCGAATCACCCGGCGCACCGAACTGCTGGCGCTGGCGGCAGACAATTTTTCCACCAGCCAGAATTTCTCCCATGAGATCAGGCACAGGTTTAGCGCCGCAAAGTCGCACTTGAACGATGAAATCGACCAACTGGCACAATCCCTGTCGGACCTGATGCAGACAGTGGAAACCAGCAATCTGGTGCAACTGCACTACCAGAGTGATTTGAAGCAGCAAATGCTGGAGCTGAAACGCATCAACGACGAACTGGATCAGTTCACTCATTTTGCCAGCCACGACCTGCGCGAACCGTTGCGCAAGCTGATCAGCTTCAGCGAGTTGTTGCGGCAGGACATTGGCGCCGATCTGCCTCCGCAAGCCGCGGAGGACCTGCACTACATCGAGGATGCCGCTACCCGCATGCGCGCCCTGGTGAATGCCCTGCTCTCACTCAGCCACGTTGGCAATTCAGACTTCATTCCACAGCAAATGGAGATGGAACAAGCCGCCAGCCATGCACTGGAGGCGTTAAGCATGCCCATCGCAAACAGCGCTGCGCGCATTGAGCGCGAGCCCCTGCCCCCGGTCATGGGCGATCCGGTTCTGCTCGCCCAGTTGTACCAGAACCTGATAGCCAATGCGCTGAAATATGTCGCTCCCGGTTGCTCTCCGGTAATCCGCCTTACCTACGACCCCGAGCAAAAATCTTATGGGATAAAAGACAACGGCATCGGCATCAAGCCCGAGTTTGCCGCGCAGATATTCAAACCCTTTAAACGCCTGCATGGCCGCGACGAGTTCGAGGGCAGCGGCATCGGGCTCAGTATTTGCCGTAAAATCGTGGAACGCCACGGGGGAGAAATCTGGGTAGAACCCGCGCCAGGCGGCGGCTCCCATTTCAAGTTCACATTGGGAAACTGTCGGCAGGAAAAAACGATCATGAAGGAGCAGTGATGGAGGCACAATCGAATCCGGACCTGATTCTGATCGCCGACGATGATCCGGGCGACCGGATGCTGATCAGGCGCGCCCTCAGCGCAGAAAGCTTCGGCAAGAATATCGTCACGGTCAGGGATGGCGAGGAGGCGCTGGATTATTTGCTGCGGCGTGACAAGTACAGCAATCTGGCCGACCTGCCATTACCCAACCTGTTGATTCTCGACCTCAACATGCCACGGATTGACGGCATGCAAGTGCTACAGGCCATGAGCGAAAATAATGCATTGAGAATGGTCCCCGTGGTGATCTTCTCCACATCGGACCAGTGCGCGGATGTGCAGGAAAGTTATGGCCACGGAGCCTGGTACTACATAGTAAAACCTGCCGGCATTGCCGGATTCGAAAAAATGGTGGGGGTGCTGCGCCATTTCTGGGAGCGCCTCCATGCAACGAAGTAAATCCACCATGAGCGAACGCATCCCCGGGTTTCCGGGTCGAAGAAGACGCGGCGTGGCAAACGGAGAACGGATGAATAAATTGGCTTGTGAACAGAACCCGGAGCTGATTCTCATCGCGGAGGACGATGCCGGCGATCAGGCATTGATCCGGCGCGCCTTTGATCGAATCGGCTTCGGCAAAACACTGGCCATGGCTGCGAATGGCGAGGAAGTTCTTGATTACCTGCTGCGCCGGGAATCCTATCGCTCGTTGCAGGGGCAACCCTTGCCGGACATGTTGATCCTCGACCTCAACATGCCCAGAATGGACGGCCTTCAGGTACTGGATGTCATGTCACGGGATCAGGCATTGCGCAAAGTGCCTGTCATCGTATTCTCCACCGCCGACCAGCAAAAGGATATCCAGCAAAGCTACCGCCAAGGGGCATGGTTTTACCTGATCAAGCCGGAAAAGGCATCGGACTATGCCAGGGTGGTTGAAGACATGAAAACATTCTGGCGGCGAAACTGCCCCAGGGCATATACACCCATTGACACGATGACGGTGATGGGCAAATGAAACGACTCGCAACGATAGCTGAACTAGGCGCGCATTTCCAGTGCCAGGAACGCCTCTCTGACGATGCCGAGGACTTCCCCGTCATCCCAGGGCTTGGTGATGTATTTGTAAATCGCGCCTTGATTGAATGCCTCGGCGATCAATTTCAGGTCGGTATAGCCGGAAAGGATAATGCGCACCACATCGGGGTAAAGCCGCTTGACCCTGCTCAGAAATTCGATGCCACTCATTTCAGGCATCCCCTGGTCAGACAGGATCACGCCGACATTATGGCTGGCCAGCAGCTCAAACGCCTCGGCCGGGCTATGTGCAACCAGAATCTGATAACCCTCGCGGCGAAATAGCCGGGTCAGGGCAGCCGTGATATTGGGTTCATCGTCCAGCAGCAACAACGTGCGTTGGCGGCTCCCTTCAACCTTGCCATTAAGCGTCAGCTTTTGCCCGCTGCGCAGCATCTGCTCGAAATCACAGGACGGCAACGGGCGACTGAAGAAAAAGCCCTGCATCTCATCGCAGCCGTGGCTGCGCAGGTAGTCCAACTGCCCTTCCGTCTCCACCCCCTCGGCAATGACATTCAAGCCCAGGCTGTGCGCCATGGTGATAATGGCGACAACGATAGCGGCATCATTGGGGTCCCGCGTAATCTCCCGGACAAAGGACTGATCCACTTTCAGCTTGTCGATGGCGAATTGCTTCAGGTAGCTCAGAGAGGAATAACCGGTGCCGAAATCGTCAATCGAGAGCGTGGTTCCCGCATCCTTCAGTTCCCGCAGAACCTTGATCACCCGCTCCGCGTCCTCCATCACCGCGCTTTCGGTCATCTCCAGTTCCAGATAGCGCCCGTCGATACCGGAATCCAGCAGCACCCCGGTCGTCATCTTCACCAGATTATGCTGCCTGAACTGATGCGCCGACAGGTTCACCGCCACGGTCGGCGTCATCATCCCGGCATCCTGCCAGGCCCTGATCTGGGCACAGGCAGTGCGCATAACCCATTCACCGATCGGAAATATCAGGCCGGTTTCCTCCGCCAGCGGGATAAATTTCGCCGGAGGAACCAGTCCCAATTCCGGATGCTGCCAGCGGATCAATGCCTCGGCGCCGATGATCTCGCCGCTACGCAGATTAACCTGGGGCTGGTAATAGAGCAGCAATTCGCCGTTATCGACCGCATGGCGCAGGCGGGTTTCCATGCCAAGGCGCTCGGTTGAACTGGTGTTCATGCCCTCGTTATAAAAACGGAAGGTGCTGCGGCCGCGTTTCTTGGCACGATACATGGCCACATCGGCATTTTTCAGCAATTCTTCGCTACTGTCGCCGTCCTTGGGATACAAGCTGATACCGATGCTGGCGCTGGTAAAGACCTCCCGACCGGAAATGCTGAAGGGTCTGGTCAGGGCATCGAGTATCTTCTGGGCAACCGGAATCGCGCTATCCTCTGTATTCATATCCACCAGAATGACGAATTCGTCGCCCCCCAGGCGAGCCACGGTATCCTCGTCGCGCATCAGATCGGTCAGTCGCGCCGCCATACCGCGCAACAGTTCATCGCCTGCTCCATGGCCCAGGCTGTCGTTGATTTCCTTGAAGCGGTCAAGATCGAGCAGCAGCAGGGCCACCACGGATTTCGCCCGCTCCGCGCGCTCGATCAGCAGGCCGATGCGATCGTTGAGAATGGTGCGATTGGCCAGACCGGTAAGCGTGTCGTGCGTGGCCTGATGCGCCAGTTGCTCCTCGTAGCGTTTGCGCTCGCTGATATCCTTGAAGGTCACCACGGCACCGGTCACCGTCCCGCCTTCGAACATGGGGATGACGGCATAATCCGTATAAAAACCGCTGCCATCCTTGCGCCACAGCATTTCATCGCTGCCCTGATGACCAATGGCATCTTCAATCGCCTCATGCATCGGGCATTCCTCAAGTGGAAACGGTGTGCCGTCAGCCTTGCTGTGATGCACGGTTTGATGCAGGGATAAACCGAGCAACTCGTCCGCCCGATAGTCCAGCATGGATGCAGCCGCCGGATTGACGAAGGTAATCATGCCTGCCCGGTCCACCCCGCAAATCCCGTCTCCGACCGAATCCAGAATCAGCTGATTGCGATAGCTGAGGTTCTCGAGTTCCTGACTGGACTGCAAAACCTGTTTTTGCCATACCTCCAGGTTACCCGCCATCTCATCAAACGAGCGCGCCAGTTGGCCCAGTTCCTCATCATCATGCGGCAACCCGGAGCGGGCAGCAAGATCGCGCTGGCCCATTCTCCTGGCAGCGCTGGACAGCGCCCGAACCCGCTTCAGCACCAGCATGTCTCCACCCACCCAGGCCAGCACCAGCACCAGCAAGCCCATCCCCACCATTAGCGAAACATTGCGCACAAAGGCTTGATTGGCTTTCGCATACACCTCCTCGGCGGGAATGCCCACCACCGCGTAAGCACAGCAACTGGGCCGACTGAACAAGGGGGTAAACGCGAAAATCCGCCGCACACCGTCGAGGCCCACCCCGTCATAGGTGCCCTCGCCCTGCGCTTGCTGAATTTGCTTGTAGAGCGGCAGGGCGGCTATCGATTTGCCGAGGTATTTTTCAGGATCGGGATGGCGCGCCAGAATATTACCGTCGCCATCGAGCAGGATGACAACATCCTTGGTCTCAATGTGTGGCGTTTCAGCCAGACGTTCGTTCAATCGTTCAAGGCCGAGCAGGACGAAAACCACACCCCATACCTGCTTGTCAGAAGTTAAGAGCGGATAGCCAAAATGGATGCCGCGCTTGGCGGCTATACGCCCAACCTGATAGTCGCCGATGGAGAACTCCCGGGTCGCGACCGCACGCTGAAAGAAAACACGATCCGTCACATTGACCGGTCCCGGCAGCGGCAGCGCGCTGCACACCACTTCGCCACTGCTGAGTGCGACGCCGACATTGGCGTAATCCGGATTGAACCGCAGGATGCTCGCCAGCATCTTGTTGCAGGCGCGAGCCGATTGGGCGTCCGGAATTTCCGCCAGGGTCGAAAGTCCCATCAGCATCTGTCGCGCCGAGAAAGAGGTGGCCCGGTATCCCTCGGCAACCGTCTGCGCCATCTTTAGCGACTCCCGCTGCGCAGATTCCGCCGCCTCCCGCCGCTGCTCGAAGGTAGAATTAAGCACCAGCAGAAAAGCCGGCAATACAGCCGCCAGAATCAGCAACATCAAGCGCCAGCGCAAACCAAGAAACTGCCGAAACATATCCCCTCGCATTATTATTTTGTTGAGCTGCAGGTATGCTTTTATCTTAATTCATAATCACTTAAATTTACACAAATCCGGTCATTTTCAGGGATAACTCTAACGGAAACTCAGGGAAACTCCCAGGACAACACTGCCACTGCTAAAATATGCACATGAAACTCTTTACGGAATAGCACATATGGCCTCGTTGCAAGAGCAGTTTTTGAAAGCCGGCATAGTCGACAAAAACAAAGTCAAATTGGCCAACCAGGACAAGAGCAAGCAGAAGAAGGTCGAGCGCCGGACTGGCACGCAAAATGTCGATGAAGCGCGTCTGGCCGCACTCGAAACGCAACGCAAGAATGCCGAGCGGGCCCGCGAACTCAATGCCCAGCGCGATGCGGCCGCCACCCAGAAGGCGATCGTGGCGCAAATTGCCCAGATGGTGCAGATGAATCGCCAGAGCAAGGGCGCCGGCGACATCGCCTACAATTTCACCCGCGGCAACAAGATCGAACGGCTGTACGTGTCGGCCGAGGTCCGGGCGCATTTGATCGCCGGGCGCCTGGTGATCGTGTGCCAGGGCGGCACCACCGAATTGGTACCCAGAATTATCGCCGACAAGATCGCCGAGCGCGATGCCTCGCTCGTCGTTCGGGTGAACAAGACCAGCACCGAGATCGACGCGGACGATCCCTATGCCGCCTTCAAGATTCCGGACGACTTGATGTGGTAGGCCGGGCGCCTGCCTGGCGCGGACCAGGCAATGCGGTGAGAAGGCCGGGGGGTTGCAAATCTGCTTCAAGGCCGGAATCCTCCGCAGCACTAACCCCTGGCGTTTGAAGGTAGCCCTCGGGCCTAATGAGCTACTTGGGTTGAATATACTAGCAAGTTGTACTATTATTTGTACAAGCACCAAGGAGATGGACATGGAAGCAATTACATACAGCCACACTCGCCAGCATCTGGCAGAGATCATGAACAAGGTGGCAGATGACCGTGCCCCGGTGCTGATCACCCGTCAGGCCGGGAACCCTGTCGTGATGATGTCGCTTCAAGACTTCAATGCGCTGGAGGAAACGGCATATCTGATGCGCAGCCCAAAGAATGCGAAGCGACTCATGGAATCAATCGAGCAGTTAGCCGCGCAAGGCGGACAGCAAAGAGAACTGCTACCTGATGCCGATTAAATTCTCTGATCAGGCGTGGGAAGATTACCTGTTCTGGCAGGCGAAGGATCGAGCTACGCTCAAGCGAATCAATACTCTTTTGAGAAACATCCAGCGTTCCCCATTCGAGGGAATCGGGAAGCCGGAACAGCTCAAGCATAACCTTGCAGGTTTTTGGTCTCGTCGCATCGACGAAGAGCATCGGCTGGTTTACGCAGTTCAAGACGACACCATTCTAGTTGCCCAATGCCGTTACCATTATTGAGTTTCAACATTCAAAGGACGGGGGGGTGCAAATCTGTTTCAAGGCCAGAACCCTCCGCAGCACCAGGGGTGTTTGGTTGTTAGACCCCGCGCCGGTCAATCGCCAGTAGACGGCAAGCGCCGCTCGGAAAGAATAACGTAGAGGGGCAAGAAATGGCACGCTATGATTTCAAGTCACTATCTCCTCAGGACTTCGAAGAGCTAACCCGCGATCTTCTTCAAGCAGAATGGGGCGTAGCCCTAGAGGCATTCAAGACGGGACGCGATCGAGGAATAGACCTGCGATGCAGCCTGCTGGGCAGCGGAGCTACGATCGTTCAATGCAAACACTTTGCTGCGTCGACCTTCAGTAACCTGCAATCGCAGCTCCGAACTTCCGAGTTGCCGAAGGTTCAGCGACTGCAACCAAAGCGATATATCGTCGTGACATCACTTGGCCTCTCGCCGGCCGACAAGGATAAAGTCATTGAAACCATGCGTCCGTTTATCCTTTGTACGTCGGATGTCATAGGCGCAGATGACCTGGATGGCCTTCTCGCGCGGCATCCCGCTATCGAACGGGCAAACTTCAAGCTTTGGCTAACGAGCACCTTGGTCATAGAACGCATTCTCCATAATGCCGAGATCTGCCAAACGCAGTTCGAGGTTGAGAGAATTCGGCAAAAGCTCCCTGTTTTCGTACAGAATAATGCCTACCCACGCGCACATCACATCCTTGAAGAGCAGCGCGTGGCGATTATTTCAGGCGTTCCTGGAATCGGCAAGACAACACTCGCTGAAATGCTGCTCTATGCGCACCTCGACGACGGCTACGAGCCCGTCATCGTGCAGGGTGATATTTCCGAGGGTAAGAAACTATTCCGCCCGCAAAGCAAGCAGATCTTCTACTACGACGATTTCCTGGGCCAGACTTTCCTTGGTGACCAGCGTTCCTATCTCGGTAGGAACCAAGATGTGGCGCTACTATCCTTCATGGAAATGGTCCGGAGTACGCCACACAGCCGTTTTGTATTGACAACGCGCGAGCATATCCTGCAGCAAGCCTTTCAGGCGTCAGAGCGCTTTCTGCGAAGCACCTTGCTGACTCACAAGTGCGTCCTTGAACTTGGCGACTACTCGTTCGGCCAGCGTGCGCGAATTCTCTACAACCACCTCTACTTCAGCAACCTGCCACAAGCGCACAAGGATGTTGTCCTGGAGGATGACTTCTTCTTGGACATCATCAAGCACGAGCATTTCAATCCGCGACTGATCGAGTGGCTATCATCACTAACACAGCTGCATTCCCCACGACCCGACCAGTACAAACAGAGCATCACGGATTTGTTGCAGTCACCCGAGCGCCTCTGGTCACATGCATTCGAAACACAGATTTCCGATGCTGCGCGCAATCTTCTCTTGACGCTCTATTCAATTGGCGAAGGGGCGGACGTGATCGACCTTGAACCTGCGTTCGAGGCGATTCACCGGGGAGCTTGCGACAGATACCATCTTCGCCGCAGCGCAGGGGACTTTCGCTTGGCGCTCCAGGAACTTGACGGCGCGTTCCTGCGCTATCGCTCCGGACACGCGATGTTCCTGAACCCCTCGATCCGTGATTTCACGGCCGGGATGCTTTGCAGAACCCCAACTATTGCTCTCAACATGTTGGCTGATGCCACGCGCTTCAAGCAAGTGAGGAACCTGTGGAATCTGGCAGCGGAGCGCCAAGATCAACCTCTGTTAGCGGTCTTCCGTACCAACGCATCACTATTGCGAACGCATGTTGAACGCCTTATGTACGGCGAGTCAATGAGATGGGAAAACACGTCTGAGGGGCGACGAGGGTACTACGTTGACACGGGCGAAGAGGCACGCTTGAACGAGTTAATGGAACTCACTGAGGCGCTTCACGATTTGACCTTCGTAGACCTAACTTGCTCTTACTCCGAATTCCTTGTTGCGTCGCACTGGAAAAAAAGTGGTATCAGCATCGACGCCACGGTGCGGACTCTTCGGGCAATGGACGAGAAAACGTGGTTCTGGAACCAAGGTGGAAGATCGATGTATAAACAAGTCGTTAGTGGGCTGCTTGATCATATAAAGGCGGCTGGCGCGCAGGACTGGATAACGCTGCTTGAGTTCCCAGACAATGCGCCGGAATGGACTGAAACAGACGAAAAACAGCTAAGTGCAGGCCTTGAGTATTATCGCCACCGAGGAGTTGACGATGACCGTGATAATTGCTCTGACGTCAGCGATCTAGAGGAGTTGCAGTTGTCACTTAAGGAGCTCAATGAGCGCTTCGGGGTAGACTTCGCACGAACCATTGCGTCGATCGAATCCGATATCGCTGAGCGCGAAGAGCGCAGTCGTTACGATGATGGCGAAGGCGGTGGATTCTCACGCGAATCCAATCCGTCGCCAGCCGATTCCGTCACGGAGGATGATGTTCGGGAGATGTTCAAGACCCTTAGGGGGTGAACATGGGGCACATCAAGGCTGTCTGTTTTGCGGTCGATAGACGTCACTGAGGGATGGCGCCGCGACTGTCCGTTCAGGCCGAGGAGACCGTCGCCACTATCGGCACAAATTTCCGCTTATGGCACGAAGCAGAAGCTCGTTGATATACGCGCCATATTATTTCCGGTCTTGACTCAATTGCAGACGTTCGCCATCTTGCCGGTGGCAGGCATACTGCCTCGATTCGACCTCTTCTCAGAGAAAATCCCAAGACAACACTCCCGCTGATAAAATATGCGCATGAAACTCTATGGCATCCCCAACTGCACCACCGTCAAAAAAGCCCGCGCCTGGCTTGCCGGACAAGGCATAGCCCTGCCCTTCCACGACTTCAAGAAGCAGGGCGTCAGTGAAGAACTGCTCAAATCCTGGCTGAAGCAGGTCGAGTGGGAAAAACTGGTCAATCGTCAGGGCACCACCTGGCGCCAGTTGCCGGACGATGCCAAGGCCGCCGTCCGCGACCAGGACAGCGCGATCCGGCTGCTGCTGGAAAAGCCCAGCGCGATCAAGCGTCCGGTGCTGGAAAAGGACGGCAAGATCACCCTCGGTTTCGATGAAGCCGTCTACCACACCTTATTCGGGACCAAATAATGCACAACAGCACACTGGAACTGGCCCGGGAACTCATCGCCCGGCGCTCGCTCACGCCCGATGACGCGGGATGCCAGGAAATCCTGATCCAACGCCTGGAAAAACTCGGCTTCACGATTGAAAAAATGCGCTTCGGCAATGTGGACAACCTGTGGGCACGGCACGGCACGTCCGCGCCGCTGGTGTGTTTCGCCGGTCACACCGATGTCGTTCCCACCGGCCCGGTGGACAAGTGGGACAGCGACCCCTTCATCCCCACCCTGCGCGACGGCATGCTGTTCGGACGCGGCGCGGCGGACATGAAGACCTCGCTCGCCGCCTTCATCACGGCCATCGAAGCCTTCGTGGCGGAACATCCCGATCATGCCGGCTCCATCGCGCTACTCATCACCTCGGACGAGGAAGGCATCGCGGTGGACGGCACGGTGAAGGTGGTGGAAGCGCTGCAAGCGCGCGGCGAAAAGATGGATTACTGCATCGTCGGCGAACCGACCTGCGTCACGAAGCTCGGCGACACGCTGAAGAACGGCCGCCGCGGCTCGCTATCGGGCAAGCTGACGGTGAAGGGCATCCAGGGCCACATCGCCTATCCCCATCTGGCAAAGAACCCCATTCACCTCGCCGCCCCCGCCATCGCGGAACTGGCGGCAACGCAATGGGACGCCGGCAACGAATATTTCCCGCCCACCACCTGGCAAATTTCCAACATCCACGGCGGCACCGGTGCGACCAACGTGATTCCGGGCACTGTGGAAATCCTGTTCAACTTCCGTTTTTCCACCGCGAGCACGGTGGATGGCCTGAAAGCCAAGGTCCACGCCATTCTCGACAAACACGGCCTGGATTACGAGCTGCCCTGGGAGCTCTCCGGCAAGCCGTTTTTAACGCCCAAGGGCGATCTGGTGGATGCGATTGCTTCCGCCATCAAACAGGTAACCGGACTGGAAACCGAGCTTTCCACCTCAGGCGGCACTTCTGACGGGCGCTTCATCGCCGACCTCTGCCCGCAGGTGGTCGAACTGGGGCCCAACAATGCCACCATCCACAAGCTCAACGAATGCGTGGCCGTGGCGGACATCGAGCCGCTCAAGGAAATCTACCGCCTCACGCTGGTGAACCTGCTAACCTGAGCCATGTCTCTTTCTTTTCTCCTCTTCGTCGCGGCCCTGGCCGGCCTGATCGTGTTCCTGTACCTGCGCGTGGGAAAAAAGAAGCGGGGCAAAGATTCCGGCAGAAACGATACGGGGGGAGGGGGAGACAGTGTCGATTTTGATTCCGGCAGCCAATGCGGCGATTCCAGTTCGGGAGGCTGCGGCGGCGGAGACGGCGGTGGTGGTGGAGACTGACCCTCACGACAGCTAGCAAAACTCACCATGATCGATCCCCCACCCTAGCGCTTTAACCCCTCCCAACCGCCCCTTGTGCGAGCATCCGCTGGGCGGATTGCCTGCTTGACCCGTTTCAGGGGAGGAGCCAACCGGCTTCCCCCCTTGGGTCTCCCCCTGACAAGGGGGTCGGGGGGTTGGGGGAATGAGGGGGGTTAGGTCTCGCTACACAAGCTTCACCTTAATGAACCAGGCAAGGAATTTAAACATGTTCGACCAGGCAAAAACCCAGCTTTCCACCGTACGCGACCTGCTGCGCTTCGGCGTCAGCCGCTTCAACGAAGCCAGCCTGTTTTTCGGCCACGGCACGCAGAATGCCTATGACGAAGCCGCCTATCTTATCCTGCATACCCTGCATCTGCCGCTGGACACGCTGGACCCGTTTCTCGACGCCCGGCTGACCAGCGGCGAGCTGGAGGGGGTGCTGCACACGCTGGAGCGGCGCGTCAAGGAACGCATCCCTTCCGCTTACATCACCCACGAGGCATGGCTGGGCGATTTCCGCTTCTACGTCGACGAGCGCGTGATCGTGCCGCGCTCCTTCATTGCCGAGCTGCTGCGAGAAGAACTCGCGCCCTGGGTGGAGAACCCGGAAGAGGTTACCGCCGCACTCGACCTGTGCACCGGTTCCGGCTGCCTGGCGATTCTGATGGCCCATGTTTTCCCCAATGCGGAAATCGATGCGGTGGACATTTCGCCGGAGGCACTCGAAGTCGCCAAACGCAATGTCGCGGATTACGCGCTGGAAGAGCAGGTTCACCTGGTGCAGTCGGATCTGTTCCAGGGACTGGAAGGGCAAAGCTATGACGTGATCGTATGCAACCCCCCCTACGTCAATGCCCCTTCGGTGCAAGCGCTGCCGCCGGAATACCTGCACGAGCCGAAACTGGCGCTGGGCAGCGGCGAGGATGGCCTGGATGCCACGCGCGTCATTCTGCGCGAGGCGCCGAAGCATCTAAATCCCGGTGGAATATTAGTGGTCGAAATCGGCTACAATCGGGATGCGCTGGAAGCGGCCTTCCCGGAACTGCCGTTTACCTGGCTCGAAACCAGTGCCGGAAATGAATACGTTTTCCTGCTCAGGCGCGAACAAATGGTTTGAGCCCCGGCCTCCTTTTATTTGGGAAATAACGCACTATGAGATCCTCTGGCGTCGCTACCACCGTTTCATGGATGGCCGCCCTGGTCGGGGGATTGGTGACGGTGCTGCTGCCAATTTCCTATTGGTGGCTTACCTACCAGCACCAGCTGGGCGAAATGGCAACCGCGGCCGGAATCAACGCCAGCCAGGTGGCGGCGCTGGCCAGCCAGAACCGGGGCGCGCTGGACGGCGATAAACCTCGCCTTGCCGAACTGATCAGGAAGGACCTGACTCGGAGCCAGTTTCCCGAAGCGCGCTACGTCCGCGACCTCGACGGCAAGATCATGGTCAGCACTCAGGGCAAACTCGAAGAACCGATCTTTTCCGCTTCCGAACCTGTTTACGATTCCGGCCGCAAGGTCGGGGAAGTGGTCATCAGTCGTTCCCTGCTGCCGGTCCTGTATCGCGCCGGCATCGCTGCCCTGCTGGGATTGGCCATAGGCCTGAGCATTTTCATCATCATGCGCGTCCTCCCGCTACGCGCGCTCGAACGTGCGCTGGCTTCCCTCCATCGCGAGAAGGAGCAGTTACGCATCGTCGTGGATCACGCGCTCGACCCCATCATCAGCATGAGTCACGACGGCATCGTCGAATCCTTCAACCCGGCGGCGGAGAAGAGCTTCGGCTATCGCGCCAAACATGTTGTCGGCAAACATATTCAAACGCTGATGCCCGGCTTCGAGCCGGGCCGCACCATTCTTGCCGTGGAAAAAGCGCAAACCGGGGAGACCGTGGAGGGCGTGGCCAGACGCCGCGACCGCTCGCTGTTTCCAGTGGAATATGCGCTCAGCAGCACGACAGAATGCGCCAGCGGCACCCTGGTTTGCATCCTGCGCGACATCTCCGAACGCAAGCAGGCGCAGCAGTCGCTGGCCTTCATGGCAAATTACGACAGCCTTACCCAATTGCCCAATCGCACCCTGTTCCGGGACCGGCTGACTCACGCGCTGGCGAGGGCGCGGCGGCACGAAAAGCTGGCGGCGCTGATGTTTCTCGATCTTGATCGGTTCAAGATGATCAACGACAGCCTGGGCCATGCGATCGGGGACAAACTGTTGCAGGCCGTGGCGGCTCGCCTGATCCAGACGTTGCGCGCAGCCGACACCGTGAGCCGCTACAGCACCGCGGAAATCATGCCGGGGGAGATGGGCAGCGCCATCATATCGCGCCTTGGCGGTGACGAGTTCACCGTGATTCTGGAAGGCCTTAAACACGTCAACGATGCCGCCAGCGCAGCACAGAAAATCATCGAGGCACTGACCGCCCCTTTCGACATCGACGGCCGTGCCGTCTATATCACCACCAGTATCGGCATCGCCCTGTTTCCCCTCGACGACAGCGATATAGACACCCTGCTCAAGCATGCCGACATGGCGATGTATCGCTCCAAGGAGTCCGGGCGCAATAACTACCATTTCTATGGCGAGGAGATGAATAGCTGTGTTCATCAGCGTCTGGCAATGGAGACCAGCCTGCGCGCAGCACTCGAAAACAAGGAATTCTCGCTCTGCTACCAACCCAAAACAGACGTCGATTCCGGCCATTTGATCGGCGTCGAGGCACTGTTGCGCTGGTCCAACCCGATGTTCGGCAAGGCCACTCCGGACCAGTTCGTCCCGGTGCTGGAGGAAATGGGGCTGATTGTCGAAATCGGCGAATGGGTGCTGCGCACGGCCTGCCTGCAGGTTAAGACATGGCAGCAAGCGGGACTGGTTCCCATGCGCCTGGCGGTAAACCTTTCCGCACGCCAGTTCAGGCAAAGCGATGTCGCCGAGCGTATCGCCAAGGTACTGGAGGAAACCGGCATCGCCCCCGCGATGCTGGAACTGGAAATGACCGAGGGCATGCTCATGGAGCATATCGAAGCCAGCAGCACGACGCTCTCCGCGCTATCCGGGCTGGGAGTCAAGCTTTCCATCGACGAGTTCGGCACCGGTTATTCATCGCTTCCCTACCTCGAGCGCTTTCCGATCGACACGCTCAAGATAGACCGTTCGTTCGTCAGCGATATCACGACGAGCAGCAACGACGCGGCGGTCACCAACGCCATCATCGCCCTCGCCGGCTCCCTGCAAATGGGCGTGGTCGCCGTGGGGGTGGAAACCGAAGAACAGAAAGCCGTTCTGCAACGACAGGGATGCGGACAAATGCAGGGTTACCTGCTGTCGCGGCCATTGCCGGCAGACGAATGCGAACGCTGGTTGCGTGCCCGGTCGAATCCGGAGGGTGCTACGGCACTAGCGCAAACTCAAAATCTTTCCACTGCGTAGTAACGTTTTTCTTCCGGCGCGAAAGCCGCCACCAGCGTATCGAACAGCTGGTGTGCCTTGGCCCGGTTGTCGCAGTGCATGTTGCACACGAACACGTCCACCGTCACAAAACGCTTTTCCGGCCAGGTGTGGACGGATAAATGGGATTCGGCCAGGATGACCACCCCGGTCACGCCGCCCGATGCGCCGAATTGGTGAAAGCACTCCCCCACTGCCGTCAGGCCGCTTGCGCCGACCAGCTTCAGGCACAAAGCGCGCAAAACATCGATCTCCCGCAACAGGTCGTCTTCCCCGCCGCAGCCGTAGAGGTTGCCCATCAGGTGCAGGCCGTCGATGCCGTCAATTGGTCTCATGATGGTTGGATTATATCCCCGCTTTGTGGGTAGAATGGGCAAAAATCACATCTGAGGAGCGCACCATGGGCCTGTTCGATTTTGTCACCAAGCAGTTCATCGATGTCATCCAGTGGACCGAACCGGGAGATGGCATCCTGGCATACCGTTTCCCCATGTCCGGCATGGAAATCCAGAACGGCGCCTCGCTTACGGTACGCGAATCCCAGCTTGCCGTGTTCGTGGATGAAGGCAAGGTGGCGGACGTGTTCCAGCCCGGCCGTTATACCCTCACCACCCAGACCTTGCCGGTGCTGACTTATCTGAAGAACTGGGACAAGCTGTTCGAGTCCCCTTTCAAGTCGGACGTCTATTTCTTCAGCACCCGCCTCCAGCTCGACCGCAAGTGGGGCACGCCCAACCCGATCACCATCCGCGACAAGGAATTCGGCATCGTCAGGCTGCGTGCTTTCGGCATCTATTCCTACCGCGTCACCGACCCACAAAAATTCTACACCGAGATCAGCGGCACGCGTGAAATCTACACCGTGGACGATCTCGACGGCCAGTTGCGCAACACCCTGATCGGTTCCATGACCGACCTCTTCGCCGAATCCGGCGTGCCCTTCCTCGACATGGCGGCGAACCAGGACGAATTCGGCACCCGCCTCAAGGATAAGATGCTGCCGGTGTTCGAGCGCTACGGCCTGGCGCTGGACAACCTGGTGGTGCAAAACGTCTCGCTGCCGGAAGAATTGCAGCAGGTGCTGGACCAGCGCATCGGCATGAACATGGTCGGCGACCTGGGCAAATACACCCAGTACCAGACCGCCCAGGCCATCCCCATCGCCGCCGCCAACGAGGGCGGCCTGGCGGGCGCCGGCGCGGGACTGGGTGCTGGCATCGGTATCGGCCAGGCGATGGCCGCCTCCATGGGCCAGGCGGTTGCGCCCGCCACGGCTGCTGCGCCCGCCACGGTGGCCCCGGCCGAGGACATCCCCGCGCTGCTGGAAAAGCTGCATGAACTGACGGTCAAGGGCATCCTGACCCAGGAAGAATTCGCCGCCAAGAAGGCCGAATTGCTCAAGAAGATGGTTTGACAGGCCCAATCCATGCCAGGTCTACCGCACAGCGACGTAGGATGGGTTGAGCATAGCGATACCCATCGTTCACGACAACGATATGAAGTTCGTGCAACGCCAATGATGGGTATCGCTATGCTCCACCCATCCTACCCTGCTTTCTCTGTGGTCTCGGTGCTCTCTGTGGCTAACAATAATTTTTCATGAAAACCGCCAACTGCCCCTCCTGCGGCGCACCCGTCGTTTTCCGCTCCGCCGCCTCGATCCTGGCGGTGTGCGACTATTGCAAGAGCACGCTGATCCGCCACGATCTGGAGCTGGAAGACCTGGGCAAGATGGCAGCACTGCTGGAGGACGCCTCGCCGCTCCAGCGCGGCGCCGAGGGCAAATACAAGAGCGGGCATTTCGCCGTGGTGGGCCGGATTCAGCTCAAGTACGAGGACGGCGTGTGGAACGAATGGCATTTGCTGTTCGACAACATGCAAACCGGCTGGCTGTCCGAGGCCTCAGGCAGCTATGTGCTGACTTTCCCCTCGCCCGCCCCCGACCAGCTACCGCCCTTTGATGAGCTGAAAGTTGGGCAGAGCCTTGCGCTGCTGGGTGAGAATTTCCAGGTGAACGCCAAGGAAAGCGCCACCTGCATCGCCGGGGAAGGCGAGTTGCCGTTCAAGGTCGGCGCGGGCTACCCGGCGCCCTCCGTCGACCTCGCCAACGAACGTAATTTCGCTTCCATAGATTACAGCGAAACCCCTCCGTTGCTGTTCATCGGCGAACAGGTGGAACTCGGCGCGCTGCGCATGACCGGCTTGCGCGAGCGCGAAACGGCCGCGGGCAAGGCCAGGACCAAGGCATTCAACTGTCCCTCCTGCGCCGCGCCGCTGGAAATTCGCGCCAAGGGCACGGAAAGCGTGGCCTGCGGCAGTTGCGGCTCGGTGATCGATGTCGCCAACGACAATTTCACCATTCTTTCCCGCTACAACATCAAGATCAGCCGCGAGCCCCTGCTCGCACTGGGCAGCAGGGGCAGGCTACGCGGCGCGGATTATGACGTGGTGGGCTATTTGTGCCGCCAGGTCAAGGTGGACGGCGTGGCCTACGAGTGGAGCGAATACCTGCTCTACAGCGAGCAGGAGGGCATGCGCTGGCTGTCGGAATACCAGGGACACTGGAATTTCACCAAGACCACCACCCGGGTGCCCAATGCGGGAGGCAAGGTGTCCAGCGTGAATTTCCTGGGCAAGACTTACCGCCATTTCCAGACCGCTAATGCCTCCGTCACCTATGTGCTGGGTGAGTTCTACTGGCGCGTGAAGGTGGGCGAAAGCGCCGTGGTTTCGGATTATGTCGCCCCGCCGCTGATGCTGAGCGAGGAAAAGAGCGACCAGGAAAGCGTCTGGTCGCTGTCGGAGTACATTCTCCCGGAAGAAATCGCCGCCGCCTTCAAACCAGCAAAGCCCCTGCCCATGCCGCTGGGCATCGCGCCCAACCAGCCCTCGCCCCATACCGGACAGGCCGGGCGTTACTGGAAGGCGTTCGGCGCATTTGCCATGAGCGTGCTGCTGATCCAGATTGGCTTCCTGATATTTTCCGAAAACCGGGTGGTGTTCCATCATGATCTCGCCCTGGACCGTGCCGCCGCCGAGCAGCCCATCAACACCGAAGTGTTCGAGGTAAGCGGGCGACCGACCAACCTGATAGTCCGCAACCGCACCGACCTCAACAACAACTGGCTCTACCTGGACATGAACCTGGTCGAGCGCGACACCGGGCGCAGCTACCATTTCGGGCGGGAAGTCAGCTACTACCACGGCGTGGACAGCGACGGATCGTGGTCGGAAGGCAACGCCAGGAATGAGGCGGTGCTGTCGGAAGTGCCCGCCGGCCACTATTTCCTGCAAATCGACGCCGAGCTGCCCCCGGAGTGGAACACCCACATCAGCGACCAGCTCGACGTGGTACGGGATGTGCCGGGGTGGACCAATCTCTGGCTCGCGCTCGTCGCGCTGTTCGTTTTTCCGTTGCTGGCATGGTGGCGCGGGCTCTCCTTCGAGACCCGGCGCTGGGCGGAAAGCGACCACGCGCCAAGCGCGGCGAGCGACGACTCCGATAGCAGCGACAGCAGCGACGACTAAGAGCCCGTGAAAATATTCAACCCCTACTGCGAACGCCGCCAATTCCCGCCTGGCTGCGTTGCGAAAGGAGCGAAATTCGGTTACGTAGGCCCGCTACGCGCCCAAATTTCGCGCCTTCCGCGCCTTGCCAAGCGGGTTTGGCAACGTTCTCGCTACGGGCTTGAATTTTTTCACGGACTCTAAGGGGAATATTCTGTTCAAGACCTATATCGCAAGCGGCATGCTGGCCCTGGCCCTGTTCAGCTATGCCCAGTACCACGGCTGGAGCGTCTGGGGCATCAACGAAAGCAAACCCGGACCCGGCACCACGCGCAGCGCTTACCACAAATAACCCCACAAGGAGTTTTCCATGGATATCATCAACCCCACCTACCTCATCAACGCCCTGCTCTACTCCCTCATCGGCGTGACACTGTTCTGGATTTCCTTCCTGGTCATCGACAAGCTGACCCCCTATGACCTGTGGAAGGAAATCGCCGAGGAAAGGAACCTTGCCCTCGCCATCGTGGTCGGTGCCATGTGCCTGGGGATCGCGATTATCGTGGCTTCGGCGATTCACGGTTAGGGATGCTGATGAAATTCACGCACTATTTCCTCTCCTTGAAGAACCGCTCCGACCGCGCCGATATCGAACTGGAATGGATACAGCGAGTGATCGACAGTCCTGTCAAGGAAGTCATCCAGCAAGATGGTCGAATTCGAAGGTGGGCGCCGATTCCGGAAGCAGGCGGAAGACACTTGCGTGTTATCCTGCTGCCTGACGGGGAAACAGTTCATAACGCTTTTTTTGATCGGAGATTTTCGCTATGAAGATCAAATACTTTCAGGATACCGACACCCTTTATATCGAGTTTCGAGCAACGGAGGTGGCTGAAACCCGGGACGTGGATGAAAACACCTTGCTCGACCTGGATAGTGATGGAAATGTTTGCGGTATTACCGTCGAACACGCCCAGGAACGGGCCGATATTCCGCAGTTTTCCTATGAGGCAATCGCGGCCTGATATTGAAATGCTCAAGAAATGCAGCAAATGTAAGCTAGGGCAGGCCACCAAGCCGTAACCCAACATTCCCCCCGTATCCCGCATGAGCTTCGCCCTCCTCCTTTCCGTTTTCGTCATCGCGTCCTGCGGGCTGGTTTACGAGCTTGTGGCGGGGGCGCTGTCGAGCTATCTGCTGGGCGATTCGGTGACCCAGTTTTCCACCATCATCGGCACCTACCTCTTTGCCATGGGCGTGGGGTCTTACCTTTCGCGCCATATCGTCAAGGGACTGGTGGCGCGCTTCATCCAGATCGAGCTGATGGTGGGTATCGTGGGCGGGTTTTCCGCGCCGCTGTTGTTCCTGGTGTTTGCCTGGGCCGCGGGGCCATTCAAGCTGGTGTTGTATGGCCTGGTGATGCTGACCGGGATTCTGGTGGGGCTGGAAATTCCGCTGGTGATGCGCATCCTCAAGCAGCACTATGGGCTCAGGGATCTGGTGTCGCAGGTGCTGACCTTCGATTACCTCGGCGCACTGGTGGTGTCGCTGGCCTTTCCGCTGCTGCTGGCGCCGCACCTGGGACTGATCCGCACCAGCCTGATGTTCGGTCTGCTCAACGCGCTGGTGGCGGCCTGGGCGCTATGGCTGTTCCGCGACCAGTTGTCGGGGATCAAGGCGATGGTTGCCCAGTGCGCACTGGTTTCGCTGCTGTTGTGCGCCGGACTGGTTGGCGCCGATCGCCTGACCAGCCTGGCGGAGGCGAACCTATACGCCGACGAGATCATCTACACCGAAACCACGCCCTACCAGCGCATCGTGCTGACGCGCTGGAAGGACGATGTACGCCTGTTCCTCAACGGCAACCTGCAATTTTCCTCGCGCGACGAATACCGCTACCACGAGGCCCTGGTTCACCCCGCGTTGCAGGCGGTGAAGCAGCCGCGCCGGGCGCTGGTGCTGGGCGGCGGCGACGGCCTGGCGGTGCGGGAAATCCTCAAGTACCCGAGTATCGAGCGCATCACGCTGGTCGACCTCGACCCCGGCATGACCCGGCTGTTTTCCACACTGCCGCTGCTGCGCGAGATGAACCGCGACGCGCTGCTTTCGCCAAAACTTGAAATCGTCAACGACGATGCTTTCCTGTGGCTGGAGAAGAACGGCGAGTATTACGATTTCATCGTGGTGGATTTTCCCGACCCGAACAACTTCATGCTGGGCAAGCTTTACACCAACACCTTTTACCGCCTGCTGGAAAAGCGTCTGGCGGAGCACGGCCTGGCGGTGGTCCAGGCCACTTCCCCGCTTTATGCGCGCCAGTCATTCTGGTGCATCGTCAACACGCTGCAAAGCGTCGGCCTGCGGACCGCGCCTTACCACGCGCTGGTGCCCTCTTTCGGCGAATGGGGCTTCATCATCGCCAGCCGTCAGCCTTATGTCCAACCTGCACATTACGCTGCCGAACTGCGCTTCCTCAGCGCCGACCTGACCCCGGTGCTGTTTCAGTTCCCCAGGGACATGGCGCCGGTTCAAACCGAGATCAACCGTCTCAACAACCAGGCGCTGGTTCACTATTACGAAGCCGAGTGGAAGCACCAGGCGCCGTGATCGACCTGCAATTCATTCACCGCAAAGGACGCAAAGTCACGCGAAGGAAGGGCGGCCTGACATGCATTGTTGATGGGGATATTCCATTGCGTACCTTTGCGTCCTTTACGGTGACTGCCGTTCCGGCCTTGTCTTCGAAACAATCATGAATCGCCGCGACTTCCTTCTGTCCCTTGCCGCCTCGGCCTGCCTGCCGGGATGTCACTCCAGTGTAGCGCCCAGCTTGCCGCCCGGCGCCATCCTCGGTCCGGGCATGGAGCGCGGCCATCGTCTGCGCGGGCGCGATTTTCCTGCCCCTTCCGAAACCCGTAAAGTCGGGGTGGCCATCGTCGGCGGCGGCGTGGCGGGCCTTTCCGCAGCCTGGAAGCTGAACCGATCGGGTTTCGGCGATTTCCGTCTTTTCGAACTGGAAGACACGCTCGGCGGCAATGCCCGCTCGGGGCAGAATGCCGTTTCAGCCTATCCCTGGGGCGCCCACTACCTGCCGTTGCCGGGCCGCGAGGCGCGCGACGTGCGCGAACTGCTGAGCGACCTGGGGGTGCTGCTGGGTGACGCCAATGCAGAAACGCCGACCTACAACGAGCGTCATTTGTGCTTCGCCCCGCAGGAACGGCTGTACCGTCACGGCATGTGGCAGGAAGGGGGGTTACCCCAGATCGGCGTCACCCACAGCGATCAGGCGCAATACCGGCGCTTCTTCGCGCTGATGGAACACTACCGTCAGCGCCGCGATCAATCCGGCTCCAGGGGTTTCAGCATTCCTGCCGCGCTTTCATCCCGCGATGCCGAACTGCTCATGCTCGACCGGATCACCATGCGCGATTTCCTGCTCCAGCAGGGCCTCGATTCGGAGCCGTTGCACTGGTACGTAAACTACGCCTGCCGCGACGATTACGGCAGCAGTTACGCCGAGGTCTCGGCCTGGGCCGGGCTGCACTATTTCGCCGCCCGCAATGGCCGCGCAACCGATGCCGAAAGCGACCAGGTGCTGACCTGGCCGGAAGGAAATGGCTGGCTGGTGAAGGCAATGCAAGGCCGCCTGAGCCATAACATCGAGTCCAGCGCGCTGGTTCACCGCATTGAGGAAAAACGGCATCAGGTGGAGGTGGACGTGTTTCTGATGCAACAGAACCGCACGGTGCGCTGGCAGGCGGATGCGCTCATTTTCGCCGCGCCGCTGTTCGTGCTGCCGCATGTGATGGCGGGACTGGATGGCAAGCTGAACGAGTCCATCCGTCGAATTCAATATGCGCCCTGGCTGGTGGCCAACCTGACGCTGAAAGAGCCGCCGGAACAGCGCCACGGCGCAACCCTGGCGTGGGACAACGTGCTATATGACAGTCCCGCGCTGGGTTACGTCAATGCCACGCACCAGAGCCTGCGCAGCCGCGAGGGACCAACGGTGCTGACCTACTACTGGGCATTGTCAGGAGAGACGCCCGAGGCCGCGCGCCGGCTTTTATACGATACGCCCTGGCAAGGCTGGGCGGAGCGCATCCTGGGCGACCTGTCGCGCCCTCACCCCGATATCCGCGGCAAGGTGGAAAATCTGGACATCTTTCGCTGGGGGCACGCGATGGCCAAGCCCGTGCCGGGCTGGATATGGAGCGCAGCGCGACAACACCTGACCCGGCCGCAGGGCCGTATCCATCTGGCCCATTCCGACCTGAGCGGTTTTTCCATTTTCGAGGAAGCGAATTACTGGGGGGTCAAGGCAGCAAAGGACGTATTGCGGCGATTGAGCGTTCCGCCGCGAATAGGGAAAGAATTGTAAGGCTCTTTTTGGGACACTATACTGCTCTGCTCAACACTCAAACGGTGCAAGGAAATGGACACAACGAAGGGCAGGAAAACCGGCTGGACCCAGCGCGATCTGGATGCGTCTAACATCGCCCTGGCCATTCTCGACCTTGCCGGAAATATCGTCCTCATCAACCAGCCCTGTTGCGATCTGGTCAACGCCACCCGGCACGGTCTGAGCGGAAGAAACTGGTTCGATCTCTATCTTCCGTTCGGAAAACGGGAAGCCGCAGCACAAACCTTCCTCCGCGTCATGGCCGGCGATGAGTCACTGGCTCCGCTGCTCGAACATCCCACCGTCACCGAGACGTTGGCGGGACGTTCGGTTTCCTGGCGCCTCTCCATCCTTCGCAGTCGGGACGGCAAGATTGGAGGCGCGCTCTGCGTCGGCAGCGATGTCACCGAGCGGAAGCACGACGAGGAAGCCCTGCGCCTCGAAAGCGAGGAGCAGAGCGCGCTCAACGCAATCCTGCGCATCAGCCTGGTGGACATCCCGCTGCAGCAGCAATTCGAGCGCGTGCTGGACATTATCCTGGGGCTCTCCTGGCTGCCGGTGGAGCCCAAGGGCGGCATATTCCAGGTGGAAGACGGTGAGAAGGAGGTGTTGCTTCTCAAGGCCCAGCGCGGGCTCAATCCGGCCCTGCTCAGCCTGTGCGCGCGCGTGCCGTTCGGCTACTGCCTGTGCGGGCGCGCCGCCGTCAGCCAGGAAATCGAGTACGCCGCCTGCCTGGACCCGCGCCATGACATCTCCTATCCCGGCATCGCACCGCACGGCCACTACAACGTACCTATCCTCTCGCGCCACGGCGTACTCGGGGTGATGGTGCTGTATCTGAAGCACGGTCATTTCCGGCAGGACCGAGAAACGGAGTTTCTCGGCAGCGTGGCGAACACCCTCGCCGGCATGATCGAGCACCGCCGCACGCGCGACGCACTGATGGAAAACCGGACCAGGCTGGCCGAGACGCAACGCATCGCCCATCTCGGAGGATGGGAATGGAATTTCGTCAACGATGCGTTCCAGCTCTCCGACGAAACCTGCCACATCCTGGAAATGCCGGCCCTGTCTGGTGCGGTGAAACGGGAAACCGTGCTGGGTCTGGTCCATCCCGACGACCGCGACAACGTGGAGAAGGCGCTCGCGCATTCCATGACCCAGGGCGGTGAATTTTCCTCAGATTTCCGCGTCCAGTTGCCGAATGGCCAGGAGCGAGTGCTCCACGGCCACGCCGAGGCTGCCCGCGATACGGAGGGACGTGTGATCCGCCTGAGCGGAACCTTGCAGGACATCACGCAACGCAAGCAGGCGGAAGAAAAATTGCGCCTGTCGGCCGCCGTGTTTGAAAACACCACGGAGGGCGTGATGATCACCGACCCCAATGGTCGCATTGTCGCGGTCAACCGGGCGTTCACCGAAATCACCGGTTATGGCGAGGATGAAATCGCCGGCCTGACCGGGTCCTCCCTCAAATCGGGACGGCACGACGAGCAGTTCTACGCCTCGATGTGGAGTTCCATCCGCGAGAACGGCCGCTGGCAGGGCGAAGTGTGGAACCGGCGCAAGAATGGCGACATCTATCCGGAGTGGCTCAACATCAGTGTGGTGAGCAACGACCACGCCCAGGTAACCCATTACGTGGGGGTGTTCTCCGATATCAGCGCCATGAAGGAGTCGGAATCCAAGCTCGATCACCTCGCCCACCACGACCCCCTCACCGGCCTCCCCAACCGACTGTTGCTGAATGCCCGCATGGAGCATTCGCTGGCGCGCGCGCATCGCGCCAATGCAATGCTGGCGGTGCTGTTCCTCGACCTGGACCACTTCAAGAACATCAACGACACCCTTGGTCACCCCATCGGCGATCTGCTGCTGCAGGAAACGGCGCAACGACTCAGCAACTGCGTGCGCGAGCAGGACACCGTCACCCGCTTGGGCGGCGACGAATTCACGGTCTTGCTGGAGGATCTGGAAGACTCGCGCTTCGCCAGCACCGTGGCGCAGAAGATCATTGCCGCGCTGGCCGAGAAATTCATGCTGCAGGGGCATGAGGTTTTCGTCACCTGCAGCGTCGGCATCAGCATTTTCCCCACTGACGGCAACGACATCACCACCCTGTTCAAGAATGCGGACAGCGCGCTCTACCGCGCCAAGGAGCAGGGTCGCAACAACTACCAGTATTACACCGAGGAACTCACCACCCGCGCCATGGAACGTCTGGCGATGGAAAACAGCCTGCGCCATGCCCTGCAACGCGACGAACTGGTGCTGCATTACCAGCCGCAGGTCGATCTCTATAACGGCAACATCATCGGCATGGAAGCGCTGGTGCGCTGGCAGCACCCGGACATCGGGCTGATTTCGCCCAATGCCTTCATCCCGCTGGCGGAGGAAACCGGCCTCATCATCCCCATTGGCGAATGGGTGCTGCGCACCGCCTGCGCCCAGCTCAAGGCCTGGATCGACGAGGGCATGCCGAAAATCCGCGTGGGCGTGAACCTGTCCTCGCGCCAGTTCAACCAAAACAATCTGGACGAGGTCGTGGCCGCCATTCTGCGCGAAACCGGCCTACCCCCGGACTGCCTGGAGCTGGAACTGACGGAAAGAATGATCATGCAGGACGCGGAGAGCACCGTCACCATCATGCATAAATTACGCGCGCTGGGCGTACAGTTTTCCATCGACGATTTCGGCACCGGCTATTCCTCGCTCAGCTACCTCAAGCGCTTCCCCATCGACCGCATCAAGATCGACCAGTCCTTCGTGCGCGAAATCACCAGCAACCCCGAGGATGCGGCGGTCTCGCAGGCCATCATTTCCCTCTCGCACAGCCTCAACATCAAGACCGTGGCCGAAGGGGTGGAAACCGCCGAGCAACAGGAGTTCCTGCGCTCGCGCCAGTGCGACGAGATCCAGGGATTCCATTTCAGCCGCCCGGTTCCGCAACAGGAAATGAGCAAGTTGCTGAAGGAAGGCGTCAAGCTGGAAAGCAAGCACAAGTTCATTCAGGAGGAGCGGGTTCTGCTGCTGGTGGACGACGAGGAAGGCATACTCAATGCCATCGCCCGGGTTCTGCATGCGGAAGGTTACCGCATCCTGCGCGCCAACCGTCCCCGCGCCGCCCTGGACCTGCTGGCAACGCATCCGGTCGGCGTCATCATCTCGGATCAGCGCATGCCGGAAATGAACGGCATCGAACTGCTGCGCAAGGTCAAGAAGCTCCACCCCGACACGGTGCGCATCATGCTGACCGCCCATGCCGACCAGCACATGATCGCCGCCGCCATCAACGAGGGTGCGGTGTTTAAATTCATCTTCAAGCCGTGGGTTGACGAACAACTGCGCATCGATGTCAGGCAAGCCTTCCGCAAGCATGACCTTAACCTGCGTACACAGATTGGGAAGGCTCAATAGGAATGAGGCCCAGGCCAGTCGACTCGTCTTTGGCCGCTTCGCGCAGCAGTACTGCGGATGAAGCATAATGGGGCAACGCCGGACCCTACCACGTGACAGCACCCATCCGGCCCTGAGCCGTTTTTCCATTTTCGGGGAAGAAAATTAGCGGGGGGTCAAGGCGGCAAAATACGTGTTGCGAAAGTTATAAACCCAAATCAGCGTTTTCGTCTATCGTTGCTTCGCGCAGCAAGACATGCAGCAACGCCAGGATTACCGGCCCGATAATCAGGCCCACTATGCCCATGGTCGCAATACCGCCCAGGAAGCCGAACAGCACGGCCAGAAAGGGCAGCTCGGTGGAACCCTGAATCAGCCAGGGGCGCACGATGTAATCCGCCGCCATCACCACCAGGGTGCCGAAAATGAAGACATAGATGCCAGTCATGGTGAGGCCTTGCGCCGCCAGAATCCCGCCGATCACGGCCAGCAGAGCCGGAGCAGCCAGCGGAATCAGGGCCAGAATCGCCGCCAGCGCGCCCAGCAGCACGGCGGAAGGAACCCCGACCACGTAAAAGAGTGTACTGAACACTACCGCCTCGCCAAAGCCGACGATCACCAGTCCGTTCACCGCGCCGCGCACCGCGCTCGGAATGCTGTGCGCATAGGAAGGCCAGCGCCGCTGCAGCCATTTGTAACCCATGATATTGATTTTCGCGATCAGGTGGTTACCGTCGCGATAAAAGAAAAACAGCACCCACAGCGCAAAAGCCAGCGTGGCCAGACGCGAGGTGAAATCCACCAGCACATACTGGGCCAGTTCTTGCGCAAGGTTAAATTTGGTGGAAAGCCATTCCTGGGACAACTGGCTGAGCCGGTGCGGCTCCAGCATCAACATCTGCCATTTGTTCATCAGGAATGCGCCCACCCAGGGCAACTTTCCCAGCCACTCCGGCGCTGCCTTGCCCTGCTCCTCGGCTTCGAGCATATAGGATGCTACTGCGTACAGATCGTTGATCATGAACACCACCAGCACCACCATCGGCACTACCAGCGCCAGGGCAATCACGGTGGTGGTGCAGGCCGCGCCAAGATTGGGCTTGTTGCCGATACGCGCCTGAATCCTGCGGTGAAGCGGCCAGGAGGCCAGCGCGATCACCGCCGCCCACACCACCGCCAGCAGGAACGGCTTGAGCACCACGAATGCCGCAAGCAGGATGGAAAGGGTAAAAGAGACGCTGACCAGGGAAGGATAGGGGAAAATCATCGTCCCGATCACTCTCCCCTCAGGCGCTGGCGCAAATTCCTTATCAGCTTCCAGACCGTCCAGCCGCGCCTCATCCAGGCAAGGGCTTTACGCGGACGCAAGGCAACCACCAACGCAACCGCGCCGGCCACCCACGCCGGGTGCTGCCGCAAATAGCGCAGCGCATTTATCCCTTGGTCCGCCACGGCGCAAACGCCCTTCCAGGGGGCCATGTGGCCGGATAGTTCAGTGCGCTGCAAGGCAATTTTCGCCACCAGTCGTTCCCGGCGCTCGGCCAACTCGATCAGGCGACTGCTCACTAAGACAGGTGCTCGCGGTCTTTGGATAATTCAGACAGGCTGGCGGAAAACAGCCTGGATTGTGCTCGGGCCATTTTCATGACCACGGACAGCGCGGCGATCCCCGCGCCGAGGAAAATAACCGAGAACAGGCCCAGTATCAGAAGCCGGCTTTGCCAGAATGCCACGGTAAGAAAAAATGCGACAAAGATAATGCCAAGACCAACGAAAAAGAGCGCTGCCACCCCCAGCAACAACAGGGAAAGCAGGCGCTCCTTTTCTTCCGCAAGCTCGGTGGAAAGCAACTCCAGCCGGGTCTGGGTAATCGCCAGCCCGGTTGCGGCAAGGCTTTTTATTGAATCGAACAGGCCAGCATGCGCGCCGTTATCAGGAGTTTGACCGGCCATGATCGCGAATCAACGACGACCTACCAGGAGACCCACAATGAAACCCGCGCCAGCAGCGATACCGACAGCACGCCATGGATTGGCGCGAACATAGTCATCGGTCGCCCTTGCTGCGGCCTTGGTGCGTTCCATCAGAGCGGCTTCCGCGCTGGCCAGGCGAAGCTTGGCGTTACGCAAATTTTCCTCGGCCTTGACGCGGATCTCGGCGATCTTCTCTCCGGCCTGATTCGCTGTCGCGCGCAACAATTCTTCCGTGTCCGCAATCAGGACCCTGAGATCAGCCACCAGTTTTTCACGGGTAACGACATCCATTTGTTCATCTTCGATTTCGGTGTACATGATCATCTCCGCTTGAATTAAGGAAAAACCAGACTCTAGATTACCGGTTTGAAAGCATCTAATCAACCGTCATGGCTATTATTGTCATGCTTATTATTGGCGGCTCTCGGGTTTCTTGGTCGCGGCCCGGAACGGTGTTTTTTTGATCGCACGCGGGCGCCGCGGCGGCTCGGAACGCTTGCGTTCCGCGCTGTCCTTGATCACGGGCCTGCTGCGACGAAGTTCCTCGGTCGTCGGCGCCTGCGGCAGGACAATACCGGCCCATTTCAGTACCGCGCTTACCTGATCCGGCTCCAGTTCCAGCCAGCGGCCGCGCTTCACCCGCGGCGGCAGGCTCAGCATGCCGAATCTGACCCGGATCAAGCGGCTCACCGTCAGCCCCATGATCTCGAACATGCGCCGCACTTCGCGGTTCCTGCCTTCTTTCAACACCCCGCGATACCAGTGGTTGCTGCCCTCTCCGCCCTGGTCCACCAGGCTCTCGAAATGGGCGGGGCCGTCTTCCATCTCGACGCCCTGTTTGAGCTGACGCAACTGATCCTGCGTCAACTCGCCGCGCAAGCGAATGGCGTATTCCCGTTCCACCTCGAAGCGTGGATGCATCAGGCGGTTGGCCAGTTCGCCGGAAGTGGTGAAAATCAGCAGTCCGCCGGTGTTGTAATCGAGCCGGCCCACCGCGATCCATTTGCCGCCGCGAACCTGGGGCAGCACATCGAACACGGTCTCGCGCTGTTCCGGATCGTCGCGACTGACGATCTCGCCTTCCGGCTTGTGGTAGAGCAGAATCTTTGGCAATGCGGAAGCCATGCGGAACCTGACCATGCGGCCGTTCACCTTGACCAGATCGGTTTCCTCCACCTGGGCGCCGACTTGCGCCACCACGCCGTTGACCGTGACTTTACCGGCAAGGATCAGTTCTTCCATCTCGCGGCGCGAGCCCAGGCCCGCCTGGGCCAGCATTTTGTGTAATCTTTCAGGCATGTTCTTCAATTCCGGCTGTACCGTTTATCGCGGCCAGCTCTTCCAATGGTGGCAGTTCATTCAATGAACGCAGATTCAAATCATCGAGAAATTTGCGGGTGGTGGCAAACAAGGCTGGCCGGCCCGGCACCTCGCGATGCCCCACCGCATCGATCCAGCCGCGATCCTCCAGGGCTCGCACAACCTGGCTCGATACCGTTACGCCTCGAATCTCCTCGATATCGCCCCGTGTCACCGGCTGGCGGTAGGCGATGATGGCCAGCGTCTCCATCACGGCGCGCGAATAACGCGGCGGCTTTTCCGGATTGAGGCGATCCAGATATTTCTGGTACGCCGCCCGCGTCTGAAAACGCCATCCACCCGCCACGCTGACCAGCTCCACGCCGCGTCCCGACCAGTCGCGGTGTAACTCCTCCAGCAACTTACGCAGGGTTTCCGCACCCGCTTTATCCTCGAACAGCTTGCCCAACTGGTTCAAGGTAAGCGGCTCCTGGCTCGCCAACAAGGCGGTTTCCAGAATAATCTTGATTTCGCTGAGGGGAGTCATTGCAATTCTGCATCCGATGCAGCGAGCTTAACATAGATCGGGGCGAAGGCCTCGGCCTGGCTGATTTCCAGCAGCGATTCCCGCGTCAGTTCCAGCATGGCGAGAAAGGTCACCACCACTTCCGGCACGCCGTTCTCGACATTGAACAGGGAACCAAACTCGACAAAGGACTTCCCTTGCAGACGCCGCAAGATCAGGCTCATGTGCTCGCGCACCGACAGCTCCTCGCGCGTCACATGGTGGTGGCGATGCGCCTTGGCGCGCGCCAGCACCGCGAGCCAGGCCTGGCGCAAATCGTCCTGATTCACCTCGGGCAGGCGCTTCACCGTGGCCTGCTCGATCCACACCTCCACCAGGGCGAAATCGCGCCCAACCTGCGGCAAGGCATCGAGCCGCCTGCCCGCCAGCTTCATGCGCTCGTACTCCAGCAGGCGCCGCACCAGCTCGGCGCGCGGGTCGCTCTCCTCGTCCTCCGCCCGCACCGGGCGCGGCAGCAGCATGCGCGACTTGATCTCGATCAACAGCGCCGCCATGAGCAGATATTCCGCTGCCAGCTCCAGTTGCCGCGCCCGCATCGCCTCCACGTACACCATGTACTGGCGCGTCATTTCCGCCATCGGGATATTGAGCACGTCCAGATTCTGGCGCCGGATCAGGTACAGCAACAGATCAAGCGGTCCTTCGAATGTTTCGAGGAAAACTTCCAGCGCATCGGGGGGGATGTAGAGATCCTGCGGCAGTTCGGTAAGCGCCTCGCCGTGAACGCGGGCGAGCGGGTTGGATTCAAGAACGGCTGTCATTTCTTTCAAGGCGTTGTCGGACCGTTCTCGGCTTCAGGTTGCGGCTCGGACTCGACATCCTCGAACACCTGCTCCATCGTCAGCATCAGGCCCACCGAGTCAAGGCTGCACGAGGCTTCGCCGGCATAATCGTGCAGCAGCCATTCCTCGCCGGGTTGGCGGCGGAACACCTCGACGTGGCGGGTTTCGATGTCCACCAGCACGTATTCCTCCAGCGCGGCAATCTGGCGATAGGCCGCGAACTTGGCGCCTCGGTCGAAGGCTGCGGTGGAATTGGAGAGGATTTCCACGATCAGTTTGGGATGCTCGACAAACATCCCGGCGCGCCGGTCGCGGGCATCGCAGGTGACCATCACGTCGGGGTAAAAAAAGGCATCCGCGCTCTCGACGTGCAGCTTCATGTCGGCGACAAAGGCCAGATAGGGCGAGCCGCGCAAGTGCTGGCGCAGAAGCGTGCCGAGATTCAGCGTCACGGTCGCGTGCTCGCGCCGCACGCCCACCATGGCAAATACCTCGCCGGCGATATATTCGGACCGGTCAGGTTGTTGCGCCTCCCAGGCCAGCCAGGCTTCAGTGTCAAAAACTGGCTGGCTTTGCGGCAATCCCATGGAAATCTCCTGCTGGTCAATGGCTTGCCACATCATGCCACCACCACGGGATAGTCTCAAGCCGCTCAGGCAAACACCACCTTCACCACATCCTTGAACTGGCGCGCGAAATGCACGGTCATACCCTCCCGGATGTGCTCCGGCAGTTCGTCAAAATCGCGCCGGTTGGCCTCGGGCATGATTAATTCCATGATCTTGACGCGCCGCGCGGCGATGACTTTTTCGCGCACTCCGCCGATGGGCAGCACTTCCCCGGTCAGGGTCAGTTCGCCGGTCATGGCCAGCGGGCGGGCGATTTTTTCGTTGCGCGCCAGCGACAGCAAGCCCGTGGCCATGGTGATGCCGGCGCTGGGTCCATCCTTGGGCGTCGCGCCTTCGGGCAGGTGGAGGTGGACATAGGCTTCGTCGAAGAATTTCGGATCGCCCTTATATTGCTTGAGATGGGATGAAACATAGCTGTACGCGATCTCCGCCGACTCGCGCATGACATCGCCCAACTGGCCGGTGAGCTTGAATCCGCGGTTCTTGGTATGCACGCGGGTGGCTTCGATGGAAAGCGTCACGCCGCCCATCGCGGTCCAGGCCAGCCCCGTCACCACACCCACGCCGCTCATGGGTTTTTCGTTCATGAACAGGGGTTTGCCCAGGTAGGTCTCGACTTTTTCGACGCCGATGCGCCCGCTGTCGGATTCGCCGTTCATGCGTTTTACCACCGCCTTACGCACCACGCGCCCGAGCTGTTTCTCCAGGTTGCGCACCCCGGCTTCGCGGGCATAACCATCGATCACGTATTTCAGCGCCGCATCGCTGATGGCCAGTTCGCCGCGCTTCATGCCGGCCTTTTCCAGCTGCTTGGGCCACAGGTGATGCTTGGCGATGGCTACTTTCTCGGTGGTAATGTAGCCCGCCAGGCGGATCACTTCCATGCGGTCCAGCAGCGGGCCGGGGATGGTGTCGAGCTGATTGGCGGTGCACACGAACAGCACCTTGGACAGATCGAAGCGCACGTCGAGATAGTGGTCGAGGAAATCGCTGTTCTGCTCCGGGTCGAGCACTTCCAGCAGGGATGAAGCCGGGTCGCCGTGGTAGGAGGCGCCGATCTTGTCGACCTCGTCCAGCATGATGACCGGATTGGCCACGCCGCACTCCTTGATCGCCTGGATGAACTTGCCCGGCATGGCCCCGATGTAGGTGCGGCGATGGCCCTTGATCTCGGCCTCGTCGCGCATGCCGCCCAGGGAAAAACGGTAAAACTTGCGTCCCAGCGCATCGGCGATGGAGCGCCCGATGGAGGTCTTGCCCACGCCAGGCGGCCCCACCAGCAGCACGATGGAACCGGCGATTTCGCCCTTGAGCGCGCCCACCGCGAGGAACTCGATGATGCGTTCCTTGACGTCGTCCAGGCCATCGTGATCGCGGTCGAGAATCTTGCGCGCCCGCTTCAGGTCCAGCTTGTCCTTCGAATACTTGCCCCAGGGCAACTGGGTCAGCCAGTCGAGGTAGTTGCGCGTCACCGCGTATTCCGGCGAGCCGGTTTCCAGCATGGAGAGCTTCTGCATTTCCTCATCCACGCGCTTCTGTGCGCCCTCGGTCAGCGTAAGGCTGGCCAATCGCTCCTGAAAACGGTCGATCTCGGCAGTCTTGTCATCCTTGGCCAGCCCGAGCTCCTTCTGGATCGCCTTCAACTGCTCGCGCAGGAAAAATTCGCGCTGCTGCTTGGTCATTTTCTCGTCGACCTGCTCGCGGATCTGCGACTGGATACGGGCTACATCAAGCTCCTTCTTGATCAGCACCAGCACTTTTTCCATGCGCCGGCGCAGATTCAGCGCCTCCAGCACATCCTGGAGTTTTTCCTTGGGGGCCGTGGTGAGGGAAGCGGCAAAATCCGTCAACTGGGACGGTTCGTTGGGACTGAAACGGTTGAGGAAAAACTTCAACTCCTCGCTGTAGAGAGGGTTGAGCGGCACCAGTTCCTTGATGGAATTGATGATCGCCATGGCGTAGGCCTTGACCTCGCTCGACGCGGAGCGCCTGCTTTCCTCGGGGTACTCGACCTGGACCATGTAGGGCGCGTGATCCGATATCCATTTGACGATACGAAAGCGGCGCTGGCCTTCGGCGATGAACTGGATTTTTCCGTCGGAACGCACCGGGTGCAGCATATGCACCAGGGTGCCCATGGAGTAGAAATCCTGGGGTTTGACGTCGTCCGAGCTGCTGGGACGAACCAGCACCAGCCCCACCATTTTCTGCTCGGTTTCCCCGATTTTCTGCACCGTCTCCATCCACGGTTCCATGTTCATCAGGAGCGGCAAGGTCTGGGCGGGAAAGAAGGGCCGCTCGATGAGCGGCAGCAGATACAGGGTAGTAGGCAGCATCTGTGCCGGCAAGGCAAGTTCGGAAGAAAGAGACAGATTTTCGTCCGCCTCCACGATTTCGCCTTCGATGGGTTTTTGGTCTGATGGCATGCTTGATCCCTGATTGATGTAATTCTTAAACAGGAAACTGAGGCTGGATGCGCGTAATTCAAGAGCCTTCCGGGTTGATGGTCGGAGTTGCGCTGGCTTCAAGCGTGTTATTGCTGGCAAACCCATCCACCGAGAATCACCCCTTTACACACATTCCCCAACGAAGTTCGCGAACGTCCCCAGATCATCTTCCACACTGGCCTTTTCGAGCGCAGCCATATACCTTGCCCGATCCTCAACATGAATCACGGTCCAGGGGTAGCCTCCGGATGCCAACATGAGATTCATGGTAAAGCGCGCCATGCGGCCATTGCCGTCCATGTAGGGATGGATGAACCCGAAGAGCCAGTGGCCGAGCACCGCTCGCACGAACGCATCGGGCTCCGCAAGGAAGCACTCCCGCAATGCCTCCATGCCGTCGCGTATATAATCGTAGTGCGGCGGCGAGTGCAACGATCCACGCAGAAAGACCATATGGCGCCGATAACCGACCAAATCTTTCCGCTCGAGAATTCCCGCATCCACGGAAGGGCCGAATAGTTTCTGGAACCAGGACTGATGCCGTTCCGCAAAGAGCCGCGCAAACAGCTCTGGAGCCGACTCCCTGGCGGCAAATACTCGACCCGCATCTTCCTTGACCAGACTGAAAGCATCCAGATAGCCACGGGCTGCCATGGCATCCACTTGGCGTTGATCATCATGGCTCTCCTCGGGATTCCATTGCTCTTGTTCGATTTTGCGAATGAGCTCTGGCGTGACCCGATAGCGTTCGATCGACAAACTGTGATAAGCGTCCTCAACCCGAATGGCCTCGATTTGGGCAAGGTAATCTTCGGGCGAAACCGCAAATGCAGGAGGCTGCGGCTTGGCCGCCAGGACTGCTTCCCGGTGTTGCGAAACCCACGGGGTCAGGTCTTGCCTTTTGCCACCTCGCCGGTTAACATACCCCCATGTCCAGACCTTTGCGCATCGAATTCCCCGGAGCGGTTTACCACGGAGCCAACGGGGTCAGGTCTTGCCTTTTGCCACCAGCCTAGATAACATACCCCCATGTCCAGACCTCTGCGCATCGAATTTCCCGGCGCGGTTTACCACGTCACTTCGCGCGGTGACCGGCGCGAGCCCATTTTCGATGATGATACCGATCGCATAGCATTTGTCGATGTCATTGCGCAGGCTTTGGAGCGATTTGATGCCTGCGTGCTAGCGTTTTGCCTGATGGACAATCACTACCACTTGGTGCTGCACACGCGCCGCGCAAATTTGTCGGGGCTTATGCGGCAGGTCAACGGGGTTTATACCCAGGCCTACAATCGCCGCCATGGCAAGGTGGGCCATTTGTTCCAGGGGCGGTTCAAGGGAATTCTGGTGGATCGGGATGCCTATTTGCTTGAGGTGTGCCGCTATGTGGATTTGAATCCGGTGCGAGCGGGCATGGTGGCGGAGGCGGCGCAATGGCCTTGGAGCAGTTACCGCGCGCATGTGGGTCAGGCGGACGCGCCTGCCTGGCTGGATTCGGCGGCGGTGCATGGCTATTTGCTGGGGCGGGATGCCATTTCTGGCCGTGACCGCGCGCTGGCCGCCAAGCGCTATGCGACGCTGGTGGCGCGTGGCAAGGGCGTGAGGCTGTGGGACGACGCGCTCAGGGCGCAAATGTATTTGGGCGATGAGGCATTCATAACGCGCATGCAGGCCTTGTTGGCCCCGGAGCAGGCGGGGGCGTCCAATATACCGAGTGTCCAGCGGCGACCGCAGCCCAAGGAGTTGGCATCTTACTTCGCCACTCGTTCCCGGAACGAGGCCATTGCGCTTGCGCATACCGAAGGCGGGTACACCATGAGCGCGATAGCGAGAGAGATTGGTCTATCGGTGGCTAGGGTGAGTCGTATTGTGGGCGCTTGGGAAGTTGAGAAGGCAAAAGGCAAGACCTGACCCCTCTGGGGGTCAAGACCCGTGTAGGTGTGCCAAGCCAAACGCTCGATGCAGTTGGGCAACGCTGCGCCTTTACCCAACCTATGCAACTACCAAGTCACAGGCATCACTTTTCGTGAAGGCAACGGCTAGTCTCGTAATTGTATTTACCTCCAGAATCCAGGCACCGATCAACTTCGATATAACGGATGATGTATGGGCCGATAAATGAAGCAATTAAACCGAGCAATATCAGGACAAATAACAACCCTGCCATGATTATGGCTTCGCGTCGAAAATGATTTGAAATGCCCTGTTTGATCACTTTGCGGGGAGTTCCATGCAAATAAATTTAACCGTAATTCAACCCCATCGCCTCCCTCACGTCGCGCATGGTCTCGTTCGCCAGCTTGCGCGCTTTTTCGCAGCCGTCGGCGATGATGTTGCGCACCAGGGTCGGGTCTTCCTCGTACATTTTGGCGCGTTCGCGCATCGGTTCCTGTTCCCTCAGCACGGCCTCGATCACCGGCTGCTTGCATTCGATGCAGCCGATGCCGGCGCTCTTGCAGCCCTGTTGCACCCATTCGCGCGTGGCGTCGTTGGAATAGACCATGTGGAAGGACCACACCGGGCACTTGGCCGGGTCGCCCGGGTCGGTGCGACGCACCCGTGCGGGGTCGGTGGGCATGGTACGGATCTTCCTGTTCACGCTGTCGGCGTCTTCGCGCAGCGTGATGGTGTTGTGGTAGGACTTGGACATTTTCTGCCCATCCAGGCCCGGCATGCGCGAGGCGGCGGTGAGCAACGACTCAGGTTCCACCAGGATCATCTTGCCGCCGCCTTCGAGGAAGCCGAACAGGCGCTCGCGGTCGCCCAGCGACAGGTTCTGCTGCTCGTTGAGCAGCGCGTGGGCGGATTCCAGCGCCTCGTCGTCACCCTGTTCCTGGTAGCGCTTGCGCAGTTCCTCGTAAAGCTTGGCGCGCTTGCTGCCGAGTTTTTTCACCGCGGCTTCGGCCTTTTCCTCGAAGCCGGGTTCGCGCCCATAGAGGTGGTTGAAGCGGCGTGCGATTTCGCGCGTGAACTCGATGTGCGGCACCTGGTCCTCGCCTACCGGCACCTTGTTGGCGCGGTAGATCAGGATGTCGGCACTTTGCAGCAAGGGGTAACCGAGGAAGCCGTAGGTGCTCAGATCCTTTTCCGACAGCTTTTCCTGCTGGTCCTTGTAGGTCGGCACACGTTCCAGCCAGCCCAGCGGCGTCATCATGGACAGCAGCAGGTGCAGCTCGGCATGCTCCGGCACGCGCGACTGGATGAACAGCGTGGCGTTGGACGGATCGACACCGGCGGCGAGCCAGTCGATCACCATTTCCCACACGTTCTGCTCGATCACCTCCGGGGTGTCGTAGTGGGTGGTGAGCGCGTGCCAGTCGGCAACAAAGAACAGGCATTCGAATTCATGCTGCAAATCCACCCAGTTTTTCAGCACGCCGTGGTAGTGGCCAAGATGCAGGCCGCCGGTGGGGCGCATGCCGGATAACACACGTTCCTGATACATGTTAGTCAAACGTCCTTGTCAGAGTCCAAAAAGAGAGGAGATAAGCGCCATGGTGAAACCGATCATCGGCCACAGGATGACGTTCAGCGCACCGGAAAACAGCAGCAGCACCAGAATAATCATGCCGTAGGGTTCGATCCGCGCATAGCTGTAGGCCAGACGCGACGGCAGCAGACTCACCGCGATGCGCCCGCCATCCAGCGGCAGCAGCGGCAACAGGTTCAGCACCATGAGCACGGTGTTGATCCATACCCCGACCGCGCCCATGAGGATGAACATTTCGACCGACTGGGTGACCTGCGGCATGACTGTGGAAATTTTCACCACCAGGCCCCAGAACAGGGCCATCAGCAGATTGGTGCCGGGACCGGCGGCCGCCACCCACAACATGTCTTTCTTGGGATTGCGCAGATGACCGAAATTCACCGGTACCGGCTTGGCCCAGCCGAACAGGATGCCGCCCAGAGCCAGCGTCACCAGGGGCACCAGCACCGTGCCAATGGGGTCGATGTGGCGCAGTGGGTTGAGGCTGATGCGCCCCAGCATGTAGGCGGTGGTGTCGCCGAAGTGTTTGGCGGCGTAGCCGTGAGCCGCCTCGTGCAAGGTGATGGCGAGCAGGACGGGGATCAGCGAAACGGCGATTTGCTGCGGCAGCGACAGGGCCGAGAGATGCTGGATCAACTCCAGTATCAGGTTCGTTTGCATCAGTCTTCCAACCCGAAAGGTTCCAGACTGCCCTTGCCGGCGCGGATCAATACCGGCTCGCTGCCGGTCAGGTCGATCACGGTGGACATCCCGATGCAGCAACTGCCGCTGTCGAGAATCAGGTCCACGTGTTTTTCCAGGCGATCGCGGATTTCCTCGCCGTCGCTAAGGGGCTCATCGTCTCCCGGCAACATCAGGGTGGAACTCAGCAAAGGCTCGTTCAAATCTTCCAGCAAGGCCAGCGCCACCGCGTGGTCCGGGACCCTGAGGCCGATCGTGGCGCGCTTGGGGTGCTGCAGACGGCGCGGCACTTCCTTGGTGGCCTGCAGGATGAAGGTGTAGCTGCCCGGCGTATTGGCTTTGAGCAGGCGATATTGCTTGTTGTCCACCCGCGCGTAATGCGCCAGTTCGGAAAGGTCGCGACACACCAGCGTGAAATGGTGGCGCTCGTCCACACCCCGTATGTCGCGGATGCGCTGCATCGCCTCCTTGTCGCCGAGATGGCAGCCCAGGGCGTAGCAGGAATCGGTGGGATACACCACCACGCCACCATTTTTGATGATTTCAACTGCCTGATGGATCAGGCGCGACTGGGGATTGTCGGGATGAACAGTAAAGAATTGAGCCATGAAGTCGTTTCCGGTTTCAGGTGCAGGCATGCGGGTTGTCGAAGCGGGCCAGTTCGGGCCAGCCCTGCCATACCGGCATGCAACCGGCCGGCAAGGGCGGCAGCCTGCCCATATCGTAATAGTTATGCGCTGGGCCGTGATAGTCAGAGCCGACCGACGCCAACAGGCCATATTGTTTGGCGAAATCGGCAAATTGAAGGTACTGCTGCGGGGTATGGCTGCCCGACACTACCTCCACCGCTTCGCCGCCCGCCTCCTTGAACGCTGAAAACAGTGCATGCAAGGTCGTTTTTCCGATGTCGTAGCGACCCGGATGGGCGAGCACTGCCACCCCGCCGCTATCCTTGATCCAGCCGATGGCTTGCGTCATATCCGCCCAGCGGTGGGAGACATGTCCCGGCTTGCCCTTGACGAGATATTTTTTGAATACCGCCTTGACGTCCTTGGCATGACCATGAGCCACCAGGAAACGGGCAAAATGGGTACGGCTGATAATGCGTTCCTGCGCATATCCATGCGCCCCGGCCAGGCTACCGCTGATGCCGGCCTTGTCCAGTTCAGCCGCGATGGCTTCGGCTCGGGTCAGGCGTCCGGCACGGATCGCTTCCAGTCCAGCCAGCAAGTCCACATGGGTAGGATCAATGCGCAGGCCGACGATGTGGATGGTGCGCCCGTTCCAGGTGACGGAAATCTCGACCCCATTGATCAGGCAGATGCCCAGTTCTCCGGCAATGGCACGGGCTTCTTCCAGTCCGCCCACATCGTCATGATCGGTGAGCGCCATGACCTCAACCCCCTGGGCGGCTGCGTATCTAACCAGCTCGCTTGGCGTGTAGGTGCCGTCTGAAATAGTGGAATGACTGTGCAAGTCAATGGTGGGCATGCAATGGGGAACTTGTAACAAGGGGCCTAATCATAGCAAAATGCTCAGTCTATTGAAATGAAGCCATACCACCCATATGAAATTTCTGTTCGATTTCTTTCCCATCATCCTGTTCTTCGCTGCTTTCAAGATCTATGGCATCTATACTGCCACCGCCGTTGCGATTGTCGCCACCTTCGCCCAGATCGGCTGGGTCTGGGTACGCCACCGCAAGGTGGACACCATGCTGTGGGTGAGCCTGGCCATCATCACGCTGTTCGGCGGCGCGACCTTGTTCCTGCACGATGAAACCTTCATCAAGTGGAAGCCCACCGTCCTTTACTGGCTGTTTGCCACGGTATTGACGATCAGCGCGACGTTTTTCCGCAAGAACCTGATCCGCACCATGATGGAAAAACAGTTTTCCGCCCCGGACTTCGTGTGGCGCAATTTGAATCTGAGCTGGGTGCTGTTTTTCCTGGTGATGGGATGCGCCAATCTTTATATCGCCTTCAATTTTTCCACCGACACCTGGGTCAATTTCAAGCTGTTCGGCAGCATGGGACTGATGTTCGTCTTCGTGATCCTGCAAGGTTTGATGCTTTCGAAATATATCGAAGATGAAAAATGAGGAGCCCTGATGCTTTACGCAATTTTCGCTGAAGACACGCCAGGCAGCCTCGATCAGCGCCTTGCCGCCCGCCCCGCTCACCTGGCGCGACTTGCCGAACTGCAAAACAACGGCCGCCTGATGCTGGCCGGCCCCTTCCCCGCCATCGACAGCCCGGAGCCAGGGCCGGCGGGTTTCAGCGGCAGCCTGATCGTGGCCGAATTCGAATCCCTGCATGCCGCAAAGACATGGGCGGAAGCCGATCCTTATGTGAGCGCCGGCGTTTATGCCCGCGTCGACATCAAACCCTTCAAGAAAGTGTTGCCCGCATGAATACCATTGAACTTATCCGGCAAAGGCTTGCCTCACTCCAACCCGAAGCGCTGGAAATCGGCGACGAAAGCGCTTTGCACGCCGGTCACGAAGGCGCAAAGGGCGGCGGCGGACATTACACCCTGACCATTGTTTCACCGCAGTTTGAAGGAAAGATGACGATTTCCCGCCACCGCATGATATATAATTCCCTCGGCGATTTAATGCAAACCCGGATTCATGCCCTCAGCATAAGCGCATATGCTCCGGGGGAGCTATAATCCGGGCGGCCCAAGTTTAACTATTGCTTCAATACAATAAGGAAACCCATATGATGTCGATCAAATCCCGTATTCTGCTGGCAAGTGCAGCCTCACTGCTCACTCTGAGCGCCTGCAATGCCAGCGAGCCCGCGAAAACTTCTGCCGCCGGCAAGGACGGCGTCGCCGCTACCGTGAATGGCACCGCCATCAGCAAGAACCGCGTTGATATGCTGGTCAAACAACGCGCCGGCATGGGCCAACCGGATAGCCCTGACACCCGCAAGACCATCATCGACCAACTGGCAATGCAGCTCATCGTCTCCCAGGAAGCCACGAAAAAGGGTCTGGACAAGAGTCCCGAGGTACTGGATCAGATCGAATTGACCAAGCAATCCATCCTGGCAAACGCCTTCGTGCAGGATTACATCAAGAGCACCCCGGTCAGCGACGACATGCTCAAGGCTGAGTACGATAAGATCAAGGCCCAGATGACCGGCACCGAATACAAGGCACGTCACATCCTGGTGGAGAAGGAAGCCGAGGCCAAGGACATCATCGCCAAGCTGAAGAAAGACGCCAAGCAATTCGACAAACTGGCCAAGGAAAAATCCAAGGACCCAGGTTCCAAGGCTAACGGCGGCGATCTGGGCTGGTTCGACACACGCAGCATGGTGCCGGAATTCGGTGCGGCTGTGGCCAAGCTGGAAAAAGGCAAGTTCACCGGCGAGCCGGTCAAAAGCCAATTCGGCTATCACGTAATCATGCTGGAAGACTCCCGCCCGATGCAGGCGCCTCCCTTCGACCAGGTCAAGCCCGGCCTGACCCAGCAGGTGCAACAACAAAGCCTGAAAAAACTGGTGGACGACCTCAAGGCCAAGGCCAAGATCGAAATCATGGATGTGCCGGCACCGGCAGCAGCACCGGCAGCAGCGCCAGCCAAGTAAAAAGCGCTTTATTTGCATCAAGAAGGCGGCCCGTAGGCCGCCTTTTTTGTTTTCTGTTTCAGGGCTAGAATAAACTCATGCTCGCGCCGACGCCCCAGACATGATCAAAAAGATCACCATCGAACAACTAACTCCCGGCATGTACATCCACGAACTGAATTGCGGCTGGATGGACCATCCCTTCGTTTCCAATCGTTTCACCGTCAAGGATGAAACGGTTGCGTTCGAGCTGCGCGGGATTGGCGTCCACGAGTTGTACATCGACACCAGCAAGGGTCTGGATGTGGCCGAGGCCAAAACCGAGGAAGAAGTCAGCCACGAAATCCATGAACAGATGCTGCAGATCGCGGAACAGCAGCCTGTGGTCGTTTCCCTGGCGGAAGAGGCGCGCCGTGCGCGCAAGCTGCACGGCGATGCCAACCGCATCGTCAAGGACATCATTAGCGACGCACGGCTTGGCAGGCAGATTGAAATGGAAAAAGTCGAGCCGCTGGTCGAAAACATGGTCGATTCCATTTTCCGCCATCAGGATGCGCTGATTCCGCTGGGGCGCCTGAAAACCCACGACGAGTACACTTTTCAGCATTCGGTCTCGGTGTGCGCCCTGATGGTTGCCTTTGCCCGGGGCTTGAAACTATCCCGCGACATCATCAAGGAAATCGCCATCGGCGCCCTGTTGCACGACGTCGGCAAGGCCAAGGTGCCGGACAGCATACTCAACAAACCGGCCAAGCTGACCGATGCCGAATTCGTCAAGATGAAATCCCACGTGGTGCAAAGCATCATTATTTTGCAGAACACCCCCGGCATCAGCCAGATCGCTCTGGATGTCGCGGGTCAGCACCATGAGCGTTTCGATGGCACCGGTTACCCCAACAAACTGAAGGGCAATGAAATCTCGCTCTACGGGCAAATGGGGGCGATCGTCGATGTGTACGATGCCATCACCTCCGAGCGCGTCTATCACAAGGGCATGCCGCCCACCGAGGCGCTCAGGAAACTGCTGGAGTGGAGCAAGTTCCACTTCAGTCCGGACATGGTGCAAACCTTTATCCGCACCCTCGGCATCTACCCCAGCGGTTCACTGGTGCGCCTGCATAGCGGCCGCCTCGGCGTGGTCATGGAACAACATACCGAGAAGATGCTGCAACCCCTGGTCAAGGTGTTTTACCACGCGGGAAAGCAGTATTATCTGCCTCCGGAAGAGATCGATCTGGCGCGCCCCGGCTGTCAGGACAAAATCGTCAGCCATGAATCGTTCGAGAAGTGGGGGATCGATCCGGCCAAATGGCTGCCGGCATGAATCTGGCAGGTAACGTAACATCAGGTAAAAGAATTTTGCCATATCGGGAAAGCTGTACCTTCACCCAAGGACAAGCAGATGAAAACTAACATAACACCCACCCAACAAGAAATCGTATTGGATCAGGATGACTTCATCGTCTCCAAGACCGACCTGAAGGGCCGCATCACCTACGCCAACCGCGAATTCATGAGCATCGCCAACTATCCCGAAAGGGAGCTGCTGTTCAAGCAGCATAACATCGTGCGCCATCCGGACATGCCGCGCGGCGCCTTCAAGCTGCTGTGGGACACGCTCAAGGCAGAACGGGAGTTTTTCGGCTACGTCAAGAACATGACCGCCGAAGGCCATTTCTACTGGGTATTTGCCAATGTCACTCCCGACCGTGATAACAACGGGAAAGTGGTCGGTTATTTCTCGGTCCGGCGTAAAGTCAAACCCTCGGCCGTGGCGGTGATGGAGCCGATCTACCGAGAAATGCTGGCGTTGGAACGCCGGGTCGGTCCGGCCCAGGCGCCAACTGCATCCGTCGACTTCCTGTTGGAAAAACTCAATAGCCTGGAAACGAGCTATGACCGCTTCATCCTGAGCCTCTAACAAATACGGGCAATAAATAAATGACTTCGCGCATCCGCACCGGCATCAGCCGACATGTTCCATTCCTCGGCGACCAGCTCCTGCTGGCCTGTACCATCTTCTGCCTCATTACCGGCATCCTGGCCGCCTGGGTCACCTATCAGCACGGGTTTGAGTGGCCGATCTGGCTCTTCCCGGCATTTGCCGTTGCCTTCTCGGGTTACGCCTGGCGCCATTTCCGCAAACCCATTGAAACTATCGAGCGTATGCAGGAGGTGCTGCGGAGCTCCTGCAAGGGCCAGCTCCATCGCCGCGTTACGGCAACCGCGGGCCTGGGCGAGATTGGCAAGGCTGCCTGGGAGTTGAACGACTTTCTCGACCTGGTTGAAACCTATTTCAAGGAGGTCAACACCTGCTTCAGACTGGTCACTGAAGGCATTTATTACCGCAAGGCACTATCCGATGGCTTGCCCGGGCAGTTCTCCGACTCCCTGGAGAAGATCAATCTAGCGATCAAGGCGATGGAAGACAATAATCTGTGGATCAGCAAGAACGAGCTGGCCTCCCAGATCCACCACATGAACTCGAAAAACCTGCTGCACAATCTCAAGCTGAACCAGCAGGACCTGGTCGACATGAGCAATGAAATGGATGAGGTCGAAAAAATCGCCCGTTCCAACCGCGAGGTGGCATCGAACAGCCTGGGTGCGGTAGGCCAGATCAGCGATGCGCTTTCCGGCATGAACCAGCGCGTCCAGGAAATGGCCCAGGCCGCACAAACGCTCGGCGCTGAAAGCACGGCGATCAATTCTGCAGTACACATCATTTCCGAAATCGCGGACCAGACTAACCTGCTCGCCCTGAATGCCGCCATCGAAGCGGCGCGGGCAGGGGAAATGGGGCGCGGATTCGCGGTGGTCGCGGATGAGGTGCGCAAGCTAGCTGAGCGCACCAAAACCGCCACCACGGAAATCGATGGCATTGTGGGTCGATTCAGGAATCAGGTGGATGGCATGGTCGAGGAAACCAGCACGGCCAGCACCCTGACTTCGAGCGTCAGCGCCCAGATGAGCGATTTCAAGACCCGTTTCGCGGAGTTTTCCCAAGCTGCCGAGAGCACTATCAGTCGGGTAACCAGGACCAGGGACCGCTCTTTCGGCTCGCTGGTAAAGATGGATCACATCATTTACATGCAGAATGCCTACATGGCAGTCGAAAAGGCCAGGGAGTGCGATGAAGCAACGGCCGTGAAAGCTGACCACCACCACTGCCGGCTTGGCAAATGGTATTACGAGGGCGTAGGAAAAGAGCTCTTCGGCCATACACCATCGTTCCTGCGCCTGGAAAAGCCCCATGCCGATGTGCACTCCAGCGTGCATCGGGCTATCGAGCTCTCGCGCGGAAACTGGGCCAACAACCAGGAACTGCGCACCAATCTCATGAGCGAACTGAAATCTGCGGAGGGCGCCAGCGCCCAGGTGATCAGCCTGGTGGACGCCATGGTCAAAGAGAAAAACGAGGCCGCCAGAGCATAAATCCCGGGAGCGGATGGTGCTGGAGTCGCCAGTGGCGAGGAGGGATCTCAATGCTCCAGGCCCGCAATACCTGCCAAATGCCTACGCTGGAAGAGTCAGGATCAGCGCGCTGGCAACGGGTTCTTGAGCACAGTCAGGGCCACCTCCACTTGGGCGCCATCTTTATCCGCCAGCCAGATATCTCCATCCTGAATGGTGCAGTGCAACTGCATGTTGCGCTGCGCCAGCTTTGCCAGCGCGGCACTCGTTTCGGGCGACATGCTCATTACCGTCAGATTTCCCAGTCGTTCAAGCTTGCTGCGATTTTGCTCCCACCATATCTCGGCGGCACGGCCTCCATAGTTGTAAAGGAATACCTGCCTGGCACGGCCGCAGGCCTTGCGGATCAGCTTTTCATCGGGCAGACCCACGTCGATCCAGAGCTCGATGGCACCGGTCAGGTCCTTCTGCCACAGATCGGGTTCATCGTCGGCGCTCAGACCCTGCCCGAACATCAAGGCTTCATGTGCATGCAGCGCAAAAACCAGCAGGCGCACCATCATGCGTTCATCAGTTTCGGACGGGTGGCGGGCGAGGGTGAGGGAATGCGTCAGGTAATAGTTGCGGTCCATGTCCGCAATTTGTAGTTCTGCTTTAAAAATGGTTGCTTTTAGAGCCATATCCACCGCCGGTTTTAATTTTATCGGGAAATTTTAGGTGATCCGAAGGATACCCGATTTGTGTATCCGACTCCCGACGCTTTTCCCCCCATGAAACAAATCAAGACAAGAGCGCCCTCAATGCTTGCAATACCGCCAAAAAACGCTAGTATTCATGCGAATAAAATTCAGAGCTGCCGAACATGACCCTCAACGCCAAAATGCTGAGCTTTTTCTCTATTCTCATGGTCGGCCTGATTATCGTCCTGGCTACCATCAGTCTCTACTCCTTCCGCGAGTTTTCCCTGTACACGGCGGAACGCCACGCGCGTTCCGTAGCGGAAGCGGTCAAGGTCGGCCTGACCGAGAGCATGGTTAACGGTACCATCAACAAACGCCCGGAATTTCTGGACCGGCTTGGAAACGTACCTGGTGTCGAGGGGATTCGAGTCGTGCGCGGTCCGGCGGTGACCAAGCAGTTCGGCCCAGGCCTGCCGCAGGAACACGCGATGGACAAGGCGGAGAATCAGGTGCTCGCTCTCGGCAAGCCGGTCTTCGAAATTCAGGACAAGGAAAGCGGACAGATTTTTCGCGCCATCATCCCCTATTCCGCCACCGACCAGGGCATGCCCAATTGCCTGCAATGCCATACAGTCGAACGCGGCACGGTACTGGGGGCGGTAAGCATCAACGTTCCCCTGTATGAGGTTAAACGGCAAGCCATCACCGCTACCGCCATGGTGAGCCTGAGCGTATTCCTTGCCGCCATATTTGCACTGCTGCTGCTGAGGCGACTCCTGCGCCCATTGGTGGAAACCACGGGGAACGTGAAAGACGTGGTGACCCTCGCCGTGGGCGGGAGCTTCGAGGGACGTATCAAACAATACACGACAGACGAAGTGGGTGAGATCGCAGGCAGCGTGAACCGGCTCATGGAATTCATGGACGTATGCATAAGCAATATCGTCCAGCGGGTTGGGGATTTGATGAACTACCATCCCCAGAACACCGGCAACCAGCTCGTGACCACCACCGAAATGGTGGAGGGCCTGGTAGAAGCTGCCCAGTTCAAACAAGCCATCGAGGAAGACCAGAGCAAACTCGAGGTCTACCAGCGCCTGGCGCACGTCCTCAGGAACAAATACGATTTCGAGGAATTTTCCATCTACGAAATCGCCGCCAGCAAGAACCGCATCACCCCGGTGATCGTGGACAATGTGGATGGAGCAGCCTGCCGCTGGTGCGATCCGCAGATCCTGATCGATGCCAGCGCCTGTCGGGTAAGACGCACAGGGCATGAAGTTAACGCCGTGGATTTTCCCGGCCTGTGCACCATGTTCCGCCAACAGGATGGCGCAGAAAAACGGCATCACATCTGCCTGCCGATTACCCAGTCCGGCTCGGTGGGATGCGTGGTGCAATTGGTGCTGGCGGACGGCACGGAGCAGCTCGCAAAGCTCCTGGTACCTTTCGTTGCGGTATATCTGCGAGAAGCGGCACCGGTTCTGGAAGCCAAGCGACTGATGGAACATCTGCGCGAAAGCTCCCTGCGGGATGCCATGACCGGCCTCTACAACCGGCGTTTCCTGGAAGAATACGTCACCACCCTGGTTGCCGCGAGCCAGCGACGTGGAAGCCCGTTCTCCATACTCATGCTGGACCTGGACTATTTCAAACAGGTAAACGACACCTTTGGCCATGAAGCTGGCGACAAGGTACTCAAGACCTTGGCCGAAATTTTGCAAAAGAGCGTGCGAAGCTCCGATCTGGTCATCCGCTACGGCGGGGAAGAGTTCCTCATCGTACTGGTGGACACCGAGGTTGAGGCAGCCTTGAAGGTATCCGAGAAAATTCGCGCCAAGGTCGAAGAAACCAGAGTCTCGCTTCCCGGCACATCACTACAGAAAACCATCTCCATTGGTGTTGCCGAACTCCCGGGCGATGCTGACACCTTCTGGCAAGTGGTCAAATATGCAGACGTTGCGCTCTATCAGGCAAAGACAAGGGGCCGCAACCAGGTGGTGCGTTTCACCCCTGACATGTGGCAGGAAACAGCCAGCTACTAGCGTCTCACAATGGCATAGGACTCATGACGTGCCAACGTGGCCGCCCTGGCCTGTCCCACTCCTCAAGATAGTAAAGGCACGGTATTTTGGAAAAACGCTTCGAGCATTACGCATGGCTGGTAGCCATTGTCATTCTGGTGACGGGCTGCTTTCTGGTGCTGAAACCTTTCCTCGCGGCCATGCTTTTTGCCGCCGTGATATGCACCTCGACCTGGCCCCTGTATCTCGGGCTAAGGCGGCGCCTGAAGGAGCGCCATACCCTGGCGGCGCTTGTCATGACCTTGTCCCTGGTGTTGCTGATCATCCTGCCGCTGGCGCTGGTGGCGTACAACCTCGCCGATGATGTCTCCGCCTTTTACGAGCTGGCAAAAAGAGCCGTTGAATCCGGTTTCCCGGAACCTCCGGGATGGCTGAGCGGCCTGCCGCTGGTGGGTGAATCCATCGACGGATACTGGCACCGGATTGCCACCGACAGGGAAGAAATGGTTGCGCTGGCAAGACGTTTCCTGGAACCAGCCAGAAATTTTCTTCTCGCCGGCGGAATACTTCTCGGGCAAGGCGTGCTTGAAATGAGCCTGGCCGCCTTCATCAGTTTCTTCTTCTATCGCGATGGCGAGGCGCTGATCCAGGCCGCCAGGCTTGCAATGGAGCGCGTGACCGGAAGCGTCGATTCCAATCTTCTCGGCATCATGAACGGCACCGTGCGCAGCGTGGTTTATGGACTGCTGGGAACCGCACTGGCACAGGCTTTCGTGGCCACCATCGGCTTCGTCATTGCAGGCGTGCCGGCCGCGCTGCTGCTGGGCATGGCCACTTTTCTGCTGTCCCTGATCCCGGTCGGCCCGCCCCTGATCTGGGGCAGCGCGGCAGCCTGGCTGTTCAGTCAGGGCGCTACGGGATGGGGAATTTTCATGCTGTTGTGGGGGTTCTTCGTCATCAGCAGCGTGGACAACGTGGTGAAACCCATACTCATCAGCCGCGGCAGCAACCTGCCCTTCCTGCTGGTGATGCTGGGCGTGATGGGCGGCGTACTGGCTTTCGGCTTCGTTGGTATTTTTATCGGGCCGACGCTGCTGGCGGTGGGGTTCAGCCTGGCGAAAAAGTGGACTTCGCGCGATCAGGCGTCAGAACAAATCGAGGAAGATACGACGCGATAAAGTCCTCACCGCAAAGGACGCCAAGGTTCGCAATGGAATGCGTCACTGACCGGGTGTTTTTTGCCTTTCCTTTGCGTACCTTCGCGTTCCTTGCGGTAAACCGATCATCCCGCCCCCAGTTTGCTACAATTCCAGCTTTTCAAGTTTCGAGCTTCCCATGACACGCAAAATCCTGGTCACGTCCGCCCTGCCCTACGCCAACGGCAGCATCCACTTGGGCCACCTGGTGGAATACATCCAGACCGACATCTGGGTGCGCTTCCAGAAAATGCAGGGCCACACCTGCCATTACGTGTGCGCCGACGACACCCACGGCACGCCCATCATGCTGCGCGCGCAGAAAGAAGGCATCACACCGGAACAACTGGTGGCACGGGTATGGCAGGAGCACAAGGCGGATTTCGACGGCTTCCTGGTGGACTTCGACAACTACTACTCGACCAATTCTCCGGAAACCCGGCACTACGCCAACGACATCTACGCCAAGCTGCAAGCCCAGGGCCTGATCGAGGTGCGCGCCGTGGAACAGTACTACGACCCGGTCAAGGAAATGTTCCTGCCCGACCGCTTCATCAAGGGCGAATGCCCCAAGTGCCACGCCAAGGACCAGTACGGAGATTCCTGCGAAGCCTGCGGCAGCACCTACTCCCCCACCGACCTGATCGAACCCTATTCCGCCGTTTCCGGCGCCAAGCCGGTGCGCAAGTCCTCCGACCACTACTTCTTCAAGCTCTCGGATGCGCGCTGCCGCGATTTCCTCAAAGGCTGGATCGCCCCGCCCCAGGTGCAGGAAGCCGCCGCCAACAAACTCGGTGAATGGCTGGAAAGCGGCCTGTCCGACTGGGACATCTCGCGCGATGCGCCCTACTTCGGCTTCGAAATCCCCGACGCACCGGGCAAGTATTTCTACGTCTGGCTCGACGCGCCCATCGGCTACATGGGCAGTTTCAAGAACCTGTGCGATCGCGAGGGCCTCGACTTCGACAGCTATTGGGACAAGGAGAAAGCCAAGCAGGCGGGCACCGAGGTCTACCACTTCATCGGCAAGGACATCCTCTATTTTCACGCGCTGTTCTGGCCCGCCGAACTGGAGCACGCCGGCTACCGCACCCCGAGCGGTGTGTTCGCCCATGGCTTCCTCACCGTGGACGGCCAGAAAATGTCCAAGTCGCGCGGCACCTTCATCACCGCCAGCAGCTATCTGGAGCACATCAGGAACCCGGAATACCTGCGCTATTACTTCGCCGCCAAGCTGGGCGCAGCGGTCGACGACATTGACCTCAGCCTGGAGGATTTCACGGCAAGGGTGAACAGCGACCTGGTGGGGAAATTCGTGAATATCGGCAGCCGGGCGGCGGGGTTCATCACCAAGCGCTTTGATGGCAAACTCTGTACTAGGCTATCAGCCGAGAGTCAGGAACTATTCAACAAGATTCAATACACCCGAATTCCTAACGAAAGTTCACTGGACGAGTTACCCACAAATAACTCGGCTACAGAGTTAATTGCCAGGTATTTTGATGAGCGCCGGTTTGGCACCGCGATGAAGAAGATCATGTTTATTGCCGACCTTGCCAACCAGTACGTGGATGAGCACAAACCCTGGGAACTGGCAAAGCAGGAAGGACAGGATGCCAGACTGCACGAAGTATGCACGGTTTCCATCAACCTGTTCCGCCTGCTCACCCTCTATCTCAAGCCGGTGCTGCCCAAGCTGGCGGCTGACGTGGAAAGCTTTCTCAACATCCCGCCCCTCTCCTGGAAAAACGCGCAAACCCTGCTGCTGGGTCACGCCATCAACCCGTATGCACACCTCATGACCCGTATCGACCCAAAACAGGTGGAAGCCATGATCGAAGCCAACAAGGAATCACTCGCCCCGACGGCGCAAGCCCATTCCGAGGCGCGCCATGGCGAAAAGCAGCAACACGAGGCACAGGCCGCAACCCAGGGCATCGCGCCCCTTGCAGAAACCATCTCCATCGACGATTTCTCCAAGATCGACCTGCGCATCGCCAAGATCGTCAACGCCGAGCACGTGGAAGGCGCGGACAAGCTGATCCGGCTCACGCTGGACATCGGCGAAGACAAAACCCGCAATGTGTTCGCCGGCATCAAGGCCGCCTACGATCCGGAAAAATTGATCGGCCGCCACACCGTCATGGTTGCCAACCTCGCCCCGCGCAAGATGAAATTCGGATTGTCGGAAGGCATGGTGCTGGCGGCTTCCGGCGAGGCCCCCGGCCTTTTCATCCTCAGCCCCGATGAAGGCGCCGAGCCGGGGATGCGGGTGAAGTAGTCGTCAATGTAGCTTGGGTGGAGCGTAGCGATACCCAGGATTCGACTTAAACGTCCCGCCGCTCCAGCACAGCCTGCGCCAGCGTGCCGCTATCCACGTGCTCCAGTTCGCCGCCCACCGGCAGACCGCGCGCGATGCGCGTCACCTTGATGCCGCGAGGCTGGAGCAGTTCGCCGATGTAATGGGCGGTCGCCTCCCCTTCCACGGTGAAGTTGGTGGCAAGGATCACTTCCCGCACCGCGCCGTCCGTGGCACGCCTGACCAGGCGGTCGAGGTGGATTTCCTTGGGTCCGATGCCGTCCAGCGGCGAAAGCCGCCCCATCAGCACGAAATACAGGCCGCGGTAGCAATGGGCCTGCTCCATCATCATCAGGTCGGCCGGGGTTTCCACCACGCATAGCAAGGCCGCATCGCGCTTCGACGACAGGCACAGATCGCATACCTCGACCTCGGTGAAGCTGTTGCACTTTTCGCAGTGGCGGACAGTTTCCAACGCGTGGGAAAGCGCATGGGCCAGCCGCTCGGCGCCGCGCTGGTCGCGCTGCAACAGGTGGTAAGCCATGCGTTGCGCGGACTTGGGGCCGACGCCGGGGAGGCAGCGCAGGGCCTCGATCAGGTTGTCGAGGCTGGACGGTGACTTCATTTAAAAGGGGAGTTTGAATCCGGGCGGCAGGTTGAGACCGGAAGTAAATCCAGACATCTTTTCCTGACTGGTCTCTTCCACCCGGCGCACCGCGTCGTTGACCGCCGCCGCCAGCAAGTCTTCCAGCATTTCCTTGTCTTCCGTCATCAGGCTGTCGTCGATGCTGACGCGCTTGACGTCGTGGCGGCAGGTCATGGTGACCTTGACCATGCCGGCGCCAGCCTGGCCCTCGACTTCAACCGAGCCCAGCTGATCCTGCATCTTTTTCATGTTTTCCTGCATCTGCTGGGCCTGTTTCATCAGACCGCCCAAACCGCCTTTCATCATGATTCCGCTCTCCGCTCAATTATTGGGTTTAATAGTCGATTCGATGACCTGCGCATCGAAATCCTCGATCAATTCGCGCACGAAGGGATCCTGCTCGATGGCGGCAATCGCTTCCGCCTGGCGCGCCTGCTTTTCCTCATGCACCAGTTTCGCCGGGGTGATGCCGGTTACGCTGCCAAGAGATATGTTCAGGAAAACCGGGACGCCCAAAAAAGCATCCAGCGCTGCCTTCAATTTATCCTGATAGCTCTTTTCCGTCAGATGCTTGTGTTCATCCGGCACGCACAACTCGATGCGCGCGCCGTCATGGCTTTTCAGTTCGCAATGCTGCGCCAGCATTTTTGCCATGCCACCCAGCCCGAGCTGGGCCACCAGGGCCGGCCAATTGCCGTCGAAGGATCTGGCCGCGCTGGCCGTGGCGGTTGGCGTCACAGGGGCCGGAGCCGGTTCCCGTGCCTCAGGCGAGGGACGCGGCGTTTGGGGCGGGAAAGTTTCCGGCTTCGGCGTTACCGCTTCACGCCTGGGCGCCACGCTTTCGTGCTTTTCCGCTATGATTTCGCGCTTCGCGGCCGGTGCAACCTCCGGCCCGGTCTCCAGGGTAAATGCCAGCATGCGCAGCAAGGCCATGGTGAAGCCGGCGAATTCGTCCGGCGCCAGGCTCAGGTCCTTGCGTCCATGCAGCGCGATCTGATAATGCAACTGCACTTCTTCCGGGGTGAAACGCCGCGCCAGTTCCAGCATGCGTTGCCGCTCCGGCAGATCTTCGCTCAGTGCCTGGGGCACCGTCTGTGCCAAAGCGATCTGGTGCAGTAGCGCGCCCAGGTCCTGCAACGCGGCGTCGAAGGATAAACTGCGTTCTTCCATCTGCTGCGCCAGCTCGATCAGGCCCGCGCCATCGGAGTCCGCCAGGCGCTCCAGCAAAACGAACAGATAACTCTGGTCGATTGCCCCCAGCATGCTCCGCACCTGCGCCTCTTCCACCTTGCCGCCGCCGTAGGCGATGGACTGGTCGAGCAGGGACAGCGCATCGCGCATGCTGCCTTGTGCAGCTCGCGCCAGCAATTGCAGCGCCGGCAGTTCGCAAGGCAGGTTTTCGCGCTCCAGCACACGCTGCAGATGGCCGACGATGGAGGCGGGCGGCATCTGCTTGAGATTGAACTGCAGGCAGCGCGACAATACCGTGACCGGGATTTTCTGCGGATCGGTAGTGGCAAGAATGAACTTCACATGCTCCGGCGGCTCTTCCAGCGTCTTCAGCATGGAATTGAAGGCCTGCTTGGACAGCATGTGCACTTCGTCGATCAGGTACACCTTGAAGCGCCCCGCTGTCGGCGCGTACTGGGCGTTGTCGAGCACCTCGCGCATGTTGTCGATGCCGGTGTTGGAGGCCGCATCCAGCTCCAGCAGGTCGATGAAACGTCCAGCATCGATTTCGCGGCAGGTGGTACAGGTACCGCAGGGTGTGGAGGTGATGCCAGTTTCGCAATTCAGCGACTTGGCAAGAATGCGCGCCAGGGTGGTCTTGCCCACGCCGCGCGTGCCGGTCAGCAGATAGGCGTGATGCAGGCGCTGCTGGTCAAGGGCATTGGAAAGCGCCCTCACCACATGCTCCTGCCCCACCAGTTCGGCGAAGGATTTGGGCCGCCATTTGCGCGCCAGCACTTGATAACTCATGGCTGGGGATTTTACCAGAAATGCGCAGGCGTTCTTGAAAAGCGCGCCTTTTGCAGGCATATACTGGTGATTGAAATTTAATCGAGAAAGTCATGTCCGAATTTTACGCCGATGTCAGCGAAGCCGATTTCCAGCAAGCCGTGCTCGAACGCTCAATGGAGATACCTGTCCTGGTCGACTTCTGGGCCACCTGGTGCGGCCCCTGCAAGGTACTGAAACCCCTGCTGGAAAAACTGGCCGAGGAATACCAGGGCAAATTCTTCCTCGCCAAGGTGGAGACCGAGGCCAATCAGAGGCTGGCTTCGACCTTCGGCATCCGTAGCGTGCCGACCGTGAAGGCAGTGGTCAACGGACAAATCGTGGACGAATTCGCAGGCGCGCTGCCGGAAGCCGCGATCAGGGAGTTCCTCGCCCGGATCATTCCTTCGCCGGCCGAAGAACTGCGCTTGCAGGCCGAGCAAGCCCACCTGCTGGGCAATAGCACGCAGGCGACCCAACTCCTGGCAGAAGCCATGAAACTGGCGCCGGAAAACGAAAAAGTGCGTATCAGCGCGGCGGGCATCATGCTCGACGCAGGCAAGACGGCCGAAGCGCGCAAATTCCTCGACAGCCTGAGTCCCGCTACGCGCACGGAAGAGAATATCCGCGCCCTGCTCGCCCGTGCCGATTTCGCCGAGAAAGCCGGCACAGGCGACACTGCCGCGCTGGAACAGCGTATTGCAGACGATAGCGACGATCTGGCGGCCCGACTGGAACTCGCCAACCAGCTGGTTGCCGGCCAGCACTATGAACCCGCATTGGAACAACTGATAGAAATCGTCCGGCGCGACCGTCAGTTCGACGACGAAGCCGGGCGCAAAACCATGCTCTCGGTGTTTACGCTGCTAGGTGGCCAGGGCGAGCTGGTGAGCCGATATCGCCGTCTGCTGGCGAGCGCGCTCAATTAAGGGTATAGCCACGAACAGCGCGCACAAAAACAAAGGGCGGGCTGTGCAACAGATTTGCACAACCCGCCCCGGAAAACCAGACTAGCGGTTTATACCCTACGGAATACCAGGCTGCCGTTGGTGCCACCGAAGCCGAAGTTGTTCTTCAGCGCCACGTCGATCTTCATATCCCGCGCCGTGTTGGCGCAATAGTCCAGATCGCACTCGGGGTCCTGCTCGAAGATGTTGATGGTGGGCGGCGAGATCTGGTTATGCACGGCAAGAACGGTCAGCACCGACTCCAGACCACCCGCGCCACCCAGCAGGTGGCCGGTCATGGATTTGGTGGAATTGACCACCAACTTGTGCGCGGCAGCGCCGAAGGCCAGCTTGATGGCCTCGGTTTCGTTCTTGTCGCCCAGCGGCGTGGAGGTACCATGGGCGTTGATATACTGGATTTGGTCCGGGTTGACGCCGGCATCATGCAGTGCCTTGAGCATGGAACGTCTTGGGCCGTCGGTGTCGGGCGCCGTCATGTGGTAGGCATCGCCACTCATGCCGAAGCCAGCCAGTTCAGCATAGATTTTTGCGCCGCGGGCCTTGGCATGCTCATACTCTTCCAGCACCAGCACACCGGCACCCTCGCCCAGCACGAAACCATCCCGCCCTTTGTCCCAGGGCCGGCTAGCGGTCGCGGGATCATCATTGCGCGATGACAGTGCCTTGGCGGAAGCAAAACCGCCGACAGCCAGGGGCGATACGGTCGATTCTGCGCCGCCGCATACCATCACGTCCGCATCGCCGTAGGCAATGGTGCGGGCGCCAATACCAATCGCGTGCAGACCGGTAGTGCAGGCAGTCACCACAGCGTAATTGGGGCCTTTCAGGCCGAACATGATCGACAGGTTGCCCGAGATCATGTTGATGATGGTACCCGGAATGAAGAACGGCGAAATCTTGCGCGGCCCGCTTTCCAGGAAGGTAGTGTGAGTTTCCTCGATCATCGGCAAGCCGCCGATGCCTGAACCGATATTGACCCCGATACGCTCAGCGTTTTCCGGCGTCACTTCCAGACCGGAGTCCTTGAATGCCTCCATGCCCGCCACCATGCCGTAATGGATGAAAATATCCATGCGGCGTGCTTCTTTGGCGGAAAGGTACTGAGTGACGTCGAAGTTCTTTACTTCCCCTGCGACCTGGGAAGCAAAGGCGGAAGCATCGAAGCGGGTAATCCTGGTGATGCCGGATTTGCCAGCAACGATGTTGGTCCATGTCTCGCCGACACCGATACCGACCGGGGATACCGCTCCCAAACCGGTGATGACAACTCTGCGTTTAGCCAAGGTGACTCCGTTTCCGGGTTTAAAACAGGAAATTACTTGGGGTGGGCGTTGATGTAATCAACAGCCTGTTTGACGGTGGTAATTTTTTCAGCGTCTTCGTCGGGGATTTCGCAGTCGAACTCTTCTTCCAGCGCCATCACCAGCTCCACGGTATCGAGAGAGTCCGCACCCAGATCGTCCACGAAGGAGGATTCGATCTTGACTTCGGCTTCGTTCACGCCCAGTTGCTCGGCTACAATTTTCTTAACGCGTGCTTCGATCTCGCTCATCTTGTTTTACCCTTTCAGTTGACTGATACATGCGAAAAATTCGCGGTATTCTAACAGAGTTTCCCCTCCGCACCAATGGCGGAAAGACCTGTTCTAATCCATATACATGCCGCCATTGACGTGCAAAGTGGCGCCGGTAATGTATCCGGCCTGCGGCGAAGCCAGGAAGGTCACGGCCGCCGCGATATCTTCCACACCGCCCAGACGCGCCAGGGGTATGTGCGTCAGCAGGCCGCTACGTTGCTCCTCGGACAGTGCCCGCGTCATGTCGGTATCAATGAAGCCCGGCGCGACGCAGTTGACGGTGATATTGCGGCTACCCACTTCGCGTGCCAGCGACTTGGAAAAACCGATGATGCCCGCCTTGGCAGCCGCATAATTGGTTTGACCGGCGTTGCCCATGGCACCGACCACCGAGGCGATGCTGATGATGCGCCCCTGACGGGCTTTCATCATTGCGCGCAACACGGCCTGACTCATGCGGAATACCGATTTGAGGTTGGTTTCCATGATGGAGTCCCATTCCTCCTCTTTCATGCGCATCAGCAGGTTGTCGCGGGTGATGCCGGCGTTGTTGACCAGGATGGCGATGTCGCCAAACTGTTTCTGGATCGCATCCAGCACTGCCGCGACCTGCGCCTTGTCGTTGACGTCAAGGGCGAAGCCGGCGCCGGTGATGCCCGCCTCGTTCAGGTAGGCGGTAATTTTCTCCGCGCCGCTTGCGCTGGTGGCGGTACCGATCACGGTGGCGCCATTCTTGCCCAGATCCAGCGCGACCGCCTGACCGATTCCACGACTGGCGCCGGTGACCAGTGCAACTTGTCCTTGCAGCATGCTACCCCTCCTCAAAGTGATTTGGCTTGCTCCAGCGCAGCCGTATCGGTCAGCGCCAGCCCCTGCATCTCTGCCACGATGCGTTTGTTCAGTCCCGCCAGCACCTTGCCCGGGCCGCACTCGGCCACATGAGTCACGCCGGCTGCGGACAGCGCCCGGACCGTTTCCACCCAGCGCACCGGCTGGTACAACTGGCGCACCAGCGCGTCCTTGATCTCGGTTTCGCCGTCATAGCTTTTCACATCGGCGTTATGCAGCACCGGCACCTGCGGCGCATTCATTGTCACGGATTGCAGATAATGCGCCAGCTTTTCCGCCGCCGGCTTCATCAGACTGCAATGGGACGGCACGGACACCGGCAGTGGCAGCGCGCGCTTGGCGCCCCTGGCTTTGGCCAGCTCCATGCCGCGTTCCACAGCGGCCTTGTTACCTGCGATCACCACCTGGCCGGGCGAGTTGAAATTGACCGCCTCCACCACTTCGCCCTGGGCCGCTTCGGCGCATACGGCACGCACCGCGTCATCGTCCAGTCCGAGAATCGCCGCCATGCCACCCACGCCTTCCGCCACCGCCTGCTGCATCACTTCGGCGCGGTAGCGCACCAGAGGCAGCGCATCGACGAAAGACAGCGCGCCGCAAGCCACCAGCGCGGTGTACTCGCCCAGGCTGTGGCCGGCCATGAATGCCGGCTGCGCTCCGCCGATTTGTTGCCAGGCACGATACACTGCCACCCCGGCAGTCAGCATCGCGGGCTGGGTGTTGATAGTCTGATTCAGCGCTTCGACCGGACCGGCCGTGACCAATTGCCACAAGTCCTGTTGCAGAACCGCGCCAGCTTCCTCGAAGGTTTCACGCACTACCGGCAAGGCATCGAAACCCTGCATCATCCCGACCGACTGGGAACCCTGGCCGGGGAAAACGAATGCCAATTTCATGTCGTCCCTCTTATGAATTTTTATTAACCACGGGACACCCGTGGTTTAACGCATATTTACCATTTCAGCAGCACCGAACCCCAGGTAAAGCCGCCGCCCACGCCTTCCATCAAAATCGTCTCGCCCGCCTTGATACGGCCTTCCCGTACCGCCGTATCCAGCGCCAGCGGAATCGATGCCGCCGAGGTATTGCCGTGGCGATCCACGGTCACCACCACGCGTTCCATCGGCAGACCGAGCTTCTTGGCGGTGGCCTGGATAATGCGGATATTGGCCTGGTGTGGCACCAGCCAGTCGATATCGGACTTTTGCATGCCGTTGGCGTTAAGGGTTTCTTCCACGATGGAGTCCAGCACGCCCACCGCGAATTTGAATACGCCGGTGCCGTCCATCACCACGTGGGGCGCACCGGCCCGGCTAACACCGCAACCGCCGCCGTCCACTGCCAGCAGGTCCTGGTAGCCGCCATCGGCATGGAGGTGGGTGGAAATGATGCCTGGCGTTTCGCTCGCCTGCAGGATCACTGCCCCGGCGCCGTCACCGAACAGTACACAGGTGTTACGGTCGGTCCAGTCCACGATGCGGGAAAAAGTTTCCGCACCCACCACCAGTGCGCATTTGCTTTGCCCGTTACGCACGAACTGGTCGGCGGTGGCCAGCGCATAAACGAAACCACTGCACACTGCCTGGATATCGAATGCCGGCGCGCCGCTCTTGATGCCCAGCTTGTTCTGGAGAATGCAGGCTGTTCCCGGAAAAATCCGGTCAGGGGTGGTCGTGGCAACGATGATCAGATCGATCTGCTGCGGGTCGATGCCGGCCGCTTCGATCGCCCGACGGCTTGCGTGCAGCGCGAGGTCGCTGGTGGACTCATCTTCCGCCGCAATATGGCGCTGCCGGATACCGGTGCGACTGAATATCCAGTCATCCGTGGTATCCACCATGCGCTCCAGGTCATGATTGGTCAGCACTTTTTGCGGCAGATAGCTACCGGTGCCTGTGATCCGGGAAAACATCAGGCTGCTCCTTGTACATCATGCAGAAGTGAAACTTGTTCGGTAATTCGGCGCAGCACGCCATTGCGGACCTCTTCCACCGCCGCCTCGATGGCATGTTCGAACGCAAAAATATCCGCCCCGCCGTGGCTCTTCACCACGATTCCGCGCAGACCGAGCAAACTGGCGCCATTGTAACGACGCGGGTCGACGCGCTTCTTGAATGCATTCATGACCGGCGTCGCCATGAGTCCGGCGAGTTTGGTCAGCAAATTGCGCTTGAACTCCTGCTTGAGCAACTCGCCGATCATCTTGGCCAGACCTTCCGAAGCCTTGAGCGCGACATTACCGACAAAACCATCGCACACCACGACATCGGTAGTACCTTTGTAAATATCATTGCCTTCCACGTTGCCATAGAAATTCAGGCCGCTGGCACGCAACAGTTCCGCGGCGCGTTTGACCACTTCATTGCCCTTGATATCTTCTTCGCCGATATTGAGCAGACCGACGCTGGGTCGCTCCTTGTGCTCCACGGCCGAGACCAGCACGGAACCCATGATGCCGAACTGTAGCAAATGCTCGGCAGTACAATCCACGTTGGCGCCCAGATCCAGCACATGGGTATGGCCGTTGAGGGTGGGCAGCACGGAGGCAATCGCCGGACGTTCGATCCCGGGTAACATTTTAAGGACAAAACGGGAAATCGCCATGAGCGCACCGGTGTTACCTGCGGAAACGCAAGCGTTGGCCTCGCCGCTCTTGACCAGGTTAATGGCCACGCGCATCGAGGAATCCTTTTTATTGCGTAGCGCCAGAGCCGGGGGGTCGTCCATGGTCACCACCTCGGTGGCATGATGGATGCGCAGACGCGAGTTCGCCTCTGCGCGGCAAGCACGCAACTCGGACTCGATGACCTCGGCCAACCCTACCAGGACGATATTGACTTCTGAATCCCGACGCAGGATTTCCAGCGCGGCGGGCACGGTAATGTGTGCGCCATGGTCGCCGCCCATGGCATCAATCGCAACGGTAATATCCATTAAAGTGCAGCCGGGAATCCGGCCGCGAATGGGGAACTACGCTTACTCGCCCTTGGCGCGAGCAACTTTGCGGCCACGGTAAAAGCCGCTCGGACTGACGTGGTGACGCAGATGCGCTTCGCCGGTAGTCGGCTCAACCGCCAAAGGAGGGTTGGTCAGAAAATCATGGGCGCGGTGCATGCCACGCTTGGAAGGGGATTTTTTGTTCTGCTGGACTGCCATTTCAAACTCCTTTTTCTTTAAATTACAACTTTCCCTTCAGTGCCGCCAAGGCACTGAAGGGGTTTACTCTTTCATTACCAACCGCTTGCGCCGCACCCCGGCAAACTTCAGGCGCGTGCATGGGAGCAAGCGGCAAATTCAATAAAATCTCTTCTTCGACCAATGCCAGGACATCCATCGCCACACTGGCCGGAACCGAATCCACCGATTCGTCTTCACCCTCAAGATCATCGAATTCCGTCACATCCTCCGCCACCTTCAAGGTGGAAGCGATATGGAGCGGATACTCCAATGCCTCAAGGCAACGCTGGCACTGCAAAACCAGCTTGCCTTCAATAAGGCACGCCAGCAGGCTCTCGCCCTTTGTGCCGGTTCTCCCTGACAGGGTATAATTCAGCACACCCTGGCCCGACAGCAACGAATCCCGCAAGCGCTCCAGCTTTACTACGGGAACTTCGCCCCGCATCACCTCGCCACGGCGTACAAACTCAAGGTTATTAATTGCAGTCACAACGGACATAAGTTTTATTAATCGCCGCCTGTTCAGACGCAAGCCGCGCATGATATAATTTTTTGGCTTTTGTGTCAAAAAGCCTTTATGCGTTTCACCCGCGAACGGCCGCGGCTGCCGCATCGGGGTTTGCCCAGGGCGGACCAATCAGGGGCAGACCAAGTGCAATTTGTGCCTCGCAAAAAATTATTGGGATTCGGGTTTTCACGTGATCAAAAAAATTCTCATTGCCAACCGTGGCGAGATTGCCGTCCGCATCGTGCGCGCCTGCTCGGAGATGGGCATCAAATCGGTGGCCATTTATACCGATGCGGACCGCCATGCATTGCACGTCAAGAAAGCCGACGAAGCCTATAACATCGGCTCCGACCCGGTTATCGGCTACCTCAATGCGCATAACATCGTCAATCTGGCGGTGGCCGCCGGATGCGATGCGCTCCATCCCGGCTACGGCTTCCTCTCGGAAAATCCGGTACTCGCGGAAATATGTGCCAAACGCGGCATTACCTTCATCGGGCCATCCGCCGAAGTCATTCAAAAAATGGGTGACAAGATCCAGGCGCGCAAAGCCATGATCGATGCCGGCATCCCGGTCATTCCGGGCAGCGAGCATAATTTGGAAAATGTCGAGGAGGCGCGCGCGCTGGCCAACAAAATCGGCTACCCGGTGATGCTGAAAGCCACCAATGGTGGTGGCGGGCGCGGCATCCGGCGCTGCAACAGCGAGGAAGAGTTGATTCCCAACTACGACCGGGTCGTTTCCGAAGCCAGCAAGGCGTTCGGCAAGCCGGAAGTGTTTCTGGAAAAATGCGTGGTCAATCCCAAACACATCGAGGTACAGGTGATCGGTGACAGCTTCGGCAACGCCATCCACCTGTTCGAGCGCGATTGTTCGATCCAGCGCCGCAACCAGAAACTGATCGAAATCGCCCCCTCCCCCCAGCTCACCGAAGCGCAGCGCCGTTATATCGGCGATCTCGCGGCGGATGCCGCGCGCGCGGTCGGCTATGTGAACGCCGGCACGGTGGAATTCCTGCTCGACTCGGACAACCAGTTCTATTTCATGGAAATGAATACCCGCCTGCAGGTTGAACACACGGTAACGGAAACCATCACCGGCATCGACATCGTGCAGGAACAGATCCGCGTCGCCAGCGGCTTGCCGCTGCAATACAAGCAATCCGACGTCAACTATCGCGGCTTCGCGATGGAATTCCGCATCAATGCTGAAGACCCCAAAAACGGCTTCCTCCCCAGCTTCGGCCGCATCACCCGTTATTACGCACCGGGCGGCCCCGGCGTGCGCACCGACGCTGCCATGTACAGCGGCTACGTCATTCCGCCCTACTACGACTCCATGTGCGCCAAGCTGACGGTGTGGAACCTGACCTGGGAAGGGGTGGTGGAGCGCGGTCGCCGGGCCCTGGACGACATGGTGGTATACGGCGTCAAGACAACGATTCCCTACTACCAGGAAATTTTGCAGCATCCGACTTTCCGCAGCGGCCATTTCGACACCAGCTTTGTCGAATCCCATCCGGAGCTGATCAATTACTCGGTGCGTCCGCCCAAGGATCTCCTGGCGGCGGCAATTTCTGCGGCAATCGCGGCCCACGTCGGGCTGTAATTCAAAAATTTTAGGATTAGGAACAGAGCATGGCTAAAGTTTTCATCAGCGAACTGGTTTTACGTGATGGCCACCAGTCCTTGATCGCAACCCGTATGCGCACCGAGGACATGTTGCCGATTTGCCAAAAACTGGACAATATCGGTTTCTGGTCGCTGGAAGCCTGGGGCGGCGCCACCTTCGACGCCTGCGTGCGCTTCCTGCGCGAAGATCCGTGGGACCGCCTCAAGAAGCTGCGCAAGGCGCTGCCCAACACCCGCATCCAGATGCTGCTGCGCGGCCAGAACCTGCTCGGCTACCGCCACTACTCGGACGACGTGGTGCGCGCTTTCGTGCAGAAATCCGCCGACAACGGGGTGGACGTGTTCCGCGTGTTCGACGCCCTGAACGATCTGCGCAACATGCAGGTCTCGATCGAAGCCGTGAAGAAAGCCGGCAAGATGGCCGAGGGCGCCATCAGCTACACCACCAGTCCGGTGCATGACATTCCCTACTTTGTCGCGCTGGGCAAGGAGTTTGAAGCCATGGGCTGCGACACCCTGGCGATCAAGGACATGGCCGGGCTCTTAACCCCCTATGCCACCGGCGAACTGGTCAAGGCCCTGAAAGCCGCGGTCAGCATCCCGATCCACCTGCACAGCCACGCCACCTCCGGTCTGTCCGGCATGTGCTTCCTCAAGGGCGTGGAAAGCGGCGCGACCATCCTCGACACCTGCAACTCTTCCTTCGGTGAAGGCGCCAGCCACTCCTCCACGGAAAGTATCGTCGCCGCGCTGGCCGGAACCGAATTCGACACCGGACTCGACCTGGCAGCGCTACAGGAAATTACCGCCTACTTCCGCGAAGTGCGCAAGAAATACTGGCAGTTCGAAAGCGATTTTACCGGCGTGGATACCCGCGTGCTGGTAAACCAGGTGCCCGGCGGCATGATTTCCAACCTGTCCAACCAGTTGAAAGAACAGGGCGCGCTCAACCGCATGGACGAAGTGCTGACGGAAATCCCCCGTGTGCGCGAGGATCTCGGCTTCCCTCCGCTGGTCACCCCGACCTCCCAGATCGTGGGCACCCAGGCCGTGCTCAACGTGCTGACCGGCGAGCGCTACAAATCGGTCACCACCGAGGTGAAAAATTATTTCATGGGCCGCTACGGCAAGGCGCCCGGCACGGTCAATTCGGAAGTACGCAGTATGGCCATCGGCAATCAGGAAATCATCACCTGCCGCCCGGCGGACATGCTGGAAGACGAAATGGACAGGTTGCGTAGCGAGATCGATAGTCTGGCCAAGAACGAGGAAGATATCCTCACCTATGCCATGTTCCCGGAACTGGGGCGCAACTTCCTGCAGGAACGGGGTGCTGACGCGCTCAAGCCGGAACAACTGCTGCCGATGGGTACCAACCTCGCCTGCGGCCCGTTTTACGCGGCCAACGAGTTCAATGTCACCTTGCACGGCGAAACCTACCATATCCACGTCACCGGCTCCGGCCGTCCCGGCGAGGATGCCCGTCCTTTCTACGTTTCCGTGGATGGGGTACCGGAAGAAGTGCTGGTGGAAACGCTCAGCGAGATCGAGGTCTACGGCGGCCCCGGTGGCGTCGCCACGGGCAGCGGCAAGGCCAAGAGCAGCAGCGACAAGAAATCCGCCGGCGGAAAACGGCCACGCCCCTCCCACCAAGGCCATGTAACCACCGCCATGCCGGGCAGCATCGTTGAGGTGCTGGTGCAGCCCGGGCAAAAGGTCAAGGCAGGCGATGCGGTGCTGGTGATCGAAGCCATGAAGATGGAAAACGAAGTCCAGGCCCCGATTGGCGGCACGGTCATTGGCGTGTTCGTGACCAAGGGAGACGTCGTCACCCCTGACGAAGCCCTGGTCGAGATTCAACCGGAATAATCCTTAAAAAAGCATTTGAACCGCAAAGGACGCGAAGGTTCGCAAAGGAATTCAAAGACTTGAACAACTTTATCGGCTCACCCGATGGGTGATGCGTTGCTATTGATTAACACTTTGTTTTACCTTGCGAACCTTCGCGTCCTTTGCGGTGAAATGCGGTTTATATAATAATTTTTCAGAGGTTGGCGGGTTTCGGTTTACGCCTGACCCGCCCTACACAAACACATGCGATTGATTCTAGCCTCGACCTCCCCTTACCGTCGCGAATTGCTCAGCCGGTTGCAGATACCTTTCGAGGTATTTGCGCCGGATCTGGACGAAACGCCACTGTCCGGCGAAACGCCGGTACAAACCGCAACTCGCCTGGCGGAAGCCAAGGCACGTGTAGCGGGGACGCACTTCCCCGAGGCCCTGATTATTGGCTCCGATCAGGTTGCGACCCTGGACGGCCTGCAACTGGGCAAGCCCCACACGCACGAAAACGCCACGCGGCAACTGCGCATGATGCGCGGCAGAAGCGTGGTGTTCAACACCGCTTTATGCCTGTACAACAGCAAAACCGGCAGCGTCCAGAATCGCATGGTGCCGTTCACGGTCACGTTCCGCGACCTCGGTGACGAGCAGATCGAGCATTACCTCACCAAGGAACAACCTTACAACTGCGCCGGCAGCGCCAAGTCCGAAGGCCTGGGCATTGCGCTCATCGCCAGGATGGAAGGCGACGACCCCAATGCCCTGGTCGGACTGCCTTTGATTGCACTGATCGATATGCTGCAGAACGAAGGCTTTGATGTTATTTAGGGCCTGGAAATGAAGACGGGCACGCTCTACCTCATCCCCGTTCCCCTTGGTGAAGGCGGTGATCTCAACGCAGTCATTCCCGAACAGGCAAGGCGCCTGGCTGCCACGCTGCATACCTTTGTAGTCGAACACCCGAAAACAGCACGCCAGTTCCTCAAGCAAACCGGCACGGCCATCCCGTTACAGGAAATCCGCACACTCACCCTGGATGAACACACTCGCCCGGAAGAGCTTGAAACCCTGCTGCAACCCTTGTTGGCGGGGGAAGATATCGGCCTGCTGTCGGAAGCGGGTTGCCCGGCGGTGGCCGACCCCGGCGCCAATCTGGTTCGCCTGGCCCATAGCCGGAATATCCGCGTCGTGCCTCTGGTAGGCCCCTCCTCCATCCTGCTCGCCCTGATGGCATCGGGGCTAAACGGCCAGAGCTTCGCCTTCCTCGGCTATCTGCCGGCTGAAAAAACGGAACGGGTAAAAAAAATTACGGAAATCGAACAAAGCTCGCAACGCATGAACCAGTCCCAGATTTTCATCGAAACCCCCTACCGCAACAACCAGTTGCTTCAGGATCTGGTGGAAACATGCGATGGAGAGACCGAACTAAGCGTGGCATCCGACTTGACGCTGAGTTCGGAAAGCGTGATGACGAAGCGCATCAGCGAGTGGAAAAAGAAACTACCGGATTACAACAAACGCCCTACGGTGTTTCTGCTTTACCGCCGCCCATCGCGGGCTAAGAATCCACCTTCTCGGCAAAAGCGATAATGGCATCAAGGCGGATTTCAACCGTCTCGTCGCCATCTATCACTTTGAATTTCAGCCATTCCGCCCCATTACGGGTTGCCACATCGAGCGGCATGACAGTGTGACGGATTTTTTCCATACCCTGAAGGTATTCGAGATGCAACGGGATTTTGCGTAACACGCTGAATTCCAGACGCTCGTGCTGAGCGCAGGAGATGGGTTGATACACCGACACGGAAAACCAGGCTAGAGGAAGATCACGGCCGGGAACACGGCCGCGGCAAGCACCAGAACCAGCCACTCCATGTTGTGTCTAGCCAACCAGCCGGTGAAATGGGCGACCAGAATCGCAATGGCGACGATATAAAATGCGATAAAAGCCATGAGCGGTCTTCCTTGTACAATTTTTATGCTACAGGATATCCAGTTTCAGGCAGCGGGACAATCGGGGAAACCATTATCCCGGGAACCCTCAGTGCAGCGACTGGCTCTGATCGACGGGCAAGCCACTGACGATTTCATCCATGCTCGCATCGCGAATATTCACCACGCTCACCAGGAATGTCACGGTCTGGCCTGCCAGCGGATGATTGGAGTCCACCGTCAGTTTGCCATCGGCAATCCGGCTTACCCGGAATTGAACGCTTTCCCCGCGCTCGTTCTGGAATTCCACTTCCGCACCGACGTGGCGGTACTCTGGCGGCACGTTCTCGATGTCGTCGGTGAAGGACAGGTTCGGGTCCGGCTCGCCGAACCCCTCTTGCGGGTTAAGCGATACTTCCACGCGTTCACCGATCTTTTTCCCCTCCAGCGCTGCCTCGATTTTCTCGAACAAGGGGCTGTTTCCCCCGTGCACATAACCCACGGGCATTTCGTACTGTTCATACACCGCGCCGGACTGGTCCAGGATCGAGTAGGTAACATATACGGCCTTGTTCTTGCTGACTTTCTGTTCGCTCATAACACGCACTTCATTCCAAAAAAGGCGAGATTGTAGCAGCTTTCATATGCCGGATACGCCCACCTCGAGATCCACCGTCACTTCCCTGACCTGAACGGACAAGGGCCAGGCAAGGGTCAGGGTAACCGCCTGCATGATCTTTTCGAAACCCGCTTCGGACTGGGATACCGTAAAATGAGGCTGGCTATGGATCTGCGCAGGTACGCTCAGATGTACGACCAGGCTTCCTCCCATCACTTCATCCTGTAATTCCAGTTTCTTGACCGCCTCCAGGCCCATCGGCTGACCGAATCCGCCGGGTATCTGGTTGTTGTACACGAACCGCCCTGCGGGTCCGTCGCAACTCGGCATTGCCAGGTTGAGTTCGGTACGGAACAAACCTTCCGTGACGCCATTGAAGTGATAAGTCACCCGCAAGCGCGAACCGGAAATCGACACCCGTTTGTCGATCAGCAATTTCCCGTGACCGCAGCTCATGGTGGCATGGGCCGCCTTGTCATCACCGGAACGTAACACGTAGCCGCGCAAGGGTACGACCTGACATCCCGCCACCAGGCTATCCATGAACAACATGCGCGGACTATCGTCCAGAGCCAGGTCGGCGGGCGTAATTTCATGCTTGAAGCTGACCCGGTCATGAGGATTGGCGATGCCTTCCCCTGCATGCCGTGAACTCTGATTGAGGTGGATCTTGCGGTGATAATGTTCCGCCTGCCGTGCCAGGGAATCACCGAAATTATGGCGTAATTCATAGGAATCGAATTCGCAGATGGCGCCGCTACCATCCTGGCGCAGTACGGCCTGGATTTCTTCGTTATGCAGAAAAATCTCTTCCTTGCCGTCCAGGTCCAGATCCTCGACGATCCTCACCGGACGCGCTACAACCTGATCCAGCATGCCTTCCAGCGCCACGATGGCATGGTATACGGCGCGCCGCAAATGAGGCAGATACAGTCCGCCGAACAAGCCATGCCAGTAGGCATCGTTGGCCTGGGCTTCATACAGCGACTCCCGCATCGCCCGGGTTTTTTTCCGTTCCGGCAGATCGGCATAGCGCTGGGAAAGTTGCAGCATGCGCTTGTGCATCCAGTTGGATTCGGGGTAACGGCTGAGAAAGTTTTTCCAGATACCGCCGCGCAGGAAAGCCTTGTCCTGCTCGAAGCGCCCCTGCGCCTTGGCTGCCTGTATCAGGTCCGCATAACCGTTGGCGGCTTCAGCGGGCAGCGTCCACTCGTTCATTTCTATATACGAGGTGGTGGGCAGGTAAACGATGCCGCGCGTATGGGCCTGGGCATGGTAATCGCAGTATTTCATCGGTTTGATATGGGGCGAGGCCAGTACGCCGCGGATAAAGTCCTCCAGCCAGCCTTTCTCGTAAACCCATTCATAGGTTTCAGGCCAGATACCGAACTTCTCGATATCGTCGAAATAGACCGCTGCATTTTCACCCTCAGCCGCCAGGCTTTCCAGGTATTGCACAGCCTCGGTGGCGGGAGAAAAGGGAAAACGGTAACGCAACGCTTCGGAAATCGGGAACAGGTCGAGCCGGCGCCCGTCCTCCTCGGTGGTGTAAAAGCTGTTCAGGTCTTCGATTTTCCTGCCGGAACAGAGGAAATGGTAATCGTCCACCATGACATAACGGATGCCTGCGTCAGCCAGTGCCGGCACCACCGTCGCTTCCCAAACCCGCTCGGTAAGCCAGGCACCCTGGGGGCGTTGGCCAAATCTTTTTTCCAGCTTGTCGGACAAGGTCAACACCTGGCCCACACGATCCCGGCTCGGGATCACCGCCAGCACCGGTTCGGTATCGCCCGCGCCGACCAGCTCGACCTGTCCGCGCCGCACCATTTCCTTGAGCATTGCCATGTCCTCAGGAAAATGCTGCAGCATGTAATCCAGCAACCACCCGGAAAAATGCACCGCAAAAGGAAATTCCGGATAGCGGTAGAGCGTGTGTATAAACGGCTTGTAGCAACGCTCGTGGGCATCGTGCAAAACCTCAGGGAAGTTGCCGACAGGTTGGTGGGCGTGGACGCCCAGTAACAATGCAATTTTTTTAGTCATGGATAATCATTTCGATGTTTTGTGATCGGGGCTTTAGCCCAGGTATTGCAAAAATTCGGGTCAGGCCGCTCTTCTCATGGCACCACCGGCTTCGGCATTGCCTCCGCCCTGGCTGATGGGAAAATCCAGCTCGACCGGCGGCACCAGCATCAGTATGCGGTACAAATCGGCCAGATTTTCCCGGTACAGCTTATCGAAACTTCTTACGCTGTCCCCAGGGTTGTAGTCGCCAAACCACCAAAACCAGTCGGAACCCTCGCATACCGCAAGCTGCCGTGCCGCATTATCCCTCTGCTCGTGGTTCAGGCGCCCACTCCCAATGACGAGATCATAACTCTGTTTGGCCTGGCACAACAAATCCCAGGCATGGTTTTTTTCCGGGCAACCGATCCAGGTGGTGAAATTACCGTATACCCAGCTTCCCGCGACCAGGTGAGGCAGATCGCGCGGCGACGCACAGGTATGGAGAGGCGGTTTTTCACGTTCGGCCTCTTCCTCGCACGCATCGAGATAATCACGGAAAGTGGTCATCTCGATATGGGGGTGGTTCTGCAGCATTTCGTACAGTTCCGAGAGGAAATAATAGCCGTTGTAGGGATAGTACTCCCAGGCATTTTCCCCATCGAGAATGATGCTGACCACCGGGTTCTCATGACCGCGACTCTGCTGCCAGATTTCTTCCAGCACATGCACAAAGTTCAGCACTGCATCGCGGCCAAACCACTTTGCATACTCGAAGCCGATCAGGTCGGACAAACGATCATCACGGAAGAAGCAGTTGATTTGATATTCGCCGTCGCTGATGCGGTAAGGGCGATACAGGTATTTAAGCGGGTTATCCAGCAAATCATCCTGATGGGCGTAACGCAGGCTGTTGGTCAACACGCCCTGTCCGGTGGCAATCCAGCGGCAACCGTTCCTGGCCATGGACATCGCCACAGCTTGGGAAACCCCCCCTTCGGCTGGCCACATTCCCTCGGGCCGGACGCCAAAATAGCGTTCGTGCATCGCTTGAGCTTCTGAAATATGGAACGACACCCGCTGGGATGCCCCGGGGTAATGTTTAGACTTGGGCAATTCGATGTCGGGGGAGCTTTCGTGGGCACTATTGAAATCCAGCAGCAGCGGCGCGATAGGATGGTAATAGGGCGTGGATGAAAGCTCGACCTGTCCCTCTTCCGCAAGTTTCCTGTAGCGCGGAATAATACCCTGGATCAGCTCGCCGATCAGGGCCAGCAACTGCTGGCGTTCCTTGAAAGTAAACAGGCTGCCCTTGGACATCATGCCGACCACCAGTTCATTCTCGCGACGCACACTTTCGCCGCTCCACGCCAGGTGGTACCACACCAGCAGATCGGCCAGATACTGGCCGGACAAGTATTGCAGTTGTTCCGCGCCCTGAGCCTCATGCAGCTTGAACAAGTCGTACAGCCGCTTGTAGCTGGGGTAAGGCTCAATCATTTTGTTGTGATTGCTGCGGAAGCAGCTATCCAGAATCAACTTGCGTTGTTCCAGCGTCAGGTGTTCCAGGTCCTTGGCTGCCAGCAGACGCAGCAATGGGTCGCGCAATTTCCCGCTACGAAACTGGTCGGAATAATCATCCAGCTGATCCAGCAGAATTGGCACGAAATTGACCACTGCCTTCGCCTGTGGCGACTGCTCCAGGTGATACGCCATGTCGGTATAGTCCTTGATGGCGTGCAGATAGGTCCAGGGCAGCGCGAAATCACCTGTGGCGTGGTGCCGATAATCTGGTTGGTGCATATGCCAGCACAGGATTAAACGAAGTTTTTTTTGATTAGTCATGAAGATCAACAAAGACTGCGAACCGCACGACAAAGACCAAATCGTCAGCGCCGTGAGGTACGCGGTAAATAATTAAGAATTCGTAGCGGGACGCTGCTCTAGCGGACGTGGTGTATTTCCTGTCCCAACATTTCTGGGGTCACCAGCGTCACCCCCCCCTTGGTGATGAAAAAGCGCTTGGCATCTTCCACCGGATCCACGCCTATGGTCATCCCCTCAGGTATGGTGCAACCCTTGTCCACCACCACCTTTTTCAGGGTTACATAGCGGCCGATATCCACATTGGGCAGAATCACCGAATCCTCGATCTCCGCATAGCTATGCACGCGGACATTTGAAAACAGCAGCGAGCGGCTCACCGATGCGCCGCTGATGATGCACCCGCCAGAAACCAGCGAATCCACCGCCGTTCCGCGCCGTGCATCATCATCGAACACGAACTTGGCGGGAGGGAGCTGTTCCTGATAGGTCCAGATCGGCCATTCTTCGTCGTACAAATTGAGATAGGGCGTAATCTTGGTCATTTCCATATTGGCTTCCCAATAGGCATCGATGGTTCCCACATCGCGCCAGTAGGGTTCGCCACCGGGCCTGCCGACGCAGCTATCCGCAAAGGGATGGGCGAACACCCGGTAACGGTCGACCAGATAAGGGATGATGTCCTTGCCGAAGTCATGCGAGGAATGGGGTTCATCCGCGTCGCGAATCAACTGCTCGTACAGGAATGCGGAGTTGAACACGTAAATACCCATGCTCACCAGCACACGCCCCGGCTTGCCGGGAATCTCGTCGGGATGCTCCGGCTTTTCGGTGAATTTCACCACGCGCTGGTGCTCGTCCACGGTCATGACGCCAAAAGCGGACGCTTCCTCCACCGGCACTTCAAAACACGCCACGGTCAGGTCCGCGGCATGTGCCGAGTGATACGCCAGCATCTCGCCATAATCCATTTTGTAAATATGGTCGCCCGCCAGGATCAGGGTGTATTCGGACCTGTAGCTGCGCAGGATGTCCATGTTCTGGAACACCGCGTCTGCCGTGCCTTTGTACCAGCTTTCCTGAATGCGCTGCTGGGCGGGGAGCAACTCGACAAATTCGTTGAATTCACCGCGCAAGAAACTCCAGCCGCGATGCAGATGCTGCAACAGGCTATGCGCCTTGTACTGGGTAATTACGCCGATGCGGCGGATACCGGAATTGACACAATTCGAAAGCGGAAAATCAATGATGCGGAACTTGCCACCAAACGGCACGGCAGGCTTGGCGCGCCAGTCGGTCAGCGCCTTGAGGCGACTGCCCCGCCCTCCCGCGAGAATCAGGGCAACGGTGTTTTTGGTCAACAGACTGATGAAGCGAGGGGTAGTGGATGAGTGCAAGAAAATCTCCCGGTCTAAACCATAGATAGTTTCAGAAATTATACCCCGCAGCGGGGCATGGGAGTTTGCCTAAAGCCACCTTCTGGCATATTCTTCTTACATTCCCATGCCGCATGTGATGCTTCTATGAAACCCAACCTCAGCGCCAAAGTCAACACAAATTTGAAGGCCCTTTTGAAGGCACGCCACCATGATCCCTTCTCATTTCTGGGGCTGCATCAGGAAGGCGAAGGGTGGTCCGTGCGGGCTTTTCTCCCCTTCGAACGGCAGGTGGAAATCCTCATCGACGGTGCCTGGCAGGAACTGGAAAAAATTCACCCCGATGGCGTGTTTTTCTGGCACGGCCTGACAAAACCCGACTTGCCTTACCGCTTGAGAGTCTCACGCGATGGCGGTTTTCACGCTTTTTACGACCCCTATGCCTTTCCCCCGCTAATCAGCGACGTGGATCTGCACCTGTTCGGCGAAGGCCGGCTCTACCAGGGCTATCGCATGCTGGGCGCGCAACCCGCCGCGAGCATGAGCATCCCGGGAATCCGCTTTGCCGTGTGGGCGCCCAACGCCGAACGCGTCAGCGTGGTGGGCGATTTCAACCGCTGGGATGGGCGCGTTCATCCGATGCGCAGCCTGGGTTCCAGCGGGGTGTGGGAACTGTTCATCCCCGAGCTTGCGGCCGGAAGCCTGTACAAATTCGAGCTGCGCAATCGCCATAGCGGCCAGATCGTGGTGAAAACCGACCCCTACGGTCAGGAATATGAATTGCGCCCCAGCACCGCCGCCAAGGTGTCTACACCCCAGCAGCACGCCTGGCACGATCAGGAATGGATGCAGGCACGCAGCAAACTCGACTGGCTGCACGCGCCCTTCAATATCTATGAAATTCACCCCGGATCATGGCGACGTCATCCCGACGGCCGCGTCTACAACTGGCGTGAACTGGCCGAGAACCTGCTGCCCTACGTGCAGGACATGGCTTACACCCACATCGAGCTGATGCCGGTTTCGGAACATCCCCTGGACGAATCCTGGGGCTACCAGGCCACTGGCTATTTCGCCCCCACTTCGCGCTTCGGCACCCCGGACGATTTCCGTTTCTTCGTGGATGCCTGTCACCAGGTTGGCATTGGCGTAATCCTGGACTGGGTGCCGGCGCATTTCCCGCAGGACGCCTGGGCGTTGGCCAAGTTCGACGGCACCGCCCTATATGAGCATGAGGATCCGCGCCTGGGTTTCCACCAGGATTGGGGCACCCATATTTTCAACTACGGGCGCCACGAAGTGCAGAGTTTCCTGCTCTCCAGCGCCCACTGCTGGCTTGCCGACTTCCACCTTGACGGACTGAGGGTGGATGCCGTGGCTTCCATGCTTTACCTCGATTACTCGCGCAAGGCGAACGAATGGATTCCCAACAAGTACGGTGGCCGGGAAAATCTGGATGCGATCGAGTTCCTGCGCAGCCTCAACATCATGGTGCATGACGAATTTCCCGGCGCGCTGACTTTCGCCGAGGAATCCACCTCCTGGCCCATGGTCTCCAGACCGGTATATCTCGGCGGCCTGGGCTTCTCGATGAAATGGAACATGGGCTGGATGAACGACACGCTGGAATACATCCGTCACGAGCCGATCCATCGCCGTTTTCACCACAACGAACTGACCTTCGGCCAGCTCTATGCCTACACAGAAAATTTCGTGCTGCCTTTTTCCCATGATGAAGTTGTGCACGGAAAAGGCTCGCTGCTGGACAAGATGCCCGGGGATGCGTGGCAGAAATTTGCCAACCTGAGAGCACTCCTCACTTACCAGATGACCTATCCCGGCAAGAAGCTCAACTTCATGGGCAATGAGATCGGCCAGGGACGCGAATGGCGCGTGGGCGGGGAACTCGACTGGGGACTGCTGCAAATCCACTGGCACAAGGGCATGCAGGATCTCAACCGAGATCTGAATCGTCTTTACCGCAACACCCCCGCCCTGCACCAACAGGATTTTGAAGTCTCTGGATTTTCCTGGGTAGATTGCCACGATGCCGACCAATCGGTACTGTCCTATTTGCGCTGGGGCCATGACGGAAGCGTAGTTGTCGTCGTCCTCAACTTCACCCCGGTTTCGCGCACCGGCTACCGCATCGGCGTCCCGAAACCAGGCCCGTACCGGGAAATTTTCAACAGCGACTCCAGCTACTACGGCGGCAGCAACACCGGCAACGGCGAAGGCCTGGTAAGCGAAGCTCAGCCCTGGATGGGGTACGAGCAATCCCTTGTCATCACCGTGCCACCTTTGTCAGGGATCATCCTGAGTCCGATCAAATAATTCGAATATATCCATGCTTACCCGCTCCCCAACCTGGCAAGCGCTGAAACAGCACCATGAAACTCTCGCGCCGCAGCACATGCGCGATCTTTTTGCTAACGACCAGCAGCGCTTTGACCGCTTTTCCCTCCAGCAGGGCGACATCCTGCTCGATTACTCTAAAAACCGCATCACGGCGGAGACGCTTGCGCTGCTGTTCCAGTTGGCGCGTGAAGCCGAACTGGACGGGTGGATCGAAAAAATGTTCAGCGGCGCAGCCATCAACTTCACCGAAAACCGCGCCGTGCTCCACACCGCCCTGCGCAACCGCTCCGGCAAGCCGGTGCTGGTACAGGGCAAGGACGTCATGCCCGATGTGCTGCGGGTGCTGGCGCAAATGCGCGAGTTCACCGAGCGGGTGCGCAGCGGGGAATGGCGCGGCTATTCCGGCAAGGCGGTTATGGATATCGTCAACATCGGTATCGGCGGCTCCGATCTCGGCCCAGTAATGGTCACCGAAGCGCTGAAGCATTACGAAAGACCCGGCCTCAATGCCCATTTCGTCTCCAACGTGGACGGCACCCACATCGCGGAAACGCTCAAGCGACTCAATCCGGAAACCACGCTGTTCGTGGTCGCCTCCAAGACCTTCACCACGCAGGAAACGCTGACCAACGCACGCTCGGCCAGAGCCTGGCTGCTACAGGCGGCACAGCATGAAAGCGCCATCGCCAAGCATTTTGTCGCGGTCTCGACCAATGCCAGCGAAGTGGCAAAGTTCGGCATCGACACCGCGCACATGTTCGAATTCTGGGACTGGGTGGGCGGGCGTTATTCGCTGTGGTCGGCCATTGGCCTGCCGATCGCGCTCTATCTCGGCATGGACCACTTCGAGGCACTGCTCCAGGGCGCGTTCGAGATGGACGAGCATTTCCGCAGTGCGCCCTTCGAGAAAAACATGCCGGTCATCCTCGGCCTGCTGGGGGTGTGGTACAACAATTTCTTCGATGCCCAGAGCCATGTGGTGCTGCCCTACGACCAGTACCTGCACCGCCTGCCGGCCTATCTCCAGCAACTCGACATGGAAAGCAACGGCAAGCGGATTTCACGCGCCGGCGAGGAAGTGGACTACCAGACCGGACCGGTGATCTGGGGCGAACCCGGCACCAACGGCCAGCATGCTTTCTATCAACTCATCCATCAGGGTACCAAACTGATCCCGGCGGATTTTCTGGCCCCCATCGAAAGCCACAACCCGATCGGCGACCATCACCGCATCCTGCTCGCCAATTGTTTCGCCCAGACGCAGGCCTTGATGCAAGGCAAGACTGAAGACGAAGCCCGCGCGGAACTGGAACAGCTCGGCATGAGCGGCGAGAAACTTGCTCAGCTGCTGGCGCACAAGGTATTCCCCGGCAACAAGCCGACCAACACCATCCTGTTCGGCAAACTCACCCCACATACGCTTGGGGCGCTGATCGCGCTCTATGAGCACAAAGTATTCGTGCAGGGCATGGTATGGAATCTCAACTCATTCGACCAATGGGGGGTTGAGCTTGGCAAGCAATTGGCAAGCAATATTCTGCCCGAGCTTGCTCACCCGCAAACAGTGCTGGCTTTCGACGCATCCACCAATGGCCTGATAAATCATTGCAAGAAACAGACCCGATAATATCCCGTGACGATTCCATCCCAATCCAGCGAAAACCTTGAACAACTCATCGGCAAGAGCATCACCATTCCACCCCAGCCGAAAATTCTGATAGAGGTGCATGAGCTTACGCAGCAAGAGAATCCCAATCTGGGCAGGATTGCCCAACTGGTAAGCAAGGATCTCGGGCTATCCTCGATGATTTTCAAGATCATCAACTCGCCGTTTTACGGCTTGTCCAAGAAAGTGGATTCGGTTTCCCAGGCGCTCGCCGTCATCGGCCTCAGCCCGCTGTTCACCATTATCAAATGCATTGCGCTACGGCGCAGCATCAGTGGCAGCACCCCTGCCTACGAGCGTTTCTGGGAGCGATCAAACGATCTCGCACGGCTGTGCTCCATCATCGCAAACAAGCAACGCTCGGTATGCCATGTTGCACCAGACCAGGCCTATATGCTCGGACTGTTCAGCGAGTGCGGGGTGGCCGTCCTGATGCAGCGCTTCCCCGATTACTGCAGCGCACTGAATGAAAAAAAGACTGATGAGTGGCCCGACCTGATCGAGGAAGACAGAAAATTCAACACCAGCCATGCCGTAGTGGGCTACCTGCTGGCAAAAAACTGGCAGCTGCCTGAGTCCATCTGCCAGGCCATTCGCTACCAGCATGACGTCAGCCCCCACCACGAACGCGAGACGGTGTCCCTGGTCGCCATCCTGCAAATGGCCATGCATGTCGTCAGTTTGATGTCAGGCCAGCCGGACAGGGATTGGCCCCGGACTCAGGAAATCGCAATGGAAGATCTGTGCATCAGTCCGGACGGACTGAAAGAATACGAGGAAGAAATCATCGATCTGTTCCACGAACAACCGAATCGTTGAAGCCCTTAGAACAACACAACATCCTCATTAAGAGTCGAGGTGGCAATTTTTCCCTGACTCACCAGCGACTCATAGGAACACACCTGGTTACGACCATTTTGCTTGGCGTAATAGAGTGCTTCGTCGGCGTGCCCCACCACCGTTGCAGGTACATCCTGAGCACCGACCCGAACATATCCGATGCTGACGGTTACCCTGCCGACCTGTGGAAAAACGTAGCTTTCGATTGTCTGGCGCAAACGCTCCAGAACCTGGTAAGCACCCTCCTGGTCAGTGGGCTCGAGGGCCACAACAAACTCCTCGCCGCCAAAACGAAACAATTTGTCGTTGATTCTGAAGGCACGTTTCATGATGCGCGACAACAGGATCAGGACTTCATCGCCATAAATATGCCCGAATTTATCGTTCACGGACTTGAAATGGTCGATATCCAGCACGGCAAGCCACCAGCTATCCGTACTGTCTCCCTCACGCCGTCGGGGAGAAGCATCATCGGCGGGAAATTCCGAGTCTTTCAGCCGGCGCGACTCCGATAATATCCGGCCGATGTTGGTGTCGAAAGTACGCCGGTTAAGGAGTCCGGTTAGGGTATCACGTTCGCTTTCATCGAGCACATGCACATAATTCCGGAAAACCTCCAGAAAACCGCTGACCAGCCTGGCATCGCCATCGCCATATTCCTGCCCGATCATCTCCAGCACCCCCACCACGTCATCCCGGCCGAAAACGGGATGAACATAGCGCATCATGCCCGCTGTAGGCAACGGCCTGGATATCAGGTTACGCGTCTCGATGCATAGAGAAAAGTCCGGATCCTCATCAAACCCGATGGGCCTGATGTCGCCCAGTTCCATGTATTCCGTCATTCCCTCGGCACGGCTAATGGAAAGCGCCAATGACAATCTTGGTCCTTCCGCGCTAGGGGTAACCCAATATATAGAACCCCGTTCGGCATCGAGCAACTCACGCAAGGTAATGAGCAGGCTTTTTACAAGAGCATCCCGCTCAGTATTACGGGTGAGGTGAACGACCGATTCCAGAACGGTTGCGGAAGAATGATTTGGCATAAAGCCCAGTGAAACTGCTTGAGTTTATATGCAACGATTCTACCCCCATTCCCGGCAAGCTTAGAAGCCGTTTAAACAGCTTCTTATAGTTTCACACGCACCCGGTAAGTCATGGACACCCTGCCCCGCGCCGGAATATCGACACGCCAGACAGCCGTGTTGCTGCTTTCCTTCTTGTGGGGATGGCTTTCACTGAGCAGCTCCCAGTCCCCTGGCACCGGCTCCACCACTTTAACGCTCACCGCCTCGTCCTTGGCGTTCTTCAGCTCGATCTGAAATGAGCTTTCGAAAACATAGTTGTAACGCCCGCTACCGCCCAGTTTCTGAAAATCGGTCTGTTTCTTGTCGGCCGTCACATCGAAGGCCTCGCCCAGCTTGAGTCGCACTTTCTCGTTGCGCGGGGTATGGTCTATCCTGTCCTCGCCCACGAACTGGGCGTTGCCCTTGGCGTCCTTCTTGTACACCCGGATCACGCCCTTGGGAAGCGGCACGCCCAGGCCGCCATTCTTGTTCTCGAATTCGACGTAGACGCCGACCTTCATTTTCTGCCCCAGGTCGCCGTAGCTGCTGCGGTAATAATAATCCCGCCCTTGCAGCACCAGTTCCTTGCGAGTGGGGATATGAGCGGCGGAAAGCAGGGCGACCTGCTTGGTTTGCTGCTCGGCGATGGTGGTTGGGCGATCCAGGGTATAAAGGTGATACTCGAACAGGCTTTCCTCGGCCATGGACGCGGCGGGCGCGGGAGCGACCTTCATCAGCTTGGCTTCGACGGCAAAATCCATCTCGCGACGCACCCGGTTGACATCGCCGGCCACCAGTTGCAACCGGGCATTGGGATAACTGGTGCCGCTGACATTGGTGAGCGTTACCCAGCCGTTGAGATCGAGACGATCATCCTTGGGATTCAGTTCCGCCACGTAATCCGCGCGCCAGGACAGCCCTCCAGTCAGGTAACTCAACTCCATAGCCTGTTCGCCCGCGACAGGGCTATTGAAGGAAATCACCAGCGTCGGTCGGTCACGTAGATTGTCCGGAACCGTTTTGAAAGCGATCCGCCCCGGCAAACCGGTTTCGATGCGGTCGGCGAATTTCAGCACCACACCGCTGTTGGTGCTCAGGACCGTGGCCTGCTCGCTGCTTTCGATGCCGGTGGCGGGGTTGGTCTTGATGACCGTGACCGTCTGCCCGACATACTTGTCCAACAGTTTCTGCGGCGTAAGCAGGTCGAAATCGAAATTCTGCTCCAGCAGGGAAATGCCCTCTCCAACTCCGAGGCTGCGCAGCAAGGCGGTTTCCGGCATGATGCGTGCGCTTACGTCGCGCCACGCCAGACGGTTGCCCCCCTGATCCAGCAAAATCCGGCGCTGGTCCTTGACCAGTGCCAGGTTCTCGTTATAGATGGTGACCGCCACCTCCTGCTGCTCCCTGAGTGAGCTGAGTTTCTCTTTAACCGGTGCGGCCCAGGCCGATGGGGTCAGCGCAACGGCCAGAATGCCACAACCGATCCAGCCTAATTTCCTGATCATGATTTTCCTCTCAAAAGCAGCATGCCTCGATAAACACTTCCACCCCGTCAACAGCCTGGATGGCCGCGGCAGGAATGCCCTCCCCGCGCCGCCAGGAGGCCACAGCCTCCTTCTTTGCGGCCCCGGTCACCATGAACCACACCCGCCTCGCCCGGCTTAAACGCCATGCGCTCAAGGAAACCCGATCCGCAGGCGGCTTGGGGGCCTGATGCACGGCAAGCGCAGGCGACTGGTCTGCGCCCTCTCCCCAGTCCTGGCCGGGAAAAAGGCTGGCGGCGTGGCCGTCCTCGCCCAGCCCCAGCAGCACCAGATCGAAGCTGTCCACCGCATCCAGCACTCTCGAATAGCGCAGCGCGGCATCTTCGGCGCCCAATTCGGCGGGAATCGCATGAATCTGCGCGGCGGGGATGGTCACATGTCCAAGCCACGCCTCGAATGCCATTACGCTGTTGCGCTCGGGGTGATCAGCCGGCAAGCAGCGCTCGTCACCGAAGTAGACATGCCAGGCCGCCCAGTCGGTCTCGATATCGCACAAACTTTCATAAACCGTACGCGGCGTGGCTCCACCCGCCAGAACGATGCTGAAAGCACCTTCCGCCGCGATGGCCCGGGCCGCGACGCGCGCGATTCCTTCTGCGGTGCGCCTTTGCAGCAGCGACGCTTCAGGATAGACATGCCAGACGGGAAGGTAAAATGCATTCATGGAAAATCAGCGATGCTGGCGGTCATGCTTTTGCCGGGCGATCCTGCGGTTCTCCACATTCTGGACCTCCGTGATACGGCGTCGCTCCTGGGGCGTCACAACGCCGTCGGCCTTGGCACGTGTTTCCACTGCCTGCACATGTTCCTGTCCACGCTGCAAGCGCGCTGCTTCGGCAGGGGTCAGGGATCCGGATTGCACGCCCTGGTTTATGCGCTGCTGTTGCTCGATCTGGCGCTGATCGATATTGGGCGTGGAAGCAGGATCGGCCCAGGCCGGTAGGGATGCGCCCATGATTGCGGCGGCAAGAAGGGAAAGCTGGATAAATCGCATGATTGCCTCCTGTTTTATGGTGATAGTTTGCACTACAAAAACAGTAACGGCTCAACTGTATGGGGGTTGACCCGTTGCGTTGCCTGCGGCCCTGCGTACTGCTAAGCTTGTACTTGAGCCCCTCCATCAGGTTAAAGCGCAGCCATGCACAAGATTGTCATCATTGACGACACTGAAATCAACCTGGCATTGATGCGGCATCTGGTGCAAAAACTCGATGGTTGCGAGGCACTGTGTTTTGCAGAGTCCATCCGGGCGCTGCAATGGTGCGAGCACAACGACCCGGATCTGATCATCGTGGACTACATGATGCCGGCGCCGGACGGCCTGGAATTTACCCGCCTCTTGCGCGCCCTGCCCGGCAAAAGCGACACGCCGGTGCTCATGATCACCGCCAACGACCACGTCGAGATACGTTACCAGGCCCTGGAATGCGGCGCCAACGACTTCCTCACCAAGCCCGTGGACAAAACCGAGTTTCTCGCTCGCGCCAGAAACATGCTGGCGCTGCGGAGCAGCCAGAAAAAACTGTCGGACCGTGCCGAATGGCTGGCGAGCGAGGTCGGCAAGGCCACGGCGGAGATCCTGGCGCGTGAGCGGGAAACCGTGTTCTGCCTTTCCAAGGCGGCGGAATACCGCGACCCCGAGACCGGCGCCCATATCATGCGCATGGCTCATTACTCGTTGCATATTGCACGAAATCTGGGACTTTCCGCGAGCGATCAGGATTTGATCCTGGAAGCGGCCCCCATGCACGACATCGGCAAGGTAGGCATTGCCGATGCCATCCTGCTCAAGCCTGGCAGGCTCACCCCTCCCGAATTTGAAGTCATGAAACAGCATGCCAAAATCGGTCACGACATACTGGCGGGCAGCGCTTCGTTTACCTTGCAGACAGGTGCCGCAATCGCCCTGAGCCATCATGAAAAATTCGATGGCTCAGGCTATCCCAACGGCCTTGGGGGCGAAAGCATTCCGCTCTTTGGTCGCATCGTTGCGGTAGCTGACGTATTCGATGCGCTCACCTCGGAACGCCCCTACAAGCCGGCATGGGAACTTGAGCGGGCGACTAACATGATCAGAGACAACGCGGGCAGCCATTTCGATCCCGCCTGTGTCGCGGCATTCTTTTCCGGCTGGGAGCAGATTCTTGAGATCAGGCAGCGCTTCGAGGATGACAAACTGCAGTTCCAGGATGAGCCATAATCCCTGTCAATTCATGCCATGAAATTCCGACAATTCACCCTGATACAGATCGGCGCCATCATCGGCGTTGCCGCACTGCTGATCTTCCTGTTCATCAACACCCGCTCCGTCAGCCCCGCCAAACACCACAACGTCATCAGCCATCTTGGCAACATCGAAAAACTGGACTCAGAACTGGATGAAGAAGTGCTCAAACTGCGCTACCACATTCAGGGTGATTACGATGAGACCGAGCACATCCTGCGCCAGATAAAAGAGCACAAGCACAGCCTGGAGCAAGGGGACGACGCCATCGACCAGAGTGACAAGGTGGCGCTAGGCATGAGCGAACTGAGCCAGGCGCTGGAGAACAAGGCACGACTGATCAGACAATTCAAATCCCATAATCTGCTGGCCAGAAGCTCCCTGCTCTCCTATCCCGCATCCCTCGGCGAAGCCCTCAATCAGACTGCCAACTCGAACCTGCGCCGGCATTTGCAAACGCTGCAACGCAACGTCATGCTGCGCTACATGGGAGGCGGAACGGATTATTCCGCCGTGGAGAGCGCGCTGGCCCAACTCAAGCTGCTTTCCACGGACCTTGCCGCAACAGAGCGGGAAAGCGTGACGCCCATCATCAGGCTGACCGAGGAGATTCTTCTGCACGAGCGGGAAATCGACCGCCTGATTCCGCTCCTGATATCGAAAGGAGACAAGCACCTGGGCCAGGAGCTCACCCTTTCCTACAACAAGGTTTTCGAACATTCATTGCAAGAAGCCAACATTTTCCGCGTGTTCCTGTTCCTGCTCGCACTGCTGCTATTGAGCTACGCAGGCTATTCCTTCCGCCGCCTGAAAGAAAATGCCGGCAAACTCAGCGAAGCGCTGAATGCGCTGGAAAACCAGAAATTCGCTCTCGATCAGCACGCCATCGTCAGCACCTCGAACGTGGAGGGCGACATCATCTACGCCAACGACCGCTTCTGCCAGATCAGCCAATACTCACGGGAAGAATTGCTGGGGAGTAATCACCGCATCATCAAGTCCGACCTGCACCCGCCCGAATTCTTCCAGGAGATGTGGGACACCATCGCCGCCGGAAGCGTTTGGCACGGCGAAATCAAAAACCGCTCCAAGGACGGTAGCTGCTACTGGGTCAACTCCACCATCGTCCCGTTCATGGATGGCAACGGCAAACCCTACCAGTACATTGCCATCCGTACCGATATCACCGCGCGCAAACAGATGGAAGAGCAGATCGAAAACAGCAATCGCTTCCTGCAAAGCCTGACCGATGCACTGGGCGAGGGTATCTATGCCCTGGATGCAGAGGGATGCTGTACCTTCCTCAATCGCGAGGCGGAACGGCTATTGGGCTGGAACAAGGAAGAGTTGATCGGCAAACCCATCCACAACATCATTCATTTCCAGACTGCCAACGGCACCCGCATCAGCGAACAGGACTGCCCCACACACCGAGCCATTGTGAGCGGCGCCACCTTCCGCTCCGACGATGACACCTTCACCCGCAAGGACGGCACGGTCTTTCCCATTGCCATCGTTGCGGTGCCACTGCTGGACACTGGCAGTGTCGTTGGTTCGGTGGCGGGATTCCATGACATATCCGAGCGCAAGCTCACACAGCAGGCCTTGGGGGAGAGCGAGAAAAAATACAGGTCGGTGGTTGAAAACCTGAGCGAGGTCGTATTCCAGACCGACTGGCAAGGCTTGTGGACCTACCTCAATCCGGCCTGGAGCGAGATCACCGGGTTCCCGGTGGAGGAAAGCCTGGGCACGAACATGCTCAATCACGTCCATCCCGACGACCGCCAGATCAACTTCGAGCAGTTCATGCCGCTCATCGAGCGCCGGAAAGATTTCTGCCGTTACGAGGTTCGCTTCACCACCAAGGATGGCGGTTTCCGCTGGCTGGAGGTGTTCGCCACACTATCCCTGGACGAGCACGACCAGATCATCGGCACCACTGGCGTGCTCAATGACGTAACCGAGCGCCGCCTGGCCGAGGACCGCCTGCGCGACCAGTTGCAGTTCACCCAGCAATTGATCGAAGTGACCCCCTACCCGATTTATTTCCAGGATGTGGAAGGACATTATCTGGGCTTCAACAAGGCCTTCGAAACCTTCTGGGGCATCGAACGCGGCGAATGGACCGGCAAGACAGTCTACGATCTGCTGCCGAGGGACCTGGCGCACATGCACCACGACATGGACCAGCACCTGCTGCGGGAAACCGGCACGCAGTCCTATGAAGCGCCGGTTCAGGCTGCGGATCACAAAGTTCACGACACGATCTACCAGAAAGCCTCGTTTACCCGTGCGGATGGTTCCGTGGCTGGATTGATCGGCATCATTTCCGACATCACCGAGATCAAACGCGCTGCCGCCGAACTGCAACGCGCCGCCGAGGCCGCCGAGGCCGCCAACCGTTCGAAGAGCGACTTCCTGGCCAACATGAGTCACGAAATCCGTACCCCCATGAACGGCATCATCGGCATGACCGAACTGGCGCTGGACACCGAACTCAACCCGGAACAACGGGAATATCTGGGCATGGTGAAGTCTTCGGCGGATGCGCTGCTGACCATCATCAACGACATTCTCGATTTTTCCAAAATCGAGGCCGGCAAGCTGGGCATCGAAGACATCCCGTTCAGCCTGCACCAGACCCTGAACGAAAGCATCAAAACGCTCTCCCTGCGCGCGACGCAGAAGGGTTTGCGGCTTGAGGCGCAGATTCCGCCCGAGGTGCCGGAACATCTTACGGGCGACCCGGGACGCCTGCGCCAGATACTGATCAACCTGGTCGGCAACGCCATCAAGTTTACCGAACGGGGCGAAATCGTTGTCAGCGTCGAACTGGAAGCTAGCGAGGGAAACGAGGCTACCCTCCATTTTTCGATCCGCGATAGCGGGATCGGCATCCCGCCAGACAAACAAAAGGACATCTTCGACGCATTTTCACAAGCCGACGGCTCGATCACGCGCAAATACGGCGGCACCGGGCTGGGACTTTCCATCACCACGCGCCTGGTGGAAATGATGCATGGCAAAATCTGGGTGGAAAGCGAGCACGGGATCGGCAGCACTTTCCATTTCACCGCGCGCTTCGGCCTTTGCGGCGAGACCGGACAGGAAGAAAAGAACGAGGTTGCGGCACAAGGCATCCGGACCCGATACAGCATCCTGCTGGTGGAAGACAATCCCATCAACCAGCTCCTTGCGAGAACGCTGCTGGAAAAGGCCGGACATCTCGTCACGCTGGCCAACAACGGGTGCGAAGGGCTGGAGATGCTCGCGCTTGCAAGCTTCGATCTGGTGTTAATGGACATGCAAATGCCCGAAATGGACGGCATCGAAGCCACCCTGCGCATCAGGGAAAAGGAGCGCCAACACGGCGATCACATTCCCATTATCGCCATGACCGCGAATGCCATGCAGGGCGACCGGGAACGCTGCCTGGAGGCGGGCATGGACGGCTATCTTTCGAAACCGATTCAGGCCGGGCAATTATTCGCGACGATTGAAACCATATTGCTGTTTAACGACCGTGCCAAGACGGTTGAAATCAGGGATGAAGCCCAGCCGGGTGGGCCATTCGACTATGCCTCCGCGCTCGCCCGGTCCGACCGGGATATTATCGACATCATCGGCGCCATGTTCCTGGCGGAAATCCCGCAATATCTCGGCAACATTGAAAACGCACTGAACCAGGGCGCAGCCCAGGACATCCAGCGTGCTGCACATACGCTGAAAGGATTGTTAGGAAATTTCGGGGCCGGCCCCGCCGTCAAATGGGCGCAACAGATCGAAAAAACTGCAGCGGATAGCAAGCTTGACGAAGCGCGGCAGCAATTCGTCATGCTGCGCCAGGAAATGGGTGAATTCCAGCCCGCCCTGGCTGAGTTTCTGCAATAAAAAACTGAAACCAGGGGCGTCAGAGCCCGAGCCAAGCCGCCGCGATTAGTCCGCCCAGCGCCGCCCCAGCCAGAACATCGGTGGGGTAATGCAGCCCCAATACCAGACGCGACAAAGCAACCAGCCCGGTAAAGGGGATCAGCAACCAGCCCAGGTCAGGGTAGTAAGCCAGCGCCACCAGCGTGAACGCCACCGAGTGCAGGGTATGCCCGGACGGAAAACTGAACTGGTCCAGCGGAGACACGCTCAGAATGATTTCCCGATTGAGTGCAAAGGGGCGCGGGCGCAGGGTTTTGCCCTTGATCCATTTATAGAGCACGGTGCAGCTCAGCCCGGTGACAATCATGTGCAGCACCGGAAGTAGCGCATCCTGAAAATCCCAGAGCAGGAGCGCCAGCATCAGCGCATACCAGAACACCCCGTTCCCGAGCCGGCTGATCCAGCCGAACAGGCGACCAATCGAGCGCCGGCGGCTGGTGCGGTTGATGCGCACGCACAAGGCTGCATCCCACTGGCTAATCTGGCCCAGGTAATAAGCTGCTTTCCCCGTCATAACCGCCTCCATCGCCGACCACCCTCAGAGCAGGGGAGTGGATAGATTATTCATGGCACCACTGTGCCGGGGCAGCAAGAAGGCTTGGTGACAGTTACTTGATGCTTTTGTGACGGCGAGGGGTCCGGATTACCCGAAGACGACCAACACCCAGACGATCACCACATTGACCAGGCCCATCAGCACCGCGGCGCTACCGATGTCCTTGGCGCGCTTGGCGAGTTGGTGGTTGTCCAGGGAAATGCGGTCGACGGTGGCTTCGATGGCGGAGTTCAGAAGTTCCACGATAATCACCAGCAGCACGCTGGCGACCATCATGGCCTTGCCGGTTCCGCCCACGGGCAGCAGCAACGCGACGGGTATCAGGACCGCCGCCAGCAGCACCTCCTGGCGAAAGGCGTCTTCATGCCGAAACGCGGCGCGCAGGCCGGCCACGGAGTAATGCAGCGCATTCAAGATGCGCCGCAGGCCGGTTTTACCTTTGAAGGGACTTTCTTGCATGGGGGCTACTTTCTGCATGGTTTGGAAGCTTTGAAGTAAGGGAAACAGCGCATCCTATGCGCCCAACATGACATTCCGGTGACTTCATGTTCACCATAGGTGCCGCCACGATGTAAATCAAGTCTTCTTGAGGTTTTTTACCTTATCCACCATCATTCGGCGTTACACATGCCGAGCCGTCGCCACCCATGCCAGCCAGACTATTAGCCCTATGCCTCTTCACCTTGGTATTGACCGGAGTCGCTCCGGTCATGGCTGACACCCAGCCTCTTCCCCCGGATCCGACGATCAAGCCGCACCGGGCCGTATTCCAGGTCAGCGACGATGACCCCAGAAAGTGGAACCTGACGCTGATCAATGCCCGAAACGTGCAAGCGGAGCTGGGAAAAACGAATGTGGCGCTTGAAATTGTGGTGTACGGACCCGCCATCGACATGCTCAGGATCGAGTCTGAAGTCGCCCCCGGGGTGGACGAGGCGATCGAGAGCGGAATCGATGTCGTGGCTTGCGAGAACACCATGATCGGACTGCATATCACGCCTATGGACATGCTGCCAAAAATAAAATACACCCGATCCGGCGTAGCCTATCTGATAAAAAAGCAGGCGCAGGGCTACGCGTATATTCGCCCTTAACAAACTGCTTTTGGCCGTTCACCTTGGTTATAATTGCCGGAAAACAAGGAAAAACAGCCATGGCCGCACACCCGAAGAACAGCCTCAAAGTCCTTTTCGTCACACCGGAAGTCACCCCGCTGCTCAAGACCGGGGGTCTGGCCGATGTCAGCGCCGCCCTCCCCGCCGCGCTGCGCGAGCACAACGTGGATGCGCGCATCCTGCTGCCGGGCTATCCCAGGGTGATGGACGCCCTCCCCGACAAGCAGTTGGTGGCGCTATTGCCGCATACCGGATTCCACGGCGAAGTGCGGCTGCTGGGCGCCGAGTTGCCGGGCAGCGGCGTGCCGCTGCTGGTGATCGATTACCCTCTATTTTACGAACGCGACGGCGGCCCTTACATCGATCACAATGGCCATGACTGGGTCGACAACGCCCAGCGCTTCGCGCTGCTGTCCAAGGTGGGCGCCATTCTGGGCGGTTCAGGCAGCCCGCTGGAGTGGCACCCCGACATCGTGCAGTGCAACGACTGGCAAAGCGGCCTGACGCCGGCCTATCTGCATTTCAGCCCGCCGCCCAACGCCGCCACCGTCATGACCATCCACAACATGGCCTTCCAGGGGACCTTTCCGGCCGCGCTTACCACCGCCCTGGGTCTCCCGGCCTCATGCTTCGCCATGAACGGGGCGGAATACTACGGCCAGCTTTCATTCCTCAAGGCGGGACTGTATTACGCCAACCACATCACCACTGTGAGCCCCAGCTACGCCGAGGAAATCCAGCAGGAGCCGCTCGGTTTCGGCATGCAGGGTTTGTTGGCCGAGCGCTACCTGGACCTGACCGGCATCGTCAACGGCATCGATAACCACGAATGGAACCCGTCCAGCGACAAGCTCCTGCCGCATCGCTACAGCGCCGACGACCTGTCCGGCAAGGCCGCCAACAAGCGCGCCCTGCAACACAAACTGGGGCTGGAAGAAAACCCGGATATCCCGCTGCTGGGCGTCATCAGCCGCCTCACCTACCAGAAAGGCCTGGACCTGCTGCCCGCCATCGCGCCCGATCTGCTCCTGCATCCGGTGCAGATCGTGATTCTGGGCAGCGGCGAGGCGCCGCTGGAAGAGGCTTTCCTCACCCTGGCCCAGGACAATCCGGACCAGGTGGCGGCGGTCATCGGTTTCAACGAGGGCTTGTCGCATTTGATCGAGGCCGGTGCAGATATTTTCCTCATGCCTTCGCGCTTCGAGCCATGCGGCCTGAACCAGATGTACAGCCAGTGCTATGGAACACCGCCGATTGTGCATGCCACCGGAGGATTGGTGGATACGGTGGTGGATGCGACCCCGGAAAATATTGCCAACGGCACGGCTACCGGCTTCGTGTTCGCTCACACCACGGTACATGGCCTGCACGAATGCATTCTGCGTGCCCTGGATGCCTACCGGGACAAGGATTCCTGGAGCAGGATCCAGAGTAACGGCATGCGCCGCGATTTCAGCTGGAACCGGAGCGCGGAGGAATATCTGGCGCTTTACCACTCCCTGCTGGAATAGAAGCGCGAGTGAGGCCTAGGGAGCAGAACCGCCGCCTACGCCTCACTTGCCCTCAAATCCATTGCATCAGGCCCATTTCCAGGGGATGGGTCAACAAGGCATGGGACGGGTAAACACGGATCTTGTAGTCCAGGTGGCCGCATAAATCAGGAGATAGTTCGAGCGTGAACAGATTCTCCGTCCCATCCGTGCGCATTCCCTGGGAGCTGAAATTGAAGTGCAGATAGTCTGTAACATCCCGTTTGGTGGGGCGGCGCAGCAGCAGTTCCACAACCAGGTCTTCCGCCACCAGGCCATTCATTCTGATGGCCACTTCAAGTTTTATTGCATCGCCGAAATGAATGCGTTTCAGGGCCGTGTCCATACGGCGCATCTGCACGCCGGGCCAGGCGCGCAGGATTCTGTTTTTCCACACTGAAAGCTGCCTGGCACCCGCGTAGTTTTCCTGCTCGAAGCGCCGCCCCTGGTGGCTGGCCGCAATATAGAACTTGGAAACGTATTCGCCCACCATGCGGCCGGAGTTGAAACGCGGCAGGATGGTTGCCATGGAACGCTTGGACATCCTCACCCACTCCGGCGAATAACCCATCTTGCCGCGCTCGTAGTAGGCCGGAACCACCCTGTCCTGAAGGATCTCGTACAGGGTTTGCGATTCCTCCCGGTTGCGGCGGTATTCCTCCATATAGGTTGGCGCGGGCTTGATCGCCCAGCCGTTGGTGCCGTCGTAACCCTCGCCCCACCAGCCGTCCAGCACGGAGAGATTGATGGCGCCGTTCATGCCCGCCTTCATGCCCGAAGTGCCGCTCGCTTCCAGTGGATAGACCGGATTGTTGAGCCAGACATCCACGCCGGCCACCAGCCGCCGTGCCAGGCCGAGGTCATATCCTTCCACCATCATCACCTTGCCTTCGAATTCCGGCATGTTGGCAATACTCTGCACCTGGCGGATCAGATCCTGGCCCGGCTTGTCGGCAGGATGGGCCTTGCCGGCGAAGAGGAAAAGCACGGGACGGGTGTCGTCGGAAATGATTTCCTTGAGCCAGTCGAGATTCTCGAACAGCAAGGCTGCGCGCTTGTAGGTGGCGAAACGGCGCGCGAAACCGATGGTGAGCACGTTGGGATCGAAACAGTCGACATATTTCAGCATCCGGTCCAGATGGGATTCGCTGCCATGATTGCGGAAATGCTGCGCGCTTTTGCGGAAACGGACCAATTGCAGCATATGCGACTTGAGGGACTGGCGCACGCTCCAGAAAAGCTGGTCGGGGATTTCCTCGATGCGGTTCCAGAAACCGGGGTCCGACATGCGGTGCCGCCATTCGTAGCCGAACACATTGTCGAACAGGTCAGCCCACTCCTGCGCCAGGAAGGTCGGCACATGCACGCCATTGGTGACGTAAGACATGGGATTCTCTTCCGGCAGCACATCGGGCCACAGGGTAGAGCATATGCGGGAAGAGACCTTGCCGTGAATCCGGCTCACACCGTTCTGGTGACGCGAGCCGCGAATCGCCAGTGCGGTCATGTTGAACTCGGGACTTTCCGGCGTCAATCCAAGCGCCATCAGGTGCTCGGTCTTCACCTGCGGATCGAGGCAAAAATGCTTGAAATATTCCGCTATCATGGTTTCAGAGAAATGGTCATGCCCGGCCGGGACAGGAGTGTGGGTGGTAAAAACCGTGTTGGCCGCCACCGCCTCCAGGGCGCTGGAAAAATCCAGGCTGTGCTTTTCCACCAGGTTGCGCATCCGCTCCAGAATCAGGAAGGCGGCATGCCCCTCGTTGATGTGCCACACCGAGGGCTTGATGCCGAGTTCCTGCAAGGCACGCACGCCACCGACGCCGAGAATGATCTCCTGTTTCAGACGCATGTCGCGGTCGCCGCCATAAAGCTGGTGGGCAATGTCGCGGTCCTCAGGCGTGTTTTCTTCCAGGTCGGTATCGAGCAGATACAGGCGCACGTGCCCGACCAGGGCTTGCCACACTTTCACCGTCACCTTCCGCCCGGGGAATTCCACCGTAACGCGAATTTCTCCGCCGTTGTCGCGCAGTGCGGGTTCGACGGGCAAATCGCTGAAGTCCGAATCGTTATGGGTGGCGATCTGGTTGCCGTCGCTATCGATACTCTGGGAAAAATAGCCCTGGCGGTACAACAGGCCCACCGCCACGAAGGGCAGGCACATGTCGCTGGCGGCCTTGCAATGGTCGCCGGCAAGAATGCCCAGGCCGCCGGAATAGATGGGGAAGCTTTCATGGAAACCGAACTCAGCGCAAAAATAAGCCACCAGATCAGCATCCCTGAGGTGTGGGTCGCCATTGTGCCGCACCAGTTCCTGATGGTAGGTATCGTAGGCGGACAGAACGCGGTTATAGGTCGCCAGAAAAACCTGGTCCTCCACCGCATCCAGCAGACGCTTTTCGTCCACGCGGCGCAGAAAGACTTTCGGGTTATGCCCCACCGCATCCCACAGCCCCGGATGCAGGCGCGCGAAAAGGGTGCGCGTCGGCTTGTCCCAGCTATACCAGAGATTGTTGGCAAGCTCTTCCAGCCGGATCAGCTTGCGCGGGATTTTCGGATTGACTTCAAGAGTGAACGTGGTGCCCTGTTTCATAGCTTTCCTTCAGTCGTTACAGTCAAATAATCCCGAACCGGAGCTTAGGGCTCATCCCGGCGTTGTCTCGCCGGTGCGAGCAGCTTTGCTGCCGCTCCCGGCGGGGATGCCCCTCGCGGGTGCAAGCCGCTTGTTGTGAATGACACAACCGCGCGTCTTGCGCCTTGGCCTGCGCCCAAAGCGACCCCAGCGTAAGGCCAAGTTATTCATTTACGAGCCCTTAAGCCTTGATGAAATGCTCGCGGTAATACTTCAACTCGTTGATGGACTCGTAAATATCCGCCAGTGCTTCGTGCTTGTTTTCCTTCTTGAAGCCGTCGGCAAGCTGCGGTTGCCAGCGCCGCGCCAGTTCCTTGAGGGTGCTCACGTCCAGGTTGCGGTAGTGAAAATAGGCCTCGAGCTTGGGCATGTAGCGTGCCATGAAACGCCGGTCCTGACAGATCGAATTGCCGCACATGGGTGACTTGCCGGCGGCCACGTGCTGCTGCAGGAAATCGAGCATCAGCGCTTCCACTTCGGCATCGCCCAGCTTCGATGCCTTGACCTTGTCGATCAGTCCGGATTTGCCGTGAGTGCCCTTGTTCCAGGCATCCATGCCATTCAGCACCGCATCGGACTGGTGCACCACCAGCACCGGCGCCTCCGCCACCGTGTTGAGCTCGGCATCCGTGACCACCAGCGCAACCTCGAGAATGAGGTCGGTTTCAGGGCTCAGGCCGCTCATTTCCATGTCGAGCCAGATCAGGCGATTATCGTTTTCTTGTGCCATACTATTGCCCTGAATGAATTTAGCCTCATATTGTGGCATGACCCCGACTACTCGTCACCATGTCCGTTGGACCTTTCCATGCCGGCATTTACCCTGATTTTTATCGCGCTCCTGCTCGCCACCACTGCAGCCCGGTTGTGGCTGGCGCAACGCCACCTGCGCCACATTCAGCGGCACCGCGATGCCGTTCCGCAGGATTTTTCCGAAAACATTTCCCTGCAATCGCACCAGAAGGCAGCGGATTACTCCAGCGCAAAAACCCGTCTCGGCATTATTCATACCTTGCTGGACGCGCTGATATTGCTGGGTTTCACCCTGGGCGGCGGGATCCAGATGCTGGCCGAACTTTGGCAGGGATTGCTCGGTGGCGGGTTGGGGCGCGGCGTGGCGCTGATCGTGAGCGTGCTGACGATAGCCAGTGTGCTGGAACTGCCGCTGGGTTGGTACCACACCTTTGTCATTGACGCACGCTTCGGTTTCAACAAGATGACGCTGGGCCTTTTCCTGGGCGACCTGCTCAAACAAACACTGCTTGGGGCCGCCATCGGCGTACCGCTGCTGTTCGGCGTGCTGTGGCTGATGGAGAGAATGGGCGGCGCCTGGTGGCTTTACGTGTGGTTCGCCTGGATGGCCTTCAACCTGTTGATCCTGATGTTCTACCCCACCGTGATCGCGCCGCTATTCAACAAATTCACGCCTTTACAGGACCAGGCCTTGGCCACGCGCATCGAAACCCTGCTGCAAAAGTGCGGCTTCAAATCGCAGGGCCTGTTCGTCATGGATGGCTCCAGGCGTACCAGCCACGGCAATGCCTATTTCAGCGGACTGGGTGCTTCCAAGCGTATCGTGTTCTTCGACACGCTGCTGTCGCGCCTCAACCACGATGAAATCGAAGCCGTGCTGGCTCACGAACTGGGCCATTTCAAACGCCGCCACGTCATCAAGCGCATCCTCTCGATGTTCGCGCTGAGCCTGGCGGGCCTGTGGCTGCTGGGCTGGCTCATGCCCCAGGCGTGGTTCTACCAGGGACTGGGCGTGGCTAGCCAGGGCACCGATATTGCCCTGCTGCTGTTCTTGCTGGTGAGCCCGGTTTTCACCTTTCTGTTTCACCCCTTGTCGAGCCTGATCTCGCGCAAGCATGAATTCGAGGCCGACCGCTACGCGGCGGAAAATGCCAGCGGCGAGCATTTGATTCACGCGCTTGTCAAACTTTACAGCGACAATGCCGCAACGCTTACCCCTGACCCGCTGCATTCGGTATTTTATGATTCGCATCCCGCAGCCAGCCAGCGCGTGGCGCACCTGCGGACATTGATGACAAAGAATTAACCCAAGACGTTTGCACCATTTCCGAGTTCTTTGGTAAAGTAATCCAAGTATTTCTATAAATTGGGGAAATCTCATGAAAACCTTTCTCTCTGCCCTTGTGGCCCTGTTCATCACCAGCGCGGCCGGTGCCGAATCCATCGACAAGGGCGATGCCAAAATCGGCAAAACCCTGCACGACAAGTCCTGCATCGCCTGCCACGCTTCTAAATTCGGCGAGGACGGCAGCAAGATGTACACCAGAACCGACCACAAGGTCACCACCAAACCGCAACTGGTTTCCCGTGTCAAAGCCTGCAACAACAACGTCGGCACCGGCTGGTTCCCCGAAGAGGAAGCCCATGTCGCGGCCTACCTGAACGCCACCTACTACCACTTGAAGTGAGTGCATCATGCAGTGCGATCTGAGCAACAACAAATGCAAGCAGTGCGTGGGTGTAGTCTACAACCGCTGCACCGTGGGGTATCACACTCACGCCATCAAGGAGTGTTCTGAAAACGACTTCATTTGTGCCTCCAAAATAAACGCACTGTTCAGCCTTTGACCGCCCACAACCCGCACGGACAAATCACCGCCAGCTATGGTCGCCGCTTCACCGTGGAACTGGAGGATGGGCGCCGCGTTTCCTGTGTCACCCGCGGCAAGAAAAGCGGCGCAGCCTGTGGCGACCGGGTGGAAATCAAGTTCACTTCCAGCGACCAGGGCGTGATCGAATCCATCCGGCCACGCACCTCCCTGCTTTATCGTTCCGATGCCTTCCGGGAAAAAATCATCGCTGCCAACGTGACGCAAATCGTCATTGTGCTGGCCGCCGTGCCGAGCTTTTACGAGGATCTGGTGAACCGTTGCCTGGTCGCAGCCGAGGACGCAAAGATCAAGGCGCTGATCGTGCTCAACAAAGCCGACCTGGTACTTGAGACCGCGCATGCGCTGGATGTGTTGCAGCCTTACCTGAATCTCGGCTATGCACTGCTGCCGCTCTCGGCACACCGCGACATCACCCCCCTGCGCCCGTTTCTGGAAGGGGAAACCAGCGTGCTGGTGGGCCAGTCCGGCATGGGTAAATCCAGCATCATCAACGCCCTGTTGCCCGAAGTCGGCGCGGAAATCCGGGAAATATCCACCACCCTGGATTCGGGCAAACACACCACCACCCACGCCCGCCTCTACCACCTGAATAGCGACAGCCACATCATCGACTCACCCGGCCTGCAGGAATTCGGGCTGCATCATCTCAAACCGGAACAGATCGACCACGCCTTCATCGAATTCCGTCCCTGGCTCGGCCAATGCAAATTCAACAACTGCCACCACCGTTCCGAGCCCGGTTGCGCCGTGCTCGCCGCCGTGGCGGCAGGCAGCATCCATCCGCGCCGCCTGGCGGCTTACCACAAGCTGGTCAGCGCCTGAGCCATACAAGAAGCCAAGCTGGTTACTGCAGGCAGGAAATCGCCTATTGTCGATATAAGAACATGGGTATAGAGAAATTTGCGCCCAAGTGGTAGATTGAATGCATTGATCCAGCCCCTGACGGAACAGACCTCATGAAACGACATTGCCTAAAATGGGACGAACAACGGCACTGCATCGGGATCGCCTCTCTTGACAGCCAGCACCGGGAACTGGTTGAACAGGTCAATCGCATTGCTCAAGCGATCGACGAAAAACGGCCAGTCGAGAAAGTCAATGCGTTGATGGACGACCTGGTACACCTGGCTCGGCAGCATTTCGAGTTTGAGGAAGCGCTGATGACCCAGCACGGCTTTCCGGGCGTTGAGGGTCATGCCAAGGAACACCACGGATTGCTGCAACGACTGGGCAACCTATCCGAAGTGCTGCACACCTCGAACCCGCATAAAGTGGAACTGGTTCTGGCCTTCATCACCGACTGGGCGGAACTGCATTTGCTCCTGGGCGAGAAAGTCCTCGGCGAATACCTGACGTCCAAGGGACTCACTTAACAAGCAGATCAGCGCCTGACCCAGAATTTCCTCAGTTCTTCCAGTGCCAGCATGGCCAAGGCGAAGGGAATCAGGTACAGCCACGCTTCCAGCTCAAGCGGCATGGTACCGAATAACGCATTGCCCCAAGGGGTATAGTCGATCAGCAGGATCAGGGCGATTTCCGCCACCACGCCGACGAGAATCAGGCGGTTACCAAACAAGCCACCCGTGAACACAGAATCGCGGCTACTGCGGCAGATGAACACGTTCATCACCTGCATCACGATGATCGCGCTCAGGGTGGCTGCGGTGGCCTGAAGATAGAGCGGATCGCGCATCGACAACTCCGTGCCGTAATGCCACCCCGCTCCATGCAGCACGAAGAAAAAGGCGGCCAGTGCCGCCGCCGCTTCCAGACCGCCAAGAAACAGGTAGGCACGCAGCAGCAAGGCAGTGTTGAGCAGGCGCTCTCCCCGCGCACGGGGCGGTCTTTGCATGATGCCTGGATGGGGTTTCTCCGTGCCCAGGCCGAGGGCAGGCAGCATATCGGTGCCCAAGTCCACCGCCAGAATCTGGATCACGGTCAGGGGCAGCGGTATCTTGAACAGCACGAAGGCGAGGTAAGGCAAGATTTCCGGAATGTTGGAGGTGAGGATGTAGGTCAGAAATTTGCGGATATTGTCGAACACCGCACGCCCTTCCTCGATCGCCGCGACGATGCTGGCGAAATTGTCGTCGAGCAGGACCATGTCCGCCGCTTCCTTCGCCACATCGGTGCCGGCAATGCCCATGGCGATGCCAATATCCGCCTTTTTCAACGCCGGCGCATCGTTCACGCCATCCCCGGTCACGGCCACGACATGGCCTTTTTTCTGCAGCGCGACGACGATGCGCATTTTCTGGTCGGCCTTGAGACGGGCGAAGATGATCTCCGGCGCATCCAGTCTGAGCTGCAACTGGGCTGCGGAAAGGTGCTGCATGTCGTCGCCTGTCACCACCAGCGGAGCGGCACACAGGCCGATCTCGCGCGCGATGGCCACGGCGGTATGGGGATGGTCGCCGGTGACGATAATCACCTTGATGCCCGCTGCGTGACATTTGCGTATGGCTTCGGCCACCTCCGCCCGGGGCGGATCTTCCAGCCCGACCAGGCCGGTCAGGGTGAGTCTGCCTTCAAGTTGCTCGTGAGGCTCGCTTTCCGCCACGCTGCGGGTGGCGAAGGCCAGCACCCGCAGTCCCTGCCCGGCCAGTTCCTGCTCGGCGCGCAACAGGACTTCCCGCGCCCCGGTGCCGAGCGGCAAGACGCCGCCATCCGTCTTGAAATGTGTGCACAGGGGCAATACCGTCTGCAACGCGCCCTTGGTGTAAAGCACTCGCCCCTGCGCATCCGGGTGCAGCGTGGACATGCGCTTGCGCTCGGCATCGAAAGGCACTTCGTCCAGAACAGGCAGATCCGGCCACGCACTGCTCGCCTGTTCTGCCATGCGTAGCAGCGCCACTTCCATCGGGTCGCCCAGCCAGGTGCCATCGTCCTTGCGTTTCAGCATGTGGCAATAGCGTGCCGCAGCGAGCAATTCCCGGTGTGGATCAGGCTGCTCAAGCAAATTCTGGAGCGCCTGGTAAGCGCCGCCCAGGAACAGCTTTTTCACTTCCATCCGATTGAGTGTCAGGGTGCCGGTTTTATCGGTACAGATCACCGTCGCCGAGCCCAGGGTCTCCACCGACGGCAAATGCCGTACCAGTGCATTGCGCCTGGCCATGCGCTGCGTCGCCATGGCCAGCGAGAGGGTCACCGTGGGCAACAGGCCTTCCGGCACATTGGCGACGATGATCCCGATCGCGAAAATGAAATTAGCCCAAAAGGACAGGCCCAGCGCATTGCCGATGAAAAAAAACAGCACCCCCAGCCCGATAGAGAGCGCGGCCACCAGATGGGAGAGACGCACGATTTCGCGCTGCAGCGGAGAAAGACGCTCGCCAGAAGCCTGAGTCAGATGCGCAATTTTGCCGAATTCGGTATTCATGCCGGTGGCAAACACCACGGCACGGCCTTCGCCTGCGACGACCGAAGTACCCGCCAACAGAATATTGCTGCTGTGCAGCACGTCCTCCTCGGCGCTGGCACCGGCATCCCGCGCCTTGGGGCGGGATTCCCCGGTAACCGTGGCGGTATTGACACGCATGCCGTAAGCCTCGATGAGGCGGCAATCGGCCGGTACGCTGTCGCCCTCCTGCAGCAGCAGCACATCCCCCGGCACCAGTTGCGTCGCCTCGACCTGTTCCACGCCCCCGGCCCGCTTGACCTTGACCTGGGACGGCAGCAGTCTGAGCAGGGCCGCCAGCGCCCGCTCGGCGCGGTATTCCTGCCAGAAGGAAAACACCCCGTTTACCAGAATCACGCCCAGGATGGCGTAGCCCAGCGTGGCCATTCCCTGTCCCGGGGCACGCCATTCGGCGACGAAAGACAGGGCAGCGGCAAACCACAGGATAAGGGCGAAAAAGTGAGTGAAACCCTTGAGGAATTTGAGCCACAGCGGTTCGAGGGGGAGGGATTCGACCTGATTGGAGCCGAACTCCCGCAAGCGGCGTTCTGCTTCAGCCACACTGAGCCCATCAGCGCCGCTGTGCAGGCTGCTCAGTGCTTGTTCCGGGGTCAAGCGATGGATTTTCATTTCACCCGACCGCCGCAAGACATGGCTTAAATCTTCAGCACATTGCGTATGCACTGCAACAGCGGTTCGGGCCTGAACGGCTTGAATATATAGCCATCGGCACCGGCGCGCAGGCCGCGCATCACGTCTTCTTCCCCGACCTGGGCGGTCACCATGATCGCCGGCAAATGGGCCAGCTTGTCATGTTTGCGTATCCATTCCAGAATGGCAAAGCCGGTGGTGTCCGGCAACATGACATCCAGCAGCACCAGGTCCGGCGTTTCTTCCTCCATGGCAGCAAACGCAGCCTGGCCATCCGCAGCAATGCGCACATCATAGCCCTCGCGGGATAGCAAAACGCCAAGCAGGCGCGCCACCAGTGGATCGTCTTCCACCGACAGTATCCTTGGCCTGGCGCTGCCCTGCATGGGCCGCACCTTGCTGGCGTAGAAACCGTGGTTATGCAGGGCGCTGGATCCGCGCTGGGCCTCCGCCCATGCCCTCACGCCCTCCTCCGGGTCCAGCTCGGTAACCGAGATTACCGCCCCCTCCGGGTTCTGCGTCCAATTCTGCTCCGATGCCTTGGGCACCAGATGGAGCAGACCTTCGGTAGCCAAGCGGGCAAACACCTGCTCCGCTGCTTCCCTGTTCATGCCGGATTTTTCGGCCAACTGGGCAACGCTCGATTTGCCGTCGATCAGGCTGAGGAGCCGATAGTGGTCGCGGGGCAGACGCATATCCCGTTGCCCCAGTTCACCTATGCCCTTTGCAGTCTTGGAAAAAATCGACGTTGGGTCCATTCATTACCTCTTTAAAACTGTTTTCCCCCAGCCAAATCTCTTGAGGACAAGGGCGGTTGAGACACATTGTCGCGCCATCACAGCCCGCTCATTATCTTGATATGCGCCATCGCGCTACGCCCCAGGGCGTGCAGGGCGTAGCCCCCCTCCAGCACGGAGACAATGCGGCCGGAAGCGTGACGGACGGCAATTTCCTTGAGTTGTTCCGTTACCCAGACGTAATCGGCCTCCCTCAACGCGAAACCGCCCATATCGTCCTCCCGGTGGGCATCGAACCCCGCAGAAATGAACAGCATTTCGGGCTGAAAACGCTCCAGTGCCGGCAGCCACTGCTCCGTCACTGCTGACCGGAAAGCCTCGCCGGAAGTGCCGGCAGGCAGCGGCACGTTGATGATGTGGTCGTTGCCACTACCGGCGCCGCAATAGGGGTAATAAGGATGCTGGAAGGTGGAACACAGCATCACGCGCGGGTCATCGTGGAAGATATCTTCCGTCCCGTTGCCGTGGTGCACGTCGAAGTCGGCAATGGCAACCCGGGTCAAACCGTGCTGCACCAGCGCATGGGCCGCCCCCACCGCCACGTTGTTGAAAATGCAGAAGCCCCCGCAACTGGCGGCACCGGCATGGTGGCCCGGCGGGCGAATGTTGCAGAACGCATTCTCTGCCCGCCCCGACATCACCAGGTCCACCGCCAGAACCACTGCACCGGCAGCACGCAAGGCCGCTTCCAGGGTATGGGGAGTCATCGCGGTATCGGGATCGAGATGCACCAAGCCTTCCAGCGGCGCGGCAGCGTGGATGGAAGCAATATAGTCCGGATGATGCACGCGGGCCAGGGCTTCCCGCGTCACCAGCGGCGCGTCGTGGTGATCGAGAAACTGGAGCAGGCCGGACGCGATCAACTGATCCTCGATTGCCTGAATCCGGGCCGGACACTCGGGATGATCCGACCCCATGTCGTGCTTGAGACAAGCGGAATGGGTTATGTAGGCGGTATGCATATGGAATTCACGTTAATCGGTCTTATACAAGAGCCGGGGCGCTAATTTGTGGCACAATCGTCACATTATGTTTCTATAATACCCTCTCTTATATTGGGATCGCAAAATCATGGGCCAACACTACCTCAATCCCCTATTCGCGCCGAAATCCGTCGCCGTGTTTGGTGCCAGCGACCGGGTCGACTCGATTGGCCAGATCGTGTTCCAGAACATGCTGGAAAGCGGCTACCAGGGCGGGCTCTACCCGATCAATCCGAGTCATTCCCAAGTGCAGGGCAAACAGGCCTACACCTCGATCGGCGAGATCGGCCAGGCGGTGGAACTGGTGGTGATCGCCACCCCGCCCCAGACCGTGCCCGACATCATCGAGGATTGCGGCAAGCATGGGGTCAAGGCCGCGGTCATCATTACCGCCGGCTTCGGCGAGACCGGCCCCAAGGGCCAGGAACTGGAACACCAAATCCTGGAGAACGCGCACCGCTACGGCATCCGCCTCATCGGGCCCAATTGTCTCGGCGTGATGCGTCCCGGCATCGGCCTCAATGCCACTTTCAACAAGGGCGGCGCCAATGCCGGCAACCTGGCCTTCATCTCCCAGTCCGGCGCGCTCTGCACCGCCATCCTGGACTGGGCGCAAACCAACGATGTGGGCTTCTCCAGCGTGGTTTCCATGGGCTCCTCCGCCGATGTTGATTTCGGCGAGATTCTCGACTACCTGGTTTCCGACGCCCAGACCCAGAGCATCCTGCTCTACATCGAAGGCATCCGCAATGCGCGCAGTTTCATGAGCGCCATCCGCGCTGCTGCCCGCATCAAGCCGGTGATTCTGGTCAAGGTAGGGCGCCACGCCGCCGGTTCCAAGGCCGCCATGTCCCACACCGCCTCACTAGTGGGCTCGGATGACGTGTTCGACGCCGCCGTGCGCCGCGCCGGCGTGGTGCGGGTGCAGACCATCACCCAGCTCTTCGCGGCAGCCAAGGCGCTGGCCTCGGGCTTCCGCCCCATCGGCAACCGCCTCGCCATCGTCACCAACGGCGGCGGACCGGGCGTGATGGCCACCGACCGCGCCGTGGACCTGGGACTGGCGATTGCCACCCTGTCCGACACCACCATCGAGCAGCTCAATCAGGTACTGCCGCCCAACTGGCCGCACGGCAACCCGGTGGACATCATCGGCGACGCCCAGGCCGACCGCTACCACCACGCCGTCAAGGCATGCCTGGAAGACCCCAATGTCGATGGCGTTCTCGCCATCCTCACCCCCCAGGCCATGACCAAGCCACTGGAAGCCGCCAAGGCGGTAATCGAACTTTCCGGCAATTACAGCAAACCGCTGCTGACCTGCTGGATGGGAGAATCCCAGGTGGCGGAAGCGCGTATCGCCTTTTCCCAGGCCAGAAAACCCAATTTCCGCACCCCCGAGCCGGCGGTGGAAGTGTTCTCCTATCTCTCCGACTACTACCGCAACCAGAAACTGCTGATGCAAATGCCGGGCCCCCTCTCCCATCACCTGGAACCCGACGTGGAAGGTGCACGCATGGTGATCGAAGGCGCCATGCTGGAACGGCGCAAGGTGCTCAACGAGATGGAATCCAAGGCGCTGTTGTCCGCGTTCCACATCCCGGTTGCCAAAACCATGGTGGCGCGCAGCCCCAACGAGGCGCTGCTGATCGCCGAGCAACTGGGCTTCCCGGTGGCGATGAAAGTCAATTCACGCGACATCACCCACAAGACCGACGCCGGCGGCGTGCTGCTCAACCTTGTCAACGCCCAGGCAGTGCGGGCGGCGTACCACGAGATCATGGAAAACGTGAAGCACAGCCGCCCCAACGCGCACATGGACGGCATTTCCATAGAGCCCATGATCGTCAAGCCCAACGGGCGCGAACTGATGGTTGGCGTGACCAATGATCCGGTATTCGGCCCGGTGATCACTTTCGGTGCCGGCGGCACCATGGTGGAAGTGATGGGCGACCGATCCGTGACCCTGCCCCCGCTCAACAACTTCCTGGTCAAGGACCTCATCCAGGGCACCCATGTGGCCAAGATGCTGGGCGCGTTCCGCCACATGCCCCCGGCCGACATGGCCGCGCTGGAAAGTGTGCTGCTGCGCGTGTCGGAAATGGTGTGCGAACTGCCCTTGCTGATGGAAATGGACATCAACCCGCTGATCGTGGACGAACACGGCGCGCTGGCCGCCGACGCGCGGGTGGTGGTGGAATACCGCCAGCCCAGCCCGGACCGCTACGCCCACATGGCGATCTACCCCTATCCGACCCATCTCGTCAGCCACTGGCAGTTGGCCGACGGCACCGACATCACCATCCGACCCATCCGCCCGGAGGACGCGGAACTGGAACAGGAATTTGTGCGCGGCCTGTCGGAAGAATCCAAGTATTTCCGCTTCATGGACAGCGTGCAGGAACTCACCGCCACCATGCTGGTGCGCTTCACCCAGATCGATTACAGCCGCGAAATGGCCCTCATCGCCGTCACTTATTCCCACGGCAAGGAAGTTGAACTCGGCGTGACGCGCTTCGCCATCAACCCCGACGGCGAGAGCTGCGAATTCGCGCTGGTGGTGGCCGACAATATGAGCGGCAAGGGCCTGGGCCAGAAGCTGATGGCCGCGCTGATGGACGCCGCGCGCTCCAAGGGATTGAAAGTCATGGAAGGCGAAGTGCTCAAGAACAACCGCAACATGCTCAAGCTGGTGACGCGCCTGGGCTTCTCTATCGAGACCAGTCCGGAAGACGACTCCATCAAGTGCGTGAGAAAAGAGCTCTAAATGCGTGTAGAAGGGAATCCTTACCGCACCATCTGGCCAGCCGGGGATGGCGTCGCGGTTGAAATCATCGATCAGACGCGCCTGCCGCACGAGTTCGTCACGGTGCGGCTGGAGAATCTTCATGATGCTGCAATCGCGATCAAGAACATGCTGGTGCGCGGCGCCCCGCTGATCGGTGCCACGGCGGCCTACGGCGTGGCCTTGGCAATGAGTGAGGACGCCTCGGATCAAGCGCTGAAACAAGCCAGCGACACCCTGATGGAGACCCGCCCCACCGCCATCAATCTGCGCTGGGCACTGGCGCGCATGACGGTCCAGCTCTTGCCGCTACCACCGGAACGGCGCGCCGCCATGGCCTGGATTGAAGCTGCTGCGATCTGCGAAGAGGACGTGGCGATGAACCGCGCCATCGGCGAGCACGGCCTGAAACTGATCCGGGCCATGCTGGACGCCAAGGGCGAACCGGTCAACATCCTCACCCACTGCAATGCCGGCTGGCTCGCCACAGTGGACTGGGGCACCGCGCTGGCGCCCATCTACGCCGCTTTCGACGCCGGCATCCCGGTGCATGTATGGGTGGACGAAACCCGGCCACGCAACCAGGGAGCCAGCCTCACCGCGTGGGAACTCAAGCAGCACGGCGTGCCCCACACCGTGATCGCGGACAACACCGGCGGCCATCTGATGCAGCACGGCATGGTGGACATGGTGATCGTCGGCACCGACCGCACCACCGCCAGCGGCGACGTATGCAACAAGATCGGCACCTATCTCAAGGCGCTTGCTGCCTTTGACAACCAGATCCCGTTCTACGTCGCGTTGCCTGGCCCCACCATCGACTGGACGCTGGAAGACGGCGTGCGCGACATCCCCATCGAACAGCGCGACGCTCAGGAAGTCACTCAGATTCGTGGCCGCAGCGAGGAGGGCGAACTGGTGACGGTCACCCTCACCCCCCATGGCAGCCCGGCGGCCAATTACGCTTTCGACGTCACGCCGGCGCGGCTGGTCAGCGGCCTGATTACCGAACGCGGCGTCTGCCCGGCATCAAAGGAAGGGCTGCTGGGCCTGTATCCGGAACGCAAGCAATGAAGGAAGCTGAACTGCGCCGCAGCCTGATCGATACCGCCCTCGCGATGCAAAAGGAAGGGCTGAATCGTGGCACATCCGGCAACCTCAGCGTGCGCCACGGTTCGGGCTTTCTCGTCACGCCCTCGGGCATGCCCGCCACGGAACAGTCCCCGGACGACATCGTATTGATGGACATGGACGGCAAGTCCCAAGGCCGCCGCAAGCCCTCCAGCGAATGGCGTTTCCACCGCGACATCCTGGCTGCCCGCCCGGAACTCAACGCGGTGCTGCACGCGCATTCCACCTTCTCCACCACGCTGGCCTGCCTGGGCCGCGACATCCCGCCCTTCCACTACATGATCGCGGCAGCAGGCGGCAAAACGATCCGCTGCGCGCCCTACGCCACCTTCGGCACCCAGGAACTGTCGGACCACGCGCTCGCCGCCATACAAGGCCGCAAGGCCTGCCTGCTCGCCAACCACGGCATGCTGGTGGCGGAAACCAGCCTGGGGCGCGCGCTGGCCCTGGCGGTGGAGGTGGAAACCCTGTGCGAGCAGTATTGCCGGGCGCTGCAGATCGGCACGCCGAATCTGCTTTCGGATGCGGAAATGGACGTGGTGCTGGAGAAGTTCAAGAGCTACGGTCAACCGAACAGATGAGGACCATGGCCGGGACAGCCCACCGGGCCGCCCATGCCTGGACGGAACGCGCGTTTAGTACTCAAACTCGTACATGCGCATCATTTCATGGTCCTCGTGCTCGAGAACGTGGCAGTGGAAGGGCATCATTTCCGTTGCGGCTCCCGCTGTGTGCGGGCCGTTCGGGTCGCCGTTGAACCGGGCGATCACACGCACGAATTCCAGCGGCCCGACCCGTACCGTGTCCTTCCAGCCCATTTCGTTTGCGTCGACGCCGATGGGCTTGCCGGGAATAAGATTGCCCTTCGAATCCTCCGCCGCCTTCCAGCGCCCCAGCACCTGAAACTGGACCAGGTGGATGTGCATCGGGTGGACCATCTCCGATTTGTTCACCCAGTTCCACACCTCTACCGTGCCGTTCTTGACCATGTGGGTCGGTACGTCGAGCTTGGCTGGACCATCGGAACGCGTCGGGCCGGTGATATGCCATTTCGCGTCGCCGACATTCGGGTCGAATTCATCCTCCAGCTTGAAATAGCGCGGGGGAATCCCAGCGGTCGGCGTCAGTGTCGGGATCGTCGCGAGAACGGCGGGAAGCGTCACATCGCCGGTTACCGTAGCCGAATTGACGCGGAATTGCATGATTTCATGGATCGGGCTCTCGTCCTTCATGCCCTTCATCATGTGGTGATTGCTCAGGTCGACATTCATTCCACCCATGCCGGTGAAGTCCACCACCACGTCGGCGCGCTCGCCGGGGGTGAGGGTAATTTCCCCTAGCTGAAGCGGCGCGGCAAGAAAACCGCCGTCCGATCCGATCTGCTGGAACATCAACGCGGGCTGCCCGTCATGCCCACCCAGCTTCAGGGCGTAGTTCCGCGTATTCGAGCCATTGAGCAGGCGGAAACGGTACTTGCGCGGTTCCACCGCCAGGAAGGGCCAGGCCTTGCCGTTGACCAGCATGACGTCTCCCATGAAGGTGTCGTCGAAATAGGGGCCATAAGCAAGCTGGCCGTTCTTCTTGAGGCGCCGGTCCTGCAGCACCAGGGGCATGTCGTGATCGATGTCGGGCAACTGGCCGGTAGCGACCAGGTCCCTCTCCATCTTGTCGCGGAACACGAATGCCCCGGCCAGGCCCATGTACACGTTGAGGCGCGTGTTGCCGATGGCGTGGTCGTGGTACCACAGCGTGGCGCCGCGCGGCTGGGGGCCATAATCGTAGGTCTCGGCCGTGCCGGGAAGGAACGCATATTCCGGGCGACCATCGGCAAAATCGGTAATACCCTGCGCGCCATGCAGGTGCACCACCGCCTTGCGGTTATTGGTGGCGCCATGGATTGCGGTTTCACCACCGCCAATATCCGCCAGGATTCTCGGATCGATCGGCAGGTAGTGCGGCGCGTTGGCGTCGTCTGCAAGCTCGTTGCGCCAGGTCACCGTGGTCCGGTTGGAATTGTCATCGTTGTTGTCGACCAGGATGGTCGGCCCAGGGGTACTGAAGCCAACGGTATCGTTGCCATAGCCCCAGACGGTCGTTTCCGGCAGCGCGCCATGAATCCGCTGCTTGAACTGTCGCATCGCGACAGTAATGCCCGCGGAGTCGTACATCAGCACCTTGGGAATCGCCAGCGGTTCGGTGAATTTCGTCAGCGTCGGCGATGACGGCGCCGCCTCGGCGAGACGGCTGGTCAGGCTCATGGGGAGCAGCAGCGCCACGCCACCGAGGGCGCCAGCTTGCAGAAACTCGCGCCGGTTCATTCCCGTACCCTTGCCGCTCGGGTTCTTTTGCTTTTTCATGGTCGCATTTCCTTTTTCACGTTTGAAAAAACGGTCGGCGAGTCCTTGATGTGGAACCCTTATCCGGCCCGGACCCGCAACGGAAGGCGCGTTGACGCGCAGGGCAAAGCCAAACGATATCCGTTCTCAGGCGGTACCCAGTGTAGGAAACAAAGGCGGAAAAGGCTGTGCGGCGGATGCTGTATTTGTGGGGTGGTGGATTGATGTGATGCGCATACTTTCGGCATAAGGTGCAAGACCGGCCGCCTCCTTGCCGCGCGAATCACCCGGCCGGGTGCAAAATGGCGCCACGCAACGATTCAGCGGGGATTCGCGACAATTTCCGGGCAATTGCGCCGCCGCTGCCGCTCGCACCCCTCGGGCCGAAATTGGGGTGAATCGCGTATTGATGGCCGCCTTGGCCGAGGCCTATGCTTTGCATCTGCCCGCGACCCAGGCGTATCGCCGCCCTGGGTTACCCAACCAACACTTCCCGCGAGAAGGAGATACAAATGGACGAGCAATTCAAGCAGCATGGCGCATTCAGCTGGTGCGAGCTGATGACGACCGACGTGGCCGCGGCCAAGATCTTTTACACCAGCCTGTTCGGCTGGAAGACCGAGGACATGTCCATGCCGGGCATGACTTACACGGTGGTGAACGCCGGCGGAAAAGGCATAGGCGGAATCATGGCCATGCCGGAAGACGCCAAGGGCATGCCTCCCATGTGGGGATGCTACGTCACCGTCGACAACGTCGACCTGACGGCGCACACGGCGCGGGAACTGGGCGCGAAGCTCCTGGTGCCGCCCCAGGACATTCCGGAAGTGGGACGCTTCTGCGTGATCCAGGATCCCCAGGGCGCGGTCATCAGCGCCATTACCTACAAAAAGATGTAGGCGGGATCCGCCGCTCAGCTTCGCAGCGAGTGCGCCCGATCCAGGGTCCGCAACAGGCCTCGGGCCGCGTCCTCCACCAGGTCGAGCACGTGTTCGAAGCCTTGCGCCCCGCCATAGTAGGGATCCGGAACCTCGCGTTCGCTGAAACGCTCGGCGTATTCGAGGAACAGCGTCACCTTGTGGGCGAATTCGGACGGGCAGAGGTGGCGAAGATTGGCGAAATTTTCGCTATGGCTATGCGCGCCTCCAGCCCGGCATCGCGCAGCTCCGCCAGATAGTCGCCAAATTGCAGTGCCTGGTTCTGCGCCGTCATCAACCCTCCCATCTTGCGAATAAGTCTTGTCGCTTCCTCATAGGCAGAATTGTTGGTCTGCCCAACGATGATCGGGACCACGCGCCGATATAGGCTGACGGGGTCAACGGGACGCGAAGATTCGAGCCTCCCTGCCAGAGCGATCAGCAGATTCCGGTCACAGATGCCTTCATGCACAGTCGCGCAGGCCACATCCAAATCCTCCTCCCACAGGGCAATTTCAACCCGTAACGTATAATTGGGTGTCGAAGGTTTCGGCTTCCAGCGGCTCGTTGTGCTCGCCTCTCGTGCGATCACCTCGGCAACCCATGCCAGTGCGCGATTACGCTGCTCTGGCCAAAGCCCGAGCTTGCAGGCGACATCGTGCAGTTTTTTGTAGTGTTCGAGCATCGGCCGATGCTCGAACTGGACCCAGGTCAGTTGCAGCGCCTAGCCATTGCGATTGCGATTGCGATTGCGATTGCGATTGCGATTGCGGTCAAGATACGCCGCTTTCGGCACACAGGAGCTGCCGAGCATGCGCTACACGCGCTGGATGGCCGCAAAGCCTGCCTGCTCGCCAATCATGGCATACTGGCCGCCGGCTCTTCACTGAAAAGCGCCCTGGCGCTGACAATCGAAGTGGAAACACTATGCGAGCAGTATTGCCGCACGCTGCAGATTGGCGCGCCGAATCTGCTTTCAGATGAAGAAATGGACGTGGTGCTGGAGAAGTTCAAGGGATATGGGCAAAGGGATGAAGTGAAAAACCAGCCTGAATAACAACCAGCGAAACAAACAACAGTTGACACTTGTAATGCCTGAATTATTATCGAAGATGCAACAATTGATGTCCCCGACCCTTTCCCCAATCGACAAACAGAGTATTTGAGGGGAGTACGAAATGAAACATTTTCAGCTTGCCGCACTGGTTTTACTTTTCTTCGTCCAGAGCGTTCATGGACAAAATGTATTCTCGGCCAAACCAGAGGAATACATTAATCCTCAAAAGTCATCCATCCAGCAACAATCTCTGAAGCTCCCCATTGAAGAGGTGGGCAGCACAGTGCAAATTCGACTTGAGCCCGTTGGGGTGGAGAAGATCAAGGCGCTTAAGGATTCAAATTCCAGAAAGGATAGGAAATTACTTCAAATCGGCTTCGGACGTCCCCTTCCTGATACTGCACGTGCGGCCATCTCTTCTGCGGCCTTGATCTGGACTCAACTGCCCGATGGGGGGCAGGTCGCCCGCTTCAGCATGACATCCCCTCAAGCAGCCGCGTTACGTCTGGGTCTGGTAATAAGCGCCATGGAAGACGGTGTGGAACTAAGGTTCTTCGGTTCTGCCGACGTGGCACGGATTTACGGGCCATTCACAAATAGAGACATTCGAATGCAGGGGCCTGTCTACTGGACACCGGTGATCGATGGCGAGACCTTGACGACGGAGATATATATTCCACCTGGCCTGGCCCCGAACAGTTTCATTTTCGACCTGCCGGAGATTTCCCATCTGGTTTCAACGGCATCTCGTGCCAGCATCAAGAGCTCGGGCATTGGCTCTTCAGCATTCTGCGAACACGATGTTGCCTGCATCAGCAGTCCAACGCAGGCCTTCCTTAATGCTGCAAAAGCAGTGGCGAAAATGGTGTTCAATGATGGCTCCGGCAGTTATGTATGCACTGGAACGCTATTGAACGATACGGTTACAACCACGTATGTCCCCTATTTTTACACCGCCAACCACTGCATCAGCACACAAAGTGCAGCCAGCACACTCAACACCTACTGGTTTTTCGAATCCGCGACATGCGGTGGTTCGAGCGCGCCGAATTACGTTCAACGGAGCGGAGGAGCGACGCTGTTGCACAATAACCCGGCCCTGGACAGCGCACTGTTGCGCCTCAATGAATCTCCACCAAGCGGGGTGATTTTTGCCGGCTGGGATGCTTCTGCCGTACCAACCGGGACCAACGTGACCGCATTGCACCATCCATCCGGGGATCTCAAAAAAGTCAGCCTTGGAAGTGTGACGGGTTATGGAACATTCGAGGGCCAGGGCAGTTTCATCCAGTCTGTCTGGTCGTATGGCTCTACTGAAGGTGGCAGCAGCGGGTCTGGCTTATTCACCTATAACGGAAGTTATTATTCGCTTCGCGGCGGGCTGTATGGCGGATCGGCTTCTTGCGACAACACTGGCGGCATTGATTCCTACTCACGGCTGGATTTGGCCTATCCTGCAATTGTCTCCTACCTGAATCCAGCTTCCACGTCAGTCTCACCTCAAACCGGCTGGTGGTGGAACCCAAGCGAAAGCGGGCGCGGCTTCACCATCGAGGTTAGAGGCAATAACCTGTTTATGGCCGGCTATCTTTATGCTGCAGACACGGGCCAAGCCACCTGGTTTGTATCCGGTGGCAGCATGAGCAACAGTTCAACGTATCAGGGAACCATGACTACCTACGGACATGGACAAACACTGACCGGCGCTTACATCGCGCCCGCACCCACCGCAAACATTGGCACCATCGCCTTGAAATTTACCGATGCGACTCATGGAACCATTACCTGGCCAGGTGGAACCATTCCAATAGAACGCTTCAATATCGTCGCCAATGGCGTCAATGCTCCCCGCGCGACTTTTCAACCCGAAACCGGGTGGTGGTGGAATGCCAATGAGAACGGCAGAGGCTTTGCACTGGAAATCCAGAACGGGGTAATGTTCCTGGCCGGATACATGTATGACAGCACGGGGAACCCGATCTGGTATTCCTCGGCGAACCAGATGAGCTCGCAAAGTCTATACCAAGGAAGCTGGATGCAATATGCCAATGGACAGACGCTGACGGGAGCCTACCGTGCGCCGGTGGTGGTCAACAGTAATCTCGGGCCGCTCCAGATCCAGTTCCAGACAACGACAAGCGGAACGTTAACGCTTCCGGATGGGAGAGCCATCCCGATTACCAGGTTCAGCTTTTAATCCCAGGCACACCCTACCCTGCGCGCCAACCATGTCGCAGGCGACCGAAACTCATCCTGAACTCGCTCTGATTACAACAATCTGCATCCTCTGATGGAGTAAAACCCAGCTTTTTCTTACGACTTTCCTGTCTCGAAAGCTGACGGGGGGGATTAGGGCGTATTAACAAAATCATTCAAATTGGAACATGCCTGTGTTTTAATTCGCATCTGGACTTTTTAGTCCTGATATCTGTGTTGTCCGCAAAACCAGCGGACCGCTTACCACGAAAGATCCAAACATGATCAAAAAAAATCGGCGCCACACTTTCCGCGCCCGCCTGACGGAATTCGTCTTGCCGCCGATTGATGATGGCCTGGTGCTTGGCAGGCTGTCCCCAATCGGCCACGTTGCAGTGGGCAAGGCCCTCAGCCTCCTTACCACCACCCAGTTCGAGCATGTGCTGGTGGAGGATGACGTGATCGGGGATGTCCTGGTGCGTAGCGCCATCCTGCGCAAGATCAGCCCGGAGCAGCTCAGGCGCTTCGTACTGGAGGAAATCAAACCGCTGATGGGGCCGGAAGAAATTATTCACCTCGACCTTGAGATCGAGATCGAAATAGATCAGGAACCTCAATAATGTCTGACTTGAAGGCAGAAGATTGTCTTTGCGCCCGCTGGACGCGGGTGGATTCCTTTCAGCGTTACCGGGATATTGTTGAAGATAGTTCAGGGTCCGCCAGGGTATTTGGCGTGTTCTCCGAAGATGGTGTTTTCATGGGTTTGGTGGAGGAACGGCAGGCTGCGCTTTTCCCTGGCCGGATTTTTGCCGATCTCCTGGTACGTCGCCAGCCGGCGCCATTGCAGCCCGATGTCGGCATGGAAACCATATTGCAACGTCTGGGGGAGGAGCGCGTCGACTACCTGCCCGTAACCGGGGCGGATGGACAATTCGTCGGCGTTGTTTCCATGCTCAGCGTATTTGCCACGCTCAGTCAGCGCGAGCAGGTTTTGCGCGAGGATCGTGAACAACTGATAACACTGCTGCAATGCGAGCTGGAAAACCGCCAGGTGGCGGCAAGTGTATTCGATGCCACCAGCGAGGGCATCATGGTGACGGATGCCAACAATCGCATTCTGCTGGTGAACAGGGCCTTCACCCAAGCCACCGAATACAGCGAAGAGGAAGCCATCGGAAAAACCCCGGGGCTACTGAGATCCGGTCGTCATGATCGTGAGTTTTACCAGCTCATGTGGCGCTCGTTACAGGAAAAGGGCGCCTGGGAAGGAGAGATCTGGAACCGTCGTAAAAGCGGCGACATCTACCCCGAATGGCTCCACATCAATGTGGTACCCGACGAGGCGGGAAAGATACGCTACTACGCCGGGGTTTTTTCGGACATCACGCAGCATAAGGATCTGCGTGCCAAACTGCTCCACCTCGCGTACTACGATGTCCTGACCGACCTGCCTAACCGCCAGTTGTTCATGGATCGTCTGGAACAGTCCATCGCCCACTCACACCGGACCGGAAACGAATTTTCACTCCTGTTCATCGACCTGGATCGCTTCAAGGACATCAACGATACCCTCGGTCATCGCTTTGGCGACCAGATTCTCGTTGCCGTGGCGGAGCGTCTGCAGAGCGCGGTACGCAAGAGCGATACGGTATCGCGCCTGGGGGGAGATGAATTCACGGTGCTTCTTCCCGATACAGCTCAGCCTGAAGATATTGCGGAGACTGCAGAAAAAATCCTTGCTGCCCTTTCTGCACCGCTGGTTCTGGAAGGAAAAAACCTGTTCATAGCCGCCAGTATCGGTGTTTGCCGCTACCCAGACGATGGCGAGGACGGCGAAACCTTGCTCATGAATGCGGATGCGGCAATGTACCGCGCCAAGGAAAGCGGCCGGGGAATATTCCGCTTCTATTCCTCCGCCATGAACAGCCTGCTCAGCAAGCGCCTGGAAATAAGCAACGCGCTGCGCCAGGCATTGGCCGCGGACGAGCTGTGGCTCGCCTGGCAACCTCAGGTCAGTCTTCCGGATGGTCGCATTATTGGGGCGGAAGTCCTGGCGCGCTGGGAGAATTCCAGCGGTGTGCCGGTGCCACCGTCGGTGTTTATTCCCATTGCGGAAGAAACCGGATTGATCGGCGCCATCGGCGAATGGGCGATTCGAACCATGTGCGGACAGGGTATGGAACTGACATGCCACGTTTGCAACAATTTCCGTCTGGCAGTCAATTTCTCCCCGCTCCAGTTAACACCCAAGACACACCAGGTAATTCTCGACATCATGGCCACGAGCGGGTTCGATCCTCGGCGCCTGGAAATCGAGCTTACGGAAACCGCGCTGTCCGCCCAGCGTGACGGTATGCTGAAATTTCTGGGGGCGCTGGGCGAAGCCGGAGTTGAGGTCTCCGTGGACGATTTCGGCACGGGGTGTTCCAATCTGGCGAACCTGAAACTCCTGCCGGTTCACAAACTCAAGATCGACCGTTCCTTCGTGTGCGACCTCACCACCGACCCGAACGATAGACAAATCGCTGCTGCCGTGATCAGCATGGCGCACGCGCTCGGACTCAAGGTGGTGGCGGAAGGGGTGGAAACAGCCGAGCAGGCTGCCATCCTGACGGAACTCGGGTGCGACATGGCGCAGGGTTACTATTTCAGCCGACCGGTACCCTTCGATACCCTGAAGCGCTTGCTTGATGGCGGAGGCGTGCTGCCGGCCATTACTCAAGCGGGCATGGAAGCCAGACAGGAATGAAGTTCCATTTTACGCCGCGTTGACTGCCCCCACTATCGGGCGCTGTAAATCGGTGTTCGGGAAAGGAAAACCTCACCCGCGCAAGGAATGTTCCCGCTCCAGCTTCTGCAACAGGCCGCGTGCCGCATCTTCCACCAGATCCAGCACATGCTCGAAGCCCTGTGCTCCGCCATAATAGGGGTCCGGCACTTCACGTTCGCTAAAATTGGCGCTGAATTCCAGGAACAAGGATACCTTGCCAACATGCTCGGACGGGCAGATGTTTTGCAGGTTGGACAGATTTTCGCGGTCCATGGCCAGGATGTAATCGAACGCATGGAAATCCTGCTCGCTCACCTGCCTCCCGCGCAAGGCGGAAAGGTCGTAGCCCCGTTTACCGGCAGCTGCGCTGGCCCGGGCATCAGGCACCGAGCCGATGTGGTAGGCATGGGTCCCGGCAGAATCGATGAGAAGCTTGTGTTCCAGCCCGGCACTTTGCACCAGGCGACGGAACACGCCCTCCGCGGTGGGAGAACGGCAGATGTTGCCCATGCAGACAAAAAGGATGCTTACTTTTTCACTCATGGTTTTTTCTTGTGCTCATCGCTGGATAGCGGCAGGGACTTCCCGCCCTCCAGCACCTGGAAAAACACCTCGTCCTGCTTGATCATGCCCAATTCGCTGCGGGCACGTTCCTCAATGGCATCGTAACCCTGCTTGAGGTCGTGCACTTCAGCTTCCATGGAGGCATTGCGCGCTTTCAGACCCTGGTTGACCTGCTTTTGGGCCGCTATTTTCTGATCTACTTCCCATACCCGCAGCCAACTGCCTTTTCCCAGCCACAGGGGATATTGCAGGGCGGCAATAAGGAGCGCCAGAAACAGCGTCAACCAGCGCATGGAAAGAGATCAGCGTTCCGTCTTAGAGATTGAGCTGATAGAAGGCGTCACGACCGGCGTAGCTGGCGCCGTCACCCAGCTCTTCCTCGATACGCAGCAGCTGGTTGTACTTGGCGACGCGATCGGAACGGCTGAGCGAGCCGGTCTTGATTTGCAGGGCGTTGGTGGCCACTGCCAGATCGGCGATGGTGGAATCTTCTGTTTCGCCGGAGCGATGCGAAATCACGGCGGTATAACCAGCGCGCTTGGCCATTTCCACGGCAGCGAAGGTTTCGCTCAGGGTGCCGATCTGGTTAACCTTGATCAGGATGGAATTGCAGATACCCTTCTGGATACCTTCGCGCAGGATCTTGGTGTTGGTCACGAACACATCGTCGCCTACCAGCTGAATGTTTTTACCCAGGCGATCCGTAAGCAGCTTCCAGCCATCCCAGTCGAATTCGCTCATACCGTCTTCGATGCTGATGATGGGGTATTTATCCACCCAAGTCGCGTACAGATCGATGATCTGGCTGGAGTTGAGGGTCAGGCCGTCCGCTTTCAGATGATACTGGCCGTCCTTGTAAAACTCGGATGCGGCGCAATCCAGGCCGATGGCCACGTCGGAACCCGGCAGGTAACCGGCAGCCTCGATGGCTTCCACGATCACTTTCAGGGCAGCTTCGTTGGAGCCCAACGCGGGCGCGAAGCCGCCTTCGTCGCCGACAGTGGTGGCAAAGCCACGACCATGGAGAATCTTTTTCAGGTTATGGAATACTTCCGCGCCGCAACGCAGGGCTTCGCGGAAGCTCTGTGCGCCCACCGGGATAATCATGAATTCCTGGATGTCCGCACCGCCGGTGGCATGTGCGCCGCCGTTGATGATGTTCATCATCGGCACCGGCAACTGCATCGGACCGGCACCGCCCAGGTAGCGGTACAGCGGCAGACCGGACTGTTCCGCGGCGGCCTTGGCCACAGCCAGGGAGACGGCGAGAATGGCGTTGGCGCCCAGGCGGCCCTTATTGTCGGTGCCGTCCAGTTCGATCAGCATCTTGTCGATGAAGCTCTGATCTTCCGCATCCAGTCCGATGATCGCTTCGCAGATTTCGGTATTGACGTTTTCCACCGCCTGCAACACGCCCTTGCCCAGATAGCGCGCCTTGTCGCCATCGCGCAGTTCCACGGCTTCCTTGGTGCCGGTGGAGGCGCCGGAAGGCACAGCGGCGCGGCCAATCACGCCGGATTCCAGCAACACGTCGGCCTCAACCGTGGGGTTGCCACGGGAGTCCAGAATTTCTCGGGCGATCACATCAACAATTGCACTCATTTTATTTTTCCTTAACAGTATTCATTCTTTACACAAAACAATAACCACGAATCTCTACTCTACCAACGACACATGACAAAATGACCGTGCTTCAGGTCAAATTCTTTCAGGCCTTTGCTGTTCAATCATCCCCTGCTGCTTGACCAGTTCATCCAGTTGCTTGAGGGTCGCCAGCAATTGGCGCATTTGCCCCAGCGGCCAGGCATTGGGGCCATCCGACAGCGCCTTGGCGGGGTCGGGGTGGGTTTCCATGAAGATCCCGGCGATCCCGCTCGCCACCGCCGCGCGCGCCAGCACCGGCACGAATTCGCGCTGTCCGCCGCTCTTGTCGCCCTGTCCACCAGGCAACTGTACCGAGTGGGTGGCGTCGAACACCACCGGACAGCCGGTGTCGCGCATCACCGCCAGCGAGCGCATGTCGGAAACCAGGTTGTTATAGCCGAAGGACACGCCGCGTTCACACACCATGATGTTGTCCGCGCCGCCATTGGCTTCGCGCGCCTTTTCCACCACGTTCTTCATGTCCCAAGGTGCCAGGAACTGGCCTTTCTTGATGTTCACCGGCTTGCCGCAGCTTGCCACGGCATGGATGAAGTCGGTCTGACGACACAGGAAGGCGGGTGTCTGCAAAACGTCCACCACCGCTGCCGCGACCGGAATCTCTTCTTCGCTGTGGACATCGGTCAGCACCGGCACGCCGATCTGGCGTTTCACCTCGCTCAGTATCCTCAGCCCCTCGTCGATGCCGAAGCCGCGGAACGACTTGCCGGAACTGCGGTTGGCCTTGTCGTAGGAGGATTTGTAGATGAACGGAATGCCCACGCCGGCGCAGATTTCCTTCAAGGCCCCGGCGGTATCCAGAGCCATTTGCTCGGACTCGATCACGCACGGGCCGGCGATCAGGAACAAGGGCTGATCCAGGCCAGCTTCAAAACCGCAAAGTTTCATGCCTTATACCGCCTGATTCTGGGCCAGCGCCGCTTCGATGAAGGCCTTGAACAGCGGGTGGCCATTGCGCGGGGTGGAAGTAAATTCGGGATGGAACTGGCAGGCCATGAACCACGGATGATCCGGCAATTCGATCATCTCGCACAGATTCTCGCCGCCCTGCGAGCGCCCGCTCACGCGCAAGCCCGCCTGTTCCAGGCGTGGTAAATATTCGTTATTGACTTCATAGCGGTGGCGATGGCGCTCGACGACCTTTTCCGCGCCATAGACCTTGCGTGCCAATGAACCTTCCATCAACAAGGCTTCCTGCCCACCCAGTCGCATGGTACCGCCCAGGTCGGATTGCGCGTTGCGGGTTTCGACTGTGCCTTCCTTGGTGCGCCACTCGGTAATCAGCGCCACCACGGGATGAGTCGTATTGGGCTCGAATTCGGTGCTATGCGCATCGGCCATACCGGCCTTGTGGCGTGCGTACTCGATCACCGCCAGCTGCATGCCGAGACAAATACCCAGGTAGGGGATGCGCTTCTCGCGGGCATAACGGATGGCTGCAATCTTGCCTTCCACCCCGCGTTTGCCGAAACCGCCCGGCACCAGTATCGCATCCATACCGGACAGGCTGCCGATATCGCCGCTTTCCAGTGTTTCGGAATCGATATAGTGAATATTGATCTTGCTGCGCGTATGGATACCGGCGTGGATCAGGGCTTCGGACAGGGACTTGTAGGACTCGGTCAAATCCACGTACTTGCCGACCAGGGCGATATTGACCTCGTGCTGCGGATGCTCCAGGGAAAAAATCAGTTTTTCCCAGGTGCTCAAATCCGCCGCGGGGGGCGTCAATTCCAGCTTACGGCACACGATCTGGTCCAGGCCCTGGAGATGCAACAGGCCGGGAATCTTGTAAATGCTGTCCACGTCCACGGCCGAAATTACCGCTTCTTCTGGCACGTTGGTAAACAGTGCGATCTTGCGCCGCTCATCGTCCGGTAGTGGACGATCGGCGCGACACAACAGCACGTCGGGCTGGATACCGATTTCGCGCAGTTCCTTTACCGAGTGCTGGGTGGGTTTGGTCTTGATCTCGCCGGCGGAGGCGATGTAAGGCACCAGCGTGAGATGGATGTAACAGGTGCTGCTGCGCCCGAGCTGCACGCCCATCTGGCGAATGGCTTCGAGGAACGGCAGCGACTCGATGTCGCCCACCGTGCCGCCGATCTCGACGATGGCCACTTCGGCATCGCCGGCGCCGGCGCGGATAAAATTCTTGATTTCGTCGGTGATGTGCGGAATCACCTGCACCGTGCCGCCCAGATACTCGCCACGGCGCTCTTTCTTGATCACGCTCTCGTAGATCTGGCCGGTGGTGAAGTTGTTGGACTTTTTCATCCTGGCGCTGATGAAGCGCTCGTAGTGGCCCAAGTCCAGGTCGGTTTCGGCACCGTCTTCGGTGACGAACACTTCGCCGTGCTGGAATGGACTCATGGTGCCGGGATCCACGTTGATGTAGGGATCCAGCTTGAGCATGGTAACTTTGATGCCGCGGGTTTCGAGGATGGCCGCGAGCGAAGCCGCCGCGATGCCTTTGCCGAGAGAAGAAACGACCCCGCCCGTGACGAAGATGAATTTGGTCATGAAAAACCTGAAAATCATGGAGATTGGACGGGGTGAAATCATACCCTAAATACGCCCCGGTCACAATTCGGGCCACTGGCGGACATGCCCGGGAACGCCGCATTATGCTTTGCAAAACAGGGTTGCCATGTGATAATCAAGAACAATTCTTATTTGCGCATTCCAACTCATGGACACGGTCAGACTTTCCACCCTCAAACCTGGCGAATCCGCCACCATCGCCGCACTGCATACCGACGAAGCGCTCTATCACCGTCTTGCCGCTATGGGTTTCCGCATCGGCAAGCGCATCGACCTGGTGCGTCGCGCCAAATTCGCCGGCCCACTCCATGTCCGCATTGGCACCACCGATATCATGCTGCGCCGTAGCGACGCGCAGCGCATCGATGTCACCCCGGAGCTAGGGCTCGTAAATGAATAATTTGGACATACGCTGGGGCTTTTTTGGGCGCAGGCCAAGGCGCGAGACGTGCGGTTGTGTCATTCACAACAAGCGGATCGCAACGCGGGCATGCGCCCAAAAAAGCCCCAGCCCGAAGGGTTGCTGTGTATTCGGGCGTCTGCTGCGTTGCGGGACTTGGCAATGGAATAACCATTGCCCGCGTCTCGCGCCTTGCATCCATCCCGAATACACTGCAACGTATGTCCAAATTATTCATTTACGAGCCCTAACACCCGAATGAAGCGTATCGCCCTGCTCGGCATGCCGAATACCGGCAAATCCACCTTCTTCAACCGCCTCACCGGCGCTTCGGCCCGCGTCGGCAACTGGCCCGGCATCACCGTCGACCTGATGAGCGCGAAAGTGCTGCTTGGCGGCGCCATGGTGGAGATCATCGATTTACCCGGAGTTTACGACATTCACGGCTTCTCCGACGACGAGCTGGTGGTGCGGCATTTTCTCGAAAACAACCCGGCTGACCTGGTGCTGATCATCCTCAACACCACCCAGATCGAACGCCAGCTGAGTCTTGCCCTGCAACTCAAGCAACTTGGGCTGCCTGCCATGCTGCTGCTCAACATGGCCGACGAGGCAAAAAAATACGGCGTTACGGTGGATATCGAGAAAATGTCACAAGCCCTGGAGATGCCTGTGGAACTGCTCTCCGCCAAATACGGCAGCGGCTACGAACAGGCTTTTCAGGCCATTTCCAGCGCCATCCAGGCCAGCACGCCCGCCGACCCCGCGCTGATCCGCGACAAACTCCAACTCGACAGCCAGATCGAAGCCACCATGGAGAACGTGCTCAAGCACGCGGTGCAAGTCCCGACCCAGATGTCGGACAACCTCACCACCCGGCTAGACCGTGTGATGCTCCATCCGTGGCTGGGTCTGCCGCTGTTCTTCGGCGTCATGTACCTGCTGTTCCAAGCTATTTTCATACTCGGCAAGCCGCTCCAGGATGGCGTGGCCTGGTCCCTCGGCCTGCTGCGCGGCGGCGTGCTGGAGCCGCTCCTGCTCGGCCTGCCCGCGCCGCTGCACGGCCTGCTGCTGGACGGCATCTTCAACGGCGTCGGCACGGTCGCCGCCTTCGTGCCCATCATCGTGCTGTTTTTCCTTTTCATGGCGCTGGTGGAAGATAGCGGCTATCTCTCGCGCGCCGCGTTCCTGATGGATGCGCTGATGGCGAAAATGGGGCTGGACGGGCGCAGCTTCGTGATGATGCTGATGGGTTTCGGCTGCAACGTGCCCGCCCTGATGGGCACCCGCGTGATGCGTTCGCGCAGCCTGCGCCTCCTAACCATGCTGGTGATCCCGTTCTCGCTGTGCTCGGCGCGGTTGCAGGTGTTCGTCTTTATCACCAGCGCCCTGTTCGCCCCCAAATACGCGCCGCTGGTGCTGTTCAGCCTCTACCTGTTCAGCTTCGCCGCCGCCATCATGACCGCGCTGCTGTTCAAGAAACACTACAGCAACAACGAGCCCTTCATTCTCGAACTGCCACCCTACCGCCTCCCGACCTGGCGCCAGATCGTGTTGCGGGGCTGGCATGAAATCCGCCATTTTCTTGGCCGGGCGAGCAAATTCATCATCATCGGCGTGGTGCTGGTGTGGATACTCACCCATTTCCCGCTCAACGCCACTCCCGCCGGCAGCGACACCTGGGCCGGCATGATCGGCCACTGGATGTCCCCCATCCTCGACCCGCTCGGCATCAATCAGCAACTGGCCATCGCGCTGATTTTCGGCTTCGTCGCCAAGGAAATCGTGATCGGCTCGCTGGCCGTGATTTACGGCCTGGAAGGCACGGCCCTGATGAGCACCATGGCGCAGCAACTGGACTGGGTGCAAGCCTACAGTTTCATGCTGTTCACGCTGGTTTACACCCCCTGCCTTTCCACGCTGGCCACGCTCAGATCCGAATCGCGCAGCCGTGCCTATACCGCCCTGGCCCTGGCCTGGCCGCTGGGACTGGCCTGGCTGTTGAGTTTTGCGTTTTATCAGACGGCTCGCACGCTGGGATATTGAATCTGGAAACAAAAAAGGCCGCCCATTGGGCGGCCTTTTTCGTCACTGCATGGCTCAGGCAAAACTATCCGACATCAATGCAGCAAACCACTTCCGCATCTTTTCGAAGTTATCCTGAGTTGCCGAACTGGCCTCGAACACGCTGGGAACCGGCACCATCTTCTTGTTCACCGCATCGTAACCATAAACCACCGTCAGCCAGGAAGCCGTATTCGCGGTGATCGGCGAATAACAGGCGGAGTTGGTTTTCGGTGACGGGTTGGGCGTCAGGTCACCGCGTAGCGCGCGGGTAATGGCATCGGCGCACAGCTTGGCTTCCTGGTTGGCGATGTGACCAGCCTTGGGTTGTCCGGACGAAGCAGAATCGCCGATCACGTACACATTCGGCACTCCGGTGGACTCGTAGCTGCGCACGTCCACGCCTGCCCAGCGCCCGCCTACATTGGCCAGCAATGGATTGTCGGTAATGATCTTGCCCGCCTTGTGCGAGGGAATGACATTCAGTACGTCGGCGTATTCAGTACCGAAGTTGGTGGCTACCGCATGCCTGCCGCCGGTGGTGCTGGCGGTAACGCCCGCCACCACGTAGTTCGGGCGGTAGTCAATCACACCGGCATGGGTGAAGTTAAATGCGTTTTCGAAACTGACCCTTTCCGCCTGAATGAAGGGGTTGGCATCGAGCACGACCACTTTCGATCCCGGCTTGTTTTTCTTCAGGTAGTCGGCCACCACGCAGGCACGCTCGTAAGGGCCGGGCGGGCAACGATAGGGCGATGCCGGGATGGTCATGATGAAAGTGCCGCCAGGGCGCATGTTGCGTAACTGCTCTGCCAGCTTGGTGGTTTGCGGACCGGCTTTCCAGGCATGGGTCACGTAATTGTTCTGGATATCCGGCGTCAGGCCGGGAATATCGTCGAACTCGATGCCCGGCGCCAGCACGATCTTGTTGGCCGCAATCGACCTGCCATCGGACAGATAGACCGTACCGAGTCCGGCACCAACTGGAGGCACGATACTAACCACTGACCCCTGCACGAAGTTGATGCCATAGGCCGTCTTCAGGGTGTTGTAGTTGTAGGTCAGCCTCGACATGGTGGTAAAACCGTTCAATACCAGGTTGCTCATGATATTGGAGCTGTAAGTGGCGTTCTGGTCCACCAGCGTCACCTGGACCTTGCTGCCGCCCCACAGGCGCAGGAATTTGGCCACCGTCGCGCCGGCCATGCCGCCGCCGACCACCACCACGCTGCCGACCGAACCGGTGTCGGCGGGGACGGTGGCGCGAGTCGTGGAAGTGCTGTCCTCGGCGAACAACCTGCCCGGGAGTAGAAGGCTCACCGACGATGCGGCTAGCAAACCAACAAATTGTCTACGTTTCATTTAAATATCTCCTCGAATGTTTAACGCGGCAGCTGAGCGAAATAATCCGCAATCAGCCTCAATTCGGCGTCGGTATATCCCTTGGCATGGGCTTTCATGATGTCGTTGCCGGAAGATTTGAGCTTCATTTCCCTCATGTCGCCGTAGATATCCGAAGATGACTTGCCTGCCAGGCGTTCGAATCCCCCGCGTCCTTCCGTGCCGTGGCACTGGAAACAGTTTGAAGCGAGCAGCCTGCCGGGATGGGGCTGAGTTGCCGCTTGCGCGACGGACACCTGCGACGCCACAAGCGCGGCGAACCCGGCGGTAACGATGAAACGATGCATAATGACCTCCATTGGTGAAAAGACCTGCATATGTAAACACGCCAGGCTTAAGACTCGCTTAAGCCATGTCTGCTGCCAACTTTCAGAAGCAGGCGGCCGGAAAGATCGAATCCGGGTCGGCGGGTAAGTGGCTTGGTCACCACTTATGGGGAAGGATGATAGGGTGAAGCGAAGAGGGTGTCTGTTACGCTTTGTTCATGTTTCGCCAACCCATGGCTGGCGAGGGTCCGGGAAGGTCGCTTGCTTATTGGCTCACACTTTCCGGGGTGTCGCACACGCTATTTTCGCGTATCGAAAATGGGAACGGATCGCCACGATCTGCGACCGATAACAGGCTCGAGGCCAGTTCCTCAAGCGGCCTGGGTGGCTCGATGCCAAAGCCCTGCGCGAAATCCACACCCATCCGGCGCAACTGCTCCAGGGTTGCTTCGTTTTCCACGCCTTCTGCAATCGTCTTGAGTCCCATGACGTGGCCTACCTGGTTGATGGCGGACACCATGGCGTGGTCCATTGCGTCATCCGCCATATCCCGCACAAAAGACCCGTCGATCTTGAGGTAATCCACCTGCATGTTTTTGAGATAGGTAAAGGAAGACAAGCCACTACCAAAGTCATCCAGGGAAAACCGACACCCCTGGGCGCGCAATTCGCTGATGAATTCCCCGGCCCGTGCCAGATTGGAGATGGCTGCGGTTTCGGTAATTTCGAAGCAGACATGACGATGAGGCACTTGATACAAGGCAAACTGGCGTTTGATGAAATTCAGGAAATGATCGTCGCACAAAGAAGGACCGGATAGATTCACGGTAAAGGTGTGGCACGCATCATCCTGCATGTGCGGTGAAAAAATTTTCCAGTACTGGCCAAATGCCGTACTCACCACCCAGCGGTCTATGGAGGGCATCAAATTGTAACGTTCAGCAGCAGGAATAAAGGCCATGGGCGGGATAAGATCGCCGCTGTCACCCAACATGCGCAACAGAATTTCAAAATGGCATCCCTCTCCCTCAGTATCCCCTAGCGGCATGATGCTCTGGCAATAGAGACGGAAGCGGTTTTCCTCGATGGCATGGGTAATCCGCGCCACCCAGTTCATTTCACCCTGGCGCTGCGCCAATTCACTGTCTTCCACGCGATACACGTGCACCCTGTTGCGTCCCAGATCTTTGGCGGCGTAGCAGGCGGCATCGGCGCAACCAAGCACATTGGCGAGCGTCTCGCAGTCCTGTGTAATGGGTACCAAACCGATGCTGACACCAATCACAAAAGGCTTGTCATGCCAGGCAAAGTGGAAATCCTTCACAGTCTGACGCAACAAATCAGCCACCACCTGGGCCTGCTCCAGCGGGCAGTTATTCAGCAGCACGCCGAACTCGTCCCCCCCCAGGCGCGCCAGCGTATCGACTCCGCGCACCTTGCTTTGCAGCAGCACCGTGAGTTGGCGCAGCAATTCATCGCCCGCCACATGGCCACAGGTATCGTTGACAATCTTGAACTGGTCCAGATCCAGGTAACACAGGGCATGCGCCACCCCCTCCTCACGCGCCACGGACAGCGCTTTTTCCAGCCGACGCTCGAATTCGCGACGGTTGATCAAGCCGGTCAGCGCATCGTGGGTTGCCTGGTACGAGAGCCTCTCGGTAGCCTCGTCAATACGCTCCTGCATACGTTCCTGTGCAGCCTGCAACGCAGCGGCCATGGCGTTGACGCCACGTTCCAGGGTGCGCAGTTCGCCGCCCGACTTTTCATCGACACGCACGTCCAGACAGCCCATCCCGAGCTTGTCCACCGCTTGCGCCAAACGCCTGATGGGAAATATCACGTCACGGCTCATGCGCAGCGCAAGAAAAGCACTTGCCGCCAGGCCGAACAGCGTTATCAGCAAGCCATTCAGGATCAATTGTTTCTTATGGGCTTGGGTGCTGGCGCGGGACAACTCCAGATTCACCCTCCCCAATATTTTGCCCTTGGGCGCGACAACCTGCTGCGGAGAAAGCCCGAAGCCCAGATCGTCCACCTCGGTCTGGCTTTGCAAAACCGGGGCGCTGAAGGTCAGCGCCTCTCCCTGCTCCGCCACCGCGACATACAGACCCGCGCCGTGCCCTGACAACACAGGCGGCCCGAGCGATTTGCCGCTCGAGGCAAGGATGGCCCCGTCCATATTGGTGATGGTGATGGCCGTCACATCCGCCTCTTTCATGGTGGCGTCGGCCAGGCGCTGCAAAATGTCGCGATTGCCCGAGAACACGCCGAATTCGCTTGCCGGAGCCAGTTGCCGTGCAATCACCAGACCGCGCTCGTGCAGGGAACGGTCAAGATTTTCCATGCCAGAGGAGACGAAATAGACCGCCAGCAACAGCGCGATCACGGCAGCCGGCATCAGTGCCAGAAACATGACCCGTTTGTTTATGCCCCAGAGTCTCATTCCGTATCCGCCATGTGTTTCAATTTCTGGTAAATAACCGCCTCATCACCGACGGAAAGACCAAGCGAGCGAGCCACCTGGTAATTGACGCTAACGGAAAAATATTTCGGGTACTCCGGGGGCGGCAGCATCAATGTGCGTCCGGCCAAAGCCCGCACCAGAACCTCCCCCGCATGCCTGCCAATCTGCTCCGGCGTGGAATACACCGCCGCCAGAGCGCCGGCCTTGACGTAGGCCTGGGAAAAACCGATCACGGGATCCTGGTAGCGATAGGTGGTAAGCAACAAACTTTGCACCGTGCCCTTGTTGAAAACCAGCGGATCGGGCAGTGCCAGCAACACATCGCTATCTGCGAGCACGCGTTGCAAAGTCGGCAGCAACTCTTCGCTGGCACTGATTTTTTCCAATGCCAGGCCGAATTTGGCCTCCTTGACAACGGCTTGCAGCGACTTCAAATTATCCAGGGACTCCGGACCCATCACCACGCCGATTCTGGTTTTTTCGGGCAACGCCAGGCGGATCAATTCTATCTGGCGCGCCAAGGGCTGATCGAGATAGACAGCTGAAAATTGTCTGGAATCCCGGTGGCCCGCGAGTTTTTCAAAAAACTGGCGCGGAATCAGCGTCGACAAAATCGGGGTCGATAAATTGCGCGCCGCCATCTCCTGTGCCGCGCGCGCGCCAACCGCCACGATCAGGTCCGGACGATCCCGGGAGAGATCGAACTTTTTCTCCGTCAGGGTAAGGGAATAAAGCGTCACTACCGCCCGCGCGGCCCCTTGATCCAGAGCCGCTCGTACGCTGTTGGCTGTTTCCTGGTAAGGCGCCGACTCATCGCTCAGTACAATGGCTATATTGGCAGGCGCGGCGAAAACGGAGTTCGCAATGATCAGGAAAAAACACGCCAACAGGAAACGCAAGGCCGTCTTAGCCATCACCTTGGGCTACCATTTGCCACACGCAACTGCCTCGACTCGCCTTATCCAGTTCTTCCAGGTAGCGAGAGTGCACCTGCAACTCTTCCTCATCGGCCCGCAAGACAGGTAACGGCACGCGCACGCCATGTGTTCGGGCAATGTTTTTTACCTGTACCGGCACGGCTTCAATGATCAGGTTTTCCTGGCCACGCGTCATGGCCAGATACACTTCAGCCAGTAATTCCGTATCGACCAGCGCCCCGTGCAGGGTGCGCTTGGAGTTGTCGATCTGATAATTCTTGCACAGCGCGTCGAGGTTGTTTCTCTGGCCCGGACGCAGTTCCTTGGCCATTTTCAGGGTATCGGTAATAAGCGGACAGTAATGCTGGATCGGCTGCATTCCCAGCAGGCCCAACTCGTAATTGAGAAAGCCGATATCGAAGGGGGCGTTGTGGATGACGAGCTCGCCACCCGCGACGTAATCCAGGAAATCCTGGACGATATCGCGGAACGGGGGCTTGTCCTGCAGAAAATCCAGGCTGATGCCATGCACCTGCTGGGCGCCCGGATCAATTTCCCGTCCGGGATTGAGATATTGGTGAAAGTGGTTGTTGGTAAGCCGACGGTTCACCATCTCGACGGCAGCAATTTCAATAATGCGGTGACCGAGGCTGGTTTCCAGGCCGGTGGTTTCGGTGTCTAGGATAATCTGGCGCAAGGTTGGGATGCTCTATTTTCAGTCGTGTTAAATTGTGTTTTGAAGGGTTTCAACTCCGCGATTGGCCAACTGGTCAGCGCGTTCGTTATCAGCATGCCCCGCATGGCCTTTTACCCACACCCATTGCAGTTGATGCTGGCCCGCCAGCGTATCCAGTTGCCGCCATAAATCCACGTTCTTGACCGGTTTCTTGTCCGCCGTGCGCCAGCCCCGCAGTTTCCAGTTATGTATCCACTCACTGATCCCTTTCTGGACATACTGCGAATCGGTGTGAACCCGCGCCCGACACGAGCGATTCAACGCCTCGAGCGCCCTGATTACAGCCAGAAGCTCCATGCGGTTATTGGTAGTGAGCTTTTCGCCGCCATACAATTCCTTCTCCTTGTCGCCGAAACGCAACAGGGCACCCCAGCCGCCCGGACCAGGATTTCCCTTGCATGCTCCGTCAGTATATATATCAACCATGCCAACGGTATCAGGTAAAACCTGATTCTGAAGCAAAGGTTCTCCTGACACCAAGTTATGGGTACGGCTTTTTTTGTTCATTTGTTATATCTTTCATTCATTGCGTGAGCGTTTTTTGCGCTGCCGGCGCCAACCCCTTGCGCGCCGCCCTGGCTTCATTCCAACCCGGCAGGATCAGGCGCATGCCATGCACACGCTTTTTGGCCTGAATGAAATATACGCCACCAGCCAGCGCCCACCAGCGGTCACCGGCCGCTTCCATGAACTCGAATTTGCGCAACCAGCTCGCGTTTTGCAAGGGCGGCGCATAAGCGCACATCCGCCCCCCCACCACCTCGAATCCCAGCAACGCCAGCCAGTCCTTGAGCCGCGACAGGCCGATAAAGTGGCCATGCCAGGGATAGGCGCGGCGATTATAAGGCAAGGATCGCCACAGCCCCCACAAACTGAAAGGGTTATATGCGCTGATGATAATCTGTCCCTCCGGCATCAGAACCCGCTCCGCTTCGCGCAATATCTGGTGAGGATGCTCGCTGAATTCCAGCAGGTGGGGCAGCAGCAGCAAGTCTATGGTCTGGCTGGCAAAGGGCAGCTGCAGCGCATCCGCCCTCACCGTCACCCCGTCCGCCAGGCCGGTGCGAGAACGAAAAGGAATACGACTCGCGCGCAACAGATCGTGTTGCAGCAAGCCCAGTTGCACCGCGTTATAGCCGAAAATATCCGAGACAGCCTGATCGTGGTAAGCCTGTTCCCGTTCAACCAGATACCGGCCCAAGGGCGAAGCAAACCATGCTTTTTCGTCAAGGCTTGACATTTAATGAGCCTCAGCCAAACATAGGCCGATGATCGAAATTATTCCCATCCCCGCCTTTGAAGATAACTATATCTGGCTGATCCGCCATAAAGCGGCTGCCGTTGTCGTGGACCCCGGCGATGCCGAACCGGCGCTGAATTACCTGCAAGCCCACGGGCTCAAGCTTGCGGCCATTCTGCTTACTCACCACCACTACGACCACAGCGGCGGCGCTGATGAACTGGCGCAACGCTTCGGAGTTCCGGTTTTCGGCCCACGCCACGAGGCCATCCCCAGCATCACGCACCCTGTTGGCGAGGGCGGCCCAATTGAAATTCCCGAATTGGACATCCGCCTCCAGGTGCTGGACGTGCCAGGCCATACTTCCGGCCATGTTGCATATTATGGGATAAATTCGCTGTTTTGTGGCGACACCCTGTTCGCCTGCGGCTGCGGCCGCCTGTTCGAAGGCAGCGCGGAGCAGATGCAGTCGTCCCTGGCAAAATTTGCCGCCTTGCCCAACGATACGCGGGTATATTGCGCCCATGAATACACGCTGGCGAACATCCGCTTCGCCAAAATCGTGGAACCCGGCAACACGGCACTGCTGGAACGCGAACAACGTGACCGGCAAACCCGCGAACAGGGCCGCCCCACACTGCCTTCAAGCATCGCCCTGGAAAAACTGACCAACCCTTTCCTGCGCTGGGGTGAGCCGCACGTAATCGAGGCCGCAAGCCGTTTTGCCGGTCATCCGCTAAGCTCGCCCAGCAGCGTTTTCGCAGCCGTCCGGCAGTGGAAGGACAGCCTGGACTGATCGAGTTTTCCTTGACCTCACCCCCCAATATTCATTATCATCATGGGGTTTTCTCTCCCTCGACACCAGAAGCCCAGCCACCAGAATGCAATCGAGAACGATCCTTTTCCTTGTATTGACGGCCTTCGGGTTCTGTAACACGACAACGGCAATAGCCGACGACGACGCACCAATAACCGATTTCACGTTCTATCAAGGCGAGCAGTCCGTCTCTACCGACATCGACTTTCCGGACGCGCAACTTACCCTTCGCCCGACGGATCAAATCAGCATTGGCAAATCGTCACTCAGGCTGCCTGGCCTCGACGCCGAGAACAGCAACCTTTGGGAACGCATCCGCATCGGCTTCACACTGGCCGACCTGGAAAGCCCCCTGGTGAAAGAGCACGAAGCCTGGTACGCCAACCGGCCCGACTACATGCGGCGCATGGTAGACCGCAGCCAGCGCTACCTGTTTCATATCGTGGAAGAAGTTGAAAAACGCGGCATGCCGACTGAAATCGCGCTGCTACCCATGATTGAAAGCGCCTACAACCCCAAAGCCTACTCCACCAGCCACGCTTCCGGCATCTGGCAGTTCATCCCCTCCACCGGCAAGAACTTCGGCCTTAATCAGAACTGGCTCTACGACGGTCGGCGCGACATCCTTGCCGCCACCGATGCCGCGCTGGACTATTTGCAAAAACTCTACAACATGTTCGGCAGCTGGGAACTGGCTTTGGCCGCCTACAACTGGGGCGAGGGCTCCGTAGGTCGCGCCATCGCGAAGAATGTGGCACGCGGCGAGCCCACCGACTACCTCAGTCTGCGCATGCCGCCTGAAACACGCAATTACGTGCCCAAGCTGATGGCGGTGAAAAACATCGTGATGAACCCTGGCGCTTATGGCCTGGAACTGAATTCCATCCCCAACAGCCCCTATTTCGCCAAGGTGAAAATCAAACAGCAAATGGATGTATCCGTGGCGGCGCGCCTGGCCGAAGTCCCGATGGATGAATTCGTCGCCCTCAACCCGGCATACAACAAACCGCTGGTCGCAGGCACGGGCAAACCCACCCTGCTGCTGCCGGTAGACAAGGCAAACAGCTTTTCCCTCAACCTGGAAAATTACGATTCCCCGCTGTCCTCGTGGCAAACCTACACCCCACGCCGGGGCGAGAAACTGGCGGCCATCGCACAGCGCTTTGGAATTTCGCTTGATCGCCTGAAGGAGATCAACACCATTGCCGGACGGAAAAATCTGTCGGCGGCACAAACCCTGCTGGTTCCCATATCCAAATCCGGCAACGCACCGGTGTTGGCAGTCAACATCCCTGATCAGGCACCGTCCCACGAACCCGCTTCACCTGGCCGCAACAGCACCCATACAGTGGCCAAGGGCGACACCGTGCTCAATATCGCCAAGCGCTACGGCATGTCGGTGGCCCAGCTAAAAAACCAGAACCACCTCAAATCCAACAACCTGTCACGCGGCCAGAAGTTGACCGTACTCGCCACCGTCAAGCCAGAGAAAGCTACTGTGCTGGCCCAGGCGAAACAGGCCCCAGTTAAAACGAGCAGGGACAAACCGCTCGTGCTCGCAAAAAATTCGGCCGATCCCGCAAAACGCGCCCACTATGTCGTAAAACGTGGCGACACCGTATTCAGCATCGCCCGCCGCTTCAATGTGGCGGTGAACGATCTGCAACGCTGGAACAATCTCCCTGCCAATTACAGCTTGCAGCCTGGCAACAAGCTCACGGTGACAAACGGCAAGGGCTAGCCTGCCAACAAGGAAGCCCGCAACAGCATGCGCGTGTAGTCCTGTTTTGGTTCAGCGAACAAAGCCTCGGTCTCCCCCGCCTCCACCACCCTCCCTCCCTGCATCACGATCATGCGATGTGACATGGCGCGAATCACCCGCAAATCGTGGGTGATGAACAGGTAGCTCATGCCATGCTTTTGCTGCAATTTACGCAGCAGTTCCAGCACTTGCTTCTGTATCGATACGTCAAGCGCACTGGTGGGCTCGTCGAGCAGGATCAGCTTCGGTTCCAGCACTGCCACCCGGGCGATGGCTATGCGCTGGCGCTGGCCGCCGGAAAACTCGTGGGGATAGCGCCACAGCATGGACTCCTCCAGCCCGACCTCGTCTAGCACGGCCAGGATGCGTTCCCTGCGCTGCTGCCTGTCGAGCGCCGGAAAATGAATACCCAGACCCTCGCCCACGATCTGTTCCACCGTCAGGCGGGGTGAGAGCGAAGAGTAAGGATCCTGGAACACCACCTGGAAATTGCGCCGCAACGGCCGTAGCTGGCGCTGGCTGAGAGTGGTCAGGTCAGTCCCGTCGAAGCGAATTTTTCCCTCGCTTTCCTGAAGCCGCAACAAGCACATGCCCAGCGTGGTCTTGCCCGACCCCGATTCGCCCACGATGCCCACGGTTTCACCCGGCCGCAGGGTCAGGCCGACATCGTCCACTGCCCGGATTTCTCCGCTCTGGCGGCGAAAAAATCCGCTTTTTACCGGGAACGCGCAATTCACGCCGCTCGCCTCCAGCAGCAGCGGTTTGCCTTCGAGCGCGGTGTTTTCCTCCGCGCCGATCAAACGCTCGGGCTGGCTTTGCAGCAGGTGCCGGGTATAGGGGTGCCGGGGCGCGGCGAACAGCTGTTTCACCGGCGCCTGCTCCACGATTTTGCCTTCCTGCATGACGCAGATACGCCCGGCAAAACGCTGCACCAGATTGAGATCGTGCGTGATCAGCAGCACCGCCATGGAAAATTCTTTCTGCAAATCCTCCAGCAGTTCCAGGATCTGGGCCTGGATGGTGACATCCAGCGCGGTGGTGGGCTCGTCGGCAATCAGCAGTTTGGGGCTGCATGCCAGGGCCATGGCGATCATCACGCGCTGGCGCTGGCCGCCGGACAGCATGTGGGGGTAGGATTCGAAGCGCTTATCCGGCTCGGGGATGCCGGTGCGTGCCAGCAGTTCGATCATGCGCTTTCTCGCCGCCGGCTTGCTCAATCCCTGATGCACTAGCAACGGCTCCATCAACTGGTCGCCGATGGGGTAAAGCGGATTGAGCGAAGTCATTGGCTCCTGAAAAATCATCGCGATATCCCGGCCGCGAATCTGCCTCAACTCGTCTTCCGCCAGCCCCATCAATTCCCGCCCCTGGAAGCGGATGGAACCTGTGGGATAGCTCACCAGGCGCCGCTCGTGTAGTTGCAACACCGACAGGGCGGTCACCGACTTGCCCGAGCCGGACTCACCCACCAGCGCCAGTTTCTCCCCCGCCCCGATATCGAAGCTGGCCTCGCGCACCGCATCGGCGTATTGACCGAAGCGCACCGAGAGCCGGTCGATCGTCAGCAAGGGAACGGAATTCATCTCAGCCACGCCGGGTATCCATCGCTTCGCGCAAGGCCTCGCCGATGAAGATCAGCAGCACCAGCGTCCCCACCAGCACCGTGAAGGTGGTCAGGGACAGCCACCACGCCTCGATGTTGTCCTTGCCCTGGGCCAGCAACTCTCCCAGGCTGGGGGTGGACGGCGGCACGCCGAGACCGAGGAAATCCAGGCTGGTGAGCGCCAGGATCGCTCCCGAAATGCGGAACGGCAGGAAGGTGATCACCGGCGTCATGCTGTTGGGCAAGAGGTGGCGCAGCATGATGGCACGGTTGGACACCCCCAGCGCGCGCGCCGCCTTGACGTAGTCCATATTGCGTCCGCGCAGGAACTCGGCGCGCACATAGTCCGCTAGTCCCAGCCAGCCGAACAGGGAAAGCAAGATCAGCAGCAGCGTGATGCTGGGCTGGAAGATGGCGGAGAAAATGATCAAAAGGTACAGCTCCGGCATCGAGCCCCACACCTCCATGAAACGCTGGAACAGCAGGTCGAAGCGGCCGCCGAAATAGCCTTGCAAGGCGCCGGCGAGGATGCCGACCAGGGTGCCGATCAGGGTCAGCGCCATCGCAAACAGCACCGAGATGCGGAAGCCGTAGATCAGCCGCGCCAGCACGTCGCGCCCTCTATCGTCGGTGCCGAACATGTTCTGGTGCGAGGGCGCGGCCGGATTGGGATGCTCGGCAAAGTAGTTGATGGTATTGAAGCTGTAGCGGTTAAGCGCAAACAGCGTCCAGTTGGAACCCTGGCTGATCCGCTCCACGATGAACGGATCGTTGTAGTCGGTCTCCGACTCGAAATCGCCGCCAAATACCGTTTCCGGGTAATTCTTCACGATCGGGAAGTAATATTGCCCCTGGTAATGCACCAGCAGCGGCTTGTCGTTGGAAAGCCCTTCCGCAACCAGGCTGAGCGCAAACAGCACGCCGAAAATCCACAGGCTCCAGTAGCCGCGCCGATTGGACTTGAAGCGCTGCCAGGCGCGCCGGGAGGGAGATTGCAGTTTCATCTTGAGACGCTCTCGAACTGGATGCGCGGATCGACCAGCACGTAGCTCAGATCCGACAGCAGCTTGGCGACCAGCCCCAGCAGGGTGTAGAGATACAGCGTGCCCAGCACCACCGGGTAATCGCGCTTCAACACCGACTCATAGGACAACAACCCCAGCCCGTCGAGGGAAAAGATGGTCTCGATCAGCAGGCTGCCGGTGAAGAAAGCACCGATAAAAGCTGCCGGAAAACCCGTCACCAGCGGGATCATTGCGTTGCGGAACACATGCTTGTAGAGCACCGTGTTTTCGGAGAGGCCCTTGGCGCGCGCCGTCAGCACGTATTGCTTGCGGACTTCCTCGAGAAAGCTGTTCTTGGTGAGCATGGTCATCACCGCGAAGCTGCCCACCACCGAGGCGGTAATCGGCAACACCATATGCCACAGGTAATCGGTGATTTGGGCGTGCCAGGGCAACGCAGACCAGTTGTCGGACACCAGCCCGCGCAGGGGAAACACGTCCCAGAAGCTGCCGCCGCCGAACAGCACCAGCAGCAGGATGCCCAGCACGAAGCCAGGAATGGCGTAGCCGACCAGGATCACCGTGCTCGAAATCACATCGAACGCCGAGCCGTCCCGCACCGCCTTGGCAATACCCAACGGAATGCAGGTGAGATAAACGATGAAGAAGGTCCACACCCCGAGACTGATGGACACCGGCAGTTTGGAGACCACCAGCTGCGTCACCGACTTATGGTGAAAATAGCTTTCCCCCAGATCGAAGGTGGCGTAGTTCTTTATCATCTCGAAGAAACGCACATGGGCCGGCTTGTCGAAGCCATACAGCGCCTTGAGTTTCTCGATACGCTCGGGGTCGAGCCCGCGGTCACCGCGATATATCTGCGCCGTCGCCCCGCTCGCCTCGCCCCCTGCACCCTGCCCCTTGATCTGGTGAATCAGCTGCTCCACCGGCCCGCCGGGCACGAACTGGGTCACCACGAAGGTGATCAGCATCACCCCGAACAGGGTGGGGATCATGAGAAGAAGGCGTTTGAGGATGTATGAAAGCATTATTGTTTGGCCCAACTATAGCGCAACACCCACCCCTCAGCGTAATAGTACAGCGGCAGCTTGGCCGGAAAAGCGAATTTGTCCCAGTAGGCGACCCGGTGGGTGGGCACGAACCAGTTGGGCACGATGTACTCGCCGTTGAGCAGCACGCGGTCGAGAGCATGGGTAGCCGTTATCAGGGCCTGGCGGTCATGGGCGTAGACCACTTTTTCCACCAGAGCGTCCACCACCGGATCCTTGATGCCGATGACGTTGTTGGAGCCTTCCTTGTTGACGGCGCTGGAATGCCACATGTTCATCTGCTCGTTGCCGGGAGACTGCGACTGCCCGAAGGAATGTACCATCATGTCGAAATCGAAAGTATCCGAACGGCGCTGGTAAAGGGCCACGTCCACGGTACGATAGTTGAGCGTGATGCCGAGCTTGGCCAGGTTGCGCGCGTACGGCCCGATTATGCGCTCGAAACCCTTGGTATTCAGCATCATCTCGAACTCGAAAACTTTGCCCTTTGCGTTGCGTAGCGCCCCATCGCGGTAAGTCCAACCCGCTTCGGCGAGCAATTGTTTGGCCTGACGCAAGTTGGCGCGCAGCGATCCGGGGGGTGCGGTCGAAGCGGGACGCCATTCGCGGACGAACAACTCGGGTGGCAAGCGGGTACGGAACGGTTCCAGCAACTTCAGCTCCTCACCCTGGGGAAGACCGGACGAGGCCAGTTCGCTGTTGCTGAAATAGCTGTCGCAACGCTGGTACTGGTTGTAGAACAGGTTCTGGTTCGACCACTCGAAATCCAGTGCCAGGGAAAGTGCTTTCCTGACTCGCCGGTCCTTGAAGATATCGCGCCGGGTATTGAACACGAAGCCCTGCATGCCGGCGTTATTGCTGTGCTTCAGCTCCGCCTTGCGGATCAGCCCGCGGTTGAATTTCGGCCCCTTGTAGTCCCGCGCCCACTGCTTGGAATTGGACACGGCGACGAAATCGAATTCCCCCGCCTTGAAGGCCTCCAGCTGTACAGTCGAGTCATGGTAGTAGACGTAGGACACCCGCTCGTAATTGAACGTGCCACGCCGCGTGTTGAGACCCCTCGCCCAATAATCGGGATTGCGGCGGAAGCTGATTTTCTTCCCGACCTGGTATTCCGCCACCCGGTAGGGTCCGCTGCCCAGCGGCATATCGGTGACGATCTTGTCGAAGGGCTTGCCCCCTCCCCACTTGCGGGAAAAGATGGGGATCTGACCGGTCAGCAAGTGCAGCTCAGGATTGACCCGGGCAAACTCGAAACGCACGGTACGAGCATTCACCGCCACCGCGCGCTGGATGTCCGCCCAGTAAAAACGGTACTGGGGGTGGGCAAGCTGGCTTTTCAGCGCGTCGAAAGAAGTTTTCACATCGACTGCAGTTACCGGCGATCCGTCGGAGAATCTGGCTCTTGGATTGAGCCGGTAGGTAACGGACAAGTGGTCTGGAGCCAGCTTGACGTCTTCCGCCAGCAGACCGTATTGGCTGAAAGGCTCGTCCAGGCTCTGCTCCATCAGGGTTTCAAATACCAGCTCGGAAATTCCGCTTGCCGCAATACCCTTGAGCAGGAAGGGGTTGAGACTGTCGAAATTTCCCATGGCGGAAAGCGTCAGACTACCGCGCTTGGGAGCATCAGGGTTGGCGTAGTCGAAATGAGTAAAAGCGGGAGGGTATTTGGGATCATAGCCAAGCGCGATGGAGGGCGTCGCAGCAGCCAGTTGCGGCGTCAATAGCAGCGCAAGGCAGAACAGGATTTGCAAGGGCACATTCACGCAGGGAAGTGTAGCTTAAAACCCATCATCCGGGCCAAGAGCCTGTCTTGAATAATCCCTGGCCCGCGTTGGAACCACAAAGGTGCGAGGGCTAGGCGCGGCGAGAGCCGTTTGGCAATCCAAACAAAGGAGCCGTAACAACGCCCTCGCACCTTTGTGGCTCCAACCCTTCGGGCCGGCATCTGTCGGCTCCCATGTCTTTGTTGCGGGCCGCTTATTTGGAATGACCAAACCGCGCGTCCCGCGTCGCGTCATGGAAACCGACAGATGCCGGCGCGGGCCAGGGATTATTCAAGACAGGCTCTTACCCCGCCCCTGCCGGAAAATTGGGTTATAATTCCCGCCATTCGAAAAACCATTATGGGATATCAAGCATGGGATTTCTGGCTAACAAAAAAATACTGATCACCGGGCTCATCAGCAGCCGGTCTATTGCTTACGGTATCGCCCAGGCCATGAGCCGTGAAGGGGCGGAACTGGCATTTTCCTACCAGGGTGAAAAAATCAGGGACCGGGTGGTAGAACTGGCCAAAGAGTTTGGCAGCGATCTGGTTCTGCCCTGCGACGTCGGCAGCGACGAGGAAATCGCCAAGCTGTTCGCGGAACTAGGGAAACACTGGGACGGCCTGGACGGCATTGTCCACTCCATCGCTTTCGTACCGAAACAGGCGCTGGTGGGCGATTACATCGATGCGGTGACGCGCGAATATTTCCAGATCGCCCACGACATCAGTTCCTACAGTTTTGTCGCGCTGGCCAAGGCCGGAATGCCCATGATGCAGGGCCGCAACGCGGCGCTGCTTACCTTGTCCTATCTGGGTGCCGAGCGCTACGTGCCGCACTACAACGTGATGGGTCTGGCCAAGGCCAGCCTCGAGGCCAACGTACGTTATATGGCCACCAGCCTGGGTCCCAAGGGTATCCGCGTCAACGCTATTTCCGCCGGACCGATCAAGACCCTGGCCGCCAGCGGCATCGCTGATTTCGGCAAACTGCTGAGCTACAACGAAAAACACTCCCCGCTACGACGCAACGTGACAATCGAGGAAGTTGGCAATGTCGCTGCTTTCATGTGCAGCGACCTCGCCAGCGGCATGACCGGCGAGATCACCTACGTGGATGGCGGCTTCAACATCACCGCGCTGGGTAACGCCGACGAAGTGTGAATTTAGCCGTCAGTTCCAGGCTTTCCGCGATCAGTAAAACACACCTGGCGATTGCTAAATATAATCAAACAGCGACAGGCCCTGGGTTTTCATGAAGCTTTTCTGGGCCGCATCCAGGGTCATCTGCTGTTTGGTCAGGTCGCTGATGGCCTTGGCATAGTCGAGATCCTGCAAGCCGGAAATGGTCTGCTGGTATTGCAGCGCCAGATCCTCTCCCGTACTTTTCACCGCGTCGATTTCCTTCATGCGCGCGCCAACCGAGGCCTCCACCGTCAGCACGTTGCCCTGCGCGTGATCGAGGCTAAGCAGCGCGGTATTGAGGTCGTTGGTGAGACGGGTCGCGTCAGCAGGCGTGCTGCGGCCCCTTTCCAGCGCATTGATGAGATCATCAATCGTGGCAAACAGATCCTGCTGGCGGTCGCTGGGCGCAATGGTAAAAGTGTCGCCTGTTGCCGGAGCACCCTCGACATTAAATTCAATACCATAATCCGTCAGGGCGGGCGGGCTTCTCAGACTGATTGAAGCACCGCTCGAATAGGTCTGGGAATACGGCGCCACGGGCGCAACCCCGGTAAATACCGAATTTCCCGTAGTAGTATCGGTTACGTCATAGGTCGTTACGGGTGGGATCGCGGCATTGTCGACATTGAATATGACGCTCAGGTTCTTGTTTGCCACCGCTGCCCAAGCCGCCGGATCCACAACCGTACCGGAGCTGACCACACCAGTACCCGTGTTGGTGGTGGTGGCTGCAGTCACGAAAGTGCCGTTGCCATTGAGTATCTGCATGAACACGTCGGAACCGGCATCGCTCACCGGAACCTGGCGAGAGGGGCTGATCTGCATCAGCCGCTGGCCCTGGTCGCCAAGATAGCTGACCACGCCGGGCGCGCTTTCGGTAAAGGGCAGCACGCTGCCGCGATAGCCGGAAAAAAGATACTGACCGTTGCCGTCGGTGCTGTTGGCGAGGCCAAACAATTGCTGGTAGCGCCCTCTGATATCCTCCGCCAGGGAACGCAGATTGTTGTTGTCCAGCGTGGCATTGCCGGCCTGCACCGCCAATGTCCGGACATCCTGGATCAGCGACACCACGCTGCCGAGTTGCGACTCCTCCAGTGCCAACGCGCTCGAGGCGGCCCCCATATTGGTATCGTACTGCTTGTTGAGCGCCACCGACTGGGACACCTCCAGCGCACGCGCCGCGCCCACCGGATCGTCCTGAGGGGTGAGAATGCGCCGCCCGGTCGATATCTGCTGCTGCAAGCTGAATAGATCACTGGTCTGCTGCTGAATCCGGCCAATGCCCTGGTCGTACATCGTATTGGTGCTGATGCGCATGATGAGTCCCCTTAACCAGCCGCGTCCAAAAGTGTATCGAACAGTTTCGATGCCAGCCCGATCAACTTGCTGGCAGCCTGATAGGCCTGTTGATAACGGATCAGGTTTGCGGCCTCTTCATCCAGATTGACGCCGGACAGCTCCTGCTGCTTCTGCGTTGTCTGCGTCAGCAAGGTCGCCTGAGCCTTGGCGGTCACATCGATTTCACGGCTTTTGTTGCCAATGCTGCTGACCAGCTGACTGTACGCGCCCTGATAGGAAGTGGTGTTGCCCGCCAGCGTATTTTGCGTTGCCAGCCCCCCCAGGATCAGGGCGTTGCGATTATCCGCGGTACCGTTGATGTTGGGGCCAATGGTGAACACATCACCGGCAGCAGGTGTACCAGAAATCTGGATGGTCCAGCCGTTATAAGTTATGTTGCCGCCTGCGGTATACAACACGTTCGCAGGGTTGCCGGTGCCTACCCCTGCCACGTCGAACATGCCGTCGTAGGGGACATTGAAGGTAATGCTTACCGGTTGCTGCAAATTGACATTCGGTGGCGGCGGCGCATTCACCGTGCCGGCGCTGATCTTGGCATTGCCCGTATTGGCCGAAGCCGTAGCGGTAGAAATTGGCGCGGCGGCGGCAATCTTGGCGGTATCGTGGGTCAGCACGGCAATATCACGCGCACCGTTGCGGACAGGAGAAATCACCCACTTATCACCGGCGAGCGGAGCTCCGGAAGCCAGATCGACAACAAAACCATCGGCAGCGGTATAAGGAAGCGCGGCGGGAGCAAAAGTCCACTGTGTCCCGTCCGATTGCCGTGTCATGTTGTAATTGGCGCCGTCATAAGTCAACGCATAATCGCTGGTGGTCAGCGCGGCGACATTGCTGATGGTGGATGTAACCACACCATTACCAACATTACGCGTATCGGTGATCACCTTGCCGGCAGCCACGTTGAAGAAATCCTGCCCCAACGCACCGTTCAGATCCTGGCCCAGACGGTGCTGGTCGTTAAAATCCTTTGCCAGCCCGATGGCAACCCGTCCCAGCGCATTTTGTGCGGGGTCCAGCACCTCGCTGCGGAATGCCAGCATGCCGCCCAGGTTTCCCCCGGTCAGCAGGCTCGAAGGCAAATAGAGGGTGGAGTTATTGGCGCTGTAGGCCACATCGATGCGCTCGATGTCATCCGGAGCCGCCACGGCCTTGAGCGTATAGGCCTGTTGCCCCACCACCAGCGCCTGACCCCTTCCCATGAATACATTGAGTGAGCCATCGCTCTGTTTTACCACGGAAACCTGGATTTCCTTATTCAGCTCCGCGATCAACTGCTCGCGCTGGTCGAGAATATCGTTGGGAGGCTGGCCGTTGCCTGACGCCTCGGCCAGCACCACGCTCTCGTTCAGCTTGGCGATTTGCTGGGCATAGGAATTGATCAGCCCGACACTGGCGGTAATCTGGGAATTAATGCCGTTGCGGATTTCATTAAAGCGTTCATTCAGGCGCTGAAAACGACCCACCAGCGCGTCCGCGCTACTGATCATGGACTGACGCGAAGGCACGGAAGCCGGGCTCGCACTCACGTCATTCAGGCCGCTATAAAATTCCTGTAGAGCTGGAGACAGACCTGCATTGGGATCCGCCAACATGTTATCGAGCTGAGAAATCTGCTGAAAATAGGACGCCATTTGGTTGGTTTGGGTCTGCGCCGACAGCACCTGGTTTTCCAGATACTGGCTGTAGGAACGCTGCACCGTGGAAACATGCACGCCCTGCCCGACAAAACCGGCCCCAGTGTAAAGTGGGAGGTTGTTGGCCTGAACGATGGACTGGCGATGATAACCGACAGTATTGGCGTTGCTGATATTGTGCGAGGTCGTCGCCAGCCCTATCTGGGCCGCGTTGATGGCCGTTACACCCGTACTGAGAAATCCGGCACCCATGATTTAAACTCCTTTAGGGATATATCGGCTGCAAAGGTCGATTCTTTAACCGACGAGCGCCTGGCGCATCACATCGCTGTTGATTACCCGTGCCAGCTTGCTGGCATAAGCCGGGTCGGTGGCATATCCTGCCTGCTGAAGGGTGCGCGCAAACTTTGCAGCATCTGTCTGTACTCCATCCCCAGCAAAAATCGCGCCATAGCGGGGATTATTTTTCAACAGGCTGGCATAGTCCCTGAAACTGTCAGCATATGAGTCGTAGGCGCGAAACAGTTCGACTTTTTTCTGCGCCATGCCGTTGACGTACTCGGTGGTTGGCGCCTCCACTACCGCGCCGTCCCAGCTCTTGCCGGCCTTGATGCCGAACAGGTTGTAACTGTTGTTGCCCTGAGCATCGCGAATTTCACGCTTGCCCCATGCGCTCTCCAGTGCTGCTTGACCAAGCAGGAATTGCGCTGGGACACCCAGTTTCTGTGCCGCATCGGCCGCATGAGGCCAAAGCGTATTGACAAAGTCCCCTGCGCCGGCAAAACCCGCCTTGGTTGCGACATTCGGCAAAATATTCGGAATCTCCGCCATCTCGGACAATATTTGCTCAAGCGGCGGCTTGCCGACCTGGAGGGGTTTGGTCACGGCAAGCGGCAAGCTTTGCCGCTCTATTTTGCCGGTCGTGGCTTTGCCGACGGCGGCAGCGCCATCTTGTGGAATCACCCCCTGCTGCCGCATCTGGCGCAACATCATGTCCGCCAGGCCGATACCCTTGCCCTTGCTCAGGCTCTGCGCCAGTTGGGAATCCAGCATTCCGGTGTAGAGTTTGGTATTGGAATCGTCGAGCGATTCTTCCTGTTGCGTGGCATCGCGCATGCTTTTCAGCATCATGTTGAGGAACAGCGCCTCGAACTGCTGTGCCGCCGCACGCGCGCCCGCAACCGGGTCGGACTTCGCCTGGAGCCGCAACTGGCCTACGCTTTGGGCATCGAGCGCCAGCCGGGAAGAGATATCGTTGACGGACGCAATCATCAGATTACTTCCAGCTCCGCACGCAGCGCCCCTGATGCCTTCATCGCCTGGAGGATGGACAGCAGATCCTGCGGCGTGGCACCCACGGCGTTCAGCGCCTTCACTACCTCCCCCAGGGAAGCGCTGGAGGGCAGCACCACCAGTTCGCCTTTCTGTGCCTTGATTTCAATCTGGGCGTTCTGGGTTGCGACGGTTTCGCCCTGCGACAGGGGATTCGGCTGGCTGACCTGATTATCGGCGCTGATCGTGACCGACAGGTTGCCGTGAGCCACGGCACAGCTCTCGACCTCGACCGTCTGATTCATCACCACCGAACCGGTGCGCGCATTAAGTATGATCTTGGCAGCCCCGTTACCCGGCTGCACCGGCAAGTTTTCCACCTGCGCCAGGAAGGCAACACGCTGGTTGACATCCCGCGGTGCGCGCACCTGAACCTGCCGCCCATCGGCCGCATTGGCAGTACCCTCGCCGAACTTGCGATTGATGGCCTGCACCACACGGTTGGCGGTGGTGAAATCGGACTGGGTCAACTCCAGGTTGACGAAATCGCCCTGTCCCAGCGGCGCATCCACGGCGCGCTCCACCGTTGCTCCACCGGGTATGCGACCGGCGCTGAGATGATTCACCACCGCGCTGCTTCCACCTGCGGAAGCGCCCGCCCCTCCCACCATCAGGTTGCCTTGGGCTATGGCATAAACCTGTCCGTCCGCGCCTTTCAGCGGGGTCATCACCAGGGTGCCACCACGCAGGCTCTTGGCATTACCCAGCGAGGAGACAGTGACATCCAGATTCTGGCCCGGTTTGGCGAACGCCGGCAGCGAAGTAGTGACCATCACCGCCGCCACGTTCTTGAGCTGCAGGCTGGTGCCCGGCGGCAGGCTGACACCGAGTTGGCTCAGCATGCTGACGATGCTCTGCACGGTAAAAGGGGTCTGGGTGGTCTGGTCGCCACTGCCGTCCAGGCCCACCACCAGGCCATAACCGGCCAACTGGTTGCTGCGCACGCCCTGTACCGAGACCACGTCCTTGATGCGCTCGGCATGCGCACCCGCCACGGCCAGGAAAAAAACCAGGGCGGCTGTAAAAGTTTGGACAAAACGCTGCATTTTCATTTTCCTCAGAACGGCTTCACGGACAGGAAGAAGCGCGCCAACCAGCCCATGGTCTGCGCCTCGTCTACATATCCTGTCCCCTTGTATTCCATGCGCGCGTCCGCCACCTGGGTCGAAGAAACCGTGTTGGCAACGCTGATAAACATCGGGCTGACCACGCCGGAAAAGCGGATGAACTCGCTGCCCTGGTTGATGCCAATCTGTTTTTCCCCGCTGACCAGCAGATTCCCGTTCGGCAACACCTCGATTACGGTTACGGTGATGGTCCCGGTAAAGGCATTATTGCTGGCGCTGTCGCCCTTGCCCTCGAAGGTGTCGGCGGAGGTAGCCTCAAGCGTGGCGCCCTGGAACATCTTGCCGGGCAAACCGAAAATGGTGGGCACGGAAAAATCGTCTGCGCTCTTGCGGCTGGCGCTGCTGCTGGATTTTTTGCTGGCATTCATTTTTTCGTTGATGGAAATGATCAGCGTATCGCCCACATAGCGGGCGCGACGATCTTCAAACAGGGAGCGATTGGCATAGCCCGCCTGATAAATGGATCCATTACCGCCAGGCGGGACCGCCGCAGGCACCGGCTGCGCCGTCATGGGCTGATGCACTGCAACCGGCGGCACAGTGGCACAGCCACTCAGAACAACCAGCACCGCACCAACTTTCCACAATCCCTTAGGCATACCCACTCCCTTCATCACATCTGGGTCAGACGCTGCAGCATCTGATCGGAGACAGTGATGGCCTTGGAATTGATCTCGTAGGCGCGCTGCGTCTGGATCATGTTGACCATCTCTTCCACCACGTTGACGTTGGAGGTCTCCACCATGTTCTGGTTGAGCACCCCGAGGCCATTGGTGCCGGGGGTGTTCGCCGCAGGCGCGCCGGAAGCGGCGGTTTCCGCATACAAATTCTCACCCTGGCTCTGCAGCCCGGCCGGGTTGATAAAGCTTGCCAGCTGGATGCTGCCCACCTGCGTCGCGGCTGTGGCGTTAGCTTGCACCACCGAAACAGTGCCGTCCCGGCCGATAGTGACGCTGGTGGCATCCGCCGGGATGGTCAGTGCCGGTTGCAGCGGATAGCCGCTGGAAGTCACGACCTGGCCCTGACTGTCAACCTGGAAAGATCCATCCCGGGTGTAGGCGGTGCTGCCGTCCGGCATCAGAATCTGGAAAAAACCTTTTCCGTTGACAGCCAGATCGAGTGGATTTCCTGTTTGCTGCAGGTTGCCCTGGAGGTGAATTTTTTCCGTTGCAACCGGCCGCACCCCCACGCCCAATTGCAGTCCGGACGGAATCTGCGTCTGCTGCGACGATTGGGCGCCCGGCTGGCGTATGGTCTGGTAAAGCAGGTCCTCGAACACCGCCCGGCTGCGCTTGAAACCATTGGTACTGACGTTGGCCAGGTTGTTGGAAACCACGTCGATATTGGTTTGCTGGGCATCGAGGCCGGTTTTTGCAATCCACAACGAGCGAATCATGTTCTACCCCTATTAACCATTCAAATTCAAAAGTTGACTGGCCTTGGCCTCGTTGCTCTCGGCCTTGGTCAGCAGCTTGGTCTGCATTTCGAAACTGCGCGCGTGGTTGATCATGCTCACCATCGCTTCCACCATATTCACATTGCTGCTTTCGAGCGAATTGGAGACCAGCGCCACATTCGCGTCCGCCGGTGCGGGCTGGCCACTGTTGAGCCGAAACAGGCCATCCTGACCCTTTATCAGATCGGCCTCGGGCGGATTGACCAGCTTGATACGACCCACGGCAGTCACGGAAGTCAGCGTCTGCCCGGTTGGTATAGCAGTAACCGTGCCATCCTTGGCCACAGTGATATCGTTGTCGGGCGGAATCGAAATCGGCCCTCCGTCACCCATAACATTCTGGCCATTGCGGGTTTGCAGCACGCCGTTCGCGCTAACAGTGAAGCTGCCGTTGCGGGTGTAGGCCTCCGAGCCATCGGCCGCCTGCACCGAGATCCAGCCCTTGCCCTGTACCGCCACATCGAGCTCGCGCCCGGTATGCTGGATTACGCCGGGGCTAAAATCCGCTCCGGTGGTCGTATCCACCACGAAAGCCCGTGTCTTGGCGCCTTCGCCGAATACCGGCAAGGCACGAAACGCATTGCTCTCGGCGCGGTATCCGGTGGTGGTGACATTGGCCAGGTTGTGCGCTGTGGAAGCTTGCTGCCACAGCGTATGCTTGGCCCCGGTCATGGCGATGTAAATCAGACGGTCCATGGTTTTTCCTTAGTGTAGAGGCGGATTCATCCACCCAGCGCAGGCGTTCAAATCGCCCCTACATTATTACCTCAGATTCACCAGCGTCTGCATCACCTGATCCTGGGTCTTGATGGTCTGCGCGTTGGCCTGATAAGCACGTTGCGCCACGATCATGTTGACCAGTTCCTGGGTCATGTCCACATTGGAGTCTTCCACAGCCGCGGATTGCAGCACCCCCAGCGTACCGGAGCCGGGCACGCCCACCAGCGCCTGGCCGGACTCGGGACTCTCTGTCCACTGGTTATTTCCCACCGCGGTCAAACCCTGCGGATTAACGAAGTTGGCCAGCGCAAGCTGCCCCAGCGTCTTGGTTTGACCGTTGGAATAACGTCCCTGAATAAGTCCATCCGCTCCGATGCTGAAACCTGCAATTCGCCCCGAAGCATAACCAGTCTGGGTCAGCTCATTAACGCTAAAGGGACTACCATACTGAGTCATGGTGCTCAATTCAGCGGTGAACGACAAAGGATCCGGACCAGAAGTCGGAAATAGCGTGTCAAAGGGGATGGTTACCGGGTTGATTGGCATAAGCGCCAGGGTCGCCGCATCCAGTTTGCCATCAGGCCCAAACTGGATCGTAGCGGGAAATCCGGTAGCCACTTCAGTTATGACGCCATTCTCGTCAGGAATGGTGGCATTTACCTCCCACTGCCCTGCCGTTGCGGTCTTGACGAAATACAGCGTCATTATATGAGAGTTGCCCAGACTGTCATAAATCGACAATGAGGTCGAACTGTTATACCCATCCGGCGCCGTGGCAGGCGGCCCGGCAACGGGCGGCACCCAACCACCCAAATCGAGCGCATTGGCATCCAGGTTCGCACCCAACGCCATGGCATCGGTAAATTTTGGCGCGATGTCACTTTGAGACAACTTGACATCGCCAAGCGCGCCGGTAATCGCACCCGTAGCGGCATCAGCCTGGTAGCCGGTTACTCTCAGGCCGGTACTGGAGACGACATAACCTTCCTTGTCGAGTTCGAATTGACCGTTACGACTATAACTGATCGCACCTCCGTCGCTTAGGCGAAAAAAACCGCGCCCATTGATCGCGACATCCAGCGGATTGTTGGTAGTTGTGACATTGCCCTGGGTAAACTGCTGCGACACGTTCGCCAGCTTGGTTCCGATCCCGATCTGTCCGCCACCGCCGCCCGTCAGGGAAGCCGCGAACACGTCTGCAAATTGCGCGGTAGAACCCTTGAAACCCACCGTGGAGCCGTTGGCGATATTATTACCGATGACATCCAGCGCCCTTGACGACGCGTTCAGACCACTTAAACCATGTTGAAAGGCCACGTTACACCTCCGTTGTTATCCGTGCGGCAAACTTTGCCGCGTCACTTACATAACCTGTCTGATGTCACTCAACAAAGCAGAACCTATGCCAGCCAGATTGAGCTGCGCGCCCTGCGTGCCATTCAATACCACGCTCTCGACCTTCCCGAGCGTATAAGGCGAAGCCTCGACTTTCTGACCACCACTCGAAGCTTTCACCTCAAAACTGTAAACCCCGTCCGGCGCAACGCCACCGGCATCCGTCTTGCCGTCCCAATCAAAATTCACCATGCCGGCCTTCTGATCCCCGAGACTCAGGGTTCGCACTACCGTACCGGCTGCGTTCTTGATCGACACACTGACCGTGTCCGCAGCCTGGCCGAGCCCAAGAATACCCTTCCCGACACCACCGGCCAGGGGAAGGAGACTTCCGTCCATAACCACTTCGTGCCCGATCAAACCCGCGGACTGCATGGCCTGATTTGCCAGGAAGGAGGCCGACATCGCGCTTGCCGCATCATTGAGCTTGCCAAGTTCGGTCACGGTGGAAAGCTGCGCCATCTGGCTCGTCACCTGGGCGTTATCGAGGGGGTTCAGGGGATCCTGGTTTTTCATCTGCGTCACCAGCAGCTTGAGAAAACGATCTTCCGTCTCCTTGGCGGTGCTCGCGGTGGTGGCGGTGGTGGTTGCGGTGGCACTGGTGCTGCTGGTAACCGTATTGGTCGTGCTCATGGCCTTCTCTCCTTATTGACCCAGTTGCAGCGTTTTCTGCAACAGGGTTTTTGCCGTGTTCATCACATCCGCATTGCTCTGATAGGAGCGCGAAGCGGAAATCATGTTCACCATCTCTTCCACCGCATTCACGTTAGGCATGGCGACGTAGCCCTTGGCATCCGCCAGGGGATGTTTGGGGTCGTACATCATTTTCATCGGAGAAGGATCATCGATCACCTTCGTCACGCGCACACCCGCAGCAGCACCGTTATTTCCACCCAGCGGGGTGGCGCTGAACACCACCTGCTTGGCACGATAGGGCTGCCCGGTGGAACTGGTGGCGCTGTCCGCGTTGGCGAGGTTGCTCGCCACCACGTTGAGGCGCTGTGACTGCGCCGTCATGGCGGAGCCGGAAATATCGAACAGATTGAACATGGACATGATTACCGACCTCGCTTATTGCCCTCTCAGGGCAATCTCCATGGTTTTGAATTTTCCGCTGACGCGATCCAGAGCAAACTGGTAGCGGATGGCGTTGTCGATGAACTGGGCACGTTCCACGTCCATATCCACGGTGTTGCCGTCAATACTGGGCTGGACCGGCTGACGGTAAAGCGTTTTTGCCCCCAGGGGATTGCTGCTCATGGCTTGCAGATGACCCGGCGCGGTTGCATTGAGGCCCACCGGCTTGCTGGAACCCATGGCCGTTTGCAAGGCCTTGGAAAAATCGATATCCACCGCTTTGTAGTTGGGCGTATCCGCATTGGCAATATTTCCCGCCAGTAACTGCTGGCGTTGCGCATGCAGGTTTAGCGCGTTGCGCATGAATCCGATTTCGTCGTCGATGCCGCTGATCATGACCGTCAACCCTTAAAATTCAACTTATGGCGACATATGAGCACGGATCGTGCCAGGGCAAAAAAGCTGGGGCTAACAGCCGGACATCAGGGAACAACAGGAAAGAAGCCCGGCAAAGCGGCAAAAGCTGCCGCCGCCGGCAAAGACCTCAGCCGGCCGGAACCACGCGGTTGCGGCCCGACTCCTTGGCCTGATAGAGCGCCTTGTCGGCACGACTGATCATGGACTCGGCAGCCTCGTCCACCGCCCGCAGCGAGACGCCGGCGCTGAAGGTGATCAGCAGGCGCTGGTTGTCGTGCATGAAAAAATTCTTGGTGAGATGGCGCTGCACCCGGGTCATCACCTTGATTGCCTCATCCATACCGGTATCGGGAAGGATGATGACGAACTCCTCGCCGCCATAACGGGCAATCACATCGGTTGGGCGCAGGGCTTCCTTTACCACCCGTACCAGATGCACCAGGGCATCGTCGCCAGCATCGTGGCCGTAGGTATCGTTAAGACGCTTGAAATGGTCGATATCCAGCAGGGACACGCACAAGGGCATATTCATGCGAGATGCACGCGACAGCTCGCGTTCGAACGCATCGTCCATGCCGCGCCGGTTGAGCGTGCCGGTCAGGTGATCCTCGCGCACCAGTTCGCTGACCTGGTCCAGCTCCGTTTCGAGCTGACGGACTTTCGCCTCGGCTTCCTTGACCTGCTTGTGCGCCAGTTCCAGCTCGTCGCGAGAGCGCATCATGTCCAGCTGCATGCCGCGAGTATCCTTCATCAGATTGCCGAGAATGTGGTTGAGCTGGTTGATATCCTCGGTCTGGCTGATGTCCACCGCGTATTTTTCAATTTTGTTGTGATACTCGCCGGTGCTGGCAGACATTTCCGACATGCGGTCGATGAAGGTCGCCATCATGTTCTTGATGGTGGTTTTGGCCTCGATCAGGCTATGCTTCAAATTACCCTGCTTGAAAATGACTTCCTTGAAACTGCGCTCCGCGTCATACAGCACGCGGCTGTCGAGCGGATGGGAAATAATGTCCTGAACCACGGCAATTTGCCCGCTCAACCACTTGTCATCCAGCATCAACTCGCTGATGTTGTCCACCAGCAAACGCAACAGCCGCAACAGCCCATCCAGCACCTGGGCATCGGAGTCGTTGCGCAGTTCGAGTTTGAGCCAGAATTGCTTGAGTTTTTTCGCCATGCTCTGAATGGACGACTGGTCCCGCGCCTCTCGGGCCTGGCCGGCAAGAAGCAAGGCTTCGTCGCGCAAGTCGGGGAACTGGGAAAGGCGAGGGGCCACGCCGGTTTGAATAGTTTGCGCCAGCATCTCGCGCAGGGCGCCTGGAACATCACCGGCCCTGACTTCCGCAGCTGCAGCAGGCTCGCGCACGGCCACTTCCGCCCGGCCATCCGGAGCAGATTCATTGCCCTCGACAGGAACGCCCGCCTGCGTCGCCGGATTTTCCGCCCACGACCCAACCAACGCCTGCACCTTGGTAAACAATGCCGCAGGATCCCTGGAAAAATTGATCAGCACCCGCTCCAGACCCTCTTTCTTGCGTGCGGCTGTAATCCCGCTATGCTTCAGGTCCCATTGACGGATCAACCCCCGGATCAACTCGCCCCACGGCGGAGTTTCCACGCTTGCGCCGGGTTTCGGCAACAGGGCATTCAGTGCATCCTCTATCGCCGCTTGCTCGCCGCCGCCAAGAGCCTTTGCCAAGTCCTTGAATTGCTGCTCCATCCCCGGCATCTGCCTGGCCAGTTCCTGCAACGCTTTCAACAGCGACTGATCGCCCCTGGCATGCACTTCCGCAGGCTTGGTGCCGGCAATTTCGTGGAAAATGGACTGATAATTTTCCGGGGTGGGCGCAAGCTTTCTCGCCGACAACAGCTTCAGCGTTTCACGGGCGATGTCGGTAGGATTGGTAAAGGCGGGCATAGTGGAGAGTTCGATAGGAAGAGCGCCGGAGCAGTATAGCACCCCCCCTTTTTCGGTTACAATCGGCCCATGTCGAAACGCCGCGTTCATTCCTGCCTGCTCGTGGGCCTGCTGTTGTCTTTCGCTCAAGCCGCGCTGGGCGCCGGTCAGTGGCAGGACCTGGACGCCGTCCGGACTGGCGCCGTCCAGTTCGCGCGCCAGCAAACAGCTGACCTGCCCGGCACGGTCAGCATCGCGGCGGGGCCGCTCGACCCCCGGCTTCAACTGGCCGCCTGCAACACCATGGAATTTTTCATCCCCACCGGAAACCGTCTGTGGGGAAACAGCAATGTCGGCGTACGCTGCCCGCCGCCTTCGTCATGGACCGTATACATACCGGTAACAGTGAAAGTGCAAACCGATATCGCGTTCGCCACCCGCCCCCTCAATTCGGGTCAAAGTTTGGCGGAAACCGATATCCAGCTGAAAAACGACGACCTGACCCAATTCGCTTCCGGCGTGATCACCGACCCAAAACAGGCCGTGGGCAAAACCCTGACCGCCAGCGTACCGGCAGGCTACCCGCTACGACTGGACATGCTGCGTGCACCTTTTGTGATTCAGCAGGGACAGAGCGTGAAAATCGTTGCGCTGGGGCGAGGCTTCCAGGTGAACGCCGAAGGCAAAGCCCAAACCAATGCAGCCGCGGGTCAGATTGTTTCTGTGCGTTTGGCTTCGGGACGGGTCATCAAGGGAACAGCCAGAGAGAACGGTACGGTGGAAGTTCCGTTTTAGCTTGCGTCAAAATGGCACGCTATTTGCTTTACTGCCTTATATGGACCCTTCAAATAATTGCTAAAGTTTTTCCATTCCATGCCGCTGTAACATCTAACTTAAAGTATCCTGCCCCTCGGGAAAAGCGCAAAGGAAACATCGTGAAAATTGACAACTCAATCGGCAAAGCCATTGCCACTTCAAGCGGCGAGCAAAAAGTGATTCGCAATCCTGGGGCCAAGGCCACCAGCACGGCGCCAACCAAGGCCGGCGACGAGGTCAGTCTGACTTCTTCCAGCCAGCTGCAGGCCATGGGAAACAGCATCGGAGAAGGTCAGCCGGTGGATACCGCCAAGGTGGAGGCCATCAAGCAAGCCCTCTCCGAAGGCCGCTTCAAGATCAATCCCGAACGCATAGCAGACCGCCTGTTGACCTCGGTGCAAGAGCTGCTGACCAGCCAGAAGGGCTGATTTGAACCAGGACGCTGCCGCAAGCTTCGCCGCCGGAATCAGGGCGGAATATGAAATATTTCAGGAGTTTCATCGCACCCTGCAACATGAACACGCTGCTTTGCTCCAGGGCGAAACCGAGCGTCTGCTTCAGCTTGCCCAACACAAATCGGAGCTGATTGAAAAGCTATCCAGATTCAGCGCGGAACGCAGCCGCATGCTCCAGGGCGCCGGCCATGAAAACACGCCAACTGGAATAGCCGCCTTGCTGGAGGCCTTGGGCGTGGATGCGGCAACACGGAAACTATGGAACGACTTGCTGGCCGTTGTCCGTGAAGCCGAGCAAATCAACCGCTCCAACGGCATCCTGATCGAAACCCACCTCAGCCACAATCAAAAAGCCTTGGCCGTACTTCGAGCCGCCGCCAACCCGGGCAATCTTTATGGGGCCAATGGCCAGATCAGCGGCGTTTCCGGCGGACGCCCCCTCGACAAGGCCTAGTCGCCCGGACTTATTGCAAAACCGTCGCAGGTGCTTTCCCGTCCGGTTCGATCATCACCGTCACCCGCCTGTTGCGGGTGCGCCCCTCGATGGAAACATTCGGCTCCACCGGTCGTTGATCCGCATAACCCAGCGCGGTCAGCTGTGCCGGATCGACACCATTTTCAATAAACAGCCGCACTACGCTACTGGCGCGCGCGGTCGAAAGCTCCCAGTTGGAAGGATAGGCTGGAGTGGCGATCGGAATATTGTCCGTATGCCCCTCGATTTGCACCGCGTTAGGCACCATCGCCACCACCTGCGCCACGGCCTTCAAAACCTGGATTGACTGCTTCTCAAGCATCGCCTGTCCCGGCGCGAACAGTACGCTGGCATTGATTTCAATCGACACGCCCAGCGGACTTTGGGTCACTCGCACCTGGCCCTCTTTCACCAGCGGCTCCATCACCTTGAGAAGATCGGTGGCGATGCCCTTCATTTTCTCTTCCTGCTTTTTGCGCTTGAGCTCCTGCACCTGATCGATTTTTTTCACCGGGATTTGCTGGTGCAATACATTTTGCTGCCCGACGGGAGCGCGGTTTGGCGTTTCGAGCCCGACCTTAACCGGATCCGGGCTTTTCGGAGACTGTTTAAAGGCATCGACCAGCGAATCGCTCATGACGCGATATTTCCCCTCGTTAATGGAGGAGATGGCATACATCACGACGAAAAAGGCGAACAGCAGGGTGATGAAGTCGGCGTAGGAAACCAGCCAGCGTTCATGGTTTTCGTGTTCTTCAGGTTTTTTTTTACGGGCCATGAGCGGCTAAACGATATAACCCTGGAGCTTGGTCTCGATCACCCTGGGGTTCTCGCCATTCGCGATCGACCCGAGACCCTCGATCAGCATTTCGCGTATGGTCACCTGGTGGCCGATCAGCGACTTGAGCTTGTTGGCTATGGGGAGAAACAGCAAATTGGCCGAGCCCACGCCATAGATGGTGGCGACGAACGCCACCGCGATCCCGCCTCCCAATTTGGAAGGATCGGACAGGTTCTCCATGACGTGAATCAAGCCCATCACCGCACCGATGATGCCGATGGTGGGTGCATATCCACCTGCGGCTTCCCACACCTTGGCGGCCTGGCGCTGATGCTCCTCGTAGGTGTTGATTTCCACTTCCAGGGCTTCGCGGATCTTCTCCGGCTCCGCGCCATCGACAAGCATCTGCAGGCCCTTGCGTTTAAAGGGGTCGTTCAGTTCGTCGATGAGCGATTCCAGCGCCAGCAACCCGCCTTTGCGGGCGATCTGGCTCCACGAGAGGATTTCTTCAATGAGGTGCTGCGGATGCATCGCGGGCGGAACAAATACCCACTTGAGCAGCTTCATGCCGCGCAGGAAAACGGGGAGCGTGCTTTGCAGCATGACCGCCCCCATGGTGCCACCGATAACGATGAAGAAAGCCGTTACCTGCAGCAGGGAACCGATATGCCCGCCCTCCAGTATCTGTCCGCCGACGATGGCAGCCAGTGCCAGCGCCAGGCCGACGATACTGATGAAATCCACGCCGCCGCGCATCAGCCGCCCAACCAGTCCTTGAGCCTGCTGCGCAGACGTGCCACGGCCTGGCTATGGAGCTGGCTGACCCGGGATTCCGTCACCTCAAGCACTGCACCGATCTCCTTCAAATTCAGTTCCTCCTCGTAATACAGACTCATCACCAGCTGCTCCCGCTCCGGCAGAACCTTGATTGCCTCCACCAGGGCCGCCCGGAAATCCCCATCCTCGAGCTGGCCCAGCGGGTCGGGGCGCTTGTCGGCACCATGACGCTCGAAATAATCGTCCTCTCCCTCTGCCTGGAAATCCTCGTAATACACCAGTTGATGGCCACGCGCATCCAACAACATGTGCTGGTACTCCGCCAGCGGGATTTTCAGTTCGCTCGCCAACTCCTGCTCGCTCGGATGACGCCCCAGCCGTTGTTCCAGCTTGTGGATAGCGGCTTCGATCACGCGCATGCTCTTGCGCGCGGAACGCGGAGCCCAGTCGGCTTCCCGCAGTTCGTCCAGCATCGCCCCGCGAATTCTCTGGGTGGCATAAGTCTCGAACTGCGCGCCCTGGGTCTGATCGTAATTGCCTACCGCATCCAGTAAACCGATCAGACCGGCCTGGATCAGGTCATCCACCTGCACGCTGGGCGGCAGCTTGGCCGCCATGAAGTGGGCAATGCGCTTGACCAGCGGCGCATACTGCACCACATACTGTTCCTTGCTTTGCAGCTTGCCGTTTGCCTGATACATGCTTCCGCTCAGCGCCTGCCCTGTTCGCCGGCCGCGGCGCGGCTGCTCTGGATCAGGCGTTGCATGAACGCCTCCAGTTGCCCGTCCTCGCCGCTGGGATGCGGCCATTGTTCCACTTCTTCAGCCAGGGACCGGAATGCCTGGGCCGCCGGAGTGGCAGGAAAGGCATCCACCACCGTGCGCCCGAGTTGCGTCGCGCGGTGCATGCGCTCCTCCCGTGGCACGAACCCCATATAATTCAGCGAAACCTTGAGGAAACGGCTGGCCACCTCGGCCATGTTGTTGAAAATCGCCTCGCCCTCTTCCGGGCCGGTTGCCTTGTTCACCAGGATATGAAAATTGCGGCGCGCAAAACCCTGGTTGAGCACTTTGATCAGGGTGTAGGCATCTGTCATGGAAGCCGGCCTGGGTTCAACCACTACCACCAGTTCCTGCGCCGCCAGGCTGATCGGCAGAACGTGGCTCGCGACCCCGGCCACCGCATCCACCAGCACCACATCCACCGTATGGGCCAGTTGCGCGAAGGAGCGCACCAGCCACTCCTGGTCCGCCGTTTCCATATCCGCCAGCGCCTGCACGCTCTTGCCGGCGGGAACCACCATGATCCCCTCCGGACCCGACAGCATGACCTGCTCCAGGCTGCGCTCGCGCCGCACCACGTGAGTCAGGTCGTAGTGGGGCGTGAGGCCGAGCATACCCACCACGCTGTGCTCGCCCTGATGTTCGTCCAGCACCATCACCTGCTTGCCCCGCTTGGCCAGGGCAGCCGCCAGATTGATCAGGGCGCTGGTCTTGCCTACCCCGCGCTTGCCGCTGGTGAGCGTGACAATACGCACGAAGTCGCCGCATAGCAGCCGGCGCAAACCTTCGGCCTGATCCTGTAGCACCTCAGCCACGCAAGGCCCCCGTCTCGACGCCATCCGCCGTGCCGGATGTCATCAGCAGCGGATATTCGCCATCCTCCAGCGTGAATGATGTCGACGTTTCGATCTGGCGGAACGCACGCTCCACCAGGTACATGGCATTGACCAGGTGCAGGTCTTCGGGTACGCGCTGGCCGTTGGTGATGTAATGAACCGGCAATTTATGGCGCACGATGACATCCAGTGCACCGCCCAGGCTGATCGCCTCGTCGATCTTGGTCAGGATGCAGCCGTCCAGATCCGCGCCACGGTAGGCGCGCACCACATCCTCCAGCGTATTGCCCTGGGCATTGGCGCTGACCAGGAGCAATCTTTTCACATTGCGCCCGTTACCGGTCAGCAAAGCCACCTGTTCCGCCAGGCGGCGGTCGCGCTGGCTCATGCCGACCGTATCGATCAGTACCAGATGCTTGTTCTGCAGGTCGGCCAGCGTGAATTGCAGATCGGCCTCGTCCTTCACCGCATACACAGGGACGCCGAGAATCTTGCCGTAAATTTTCAGCTGTTCGTGAGCGCCGATGCGGTAACTATCGGTGGTGAGCAGTGCCAGCTTGTTGGCGCCATGTTTGAGACGGCAGCGCGCCGCCAGTTTTGCCACGGTAGTGGTCTTGCCGACCCCGGTCGGTCCCACCAGGGCATAAATCCCGCCCTGCTCGATAATATCGTTACCGGCCGGCACTGCCCGCAGGTTGTGGGTAAGCGCGGCCTTGACCCATTTGATGCCGCGATTGAAATCCCCGCCCGGGGGCAGTTTTTCCAGCAACTGGCGCGACAGGCCCGGCGTGAAACCGGCGGCAAGCATATGGCGCAGAATTTCCACCTTGACCGGATCGCTGCGTTGCAGTTCGCCCCACGCCAGGCCGGCCAGCTGGCCCTCCAGCATGCCGCGCAGGGAACGAATCTCGCGCATCATTTCCTGCACCACGCCATCCATGGGATTAGCCACAGGACTGGAAGCAGGCGACGTTTGCAGTGGTGCCCCGGCCCGTGCCACCGAGGGCGCAACGGAATCCAGCATCGCCTCCTGGCGAATGCGTTGCAATACGCCGATTTCTTCCCGCTTGACAGGGCGCGGCTCCTGGCTGAGCGACGCGGAGGACGGTTCCTGAGCGTACGATGGAGCCGCCCGCGGCTCTTGAGGATAGGGGTTGCGCGGCTGGCTGATCACGGGCGCGGAGGCGATGGCGGGCGTGGCGAGAGAGGCCATGTCCATGTTGGCCACCGCCATGATCTCGATCATGCCATCCACCGGTCGGTTGGACAGGATGATGGCATCCGCCCCAAGCGCGTCACGCACCTGGCGCAGGGCCTCGCGGGTATTGGCGGCACGGAATTTCTTCACGTTCATGGCTTAAGTTCTGGCCCCCAGCACCGCGGTCACACGAATGTTCTTGGAATCGGGAATTTCGGAATGTGAAATGACTTTAAGCTGCGGCGCTACACGGCGCAGGAAACGCGACAACAAGGGGCGCAACAGCGCCGGAACCAGCAGCACCGCCGGCAAACCCATCTGTTCCTGCTGCTGCACCGCATGGGTGGTTTGCTGCATGAGATTCTCCGCCAGCCCGGGTTCCAGCCCCAAACCCTCGCCCATGCCCTGGGCGGCTTGCATCATGATCTGTTCCAGAGCGGGCTCAAGGGTCATCACCTGCAATTCCGCGGCTCCCGGGTAAATTTGCTGCATGATAGCACGGCCGAGCGCGACACGAACGGCAGCGGTCAGCTCCGCCGCATCCTGGCTGCGAGCGGCGTGATCGGCCAGGGTATCGATGATGGTGCGCATATCGCGGATATGCACCCCTTCGTCCAGCAAATTCTGCAATACCTTCTGCACCACCCCCAGGGGCAGCAGCTTGGGCACCAGATCTTCCACCAGCTTGGGCGACTCCTTGGCAAGATGGTCGAGGAATTGCTGCGTTTCTTCGCGACCCAGCAGTTCCGCGGCATGGCCATGGATAATATTGGACAGGTGGGTTGCCACTACCGTGCTCGAATCCACCACGGTATAACCGAAGGTCTGGGCCTGGTCGCGCAGGTTGGCCTCGATCCACACTGCCGGCAGGCCGAAAGCCGGATCGGTGGTTGCCGTGCCCGGCAACGTTCCCAGCACGCGACCCGGATTGATGGCCAGGTACAAACCGGAGTAAGCCTCGCCCTGGCCGATTTCAACCCCTTTCAGGGTAATGCGGTAACCGTTGGGACGCAGTTCCAGGTTGTCGCGAATGTGCACCGGCGGCACCAGGAAACCCATGTCCTGGGCGAATTTCTTGCGGATACCGCGAATGCGGCGCAACAGCTCCCCATCCTGGGCGCGGTCCACCAGCGGAATCAGGCGGTAACCCACCTCCAGTCCCAGCGCATCCACCTGCATCACATCGTTCCAGCTCACCTCCTGCATTTCCGGCGGCTGGATGGCTTCGGGCGGCGGCGCTGCCGGCAATTCAGGCGCCTTGGCCTTTTGCTCCAGATAATACGCAGTCCCGGCCAGAATCCCGCCCAACGCCAGGAACGCCACATGCGGCATATTCGGGATCATGCCCATCAGACCGAGAATGGCGCCGGTGGTATAGAGCACCGAGGGACGGCTGAAAAGCTGGCTGACAAACTGCTGCCCCACGTCCTCGTCGGTGGCGACGCGGCTCACCACCATGCCCGCCGCGGTGGAAATGATCAAGGCCGGAATCTGCGCCACCAGGCCGTCGCCGATGGCAAGCAGGGTGTAATTGTTGGCCGCGGCGGCGACACTCATGTCGTGCTGGAATATCCCTATCAGCAAGCCGCCGATGACGTTGATGAACAGGATCAGGATGCCGGCGATGGCATCGCCGCGCACGAACTTGCTGGCACCATCCATGGAGCCGAAGAAATCGGCTTCCTGTGAAATCACGGCGCGGCGTTTGCGCGCGTCTTCCTCTCCGATCAGGCCGGCGTTGAGATCGGCGTCGATCGCCATCTGCTTGCCGGGCATGGCATCCAGCGTGAAGCGTGCGGACACCTCGGCGATACGCCCGGCACCCTTGGTAATCACCACGAAATTGATCACCACCAGGATGATGAACACCACGATACCGACGGTGTAATTGCCACCCACCAGAAAGTGTCCGAACGCCTCGATCACCTTGCCCGCCGCATCCGGGCCGGTATGCCCTTCGAGCAACACCACCCGGGTCGAGGCCACATTCAGGGAAAGGCGCAGCAGGGTCGTGACCAGCAGCACCGTGGGGAACACCGAAAATTCGAGCGGACGTTGCGTATTCAGGCTGACCAGCATCACGATCATCGACAGGGCGATGTTGAAGGTAAACAGCATATCGAGCAGAAACGGCGGCAGCGGCAGCACCATCATGGCCAGAATCATGATGATAAGAATCGGCCCCGCCATGGTTACCAAACCACGGCGACCGAGCAGGAGTGGCGCGTCTACTCTGGCGTTCATCTAGGTACCTGTTTCCATCATTCTCAAGCGGCTTCCCTCACAAAATCCAGCTCCGGCGGCACCGGCAACTCGCGCGGTGCTTCCGGTTGTGCGCCGCCATGACTGCGATAGCGGCGCAATTGATACACATAAGCCAGCACTTCCGCCACTGCGGTATAAAGCTTGGCCGGAATTTCCTGTCCCAGTTCGGCATGACGATACAGCGCTCGCGCCAGCGGCGGCGCTTCCAGTATCGGCACATTGTTCTCTTCCCCCAGCTCGCGAATCCTGAGGGCGATAAGTGCGCTGCCCTTGGCGATCACCTGCGGGGCGCGCATCTTGTTTTCCTGATAACGCAAGGCCACCGCATAATGCGTCGGGTTGGTCACGATCACATCGGCCTTGGGCACTTCCGACATCATGCGGCGGCGCGCGGCCTCGCGCTGCAGGGCGCGGATGCGCGCCTTGACATGCGGATCGCCCTCGGTTTCCTTGCCTTCCTGGCGGACTTCTTCCTTGGTCATCTTGAGCTGACGGCTATGATTCCACAGCTGATAAGGCACATCAATCGCCACGATCAGCAGCATTGACGCGGAAACCGCCATGAAAGTAAAGCCGACCAAACCGGCCAGGTGTAACAGCCCCGTCTCCAGCGGCTCCGACGCCAGCGCCACGAGACCATCCACATCATGCCACACCACCCAAATGGCAACCCCGCCGATGAGCGCGGCCTTGAACACCGCCTTGAGCATCTCCACCACGCCGGTCCAGGAAATGACACGGGCCACCCCCTTCATGGGATTGACCCGGGAAAAATCCGGCGCCAGGGAATCAAACGTAAACAACCATCCGGAAATCAGCACGGAAGACGCCACGGTCACAACCAGCATCAAACCCAGCAAAGGCATGAAAGTCATCAGGGCATCCAGCGAATACTGGTAAAGATGCTGCGACATATGGACAGGATCGAAAGCGGCCGTCTTGTCCAGCGTCAGGGCATTCCTCACCAGCGCGCGCATATGCTCCATCATGCCGCCGCCCATGAACATCAAGCCCCCGCCCGCAGCCAGCAGAACGGCAACCGTGGTCAATTCGCGCGAACGCGCGACCTGGCCCTTTTCCCTTGCCTGTTCGATACGCCGCTGTGACGCGGGTTCGGTGCGTTCCAGATCGCTGTCTTCGGCCATTTCCACCCTCTTTGGGGAGGCAGTTTAACATGGCCGCAAGCCGGCAAGAAGGCGCACATCGCCCGCTCTTTCCAGCGCGCATGGCGCGCTCTGTTGCGCTAGAAGAGCGCCAAGGCCGCCAGGCAGGACTCGATCAGCCCGACGTCTTCCCCCCGCGCAGCCCGTTTCTCCCCGATCAGGCGCAGATTGCGCGCCGTCGTCTCGCGCTCCCAGGCCTCGCGCACATGGGCTAGCGCAGCGGCCAGGGCGGCCCGGGCGGCTGCCTCGTCCCGCGCCAGCAGCGCCAGTTCCAGCCGGGCAGCGTAATCCCAGTAGTCCGGCTTGCCGGCGGCGATGCGCTGCTCCACGGCATAGGTCACCACCGGCAGCAAGGTGATTTGGCGCGGATCGGGCGGCTCCCTCAGCTCCATCAGGGTTACCGCGTTGACGCCGGGATAGGCATCGCGCCAATCCGCCTCGAAGCCCTTGAGATAGGTGTCGATGGCCTTGTCCAGCAAGGCGAGGGCATCCTGGCCTTCCCTGGCAGCGGCCTCCCAGCGGTCTTTGTACACCCGCCCCAGAATGCCGCAGGTTTCGCTGGAAGCGCCGCGCTCCTCGATCAACTGCCGCAACACCGCCTCGGCCTCCTCGCCCCGGCCGGCGCGGTTCAAGGCCAGGCCCAGTTGCTCCCGCACCAGCACCGAAGCCGCCAGCGGCGGCGCCATGCGCGCCACCAGGTCGATCATCCGCCCCCAGACCTTCACCGCCCGGTAGGACAGGAACAGGTCCACCACCGCCCCCGCTTCGGCGCGGGCAATATCGCCCAGCTCCGCCTCGATGGCCACCAGCGCTGCCTCGCCCTGCTTGCGCGCCACGGCCAGCCGGGTTTTCACCGCCTCGTCATAGCGCACACTGTCGCGGAACACATCGGTTTTCAGGCGCTGGATATCCGGAAATTCCTCCAGCAACTGGAACACCGGGCTATCTGTGTCTGCTTGCGCCGCCCTGAGGCGCGCCGTCAACGCCGCGCAGTCGGCGCCGGCATCGGCAGGCAGGCCATCCGCCCCCAACTGGTAAGGCAACGCCCGCAAGCCTTTCACATCGAAAGGCAAAGCCCCCCAGCCCGCCGCGAAAACCGGCACCGTCGCCCAAGGCCGCGTGGCGTGGCGCACTCCCAGCTCGTAAAAAACATTGGCATTGGCCGTGGTCAGGTCCGCCACCGCGTACTCGCACAGGATCAGCCGCTCGAACATGGCCTTGTGGATAATCCCGCCCACCATCTTCTCGTCGGCGCGCAACGGCTCCAGGCCGGCGGCCTGCACGGCGGGTTTGATCAGGCGTTGGTAGATAGCATCGAAGTCCACAATCCGGCCATCGCCGGCGGGTTTCTTGCCGAAGGGCATGAGGATGAAACAGAGGGGCGTCATGGTGCCACCCCTAGCATGGCTTCCGCGTCCTCCAGCTCAGGCAGGCGGCGGAAGTATTCGCATTGCACGATCAGCGCCCGCGCCTTGGCGAGTTCGGCCTTGTCGCGGAACAGGCGGGCGCGGGTGAGGTGGATGTCGGCCATGTGCAAACGCATGTTGCCGCGGGCGGCGATTTGCCAAGCTTCTTCCAGATCAGTCTTAGCCCGAGCAAAGTCCTTCAAGCTATAGCACAGCCAAGCGCGGGTAAGCAGGCCGTAAGGCACTAAATCCTGGCGACCAGAGAGCCGCAGCTTGTCGAGGGATAGCTGAACATCTTCCTTAGCAGATAAGAGCTCCTCGCCTCGCAACAGGGCTCGATATAATGCACAACGGCCCAAGGTCAGATGGTAGAGGGCAAGCGTAAGTGGCGGTTCAGGGTCAACCGCTACCACTCTGTTCTTATTCCTTTCACTTCGCCAGGTATTAATCTCGTTGATCCAACCGTCGACAACCTCGAAGGTGGTCATGTGTTCATTAGCGTCTTGTTTTCCGCCAAGTACCACCTGCCAGGCAATTCGTTCGGGATTCGAAAGCACCAAGTTGAAATAATAAAACGCCGCCCCGGAACTGAGAGGCGGGTAATCCGGTTGGTGGTCTCGTCGTACCGACACGGCTTCGCTAAAGTATCCGGCCCCTTCCGTTTCCCCCATTTGGTGAAGTGCATGCGCCAACGTGGCGAGAACCATCTCACGCAAGTGCCAACTATCGACGTGCTGGAGATTATCCAGTGCTTCGCGAGCAACGCTCACAGCTGGTGAAATATTGCCCAGCACAAGCATTAACTCGCTCAGATTGCATTGGCTCTTAATTGCGCCTTCCCACTCATGTCGCGCCTTGTCCAGAGCGCAAGAGGCCCGCATTGGGGTCTCGGCTTCCTCCACACGGCCCAGCGCGACTAGGCGAATAGCCGCCATGTTTAGTAGCCAGGATCGGTCAGCGTCGGACAATTTACGAATCGGTTGGGTCCATGGTTCCTCAAAGAAACACGCGACCGCGCCTAGGTCGGCCCCAAAAGCTCCAAGCTTCCTTGTACTGTAGTAGCCCTCTGTTCCCGTACCGCGCAGAATCCGTCCGACGTACACGTCATCGAGCGCCGATTCAATTAAGTCGGCGTGACAGCCGTGAACCACGGCCTGATATAGCGGTTGCAGGTCCCGCATAGTCTTTGGCGACTCTGAAGCGCTTGCAATTAGTTTGCGGTAAAGGCGCCGGTGACCCTCGCGCCAAGCTTCAGCATTGTCTCGCAGGGCGCTCCCGAAATATTTCCGGACTAACGTATGCGCATCGATGCCCCCTCCGTCTTCGGTGGGGTAAATTAGTCCGCAGTCTTCCAATCGCTTTAGAACAACAGCCCATTGGGGCGCATTCAGGCCCGCGAGAGGCTCGGTCAATCCCTTGATTGCTTCAGCAGAACGAAGTGAATCAAGACATCCTCGGGTAGCGGGACGGTCAAAAAAACCGACTAACCTTAGTGCCGCGAGTTCACGCGCTCCCTTCTCGCACTCGCGGGCAAACCAGATCTCATAGGCGGCCATGACTTTGAAGGCATGTCCGCCGGCGGTCTCGGCATCGGCCTCCTGGAAATCCACCTGGTCGCGCCGACGGATGTCGCCTGCGTAGGCGAGTTTCAGGTAGCGCCCGAGCAGTGAGAGGGTCAGGGCGTGGCCTTTCACTTCCCGGCTCGCCTGTTTCAGTTCTTCGTCTTCTGGGCCAATGGCCGCCGCGCCGGCTTTGTTCGCGCCCAGTCGGTGCAGCAGCTTGGCGCCATCTTGCTCACCCAGATTGCCCAGGTCGCGGCGCAGCACGGCGCCACCGGGATGACTATCGTTGCACTCATATTCGGCCAGATCGCTCAAACGCTCCCGGCTGGTGAGCAGGCACATGCCCGTCTGGCCGGCGCTGGCAAGATGCTGAAGCAGAGCCTTGACGCCGGGTGCGCGCAGGTCGCCGGCCAGCGGGCCGGGCGGGTATTGCAGCGGTTCGACGCCATCCAGCACCAGCAGGGTGCGCGTTGCCGCCACCGCCTCGGCCAGCTTGCGGCCCTTGTCCCAAGGATTGAGGGCGGAGTCGATATCGACCCCGAACCAGGCCAGCGCTTCGCTCAGGAAACTATCATCAGAGGCCTGGCGGTCATCGCCTGTGCCCTGACTGTAGAAGCTCCAGCCATACACCCGTCGCGCCCCGCGCCAGCCATCGGCCTTGATCCGCTCCAGCCAGCGCTTGACCAGCGAGGTCTTGCCCACCCCGCCGGGGGCGATCAGCTCAACGATATGGGTGCGCCCGCCATCGGCCCAGGCGGCATCCAGTTCATCCAGTTCAGCATCGCGCCCCAGGAAGTGCTCTGCGCCTTCGGGGAGGTGGGTGAGGTCGACCCTGGGCGCGCAGTCCTCGACATGAGCGGGTTGCCCGCCCAATTCGCCCAAGGCATGCAACACCTCGGCGCGTAGTTGATCGGGGTTGTCGAAGGTGGCACGCACGCGCTCGGGTTGGATGCGCTGCTTGAACAGTCTGAGCGCGTCGGCGCCGGGTCCGGTTTCCACATCGCCTGCCAGGAGCGGGTGTTTCTTGTCCATGAGGAACAACAAGCGCGGAATGCCGCGTGCCACCGCGCGATCGTATTCCAACTCGGTGATCGACTTGCTCTCCCCCGGCGGAGTCCAGCCATAACGGTGGGCGTAGATGCCGATGAAGCCATCGGCCTGGTCCACCATGTCCAGACACTTCTGTAACGCTGTCGCATCCACTGCGGGCCAGCGCTCCATACCGTCGGGAAAGAAACCTTGCTCCAGGCAAGCCTGTGCAACCTTCTCGCGGTGTACAGGCAAGTCGATGGAGGTGCTGGATATGAAAATCGTCTTCCGCGCAGCCGTCACTATCGGCTTCTCCATGCAGCGCGGAAAAACATGATGCCTCTTGCCATGTTGTTTTTTTCCTCTTGTTCACGGGCTCCCCTGCCACGTGGATGGAGTCTAGCACGCGTGCAGGCGCTCGATTCAATGCCCCCCTTGAAGCATCGCCGTCAGGCCGAGCGAACCGGTTCGTGAAACAAGCCGTCACCCCCTCACTCCATCGCCATTTCCTTGAGCCTGGCAAGAATCTCCGCGATGGCCGGGCGCTGCTTTCTCAGTTTCTTGTTGTCCTGAGCCACGGCCAGCAGGAATTCGATCTGGTCCAGTACCGAGCGGAATTCCCTTGCGCTGCCGCGCTGGCCTTTTGCGACGCGGTAGGCCGCCACGATTTCCGTCTCGTGCTTGGCCAAAACGCCTTCCGCCAGCGCGCGGATCAAGCGGCTTTCCGGTATCGTGATGGAATTCCAGAAATTCGGCGATTCCGTGTCCATGGCCTGGGCGTATTCCCCCGCCTCGCGGCATGCCGCGACGACCCCCGGCACATCCACGTCCTGGCCGCGCAAGACCTCGGCAAGCCGCGAATTCAGGAGCGGGTAAGTATCCAGCTTGCCTGGGTGGTGCTTGCGGTAGAGTTCGTCGGCCTTACGGTAATTGAGCGCCATGGCGTCGAGCGCATCCGACCGTTGCTGGCCGGAAGTCACCCAGGCCATGCGCTTATGGGTGCTCGCCAGGAGGTTGTGGCGTTCGCTGGTGGGCGCGATGGAGAGCAGTTTTTCCAGCTCGGCCCGGGCTTCCCCGAACAATTTGACGGCCTGTTCCCATTTGTTCCCGGTCTTTTCGTCCGATGCCAGTCCGGAGGCCCATCTCGCCTTGAAATTGGCCCGCTGCTCCAGGGCGCGGAGTGGAAGATCGGCCTTTTCCTTGGCTACGGCCGCATCCAGTTCCGCGATGGCCTGTTCGAACTGGCCGAATTCGCCGTAGGCCAGGCCCAGGGCCGTGCATACCTCGGCCCGGTCAAGCCATGCTGTGCCTTGATCCGCCGGGATGCGCTTCAGGATCGTATCGATCCGGCCCTTGTCGCCGTTGCCCATGCGGGCCGTGGCGGTCAGGTTGTCCAGGTCGGCAATCAGTTCCAGCGGGGAAAAATAGGGCGCCGCGGTTTTGCTCGCGCCGCTGCCCGCCCCTTCCGCGAGATGGTAATCCGGGTCGCCGTAGCACTGGTATGCGCCCCAGGTGTTTGCCTGGGGGAAGTTTTCGTGGATTTCCCTGCGGGCGGCCAGCACGGCCTTGCCGAAAGGCGCGCCCCTGAGCATTTCCTGGTAGAAGCGCGTGGCGAAGGCTTTCGCCGCGCCGTCGTTGACCGCCCAGCCGGCGGCGATAACCGCTTTCACGCCCATGCGGATGAACTGGATGGCCACGTTCGCGGCCAGGAGGTTGTAACGGCTGTAGGCCGGGTCGCCGGTGGCCGCGCTGCCCAGGTGGCAACAATTGATGAACACCAGTTCGGGCACCCAGCGCATTTGTTCCACGTCACCCGGCGTGAGGTAGACACCCGCGCCGATCACCATGCCGGAAACCTTCCTCTTGGGCTTGGGCACTTGCTGGTCGCAAGCGGGATAGGGGCTGACGGAGCCGTCTTCGTATTCCGTTTCCCATTCGTGCACGCCATGGCCGGCAAGATGGAGGACGCGATAGGCATCGCCATGGAGGCCGATCATGATGTCATCTGCATCGGCATCGATGCGGGATTTAACGCTGAAACCGCCCCCGCTCAATACCCGTTCCACCTCGACCGCCTCGGCGCGGGCGCCGGGAAGATCGGGGAAAACCGGCTCACCCGGCATGACAGGCAGCTTGGGATTGCCCACCACATAGGCGGTGTTTTCGGCGCTGTGGGCCGGATGGGCACGGAATACCGGCGTCTTGAGCTGACGTACCATTCCCGCTGCGGCGGCAAGAGGCGGCCGTCCGCCCGACCAGCGGTCTTCGAGCAACTCCCACGGGTAGCGCGCAGAAACCTCATCCACCAGCAGCACAAGATCGTAACGATCCGGCGCGAGCTCCTTGAGCCGGTTGGGGATCAGCATTTCAAACAGGGTGCGGGCCACCTCGCGGTCGTTGGCTGTCTTGCCCACCGCCTCGCGGATGAAATCGTCCGCCAGGCGCATCTGGCCGGAAACCAGGCTTTCCTCGGCCCGCGCCCGGTTGGTGAGGGCGATGAAACGCAATTCCCCTTTTTTCCGGTCGAGGGAGATTTCCAGTCGATGCCACCAGCTCGGCGCATCGTCGTACATGACGCGGCGCTGGCCGCCGTCGCCGGATTCGACGCCACGGCTTGACCAGACGAAGCAACTTCCCAGTTCCCCGTCGCGCAGCACGTCCTCCAGGGCGCGCGCTGCCTGGATGGCCACATCCTGATACAGCTCCAGCAACTCGATCTTGTCGACAAGCACCTTGTCGTCCATGCCGCAACTCACCAGGCGGTCATTGGCTTTTTTCACCGCGCGCAGTATGGCCTCGACGGAATCCCGTACGCTGATGCCGCCGAAACCGGTGCCGACCAACAGGAAGCTGACGCAAGCGGAGCGCGTCGTTTTCACCGGGCCGAAGCGGTCGTCGTGCCAATCCGCCACTTCCATGGCGTAATCCATCACGGCATGGGCGATGGCCGATTCCAGCCCGCCGGGGCTGAGTTCGCCCACCATGCCCAGACCGATGACGATGGCGCCGGCGGGCTTGGCGGCTTTATCGGGGTGGATGAACACTTTCCAGGTTCCCAGGCGGCCCGGGTAGAGCCCCATGCGCAACTGCCGCTTCAATGCACCGCCCAGCCCCCGGTCGAGTTGGGATTCGGCGCTTACCACGGTGTCTCCCAGATAATGGCCGACGCACACGGGATGGTGGGCATAGGCCAGGTCGCCGTGGCGAATGATGACCTTCACGTCGAAAGCACGCTTGCGTCTTCCCGCATCCGGCTCGCCCCAACCGCTGCCGAAGCCGCCAAAATCGGATTCCGCGGGGAAATAGGGCGGCACGTCCGGCGGCATGATGCCCCTATCCTCGGCCTCGGACAAGGTCCGGCTCACTACGGGCTCGGTGTCCGCCAGGCGGGCGGTACGGCCGGTTTGCAGCAGGTCGAGATAGGCGGGGAAAGCCTGTTCATGGGCCAGCAACTGGTCGTGTTCGGCTGCTTCCACATACCATGTCCTCACGCCGGGAAGGCGGCCCAATGCCCACGGCACGGTGCCGTCCCCCTTGTGCGTGGTGTAAAAGCGCAGCGACGTAAGCTCGCCAAGAAACAAATCGTCTTCCTTGACCACGGCGCAATCGCAGGCGGTTTGCCAGGCCCAGCCGGCCACGTAAATCATGCGCTCCCTGTCGATGGGCGAAGCGCGCAGCAGCTCCCAGGTCATGCGCGCCTTGTCCAGGGCATCCCTGGCGGGAATCGGCCAGGTTTCGCCGGTTTCCTTGCGCCACTGTTCCCATAGCTGGGGCGAGCCGAAATCCCTGCCGCCTGTTGCGGGCAGCAGTTCGGCGGCGCCGGGATAACGGCTGATGATATCCAGCATTTCATCCCGGCCATGGCCGAAGTCCACCAGCGCCAGCATATTGGCCAGCTTGTGCTGGCCGACCACGAGACGTACCGCCTGGTAGGAACCGGCATTGGGCGTGCCCAGCATAATCAGGCGGCAACCCTCCAGTTTGCACATGCGATCCCACAAATCCTTGCGTTTGGCGATCATGGCTCGTGCCACCAACCCGCCCATGGAATGGGCGACGATACGGATCGGCTGGCGCGCGGATTCCTGGGCAGGCAAGTGCTTTTCGATGGCGGCGGCCAGCAAATCCGCGCATTCCACCACGGATTTGCGCCAGTCGTAGGGGAACGCGACTACCTCATGGCTACGTCCCAGGTATTCGATGAAACGGTCGTAGTATTTTTCGATGGGGCGTTCCGGCTGGATACCCTGGTCCTCGATTTCCAGCCGCTCGATTCCGCCCTTCATCATCTCCTTGTAATCCAGCCACACCCGTTCGCCGCTCACTTGCAAATGGCTGCCCATGATGCCGGGCAGGACGAAAGCCAGCGGGCGCGGCCCCTGGGCGCCGCGTAGCGCAAGCGGCGCGCGCGGCGGCTCCGCCTGTTTCGCTCTTTCGATGGGTATGAAACCGCCCAGGGAGCCGTCCAATCGCATCAGACCGGCCTGAAGCTTCTCCACCGTATCCTTGTTGAGAAAATAGTTGAAATGGCTTATTTCCGGTCCCCGTCCGAAATAGAAACGCGCGCCATCCTTTGCCCGTGGCAGCCCTCCGTACATGGAACCGGTATTGACCACCAGGTCATGGTCGCCGCCATAGAACATGTCCGTCAGCGCCAGCTTAAGCCGGCCGAGCAGTGAGTCGCCCTCGATATCCCCGGAAATCACGGAAAGATCCGCCGCCACATTCAGGCCGGGTTGGTTGAGCAGCCGCACCAGGGCGGAACCGGGCATCATCGCCTCCAGACCGGGCAAGGTGCGCGGATCGGTTTTTTTCTTGACCACCGCCAGGATGAAATTGACGAGATCGCCCACGATGCCGTCACCGGCAATGTAGCCGAGAATGGATAGCCAGCGATCCAGCCGCCCGGAAGCCAGGGTCGTGCCCCGCGAGGGACAGGCCACGCGCACGAAGCGGGTCACACGGACCCGCTTCTGCTCCAGCATGGCGGCCAGTTCGAGCAGGCGTTCCCATTGCTCCGGGTAGCCTTCCGGCCGCGCTTTCCTGAAACCCATTTTGTCCGCCTGGGTACGGTCCTCGGAAAAAACATCCTTAAAGCGCTCCCAATCCACCGCGCCGCCATCTGCGCGGTGCGCCATGCAGAGCAATTCTCCCACCAGACCGCCGCGCGAATGGCTCACCAGGTGCAATTCCGCGCCCACTGGCAAGCGCCGCGCCAGTTCAAGGGCGTTGTCGATGGGACTGAGGGTCAGGGAGCGATGCTCCAGCGCGTAGACCCGCTCGCCGTACTTGCCCGTCAATGTTCCCAGCGCCTCGCGGCCCTTCGCGTTATCGCGCAGCCACAGCTTGCCGAAGCTGCCGCCGGTACTGGAAGCCGTGCCGTGCAGAAAAACCAGGACCGGCCCATCGGCTGCGGGCAGAACATCAGGTGCCAGACTCATGGAAAACGCGGAGGCGGCAAGATCGACCCGGTAAATGCCGGGACCCGCCGCATCCAACTGCTTCCCCTCGAACCATTGCGCCAATTCGAAGGCGGTTTTCCCCGCAACATCCACGCCCACGAATTCCAGGCTCTCGATAGCGATACCCAAGGCGCCACGCTCGCCACCCCTACCGCGCAAAACCGGGTCGATCTCCCACACGTCCACGCCAGTTCCCGCATCACGGCTCACGCTCACGCCGAAATCGCGGCGCAGGTCGTCCACCCGCATCCACAGCTTGAGACCACCCGTAAGTTCCACCGCCACCGGGTCATCCGCCTCGACGCGCTTGATCTCAAGACTCTCCGCGCCGCGTATCGGCCCGACCCGGATGCGTTGAGGCTTTTGGATGATTTTTATCAGCCCGGTGCCGGCAACGAACTGGGTAGCCAGCGCGGTTTCTTCATCCTTGATTCCGCGCATTTTCAAAGTGACCTGCATGATTATCTCCCTTGAAGATCCTGTCGTTCCGGCTGCCGGCGCGCTAACGCCGCCACACTCATCACTTCACTGCCATCCTGCGCGCCAGATCGAGCACCTGCCCGCCCAAATCCGCGCCATTGGGGTCAATGTCGACCCGGTCGAGGGCTTGATTCAGGCCCAGGGCGTTGCCCACGTCGAAGCTGGTCAGCGCGGCGGCGGGTTTGCCGTTGCGCTGGGCGGCGTTGAGCTCGTCAACCAGGTAGGGGCTGGCGAAGTCGCTGGTGACCAGACCGAGGACCAGGTCGCTTTCGCGGATCATCTTGTGGATGGCCGCTTCCAGGGGCTCGCCCTTGTTCACCTGGCCGGCATCGAGCACGCTGAAGCCGCCCTCGACCAGGGTATTCTTGATCCCGGCCGCAAGCCGGGCGTCCTCGGAACCGAAGGAAAGGAAGACCTGCTTCGGCCGCGCCGGTTTTTCCTTCACGTCCAGGGTGGTCATGCCACGGGTGGGCGGGGTTCTTTCCGCTTCCTCCCCCGAATGGCTGAGTTCCAGCCAGTGCGTGAGCGAGAGGGTGGTGCCGCCGGCAAGGCGCAGTTCGGCATTGAGCTGGAACATGCCCCAGCCAGCGGTTTTGAGTGCGAAACGGCTGGCGCGGTCCTTGACGTGGACCACCGGCTGCGGAAAGGTATGGTGGAGATACCAGGTCACTTCCTCGACCCGGTCCAGTTCGGCCGGATCGGCTTCTATCCACACGCTCCAGCTCCAGTAGTTGTTGCCCTGGTAAGCCTGTTCCTGTGCGATACGATAGCTCATGGTTGTTTCCTCTCAAGGGCGATCTTGCCCATGGGGTTGCAATATGGGGATTCCCAAATCTCGCCGTTCAGGCTGAGCCGCAGCTTGACCTTGGCCTGCTCCGGCACGCCGGGCAGATAGGCGAAGGAAACCCCCGGCTCGTACCACAGCGTGGCGGGTTTCCACTCGGAATAGTTCATGCCGTCGAGCAACTGGTATTGGAACTGATGGCCGAATGCGCCGTGGCTGTAGCGCCCCCCGAGAACCGCCGGATCGACCTCCAGTTTCCGTGGCTGGCCCTCCTGCCGCTTCCAGATCGACACGGTGCGCATCAGCTTGAGGATGGATTCCAGTTCCGCGCCGCCGGCGTGGAGGATGTATTCCTCGTGCTGCCCCATGCCCTTGGCCGGCAAGGCATGGTGCAGGATACGGATCGATTGTTTGCCCTTGCTCTTGGCCAGCTTGTATTCATCGTCCACATAGGGCGGGGTAATGGGGTTGCCGTCGCCGTCGTCCTGGGGCGTGACCACGGCCACCAGCGCGTCAGCGTCCAGGATGCGGCTCTCTATTTCCGTGTCGATGACCCGCCCGCCCAGGTCCACGCCATCGCTCACGCGCAGTCCGAGGGATTCGATCACGATGCGCGCCGCCCGCACCAGCCGCTCGGTTTCCTGGGCATGAACGGGGTGGGGATTGTAGGTGTAGGAGAGAAAGATTTTTTCCATTTGGATTTCCTCAGGGCTTGGCCGCCTGGACGTGCATCCAGTCGTAGTTCTTGCTCCGGCCCAGGCTGCTCCAGCCCTCCTCCTCCCAGCAGCGCCACCAGGCGTCGTATTCGGGACGGGCGAAGGCGGCGCGGTCGCGGCCCCATTCGAGCTTGTTATGGTCCGGATCGAAGTCGAAGGCGATGCCCCAGGCATGGGTGGACATGGCCGTGCCGCCGCGTTTTTTCCGCAGGTTGAAGCCGCCGCCGTAGAGGTCCAGGCGCAGCTCGCGGATGCCATCCGCGCTGTAATGGGCCAGCACCTTGTCCAGCACCCGCAACAGGCTGTCGCGCACCTTGGCATGACAGGAAGTCTTGCCGACGCTGGTGCCGGTTTCCCAGGACAGCCGCAGCGGATAAGGCAGCGCCACGGTCACCAGATTGCTGCCCGGCGGACCGTAGAAAGCGGCAAGGTCGGCCTCGTCGGGCCAATGGTTGGGGTTGAGGCCGAGGGGCTGCGCGTCGCGCCAGGGGCGGGGCAACTCGCCGTGTTCCTGGAGATAGGCCAATTGCCCGGCGGCGAATTCCGTTTGCGGCCCCCAGCGTCCGTCCAGGTCGCCGGATTCCAGGCCCGCATCGCGGCACAGAGCCTGGAGGCACAGCACTGCCTGGCGCCGCCCGCTCCAGCCGGCCCAGTCCGGCGGCAAATCGCCCCGGCGCGCCAACGCCGCCACCACGGCGGCATAGGTCAAACTACCCAGCTTGCCGTCCACGCCGCCGGGATCGAAGCCGGCGGCGGCCAGTTTCAGTTGCAACAGGCGTATCGATTTTGCATTCATGGCCTTACCTCCAGACAAATTTTATTCGGTCATTACGGCTTCGCGGCGGGCTTATCCTTGGCCTTGGCCTCGTCTTCGTCATCCAACCCTTTCCAATCCGACAGGCAATGATGGCCGGTGCCCGCTGAAGTGGCGATGCGAGCGCAGGAGTTCTTGATGATCAGCGCCCAATATTTCCATTCGTCAGCGGTCGGGATACAGGTTTGGCGCGAATCCGGATTCTTGCCGGACAAGCCTCCACCGCAGACCTTGTCCCTGCGGCTTTGGCAGCGGACCTGCTCGCATTTCCCGTCGCCGCCCTTCTGCCATTTCTCCCCAACATGGCTCTCAAGATCGCAACGCACGTCGTCCAGGTAGGAGTTGCCGAAAGTCTTCAGCGTCAGGCTTTTCCCCACCACCTTGAGCCCCTGGTCCACCAAGTCGTCCCGATTCAGGAGCGCGCCGGATGCCGCTTCGGCGAGCTGCTCCACCCAGTTCTTGGCCCGCATCAGGGTAGGTTTCTCGGCGCTGGAGGCAACCAGGAGCACCGCCAGGGTGCGATGGAGCTTGCTCACCGTGGGCAGCTTGCACGCCTCCCCATCCAGCAATGACATGTATTCGAGGGTAGGATCATCTTTCCTCAGGGGTTTCACAACCCCATCCACACCGCTCGCGGCCCGCAGCACGCGCTCAGCGGTGTCGATGCGGGACAAGGTGGCGAGGGCGTCGTCATGCATGCCGGAATAGACCCGGAAATTCAGGTTCGCGTCCCCCGCGATCTGGCCGGTATAGTTGAAGGCCGCATAGCGCGACAATACCGCCAGGACCAGATAAGCCCGGTACACCTTGAGTTCCTCGGGCGCATCCGGCCCGATGTCAGCAACAGTGCAGTCGAGGAAATCGTCCAAGGCCTGGCCGGCGTTGTGATTTTGCCCCTTCTCATATCTCAGGAAACGCTCCAGGCTCCGATCCCAATCGTCCCCTGCTGTTTCAGCATTCCAGGATGCGCTCTCCACCCCGCTTGAAGGAGTTCCACCCTTCTGGTAAAGCTGGATTTTTTGGCACAGCAGTGATGGCTCCCGCTTCAGCAGCGTATCGAAACTGCTCACCCGCATGGTTCCGCAACCGCTCAGGGACAACAATCCCAACAGCGTCCCGGCCGCGATCAAGGCCTTTCCCAACCCTGTGTTACCCATTTGGACCTCCCTGTCAGTCATCAAATCTTGAAACCGCCCACCCGCCTCAAGCCGTTCCCCCTGGTGCGCCTTCCTCCTTTTCAAGAAACGCCGCCACCAAGGCATCCGGGTCGGGAGCTTTGGGCGCTTGCTCCTGTGCCGGGGGCCGACCGGTTTTGAGAATATCGCGCAACCTGCTCAGCGACATCGCCAGATCGAACCAGTAGGGGCCGCCCAGGCCGATGAGGAAGCCGGTGACGATGGCGCTGACGAACCAGAGGAAAGGCCGGCCGTTCTCGCGAACGTCGGCCAGGAATACGCTGACACCCTGCCCGGCCGCCGGGACGTGCTTCGCCTCCGGCTGGCGCGACTCCTCCTTGCGGCACTGCGGATCGACCTTCCCCGCCCCCGCCGACGGCAGGCAGTAGGGGTAATAGGCCCAGCCCACTGGCAGGCCGAAAGCCTGGCTGTTGCGCAGACGATTGAGCATGGCGGCGATTTCCTCGGCCCGCTCTTGGCTGGTCGGGGTTGGATCGGCAGCCGCCGTGTTGGTCTGGGGCGGAACATCTGCCTTGCCTTCCTTTTGCGCTTCGGCTAGCAAGCCTTGCAACCGGGTAATGGCTTGCTCGGTCTCGGCCGGGTTGGCGGCGAAATACTCGAACAACCGCACCGCGTCCACGTTCACGAACAAGGCCAGGCATGCCCCCACCAGGAAGGACAGCAACTTGGCCCGCACCCGGAAGAACTCCGAAATCGCCTTCTCGGAACGGCCGAATTGCTCCACCAACGCCTGCACGACTTTCTCGCGTTCGTCGGGGGCCAGATCCTTGATGAATTTCTGGTAAACATCGGAGCGGGGCAAGCGACGCAGGAGGTCCTCGATGTTCATGGAGGAAGCATTGGCGATTCGCTTGGCGACCAATTTCAGGATGAAGCCATGGTTCTTGACCAGTTCGCCCAGCACCTTGTCGCTTCTCAGCGTTTCGGCGAAATTCTTGCGTAAGGCGGCTACGTCCAAGCCGGGCGCCTTCAGCTTCTTCCCAGAAACAGCCTGGTCGAACACGAACCCCAGCATGCCTTTCAAATCCCTTGCCCGCTGCTGGAGTGCTTGGTGAATCATTTCCACCAGCACCGTCACCACGCTGGCGAACACCCCCAGAGTCAGCACCAGGGCCAGGCAGGCGTTGAGAAGGTTCATGGGTTTTTCTCCTGCGTTGGGTTGGCGTCGGGTGTGGGATTTTCATCGCGCCATTCCCGCAGCTGCGCCTGGATGTTGCGCTGGTCCGCGCCCAGACTCATCGGATCTTTTTCCAGCAGCCAGGCGAGATTTTCGCGGCACACCACATCCGCCCATACGCGTTCCCCTGAAGCCAGCAAAGTGCCGATCAGGTTAAAAGCGGAGATGCTGGTGCCGGGGTGCACATCGCCCAGCACCCGGCAGCTGATTTCCAGCGCTTTTTCATGCAAGGCCTGCGCACCGGGCAACAGGCCTTGCACAAGGAGCGTACTCGCCAGGTTGTTCATTGAGGTCAACGTGTCTGGGTGATCTTCGCCCAGCACACGGCTGCGGATTTCAAGCGCCTTTTCGTGCAAGACCCGCGCGCCGGACAACTCGCCCTGCGACCTGAGGGTTTCCGCCAAGTTATTCATCGAGGTCAATGTGTCTGGGTGTTCATCGCCCAGCAAACGGCTGCGGATTTCCAGCGCCTTTTCCTCCAAGCCCCGCGCGCCGGGCAAGTCCCCTTGAGCCCAGAGCGTGCCCGCCAGGTTGTTCATCGCGGTCAGCGTGTCAGGGTTTTCATCGCCCAACACACGGCGGCGGATTTCCAGCGCCCTTTCCTGCAAGCCCCGCGCGCCGGAAAGGTCGCCTTGTGCCCGGAGGATTTCCGCCAGATTATTGTGCGAGACCAGTGTGGCAGGTTGCTCCTCACCCAACACTAGGCGGCGGATTTCCAATGCTTTTTCGAACATGCGCCGCGCCTCTAGGTAAAGAGCGGGACCGTATTGCAAATAGCTCGCAGCCCGGTCCAGCAGCCATGTGTAATGGCCAATGTCGAAGCCCCCAAGGACGGAGAAGCGCTCCAACCCTTGTACATGGGGTAGCAAGGCGGCCTGGCGGGGCCAGTTCCGAGGATTGTTGATTTCCTTAGGAAAAGCCGCATACAGCAGCGCCATTGCAGCGGACAGGCCAGCCCCTTCCATGGCCGGTCGAGCGCGTACCGCCTGCTGGGTGAGACGATGGAATTGCAGGGCTTTTTCCTTTCTGCCTTCCTCCGGCGGAGCGTCCAGCGCGGCGATATTCAGCGTCTGGCACAGGGCGTAGCGGCGCAATTCACCCACCGTTTCGCGCCAGCGGCTGGGCTTGGCTGTTGCTTGTTGCAGGCTGGGGGTGAACAGTTCTCCTTGCTCGATAAAGAGCCGCTCCGAAACCGGCTCGGGGGCGAGCCAGCCGCACAGGCTCAGCAGTTCCCGCGCCACCGGGCTCAACTTGCCGAAGGCGAGGGACAAGGCCGCCAGCACGCCGTGGGGGTAGCCGGTGGCGGGGGTTTCCCCGTCGAGCAGGCGGATTTCTTCCACGTCCGCCAGCGCGGCCAGGTAGGCTTCCACGTCGCAGCCGTTTTGCTCCAGGTAGGCGGCCGCCATTTCCAGCGCCAGCGGCAGGCCGCCCAGCGCTTGGGCGAGGCGGCGGCCGTCTCGATCCGGGATTTCGGGCAGGCGGCTGTTCAGGAATTCCAGCGCCTGCTCGCCGCTCCAGGTTTCCAGGTCGAGTTGCTGGGCGGGGGTGACGATACCGCGCCAATTGGGGTTGCGGGAGGTAAAGAGGACATGGTGGCCGCCCGCTTGCGGCAGGTGGGGCTGAACCCTTTTGGGGTCGTCGGCATTGTCGTAGACCAGCAGCCAGCGGGTTTGCCGTGTCAGCCAGCGCGCCAACGACGCGCTGTGGGGCTCGTTGCCGCGGCGCGCGATATTGCGTTCGCGGCACAATTCCTCGCAGTCCTGTTCCAGCAGGACGCTGTCCTCGGCGCGGAACCACCACACGCCCTCGTATTCGTCGCGGAAGGCATGGCTGTATTTCAGGGCGAGCTGTGTCTTGCCGACGCCGCCCATGCCCTGCACGGTGGCGGCGGTCAGGGCCGCGCGACCGCCCTGGGCCAGCACTTCATGCAGCGCAGGAAGCTTGGCGGTGGGGTCGGCGAAATGGGGGCTGGGCAGTTCGCGGTTGGTGCGGAAGGTTTGGCGATTGCCGTCCTGGCGGCGGTATTCGGGTTGGAGGCCGTAGCTGTGTTGCAGGGTATCGAGCAGTTTCTGGAAGGAGGCGCGGTATTGGGCCTCCAGTTGATGATGGGCGTTGTCCTCGGAGAAGGCGGCGATGTCGGCGGGGAGTGAGTTGGTGTCGGGGAAGGCCGCGCCCCCGGCGAGGATGGGGATGAGGTTTTTGTGCTGTTCGATGGCGCTACGGATTTCGCCCCGCGTGACGTCTTGCGGGTCTTGCAGGCGCTGGCGGTTTTTCTCCGACAGCCAGTGGGGGCCGATCACGGTGAGGAAGGTTTTGCAGTCCCGGACGGCTTGTTCCAGCTCAGGGCGAAATTTCGCGCCCGGCTCCAGGTTTTCGTGGTCGAGAAAGAGCTGTTCCGCGTCAAACCAGTCGCGCAGTTTCTCATACAGAGCGCGGGCGTGGCCGCCGTCGTCGCGGCGATAGCCGATGAAGATTTCAGCCATGCTCAAGCTTCTCCCAGCAACCTGTCGCCACGCCGATAACAATCCGTAAACCGATCCAGCCCATGGCTCCCGCCGTTCACCAGCCTGCGCGCCGTACGCAGGTCGCTATCCAGTAGCGCTTCCTTGATCGGCCTTTCCTTGGCCTTGAGGAAGCTGGCCAGCAGCCGGGCGGCAAGAGCTGACTGGAGCTTGGCAACGTCGTCGCCGGCGGCACCGGGGCGCAGGGTGTTCATGCTTGATCTCCTTGGGAGCTATATTTTGCGTCGGTGCATGGGCGCGGCGTGGGGGTCTGCTCTAGCTCGAACCATTGTTCCGCCTTGCCGAGCAATGCCTTGACCAGGTCGCCGGCGTCGACATTCGCGGCGCCGATTTCCAGCTCGGCGAGGAGCTGTTCAGCGATGCATTGGCCCAGGTGGCGATAAGCCTCGAACTGGTCTTCGTCGAACCATTGATCGGCGGTGGATTCGTGGGGGAAGGCGGGGTGGGCGTCGCGGTACTGGCGGATGTCCACTAGCACGTCGGCGGTGAGTGAGCTTTTCACGTAGATCAGGTAGCCGGGGGCGCAGCCATCGGGGTAGCGGATGCGGCCGAAGGCCCAGTGTTTCGCGCTGAAGCACGAGGATGTGTCCGGGTCGGCGCCCGGCTTGGTGCATGGGGGGCGTATCCGGTCCAGGGCGGCTTCGTCGATTTCCAGATGCACGCCAAAGTCCACCGACAGTTTGCGCACCACCATGGCCAGATCGTCGAACTGGTATTTGCCGTCGGCGCCGACGTCGGTGACCAGGATCAGGGCGGCGCGGCGGCGCACCAGCTCGTACAGGCCGAGGTTGTCGAATTGGCCGCCGTCGGAGAGATTGAGCCAGTCGTTCCTGCCGTTGGCCTCGCCGAACAGTTCCGCGAACAGGGGGCCGGCGGACCATTGCGGCGACTCCTGGCGCCACTGTTTGCCAAGCGGATTCGGACACCAGCGCGCCAGCCGCATATTGAATGCGGTCAGTAGCGCCGCCACCGACATGGAGGTGTGGAAGCCCATATTGGGACTGGCTGCCGCGCCGCTCACCGCCACGGCGGTGGCAAGGCCGAGTCCGCCGCCATATTCACCGGTGGCGCGGTAGCCGCCGATGGGCTTGCCCATGCTGGTACAAGTCGAATAACCGCTATGGCTGGGTGTGAAGACGAAACTCGCGCCGCGCCGGGTCTGCCAGGCCAGTTCGTCGCCGCCTGTCAGGTTGAGGTTGGCGTTGATGAGGTGGATGGGCCGCTGCCTCGACAGGTCTGCCAGTGCCATGTCGTCCTCAGGGTCGAATCCGGTGAAGGGATTGGGGGCGCGCTTGTCGCGGGATGCGCCCATGAAGGTGCGCGCCAGACGGTTGCGGTAGAAGCTGTGGGCGGAAAAAATATTGAGGTCCACCAGGCGCAACAGGAACAGGAACAGGGTACCGGCGATCGCGAAAATCACACCCAGTATCGGGGCGCTGCCTTTTGCCAGACTGGCCAGGTAGGAGTCGACCATGGCCGCCAGGGTGCAGCAGCCATCGAATTTCACCCAGGGCAGCGTGCTGACGAAGCTCCAGGCCACTAGCCCCAACAAGCCGGCGAGGAAGGCCCAGGGTGCGGCTTTTGCCGCTATCTCCTTCCACAAAACCCCATCCTTGTTTCCCGTGTCCTTGCCCTGCGCCATCCGCGTCCCGATCCAGGTCAGCGCCATCCACAAGCCACCGCTGGCAAACGACCATTCCATGCCGTACTGGATCAGCGGGGGCGCATACAACAGAAAGCAGAATGCCAGCGTCCAGGCCAGGGCGATGAGCATGCTCTGCCCCCCGGCGCGCGCCCACCATTCCCGGTTCTGTTCGGAAATAGCCGAGCCGGCCAGCGCCAGATGCACCGTGATCACCAGGCTTTGCAACACCAGCGCAACGGGCGGAGCGAAGGCGACGGCATGGCCGAACGGCGCGCTCCGGAGCTTGACCAACAGCGGCTCCACGCCCAGGTAAAGCGCAAAGCCGAGGGTGGCTGCGCCGCCCAGCATGCCGATCCAGGCGCGGAAGCTTTTCAAGGTGAATAGCCAGGCCGCGCCATAACCGACGATGGGAACTGCGATCCACAGGCCCGGCTTTATGGGGTCAGGGTTTTTTGCCGCCAGTTCGAGCGCAAGTGCCATGAGCACACCGGAGACCAGCGCCGGGAGCAGGACGCCGAAAGAAATGATCAGATTGGGATGGCCGCCCGTTTCACCCTTTTTCCGCCTCGATCGTTGCGACCACAAGGCTATCGCCAGCGCACCCACGAGCAACGCCACACCCCAGGCCATCGGCTGTTGCCAATGACCGAAGGCAACATCCGCCCGTCCCAGCAGAAACAACAGCGAAAACGCCGTCACCAGCATGCTCACCAGCAACAACTGGATCACCACCACATTGCGTAGCGCCAGCGAAATCAGCGCCAGGGTATCGCCCGACAGCCCCAGGCGCGGGTCCAGGTAGTCGGCGTAGCGGCGCAGAAAACGCACCGGCTTGCTTTCGGGCAGAGGGAAGCCGGAGTTATCCCCCGCCGTAGCGCCCACGGGCGGGGTCGCCAGATATTCGCTTTCCAGCTTGCGCACCTCCGCCTCGCCCACCGGGGCGCCGCCGTTCTTGCGGTGCAGCAGTGCCGACAGCCAGCCGCCAACATAGCCCCCGCCGGAAACCGTGGAGAGGTAATCGAAAACAGGCAGCGCCTTGCGGTTGGCAATCCCCTGGAGGAAGCCGAGGTTGAACGCCGCGCTACGGATACCGCCGCCGGAAAAGGCCAGCGCCGCGAGGTTCATGCCCCGTGCGCGCTGGTAGGTGTCGTCCTTGAGCCGCTCGGTTTTTCCGCCGCACCGCCGCTCGGCGATAAGGTCGAGTTCGGCGTTCAGTACGTCAGGGAACCCGGTTGCTTCAGTATTAATATTCTGTTCGGCCATACAGCTTACCCCCTCGGAAATCGGGTGGGCTAGGCATGTAATTTGTGCCGTAACCCAATTGTGTTACTCCGCCACGTTTCTTTCTTTGGTTGTAGTCACTACCGTATAGGCCAAAGCGCAGTTCGCGGATGCCGTTGGCGCCATAATGGGCCGGCACGTTTTCCAGGACGGAGCGAAAGCTGTCGCGTACCTTGGCATTGCAGCTGAATTTGCCGACCGTGGTATCGGGTTGCCAAGACAGGCGTAGCGCGTATTGGTGAACCGGCCGGATGGTCGTCGCGTTCATGGCTTCCTCTCGCGTTAAGCGCCTGTCTTTTTAATCCCTGGCACAGGGATTAAAAGGCAAGCTCTCAGGACAAACCGCGTCGGGATCCGTGTTGTTTGGGATTTCGCGGCCACAAGGCCACCGCTACGTCGACGGAGGCCGAAACATATGCTACGCGCAAGAGACGGGAATATGGAATCAGGGAAACACTGATTCTGGGAAGGGGAAATTCCTCAGGCGAATCGCCTGAGGATGTCAAAGCATGTGCCGCAAGAAGGGAAAGGGTCAGCTCGCCTCGTCCATCCAGGCCAGCTGGATGGCTTCAAGAATCTTTTCGTTGGAGCGATTGGGGTCGTCGCTGAAACCATCCAGCCCGGTCACCCACTGGTGCAAGTCGGTGAAGCGGACGTATTGGGGGTCGGTGTCGGGGTATTTGTCATACAGCGCAATAGCGACTTGATGAACGTCGGTCCATTTCATCTTAGTGATGTCCCTCTTTAACCATGTTGATGGTGTATTTGGGTATCTCGATCACCAGATCCTCGTTGGCCACGATGGCCTGGCACGACAGGCGCGAGTTGGGTTCCAGGCCCCATGCCTTGTCCAGCATGTCTTCTTCCAGCTCCTCCGCTTCGTTGAGTGAGTCCAGACCTTCGCGCACGATGACGTGGCAGGTGGTGCAGGCGCAGGATTTCTCGCAGGCATGCTCGATTTCGATACCGTTTTCGAGCAGGGTGTCGCAAATCGAGACACCGGGCTTGGCGTCGATCACCGTGCCTTCGGGGCATAGTTCGACATGGGGGAGGACGATCAGTTGGGGCATGTTTGGCTCTCGGTTTTGAATATTTGGCATTCAGCGATCAACGCTGAAAGTCCAATGCTGACAGCTATGATCTCAATTTTCCAGCTCTTCCAGCTTGTGCCCGGTCAGGGCCTTGTTGACGCTGGCATTCATGCGTCGCGCGGCAAAGGATTCGGTGGCGTGGTTCAAGGTTTCCAGTGTCTGGGTCACGAGGCGGTGATCGGCACCCGCGATGGCGGCGCGCAGCTTATCGATCTTGGCGCTAATGGCTTCGCCTTCCCCCGCTTTCAGCAAATGGCCGTCCTCTCCCAGAGCCGCCTCCACCGCCTCGATCAGGCGCCCGCCCTCGACTCGTGCTTCCTGCAGCGCACGCGCCAGCATGTCGTCCTTGGCAAACTCGTGCGAGGCTTGCAACATTTGAGTAATCTGTTCGTCGCTCAGGCCGTAGGAAGGTTTGACTGTCACGGAGGACTCCACGCCTGTGCTTTGCTCCCGCGCCATGACGGATAACAGGCCGTCGGCATCCACCTGGAAAGTGACGCGAATGCGTGCCGCGCCCGCCACCATGGGCGGGATACCGCGCAGCTCGAATTTTGCCAGCGAGCGGCAATCGCTCACCAGTTCCCGTTCGCCCTGCACCACGTGAATACTCATCGCGGTCTGGCCGTCCTTGTAGGTGGTGAATTCCTGGGCCCGCGCCACCGGTATGGTCGAATTGCGCGTGATGACCTTCTCCACCAGCCCGCCCATGGTTTCCAGACCCAGCGACAGGGGGATCACGTCAAGCAGCAGCCAGTCGTCTTCGCTGCGGTTGCCGGCCAGAACGTTGGCCTGGATCGCAGCGCCCAGCGCCACCACCTTGTCCGGATCGAGGTTATTGAGGGGTTCCTGGCCGAAAAACTCACCCACCGCATGCTGGATGATGGGCATGCGGGTCGAACCGCCCACCATTACCACGCCCTTGATGTCTTCCACCGTCAAACCGGCATCGCGCAGGGCTTTTCTGGTCGGCGTCAGCGCCTTTTTGACCAGGCTTTGGGTGATGGCGGCGAAGTCGTCGATGTTCAGCGTCAGGTCCACCGACAGGCCGCAATCCATCAGCGCGGTGATGTTGGCCTCGGGGTGTTCGGTCAGCCATTCCTTGGCTTCGCGCGCCTTGGTATGCAGGCAGCGGCTGTCGTGGGGGCCGAGCGGGGGCAGCTTGGCCTGCTCCAGCACCCAGCAATAGATGCGGTGGTCGAAATCGTCCCCGCCCAGCGCGGAATCGCCGTTGGTGGCCAATACCTCGAACACGCCGCGTGAAAGCCTGAGAATGGAAATATCGAAGGTGCCGCCGCCCAGGTCGAACACCGCGTATACACCCTCGGCGCCATTATCCAGGCCGTAGGCCACCGCCGCGGCGGTGGGTTCGTTCAGCAGGCGCAGTACGTTAAGACCGGCCAAACGGGCCGCGTCCTTGGTGGCCTGGCGCTGGGCATCGTCGAAATAAGCCGGGACCGTGATCACCGCGCCCACCAGTTCGCCGCCCAGCGCTTTTTCCGCGCGCTGGCGCAGCACCTTGAGAATTTCCGCCGAAACCTCGACCGGACTTTTCACCCCGGCCACGGTCTTGATCTGCACCATGCCCGGTTCATCCACGAAGTGGTAAGGCATATCGCCGGCGTCATGAATATCGGACAGGCCGCGTCCCATGAAGCGTTTCACGGAAACGATGGTGTTGTGCGGGTCGACCGATTGCATCTGCTGGGCGTGGCAACCCACTTCCACGCCGTCTTCCTGATAACGCACCACCGAAGGCAGCAGCGGGCGGCCGTGTTCGTCGTTCAACACCACGGAAAGGCTGCTGCGCACCGTTGCCACCAGGGAGTTGGTGGTGCCAAGGTCAATACCCACCGCCAGACGATGCTGGTGGGGTGCGGCGCTCATGCCGGGTTCGGCGATTTGCAGTAAAGCCATGAAAATCCTTTTTAAAACGAGCCCCAACCCCTCCCGGCCTCCCCTTGTCAGGGGAGGAGAAAAGCGGCTTCCCCCTGCCAAGGGGGGACTGAGGAGGGTTAAGCTTCCATCAACTCCAGGGCGTTATCGATTTCCTCGCCCAACTTTTCCATGAACTTCAGCTTGCGCACCAGTCCGGATGCTTCCTGGTAGTCCGCCTGCTCATCCAGCAAACGCCCCAGCTCCAGATGCTGTTCGCGCATTTCGACGCGCAGACGGTTGTGCAAGGCTTCCATGTCCCCGATATCCTGGGCTTCCTTCGCTTCCATGATGGCCTCGCGCCACTCCATCTGCGCCATGAGAAACTCGGTCGGCATGGAGGTATTGCTTTCCTCCTGGGTATCCACGCCATGCAGGTGCAGCAGATAGCGCGCCCTGGAAAGCGGTTTTTTGAGTATCTGGTAAGCCTCGTTGGCGTGAGTTGTCCATTGCATCGACAAACGCCGTTCATGTTCGCCGAGATGGGCGAACTTGTCCGGATGCACCAGGGTCTGGATCTCGCGGTAGGCCTGATCCAGACGCTCGCCGTCAATGCGGAAAGACGGCGTGAGGCCGAATAGCTCGAAATGGTTTTTGCTGAAGTCGAAGTGCATCTAAACGTTGAAGCTCTCGCCGCAGCCGCAAGCATTCTTGACGTTGGGGTTGTTGAACCTGAAGCCCTCGTTCAGGCCCTCGCGCGTGTAATCCAGCTCGGTGCCATCAAGATAAGCCAGGCTCTTGGCATCGATCAGCACTTTCACGCCGTGGCTTTCGAACTGCATGTCTTCCGCGCCGATTTCATCCGCGAATTCCATGGTGTAGGCCATGCCGGAGCAGCCCGAGGTGCGCACGCCGAGGCGCAACCCCACGCCCTTGCCACGCTTGGCGATAAAATTGCTGACATGTTTTGCAGCCTGTTCGGTCAGTGTAATGGCCATGATCAGCACGCTCCCTTGCACGCATCGGTTATCACGTTGGCGCCATGCTTGGCCTTGTAGTCGGCCACGGCAGCCTTGATTGCGTCTTCGGCCAGGATCGAGCAGTGGATTTTCACCGGCGGCAGCGCCAGTTCCTCGGCGATCTGGGTGTTCTTGATATCCAGCGCCTGATCCAGCGTTTTGCCCTTGACCCATTCGGTCACCAGCGAGCTCGACGCGATGGCTGAACCACAGCCATAGGTCTTGAACTTGGCATCCTCGATCACGCCATCCTTGTTGACCCTGATCTGCAGCTTCATCACGTCGCCGCAGGCCGGCGCGCCGACCATGCCGGTGGCAACCCCGTCTTCTTCCTTGCCGAAAGAACCGACGTTGCGCGGATTTTCGTAGTGATCCAGTACTTTTTCGCTATATGCCATTTCAGTCTCCTAGTTTTATGCTGGTGGCCCGTAGCTGGTAGCCTGTAGCTGATTTGAGCGCTAACGCGCTTTTTGCAACAAGCTACGGGCTACTCGCTACCGGCTAAATCAATGTGCTGCCCACTGCACGGTACTCAGGTCGATGCCGTCCTGATGCATTTCCCACAGCGGCGACAGCTCGCGCAGCTTGCCGATCTTGTTCTTGAGCAGTTGAATCGCGTAATCGATCTCCTCCTCGGTAGTGAAGCGTCCGATGGAAAAGCGGATCGAACTGTGCGCCAGTTCGTCGCTGTGACCGAGCGACTTCAATACATAGGAAGGCTCCAGGCTGGCGGAAGTACAGGCGGAACCGCTCGAAACCGCGAGATCCTTGATCGCCATGATGAGCGATTCGCCCTCGACGAAGCTGAAGCTGATGTTGAGATTATGCGGCACACGGTTGTCCATGTCGCCGTTGACGTACACCTCTTCAATCTCCTTGAGGCCGTTGTAGAGACGGTCGCGCAGCATACGGGCACGCTCGTTTTCCGCTGCCATTTCTTCCCTGGCGAGCTGGAACGCTTCACCCATGCCGACGATCTGGTGCGTCGCCAGCGTGCCGGAACGCATGCCGCGCTCGTGACCTCCACCGTGCATCTGGGCTTCGAGGCGGATGCGCGGCTTGCGGCGCACATACAAGGCGCCGATACCCTTGGGCCCGTAGGTTTTATGCGCGGAAAAAGACATCAGGTCCACTTTCAGCTTGGCGAGGTCGATTACCACCTTGCCGGTGGCCTGGGCCGCATCGACATGAAAGATCACGCCCTTGGCGCGGCAGATTTCGCCCAGCGCCGGGATATCCTGGATCACGCCGATTTCGTTGTTGACGTACATCACCGAAGCCAGGATGGTGTCGGGACGGATCGCCGCGGTGAATTTGTCAAGATCCACCAGGCCGTTGGATTCAGGAATCAGGTAAGTCACCTCGAAACCGTGGCGCTCCAGTTCGCGGCAGGTGTCCAGCACCGCCTTGTGTTCGGTGGCCACGGTGATAAGGTGCTTGCCCTTGCCCGAGTAAAAATGCGCCGCGCCCTTGATCGCGAGGTTGTTGGATTCCGTCGCGCCGGAGGTCCAGACGATTTCCTTGGCATCGGCATTCACCAGCGAAGCCACCTGCTGGCGGGCATGTTCCACCGCTTCGTCGGCTTCCCAGCCGAAAGCATGGGAACGGCTGGCCGGGTTGCCGAATTTTTCGGTCAGGTAAGGGATCATTTTTGCGGCTACCCGTGGGTCCACCGGTGTTGTCGCGGAATAATCCAGATAGATCGGCAACTTCATTGCATTCTCCAAAATCACACCATTGATACGGCTAACATGGCGCGCAGGCGCTTCAATTCAACCTGCAATGCCCTAATAAATTCCTGCGTCTGTTCGCGACTGTTGGCGCGTCCCAGGCTGACGCGAACCGCGCCTTTTGCCAACTCGGACTCCACGCCCATGGCCAGTAACACCGGGCTCGGCTCCGTGCTGCCGCTGGAGCAGGCCGAGCCGCTGGCAACCGCGAATCCGGCCCGGTCCAGCGCCATCAGCAGGGTTTCCCCCTCGATGCCGGGGAAGGCGAAGTAACTGGTGTTCGCCACACGTGCAGCCTTGTGCCCGAAAATCACGCCGCCCAAAGCCAGCAGCCCCTGCTCCATTTCGGTGCGCAACGCACCGAGCCGATCCGTATCCTGCCTCATCCGGCTCACCGCCAGATCGCAGGCCTCGCCGAAGCCGACGATGGCCGGCACGTTCTCGGTACCGGCGCGCAATCCTTTTTCGTGCCCGCCGCCGCTCAACTGGGGAATGAGCTCCACCCGCTTGTCCAGCACCAGCGCACCGACCCCCTTGGGGCCGTAAATCTTGTGTCCCGACAGGGACATGGCATGCACGCCGAGGGCCGCAAAATTCACTGCCATCTTGCCCAGCGCCTGGACCGCGTCGCTATGCACCCAGGCTCCCGCGGCGCGCGCCTGCTGCGCAACCGCGGCCACATCCTGGGTCACGCCGGTTTCATTGTTGGCCAGCATCACGCTCACCAGCCCTGTAGGCTCACGCAATGCCCGTGCCAGGTCGTCCAGATCGCAGCGTCCGTCAGAAGCAACCGCCAGGGGCCGCGTTTTCCAGCCCTGCATTTTCAAACCCTGACACGGCTTGGCCACGCAGGGATGTTCAATGCCGCTCCACACTACCTGTGCCGCCGGCAAGGCCGCCGCCATGCCGCGTATCGCCAGGTTGCCGGCTTCGGTCCCGCCACTGGTGAACACCAGCTGCGAAGGATGTGCGCCCACCGCCGCCGCCACCTTCTCCCGCGCCTCATCCACGGCGCGGCGCGCATCGCATCCGAATCCGTGGCGGCTGGAAGGATTGCCGAAGCGCCCCTGCAGGAAGGGCATCATCGCTGCCAGCACGGCCTCATCCAACGGCGTGGTGGCGTTGTGGTCGAAATAGACCGGACCCATTAATGAATCAGGCGACCGGAACCGCGGCCTCGCTCACCTTGTCGTGGATGAATCGCTTGTCCAGATGATGGCCATGCTTGCCGCCGCGCTGCGACGCCACGAGCTGGGCCAGGCTGACCGACTGCAGGTAATCGAAAATCTTCACATTGAGATTGGTCCACAACTCGTGGGTCATGCAGGGGAGATCGTCGTGGCAATTACCCATGCCGCCGCACTTGGTGGTATCGATCGGCTCATCCACCGCCTGGATGATATCCGCCACCGAAATTTCACCCAGATCCCTGGACAGACAATAACCGCCTCCCGGGCCGCGTACACTGTCCACCAAGCCGTGGCGGCGCAATTTGCCGAACAGCTGTTCCAGATAGGACAGGGAAATCCGCTGCCGGTCGCTGATGCCGGCCAGCGTTACCGGCCCCTCGCCATGACGCATGGCCAGATCGATCATCGCCGTTACCGCAAAACGTCCTTTGGTGGTCAAACGCATAATAACCTCGTAATTAGGATGCACTATTAGGATGCACTGCGGTCACTATATGAAACCCTAGCATTTTAGTCAACTATTTTGTTCAGGTAATTGACGTCAAATTTCTCGCCCGCCGCTTCGCCATCCGGAATATCGGCACCCAGGCGTCGCAGATGATGCAGGATTTCCTCGATGCGATGGTCGGTCACCACGGTGTGGTCGAGCAGGCTATGCACCGCCTTGACCATGGGATCGTTCATGTCCTCGCTGATGGCATAGGCGGAGAAGCCCATTTTTTTTGCCAGGTTTTCACGCTTCTCGGCCTGAGTGCTGTCCAGAATCCTTGCCGGAATACCCACGGCGGTCGCTCCCGGCGGAACATCCTTCACCACCACGGCATTGGAACCCACCTTGGCGCCCTCTCCGATGGTGATCGGCCCCAGGATCTTGGCCCCGGCGCCCACCACCACGCCCTTGCCCAGGGTGGGATGGCGCTTGCCTTTTTTCCACGAGGTCCCTCCCAGCGTCACGCCGTGATAAAGCGTGACGTCATCGCTCAATTCCGCTGTCTCGCCGATCACTACGCCCATGCCGTGATCGATGAACACGCGCCTGCCGATCTGGGCACCGGGATGGATTTCGATCCCGGTGATCCAGCGCGCAAAGTGGGAGGTGAACCGCGCCAGCCAGAAAAGCTTCCACCCCCACAGTCGATGCGTGAGACGGTGAAACAGGATGGCGTGCACGCCGGGATAAGTGGTGAGCACTTCCCAACGAGAACGGGCAGCGGGATCGCGCTCGAACACCACCGCAATATCTTCACGCAAACGTTTAAACATAGTGTCTAAAGGGATATAATTGCCTCATTATATATTCCTTAGTAATTTAGTCAACTATTTTTCTTGGGGATGCGTCCCCGACCGGACCACTTCAGAATCCCCCGCAGTATATTCACCTCTTCCTGTTCCAGTCCGGCCCGGGCGAACAGGCGTCGCAAGCGCGTCATCAGGCGTTTTGGATGCAATGGGTCGAGAAAATTTATCTCGATCAAGGTGCGCTCCAGATGCTCATAGAACCGTTCCACATCCTCGAAACTCGCCAGCGGAAAGTCTTTTGACACCGGCTCCGTCACGACAGCGCAGGTGCGCAGCTCATAGGTCACCACCTGCACTGCGGCCGCCAGATTGAGCGAACTGTATTCGGGGTTGACCGGGATGGTGATCAGCAACTGGCATTTTTCCAGCTCGGCATTGGACAGCCCCGACATCTCGGTGCCAAACAGCAGCGCCACCGGTGCGTCGCAGGCCCGCTTCAGTATTTGCGGCGCCGCCTCGCGCAGGGTCAGCATGGCGTGCGACAGGCCGCGTGACCGCGCGGTCATGCCCACCACAAACACCGCGCCCTGCAAGGAAGGCTCCAGGCTATCGCAGACAACGGCATTCGCCAGCACATCGTTCGCGCCGCAAGCCATGGCATCAGCCATCGCATCGGGAAATTGCTTGGGGTTCACCAGAAAAAGGCTGCTCAGCCCCATGGTCTTCATCGCCCGCGCTGCCGCGCCGATATTGCCGGGGTGACTGGTGTGACTCAACACGACACGAATGTTGTCCAACACTGAATTACTCAAAACTGCTCTTTCCCATGTAAAATAGCGCCCAATTCCTGTTCATTAAAGCCATCGAAACCACTATGCATCCAATGCTCACCATCGCGGTCAAGGCCGCGCGCCGCGCCGGCAACATCATCAACCGCGCATCCCTCGACATCGATCTGCTCACGATCAAGCAAAAAAGCCAGAATGATTACGTCAGCGAGGTCGATAGCGCCGCCGAAAACGCGATTATTGAAATCCTGCTGGAAGCCTATCCAGACCATGAAATTCTAGCAGAAGAGAGCGGCGCCCGCGGCGCATCGGAATTCCAGTGGATCATCGACCCGCTCGACGGCACCACCAATTTTCTCCACGGCTTCCAGCAATATGCCGTATCCATCGCCTTGCTGCACAAGGGCGTGATCTCCCAGGCAGTGGTCTACGATCCCAGCCGTAACGACCTCTTCACCGCCAGCAAGGGACGCGGCGCCTACCTCAACGATCGCCGCCTGCGCATCAGCAAACAAAAATTTCTTAAAGACGCACTCATCGGGACCGGCTTTCCGTTCCGTGATTTCACTCACATGGAAGCCTACATCGGCATGTTCCGCGACCTGATCCAGAAAACCGCCGGACTGCGCCGCCCTGGCTCGGCCGCCCTTGATCTGGCCTATACCGCAGCGGGGCGCTTCGACGGCTTCTTCGAAATCGGCCTGAATTCCTGGGATATCGCGGCCGGCTGCCTGCTGGTGCAGGAAGCGGGCGGGTTGGTGGGCGATTTCGAAGGCAACGAAAGCTATCTCAAAAGCGGCAATATCGTCGCCGGCAATCCCAAGATTTTTGGCCAACTGTTACAGACAATCGCTCCGCATTTGACGGCCGAGCTAAAAACAGTGCCGCCTGTGTTACCATAACCGGACATCGACATACTCTTATATAATTTATAAGAGTATTTGAGTCTCAGAACGGGAGGTGTGATGAAAGCACTGTTGACTGCTGCATGGCTGGTATTTATCACCCTGGGCAATGTCTCAATTGCCGAAGGCTACCAGCCGAGCGGCACTGCTGCGGCTGAAACCACCTACATTTTCGCACCTCACCCCTACCTCAACCCGCAGGATCTATTCAGCGCCTACGATCCCATCGTGCGCTATCTGGAACGCAAGATACCCGGCACCAAGTTCAGCGTCGAATCCTCGAAAGATTACGCCGACTATGAAAACAAGATAGCCGCACGCCGCTTTCATTTCGGCCTGCCCAACCCGTATCAGACAGTATTCAGCCTGGAACACGGTTACCGCGTGATCGCAAAAATGAAGCCGGACGAGGATTTCCGCGGCATGATGGTGGTGCGCAAGGCGAACAAACCCAATTCTCCGGCAGACTTGGCGGGCAAGACCCTGTGTTTCCCCTCCCCCACCGCCGTAGCCGCCACCATGCTGCCCATGCTGTATCTGCACGACCATGGACTAAACCTGAAACAGGGCGTCCAGATCAAGCATGTCGGGTCCCAGATTTCTTCCATCATGAACGCCTATACCGGCGACGCAGCAGCTTGCGGCACCACGGTGCGCTACTGGCGCACCTGGTCGCGAGACAATCCCGACAAGGCGAAGGAACTGGAAACCCTGTGGCTGACCAACTCCCTCCCACACAACGGCGTCATCGCCCGCGACGACGTGCCGCCCAAACTGGCGCAACAGGTTGCCACGGCGCTGATAGGCATGGAAAAGGACATGGAACTGGACCAGAGCCAGTTCAAGATAGATCAGGCGCATTTCGAACCCGGCAGCAACGACACCTACCAGCCCATGGCCGCCTTCCTCAAGCGTTACGACGAATCCATCGGCCTGCCGCCGCAGATGAAGAACCGGCCGCGTTAATTTTTCCGTCTTGAAGAAATTGCTGGACTTCATTTTTTACAGCATCCGCGGTCGCATTATTGCCGGGGTGGTGGTGCTGCATGCGGTGCTGATGGGGCTGGTGGTGGCCGACATGGTGACGCGCCAGCAATCCTTCATGGAACGCCAGGTCGCTAGCGAGGGCCAGAGCCTGGCCACCACCCTTGCCGCCAACGCGCCCTCCTGGCTGCTCAGCAACGATCTCACCGCGCTGGAAGAGCTTGTCGAGAGCCTGAGATCCCTCCCCCACCTGCAACTCGCCCTGATTCTCGACACCGGGGGCAAGGTACGCGCCAGTACCGACCCCAAGCTCTTCAACCTGGTGCTGGACGATACCCAGAGCAAACAACTGATATCCACCGGAAAGCAGTTGTGGCATGACAACATGGTGGACAGCATTACCGAGATCACCGCCAACGGCCGATCCATCGGCTTCGCCCGGGTGATCCTCAACACCTCCGCGGTGCAGGCCGAACTCCATGCGGTAACCCGCAAAGGCATGGTCTACACCGCCATCGCCATCATTCTGGGCGGCTTCCTGGCATGGGCCATGGTGCGAACCATGACGCAACGGCTCAAGCTGCTTTCGGAAGCGGCGGACGACATCGCCGAGGGCAATCTCAACGTCTCCCTGCCGGAGTCCGCCGGGCGCGACGAAGTGGCGCGACTGACGCGCGACTTCAGCCAGATGGCACGCGCGCTGGAGGATGACCGGAACGAACGCGCACGCTTTGAAGCCATGCTGTTCGCGGAAAAGGAACGCGCACTCATCACCCTTCAGTCCATCGGCGATGCCGTCATCACCACCGACACCATGGGTCAGGTCGAGTTTCTCAACCCGGTGGCCGAGCAGTTGACCGGCTGGCCCACCGAGGAAGCACGCGGCATGAACCTGACCGAGGTATTTCGCATCGTCAACGAAATGACCCGCAGCACCGTCGAAAACCCGGTGGAAAAAGCCTTGCGGCGTAATGGCATCGTGGGCCTCGCCAACCACACCCTGCTCATCCATCGCGACGGCCACGAGTTCTCCATCGAGGATTCCGCCGCCCCCATCCGCGACCGCGATGGCAAGGTCATCGGGGTAGTGCTGGTGTTCCACGACGTGACCCATTCGCGCAAGCTGGCCCAGGAAATTTCCTACCAGGCCAGCCACGACGCGCTCACCGGCCTGCTCAACCGGCGCGAGTTCGAACTCCGCCTGCACAGCCTGATCAGCAATGCCGCCGAAGAGCACCGCCAGCACGCCCTGCTCTACCTCGACCTCGACCAGTTCAAGGTGGTGAACGACACCAGCGGCCACAGCGCCGGCGACGAGCTGTTGCGCCAGCTTACCTTCATCATGCAAGCCAAGATTCGCGATGCCGACATGCTGGCCCGTCTCGGCGGGGACGAATTCGGCGTGCTGCTGGGAAACTGTCCCATCGAGCAGGCCCAGCGCGTAGCCGAAGAACTGATCGAGTCGGTGAAAAATTTTCATTTCTGCTGGGGCGACAAGACCTTCGTCATTGGCGCCAGCATTGGCATGATCGCCATCACCGACGAAAGCCAGGACTGGGCCGGCCTGCTCAGCAACGCCGACACCGCCTGCTACATCGCCAAGGAAAAAGGCCGCAACCGGGTCCAGGTTTACCATGCCCACGATGCCGATCTCGCCCGGCGCCACAACGAAATGCACTGGGTGGGTCGCATCACCAAGGCCTTCGAGGACGAACGCTTCCTGCTTTACTACCAGCCCATCATCCCCACCACGGCGGATAGCACTGAACCGCCCCATTTCGAAGTATTGGTGAGGATGCTCGACGAGGAAGGGGAACTGGTCACACCCGGCGTGTTCATCCCCGCCGCGGAACGCTATAACCTGATGACCACGCTCGACCGCTGGGTGGTCCACAATACCCTCAACTGGCTCGCCGCCCATAAAACCAACCCCATGGTATGCGCCATCAACCTGTCCGGCCATTCGATCGGAGACGAGCGCTTTCTCGATTTCGTGGTGGAACAGATCAAGGAAGCCCGCGTGCCTGCGCACAATATCTGCTTCGAGATCACCGAAACCGCCGCCATCGCCAATCTCACCCGAGCCATCCATTTCATCCGCGAACTCAAGCTGCTGGGGTGCCGCTTCTCGCTGGACGATTTCGGCTCCGGCCTGTCCTCCTTCGCCTATCTCAAGAACCTGCCGGTAGATTACCTCAAGATCGACGGCGGTTTCGTCAAGGACATGGACCGCAACGACACCAACTTTGCCATGGTGGAGGCCATCAACAATATCGGCCACACCATGAAAATCCGCACCATCGCGGAATTCGTCGAAAACCAGGCCATTCTGGACCAGCTCGTCAGCATCGGCGTTGATTACGCCCAGGGCTATTGCATCGCCCAACCCGCCCCGCTCTCCAGCTTCCCTATCCCGGCAAAACATTGACCGGAGCAGTGGCGGCTTGCCCAAGGTCAAAAATAATCGCCTTCCTGTCCTCCCGGAATAGAGAAGTGGCCCCGGAAAACTGAACAAGCCGATAAGTGGAGAATCTGCTACCTTTT
>JASJPB010000001.1:0-20586 GCA_031426915.1 Sulfuricellaceae bacterium | reverse complement strand
TCGGTGGGCTGGCTGGTGGCTTACATCACCGTGCTGCTGGTGATCGCCGAACCCTGCCGCAACATCGGCAAGTACACCATGGGCGACATCCTGGCTTTCCGTAACGACCCCAAGAAAACCAAGACCGTGGCGGCGCTGTCCACCATCACCGTGTCCACCTTCTACCTGACCGCGCAAATGGTCGGTGGCGGCGTGTTGATCAAGACCCTGATCGGTATCGATTACGAAATCTCGGTGATCGGCGTGGGTGTCCTGATGCTGGTCTACGTGGTGTTCGGCGGCATGAAGGCCACCACCTGGGTGCAAATCACCAAGGCGGTACTGCTGGTGATGGCGTCCATCATGCTGGTGATGCTGGTGTGGGCTCCTTACGGCTTCAGCCTGCCGGGCTACCTGCAAGCGGTCGTGGGTGATGAGAAAGTGATTGCCCAGGTCGCCAAGCTGCTGGGCGATAAAGCTGCCACCATGACGCCGGAAGAACTTGGCCAGCGCTTCCTCGAACCCGGCCTGTTCCTCAAGAGCCCGATCGACCAGATCTCGCTGGGCATGGCGCTGGTACTCGGCACCGCCGGCATGCCGCACATTCTGATGCGTTTCTTCACCGTGCCCACGGCACAGGCCGCGCGCCTGTCCGTAATCTGGGCCATGGGCATCATCGGCGGCTTCTACGTGCTGACCCTGTTCCTCGGCACCGGTGCCGCAATGCTGGTCGGCCCGGCCAAGATCGCGGCGGTCGATGCCGGTGGCAACATGGCCGGCCCGTTGCTGGCGCAATTCCTCGGCGGCGGCGAAAACTCCGTCCTCGGCAACCTGTTCCTCGCCTTCGTTGCGGCCGTGGCTTTCGCCACCATCGTGGCGGTGGTAGCGGGTCTGGTGCTGGCAGCAGCTTCCGCCATGGCGCACGACATCTATGTCGGTGTGATTCGCGGCGACCACGCCACGCCCCAGGAGCAAGTGGTGGCGGCGCGCGTGTCCTCCGTGATCGTCGGCATCATGGCCATCACTGTCGGCATCCTGGCCAAGGGGCAGAACGTCGCCCACCTGGTGGCACTGGCTTTTGCCGTGGCGGCATCGAGCAACCTGCCGGCGGTATTCCTCACGCTGTACTGGAAGAAGTGCAACACCACCGGCATCATCGCCGGCATGCTGGTCGGCTCCCTCACCGCCATCGGCCTGGTGATGATCTCCCCCAACATGACCTACCCCAAAGCCGTTATCAAGGCCGCGAACAAGGTCCTGGAAGGCGAGCCCGCCAGCGCGGCGAAGGATGCTGTTCCTGCCCAACCCGGCACCGGCTTCGTGTGCGAACTGTTCGCCATGGACGGCTGCAAGAAAGCCGAACCGGCCAAGGCAGCCGAAGCAGCCAAGCCCGCCAAGCCCGGCACGCGAGAAAAGCTGGTGACGCTGAATGCCAAACTGGATGCGGCTACGGACGAAGCCGAGAAAAAGAAAATCCAGGGCGATCTCGACAAGGTGAAGAAATCGCATGACAAGGCCGAGGCCGACCTGAAGAAAATGGAAGGCCAGACCACCAGCATGATGGGCCTGGAAAAGCCCTACTTCCTGCTCAAGAACCCCGGCCTGCTCTCCATACCGCTGGGCTTCCTGATGGTGATTCTCGGCTCCCTGCTGACCCGCGACAAACGCGCGGACGAGATGTGGGACGAACTCTACGTGCGCCAGAACACCGGCATCAACGCAGAAGCCGCCAGCGCGCATTAAACCTGAGTAGCTCCCCGTTAGCCCCTGCCGCAAGGCAGGGGCTTTTTTGTTTGTGCCAGCCGAACGGCAATTGCCGCACCATCGCCTTACCAACCGGCGTGGTAAAGTCACGCCAGACAGGTCAAATCGAACACGATGGAAACACAAACCTTTTTTCTGTATCTGATGGGCATTCTGCTTGCTGCAAGGGTGTTTGCCGAGTTGGCGGTACGGTTGAAGTCGCCGGCCGTGATCGGAGAGCTGATTGCCGGTATCGTGCTCGGGCCGAGCCTGCTGGGCTGGATCGAACCAGTCCAGGCGATCAAGCTGCTGGCGGAAATCGGCATTATTCTGCTGCTGTTTGAAGTCGGCCTGGAAACTGACGTTACGCGCCTCGCCCGCTCCGGGGCCAAGTCGGTCGTGGTCGCCATCAGCGGTTTTGCACTGCCATTTCTGCTCGGGTTCTCCGCGAGCCGCTGGCTCTTTGGCCTGGATGCACTGACAGCGGCTTTCATCGGCGGAACCCTGACCGCCACCAGCATCGGTATTACCGTGCGCGTGCTCGCGGACCTCAAACGGCAGCACAGCCACGAAGCTCAAGTGGTCCTGGGTGCAGCGGTGCTGGATGACGTGCTCGGCGTACTGCTCCTGGCTTTGCTATACGAATTTTCTATTGGGGGCGGCGTCAGCCTGGTCAACACCGGCAAGGTTCTGGTATTTGTCACCGCCTTCTTTGTGCTGGCTCCCGCCGCCGCAAAAATCATGTCCCTGGTAATCCGGCGCTTCGACGAAAAAAGCGAGATACCCGGCCTGATCCCCACCGCCATCGTTTCGCTGGTGCTGTTCTTTGCCTGGCTGGCCCACGCCATCGGCGCACCGGAATTACTGGGCGGATTCGCAGCGGGACTCGCGCTGTCGCGGCGGTTTTTCCTCCCCTTCGGCACCGCTCTGCACAGCGACCCGGCCTTCTCCGAGCGCATCGAAAAGCAGATGAAACCCATTGTTCACTTGTTCACGCCGATCTTCTTTGTCATGGTGGGACTTTCTCTCAACCTGCGTGAAGTGAACTGGAGTTCCGGATTTATCTGGGCCTTTTCCCTACTGCTTCTGGCGGCAGCCGTGACCGGCAAACTCGCCGGGGCGTTCCTGCTGCGCGAAACAACACCCACCCGGCTCGCCATCGGCATTTCCATGATCCCGCGGGGAGAAGTGGGACTGATCTTCGCCGAACTGGGGCGCGTGAGCGGAATTTTCACCAATGAAGTCTATGCCGGCATGATCATCGTTATCGCCCTGACGACACTGCTTCCGCCATTCGCCCTGAAATGGCTCTATCTCCGCCGTGGGCCGAATATCGGCAAACCCGATTCCGCTTAGGAGCTGTCCGTGGATAACTTGGACAATTATGGATGTGCTGGCGGGATGAGGTGCAAGGCGATGGGTGCGCAGCATGGCCATTCCATGCAAGCAACCGGCAACGCAGCAGCGCGCCCGTCAGTGCGGCCAGAATGTTCAAGTTATCCATGGACAGCTCCTTAGAATGGCAAGGCGGAATAACATGAAACCCTGGCCGCTTTTCGCGGCTTACCTGGCCCTATATGTTTTCATGGACTGGGTGAGCTATATCCATCCGCTACTGCCGCTGGCGATCACGCCCTGGAACCCGCCTCCTGGGCTGAGCCTGGCCTTTCTGCTACTGTTTGGCCCGAACAAATGGCCAGCCTTGTTCCTTGCCGCTTTACTGGCGGAAATTTTCGTACGCGAAATTCCTGCGCCATTTATCTTTCTGGTGGCCTCCTCGCTTGCGCTGACAGCATGCTATGGCAGCGCGGCAGCGCTGCTCCTCGGGCCGCTTCGTTTCGACAAGAACTTCCACAGCCTGCGCGATTTGTCACGGCTCCTGGCGGTCACGCTCGCCTGCTCATTGCTGGCGGCTTTTTCCTATGTCGCCATCTATGCCTTTGCCGGGCTGGTTTCGCCGGAGGCCTACCTGCCCAGCATCTTGCGCTTCTGGGTGGGAGACATGATCGGCATCATGGTGGTCACGCCACTCTTGCTGATCCATGCCCGGATCAGGTCGCTTAACTGGCAGCCGAACAAGGAAATCGCCACCCAGGCCGCGAGTGTTGCGCTGGCACTCTGGATCATTTTCGGGCTGGATTTCACCGATGAGTTCAAATTCTTTTACCTGCTGTTTCTCCCCTTGATCTGGATTGCGATGCGGCATGGGGTGCGGGGTGCTGCCATCGCCATCCTGGTCATGCAACTAGGCTTGATCGGCGCAGTGCAATGGGGTGGACACAAGACCGCAGCCGTGGTCGAGTTGCAGTTGCTCATGCTGGCTCTGGCGATTACCGGCCTATTTCTCGGCATGACGGTCACCGCCCGCCGTGAGGTAGAGGAGCGCCTGCGCGCGCAGCAGAATGAACTCGACCGCGCCCTGCGTTTTGCCGCCGCCGGTGAACTGGCCTCGGCACTTTCGCACGAACTGAACCAGCCACTTTCCGCCCTTTCCAGCTATATCCGCTCCTGCCAGTTGATGCTCCCCAGCACGGGAGAGCATCATGCCTTGCTGGAGGAAACCATGAACAAGGCAGTCGGCGAAGCCGAGCGCGCCGGCAAGGTGGTGCATCGCCTGCGCGAATTCTATCGCAGCGGCGTGGTTCGACCCGAACACATCGACCTGGCGCAACTGCTGCGCGAAGGGATAGAACCGCTGTTGAGGCGTGCCGGGCATTACGGCATTTCAGTCCGCATGGCGATCCCCCCTGTATCATCTATAGCCTGGGCGGATCGAGGACAAATTGAAACGGTGCTGCACAATCTGGTATCCAACGCGATCGACGCCATCGCCTCGACGCAACCGCAACGGCGCGAAATAGTGGTCGAGACCGCACCCGCTCCGGGCAGCTCGGTCTGCATCTGCGTGAGTGACTCCGGACCTGGAGTGCCCGTCGAACTGAAATCGCGCGTCTTTGAACCCTTCATCAGTGGCAAGCAGGAAGGAACCGGGCTGGGATTGGCCCTCAGCCGTTCTCTGGTCAAGGCCAATAGGGGAAAATTATTCCTGGACGACAATCCCAATGGCGGGGCACGCTTCTGCTTCACCCTGCCCATGAAAGATGCTGACAAACATGACTGAGCCGATCATTTTCATTGTCGATGACGACACTGCGGTGCGGGACTCGCTCGCACTGTTGCTGGGTCTGAAGGGTTTCAACACGCGCAGCTTCGCCTCCGCCGAAGATTTCCTGGCGGCCTGCCAGCCCGGATGGTCCGGCTGCCTGCTGCTGGATATCCGGATGACAGGCATGGATGGCCTTGAATTACAACAAGCGATGAATTCCAGGCAAATCAATCTGCCCATTATTTTCATCACCGGCCATGGCGATGTGGCCGCAGCCCGCGCGGCATTGAAAGGGGGTGCCGCCGATTTCCTGGAAAAGCCGCTGGACGACGAAATGTTGAGCGCCGCCATTAGCGAGGCGCTGGACCGGAATACGCGCCAACGAGATGAAACCGCAATGGGAAATGAAATTGCCGCGCGTATCGCGCGCCTGACCACCCGCGAACGAGAAGTCATGGACAAGGTGGCGGAAGGCCAGCCCAACCGCGAAATCGCGCGCCAGCTCGGCATCAGCTCACGCACTGTCGAGGTTTACAAGGCACGCATGATGACAAAAATGCAGGCGAACAGCATTGCGGAGCTGATCCGGCTCGTCCTCGGCGCCGGGTAAGCCCCTCCTACAAGCCAAAACTGTCCCCCGGCATCCGCTTCAGGTTGCCCCTCCTCCTCGTCCATGTAAGTGAATCACTTACGGCTTCGACTTACGTAATTTCCCGAATTACCCAATCCCTTCCCCATCTCTATCATTCAGGCTTCAATGTCCGCCCTGGCCAAAAGTCATGAGCAGGGCTTAAGCATCCATGAAATACGGGAGGCTCGATGAAAAAAATAGTCCACCCCGAGTTGTATAAAGCACGCGAAATTTTCCTCTCCCGTCTGCCGCCCCAAAACCAGATGCGGGCGATTCAGGCACTTGGCGCGCTAGCACACCTGGAAGCACGATCGAACCCGCTCAGAGGCTGCATCGCGGTCAACTATGACCTGCGTGACCATACCTTGAGGGAGCTGGAAAACCTGCTGGCGGCTGGTGGCTGCCACCTTGACAACTCGCTGCTGAACAAAATCCGGCGGGCGCTGATTTATCACTGCGAAACATGCCAGCTTGAGAACCTCCTGGCACCCAACCGCAACGACCACTTGCGCCGAATTTATCTGAATTCGTCGCACATCACGTAACTCGAAAGCGCATCAGGACCACCTGACGAATTGACAACCTGTCCAACCAAGCGGCACCACAAACAACATGAGCATCCAGAACGTCCCCTATTGCCCCGCCACTTTTTGCCTCCGCCCGGAATCAAGCCTGCTTGACGCGCTCAAGCTGATGCTAGAAAAGCAGATCAACCATGTGCCGCTGTGCGATGGCGATGGCGGATTCGCCGGCATCGTCAGCACCAACGCCATCCTTTCGGAACTCATCCCGGCCAGCGCGCGGGTAGAGCATGGTCTTTCCAACCTGAAGTTTGCGGGGGACGCGACGCGCATGCTGACGAACCGGATTCTCGACCTCGGTCAGCGCACGGTGGGCGAATTCGCGAAAAGGAACATGCCTATCCTGGACGAGGACTGCCCGATCCTGGAAGCGGCCCTGATGCTGAGCCAGTGCGCCCAGCCCCTGCCGGTGGTCGGCAAGGATGGCAAGCTCAAGGGCCTGGTGAGCCGGCGCACCCTGCTGGCCTTCCTGGTACAGCAGGCGGAGAGCTGACATGCACGGATCCATGCCCTCCGCCCAGGTCCTGCTGGGCCTGAGTCCACTGGCCGTTTCGCTGGCGGTGTTCGTGCTCACCTACGCCGCCATCGTCACCGAGAGGATCAACCGTTCCATCGTGGCCCTGCTCGGCGCCGGACTGATGATCTTTTCCGGCGTGCTGCAGCAGACCGAAGCCGTCGCCGGCATCGACTTCAACACCATCAGCCTGTTGACCGGCATGATGGTACTGGTTGCGATCACCCAGAAGAGCGGCGTGTTCCAGTATGTCGCCGTGAGCGTGGCCCAGTGGGTGAAGGCCGATCCCTGGTGGCTGCTGGTGATGCTGTCCGTGATCACGGCGGTGTTTTCCGCTCTGCTCGACAACGTCACCACGGTGCTGCTGATCGTCCCGGTGGCGCTGCTCATCACCGACTCCCTCAGGATCCCTCCCTATCCCTACCTGTTCTCGATCATTTTCGCCTCCAACATTGGCGGCACCGCGACCCTGATCGGCGACCCGCCCAATATCATGATCGGCTCGGCAGTCGGGCTGACCTTCTCCAATTTCCTGCTGAACCTGGCGCCAGTGGCCACGATCATCTTTATCCTTACCCTGATCCCGATCTATCTGATCTGGGGCCGCAAGCTGCGCGCCAAGCCGGAAGACCGGGCGCAAGTAATGGCGTTCGACGCCAGTGCGGCGATCACCGATTCCCTCCTGCTCAAGCAATCCCTTTCGGTGATCGGGCTGGTGATCGGCGGCTTCGTCATGGCCCACCACATCGGCCAGCAACCCGGCACAATCGCCATGTTCGGCGCCGCATTCCTGCTTTTGTTGCGCGTTTTCGGGAAAGATTCGGAAGAGCAGTCCCACGAAACGCATCGCACTTGGGGCGAAGTGGAATGGGTTACGATTTTCTTTTTTGTCGGTCTGTTCGTCGTGGTGGCCGGCGTGGAGAAGGCCGGCGCGCTCGATCTCCTGGCCGGTCATCTTCTGGAACTGACCGGCGGCGACTTTCCCACTACCGCCATTACCATCCTGTGGACCTCGGCGATATTTTCCGCCGTTGTCGACAACATCCCCTTCGTCGCCACCATGATTCCCGTCATCCAGAAAATGGAACCGGTCTTCGGCGCTGGCCAAATCAACACCCTGTGGTGGTCGCTGGCGCTGGGCGCCTGCCTGGGCGGCAATGGCAGCCTGGTCGGCGCAAGCGCCAACCTGGTGGTGGCGGGGTTCGCGGAACGCGCCGGCCAGCCCATCCGCTTCCTGCCCTTCATGCTCATGGCTTTCCCCCTGATGCTCGCCAGCATCGCGGTGGCCACGCTCTACCTTTACCTTCGTTACCTGTGAGAAATCGATCATGAAAAAACTTGGCATCGCCCTCCTGCTGTCGGCCGCCTGCTGCGGGATTTCCATGCCGGCGATGGCCGCCGGCAACCAATGCCAGCCCGTGCCCCAGGCGCAGTGCGCCGGCATGACCCTCAACTGGGCACACTGGAAGGGCAAGAACCTGGAAGGCGCGAATTTCGAGGGGGCGACGCTGGAATGGGCCGACCTGAGCGACGCCAACCTCAGCGGCGCCAACTTCAAAAACGCCCGCATGAATTACGCGCGCCTGCGTGGCGCCCGACTGGACAATGCCGATCTTGGCGGCGCAAGCCTGATCAAGGCCGACTTCGAGTACGCCAATCTCGAACACGCCAATCTGAAACAGGCCAACCTGCTCAGGGCCGACCTGAAAGTGGCCGATCTGGAACATGCCGTCCTGGAAGGAGCCAACCTGGAGCGCGCCGACTTTTCCGGCGCCGACCTGGAAAGCGCAAACCTACGCGGTGTCAGTCTGGTCTCGGCCAATTTCCCCATGGCCAACCTCAAGCGGGCCGACCTGACGGATGCCAACCTGAAAAACGCCTTCTTCCACGGCGCGCTGCTGAAAAACGCCATCTGGACCGACGGCCGCACTTGCGCCAGCGGTTCGATGGGCAAGTGCCTGAGCACAGTGGATCAAGACGCGAAGCTGTAGCGTCGCAAGGCTTTCGGTATAGTAAGTATCCGTTCTACCCCCCGCCGATTCACACCACATCGATCCAGCGCCGTGGCTGTCTGGCGCGGATTTCCGGGGGAAATCCATCGCCGCCCAGCCGGCGCAAAAACGACAAACGGAACTTTAACAGGATGTGCAGCTCCATAAATAAGGTAACTTGCCGTGCAGGGCTATTCATCACGCCTCATCGGGAAACGGCCTGACACAAGGGGAGACATGCGAAAAACGATCATATTCAGCGACCTCGATGGCACCTTGCTCGATGCTGGAAGCTATTCCTTCGATGCCGCGCTACCCGCCCTGGACAGGATTCAAGCGCGGGCCATTCCGCTGGTCCTCTGTTCCAGCAAAACCCGCGCGGAAATCGAGGCGTGCCGCCTGCGCATGCGCAACAGCCACCCGTTCATCGCCGAGAACGGCGGCGGAATCTTCATCCCCCACGGCTACTTCTCCGCGCAGGATGAAGGCGCGATGGTGGGAAATTACCGCCTCATCGCGCTCGGCACGCCCTATACGGAGATCCGGCGCCGCTTCGTGGGGTTACGAGAGCAGCTTGGCGCCCGCGTGCGCGGTTTTGGCGACATGACGGCGGAGCAAGTCGCCGAACTCACTGGTCTGACTTGCGACGAGGCACAACTGGCAAAACAGCGTGACTTCGACGAGCCTTTCGTGTTCGACAGCACACCCGACGAGCGTTTCCTGCGCGCGATCGAGGGCGCAGAACTGGGCTGGACACAGGGGCGGGTATTCCACATCCTGGGCAGGCACGACAAGGGCCGCGCCGTGGAAATCCTGAAGGCGCTCTTCCTGCAAGAATTTGGAGCAATCCACAGCATCGGCCTGGGCGATGGTTTGAACGACCTGCCCATGCTCCGGGCCGTCGATTGTCCGGTGCTGATCCGGCATGAAGACGGGCGTTTCGATGCCCGCGTCGACATGGAAGGCCTGGCAAGGACACGGCTTCCCGGCCCGCAAGGTTGGAACGAGGCGGTGCTGCGCCTGCTGGCAGAGGAAACCCCGCCGTCCGTTGCCGGCGCCATTTTCGGCGCTGCCCTTGGCGCGGTCGACCCGTACCGGGCGGTGCTCGCCGCCGCGAGGCTGGAGGGCGAGCGCCTGCTGGTCGCGGACACGGCGTACGACCTGGAGGCCTTTAACCGCATCCTTGTGGTTGGCGCGGGCAAAGCCACGGCGCGCATGGCCCTGGCCGTGGAAGCCCTGCTGGGAAACCGGATTTCCGCCGGGCTGATCGTCGTGAAGCAAGGCCATACGGCAGGACTGAACCTCGTCGAGCAGACGGAGGCTTCCCACCCGGTGCCGGACGAAGCCGGACTGGCGGGCACGCGGCGAATCCTGGAGATACTTCGCGACGCCGACGACAGGACGCTGGTTGTCTGCCTGCTCTCGGGGGGCGCATCCGCCCTGCTGGTCGCACCCGTCGCGGGCGTCAGCCTGCGGGACAAGCAGGACGTGACCGCCTTGCTGCTCAATGCGGGCGCGACCATCGGCGAGCTGAACGCCGTGCGCAAGCATCTCTCGGCCGTCAAGGGCGGTGGGCTCGCCCTGGCGGCGTACCCGGCGCGGATGGTGACGATGATCCTTTCGGACGTGATCGGCGACCGGCTCGACGTCATCGCCTCGGGCCCGACCGCGCCGGACACCTCGACTTTTGCCGATGCCTGCGCGGCGATCGAGAAATACGATCTGGCACGCAAGATACCCGCGCAAGCCATGGATTACCTGCGGCGGGGAAAGGCGGGACTGGAGCCGGAAACGGTCAAGGACAGCGATCCCCGTCCACGCGGAAACCAAAACGCGATTGTCGGCGGAATCGGCCAGGCGTTGGCGGCAGCGCGGGACAAGTCGCGGCAATTCGGCTTTGCCGCGCAGATCGTCAGCGCCTCACTTGAGGGCGAGGCACGCGATGTCGCGCGCGCGCTGGCGCATACCGCGCTGGTGACCCTCGCCGCGATGAAACCCGGTGAACGGCGCTGCCTGCTGTTTGGCGGCGAAACCACCGTCACTGTCAGGGGCACGGGAAAGGGCGGCAGAAACCAGGAACTGGCCCTGGCCTTTGCCCTGGAGATCGACGGCCAGGAAGGCGTGACGCTGCTTTCCGCCGGGACGGACGGCAGCGACGGCCCGACTGATGCCGCGGGCGCAATCGTCGACGGCCACACGGCCTCGCGCGCCTGCCGGGTCGGACTGGAGCCCGGCGCGTTCCTCGCCGACAACGATTCCCATGGACTTTTCCAACAACTCGACACCTTGGCGGGGGCGCATGCCCATTTCATCACCGGACCGACGGGAACGAACGTCATGGATCTCCAGATCCTGCTGCTGGAAAAGAAAGCGTGCCCCGCGACCGGGGAAGCCGCCGAAACACCCCCGGAGCACCCAAGCCGATGAACGACCTTGCCTTGTTATCCAGCGTCCACGAGCAGATCGGGGAGATCGGGGCCGCCGACATCGTCGTCGGCATCCCGAGCTTCAACAACGCAAGGACCATCGGCCATGTGGTTCGCGCCGTGCAGGCCGGCCTGGGCAAATACTTTCCCGACCGCCGGGCGGTGCTCGTCAATTCCGACGGGGGTTCCAGCGATGGCACCACGGACATGGTGCGCAACACCTCCATCGAGGATTTCAGCGCCATCCTCCTCCATCACCGTGTGGCGCCCATCTCCAAGATCGCCTTCCCCTATTCCGGCATACCCGGCAAGGGAAGCGCCTTTCGCAGCATTTTCGAGGTTGCCCGGATGCTGGATGCGAAGGCCTGCGTGGTGGTCGACTCGGACCTGCGGAGCATCACGCCCGAATGGATCGAGTTGCTCGTTAAACCGGTGCTGGACGGCGGTTTCGATTACGTCGCGCCGCTCTACCACCGGCACAAGTTCGACGGGACCATCACCAACAGCATCGTCTACCCCCTCACCCGGGCGCTCTACGGCAAGCGCGTGCGCCAGCCCATCGGCGGCGATTTCGGCTTTTCCGGCCGGCTGGCCCGGTTCTACCTGTCCAAGGACGTGTGGCAGTCGGATGTCGCGCGCTTCGGCATCGATATCTGGATGACCACGACGGCGATCGCCAACGACTTCAAGGTCGCCCAGTCCTTTCTCGGCGCCAAGATTCACGATGCCAAGGACCCGGGCGCCGACCTGAGCAACATGCTGTACCAAGTGGTGAGCGCCACCTTCGACCTGATGGATGGCTACGCCGACGCATGGACGCCGATCCGCGGGTCGGAGCCGGTAACGACCTTCGGCTTCGAATACACGGTCGGGCTCGAACATATCCACGTCAATACCGCCCGCATGCTAAACCTGTTCCGGGAAGGGCTCAAGAACCTGCGCGAGATCTGGCTCGATATCCTCGGCGCCGGGGACTACAGGGAAGTGGAGCGGCTGGGCATCTTGAGCGATGCCGATTTCCACTTTCCCATCGGCTTGTGGACGCGTGTTATCTACGACTACGCCATTGCCTTCCAGCGCAACAAGCTGCCACGGGAGCACCTGATCAAGTCCCTGACCCCGCTCTATCTCGGGAAAACGGCATCGTTCATCCTGATGGCGGAAAACATGGAAGGCCATGAGGCGGAAGCCGAAATCGAAAAACTTTGCATCGAGTTTGAAAACAACAAGGATTACCTCGCAACCAGTTGGAAACAACGCCAAGGAGACAAATCATGATGGAATTTCTCAACCTGATACTCGAACCCCTGCAGGAAGTATTCGTGAAGTTCAAGGTATTCCTGCCCAACCTGCTTGCCATGCTGGTGATCATGGTGCTGGGTATTCTGTTCGCCAAACTGATCCGGGCCATCCTGGTGAAATCGCTGGTGGCCGTCAACTTCGACAGCTGGTCCGACCGCATGGGTTTCACCACGCTGATGCGCAAGGGGGATCTCTGGACCAAGCCTTCCGCGACGGTCGGCACGGTCGCGTTCTGGTCGCTGGTCATCGTCACGCTGATGATCGGACTGAGCGCGCTCAAGATCCCGACCATCGACAGCCTGGTCGAACTGTTCTTCAGCTACGTGCCGCGCGCCTTTTCCGCCGCCATGATCCTGATCATCGGCTACGTGCTGGCCGGCTTCATCAGCCAGGGCGTGCTGATCGCCGCCGTGAACAGCGGCTACCACTACGCCAAGCTGCTCGCCGAGGCCATCCGCACCCTGTTGATGGTCCTGATCCTGGCGATGTCCATGGAACAGCTCCAGATCGCCCCCAGCATCGTCCTCGCCGCGTTCACCATCATCTTCGGCGGCATCGTCACCGCACTGGCGATCTCGTTCGGTGTCGGCGGCATCGACGCGGCTAGGCGGATGATAGAAAGGGAGGCTTCGGAAAAGCGTGCTGCTGAAACAGGGGATGACATTGAGCACATTTAAGGGGAGGTTCGGCCATGTCTGATTTCTACCAGTCGGGCATCATCACGACGCTCCACCAGCTCGGCAAGCCCTCGCTGGAGCGGCTCGAAACGGAACTGTTCAATTATTCGCGAACCAGGCCGGTGGCCCTTGTCCTTCCCGCGCTCTATTCGGAGTTCGAGGGGCCCGCCATGCCGGGAATCGTTCAGGAACTCGCCAAGGTGAAATACCTGAGTGAAATCGTGCTGGTCCTCGACAAGGCGTCGGAGAAGGATTTCCAGCGGGTACGGCAGTTCATGTCGCCGATTCCGACGGAAGTCAGGATCATCCACAACGATGGCAAGCGGATAAGCGAAATTTACGAAACCTTCGCCCGCAACGGATTCAACGTCGGCGAGCGCGGCAAGGGGCGTTCCGCCTGGCTTGCCTACGGATATGTGCTGGCGCGCGGCCACTCCGACGTGATTGCCCTGCATGATTGCGACATCCTCACCTACAGCCGCGAGCTGTTGGCAAGATTGTGCTATCCCGTGGTCAATCCCAACCTGGACTACGTGTTCTGCAAGGGGTATTACAGCCGGGTATCGAGCAAACTGAACGGGCGCGTCACGCGGCTGCTGGTGACGCCACTGGTGAAAGCCCTGGAACAGCTCATCGGCCACCACGGTTTCCTCACTTTCCTCGACAGCTTCCGTTACCCGCTCTCTGGAGAATTCTGCATGATCACGGACCTGGCCCGGGTCAACCGCATCCCCTGGGACTGGGGCCTGGAAGTCGGCTCCCTGGCCGAGGTGCACCGCAACTACTCGCCGCGCCGGGTCTGCCAGGTGGATATCGCCGCCAACTACGACCACAAGCACCAGGTACTTTCCGCCGACGACGCGGGCAAGGGCTTGATGAAAATGACGGTGGACATCTGCAAATCCATGTTCAGGACCCTGGCGTCCGAGGGGGTGGTGTTTTCGGACGGCCTGTTCAAATCCCTGCTGGTATCCTACCTGCGCCAGGCCGAGGACACGATCATGAAATACGAGGCGGATGCCGCGATCAACGGCCTCCGGTTTGACCGGCACGAGGAAGCGATGGCGGTGGAAGCCTTCACCAAGGCTATTTCCATGGCGGGCCAGGTATTCATGGAGAATCCCATGACCACGCCGCTGATTCCGAACTGGAACCGGGTGACGTCGGCCATTCCCGACATTTTCGCGATGCTGAAAATGGCGGTGGACGCGGATAACCAGTGAGGATAGTGGCCTTCGTGCGCGAAGCGACCGGTTATTTTTGTAATACTTTCAGTAGAAGGAGAAGGAGAAATGCTTCGGATACAACGCATTATTGCAGCCACGGATTTCTCTCTCCGGGCTGCGCTCGCGGTGCGGCGGGCAGCCCGGCTTTCTGCCGAGCACGGGGCTAAATTGCATCTGCTTCATGTAATCGACACTTTGTACTTGGGGATGCTGCGCTACCTGGCACCGATGAAACCGGTGGACGAGGAACGGCGACTGCTTCGATGGGCTGGTTCGGAATTGCCGCGGCGTGCGGAGCAATTGCGGGCCGAGTACGGCGTTGATAGCCAATGCGATGTCGCCACCGGCCGGTCGCACGGCGAAATCAATCGTTACGCCGAAGCTCAACACGCGGATTTGATCGTGATGGGCGCGCAAGGGGAGAATTTCATCCGCGAGATGCTTTTCGGCTCAACAACCATGAAAACCTTGTTCAAGGGGCATCACCCCATACTCGCCGTCCGGACAGAAGCCACGCAGCCCTATCAGCGGGTGCTGGTACTGACAAATTTCTCTCCCTCGTCGCGTCAGGCGCTGCTGATGGCGCTAAAGGTCGCGCCACAGGCGGCGATCAGCTTCCTGCACGTATGCGAGATACCGTCCCCAGAAAAAATGCGCACAGCAGGCATTGATGAAGGTTCGATTCAAGCCTATCGTGCCAAGGTTCTTGACGATGCCCGAGCGGCGATGTCCGGGATAGTTACAGACTGCTGCGATGGCCGCATTGACATCGAAATTGTCGTTGAATTTGGTTATCCACCTACCGCTATAAAGGAAAAGGCACAGGCCTTCGGCGCAGACCTGCTGGTTATCGGCAAAGGTGGGAACGCGGAGCGCCAGGAAATTCTGCTGGGTTCGGTTGCGAAACATGTCCTGTACGACACGGGAAGCGACATCCTGTTTGTTGATGCGGGTCACTAGGAAGTCTGCCAACCAACCAATAAAAGGGGTTCATCGCACAGCGTCTGTTCATGGACCCATATTGCTAGGTCTCCACCCGATAGTGGCTACGTCGGTCAAAGATAGCTGCGCAGCTCGGCACACCCCGTGCCTAGGTAAGGCGATACTTCGGCAGTCTTCGGCAACGATTCGGAGCAAAGATGCGAGGTATCGAAAGGCGCTGGAGTTCGGAGCCCCGTTTGAGGTAATCTTCAGGGTAATGGTGCGACCTAACCAAACTGAATAATTAACCCGCCAGGAATCCGCCACTCATGGAGCAAAAGGTACGCTACGGCGATTACCTGCGATTTGCGCGGCGCAAGATGCGCAAGATCAGCTACAACGAGGTCGTCGCCCACGACGCGAGCCATCGCCGCCGCGTGCGCCTGCGCGCGGTGGATGTGCACCGCCTGCTTACCCCCTATGTGAGCGTTCGCTTTCTCGACCAGATGCGCGCGGTAGTACCGTTGGCGCTGTTCCTGGCGGCTTTCCAGTGGTTTGTGCTGTCCGCCCCCGTCGCCAAGGCATGGGGCGTCGCGGGCGGTCTGATGCTGGTGATGGCGGGGCTGATGCTCTTCATGGAGGGCGTCAAGCACGGCCTGATGCCCTTCAGTGAAAACATCGGCTACAACATGCCGCAACGGTCAGGCGCTTTTGCCGTGCTCTCGGTGGCCTTCGTGCTGGGGGCCATGGCGACTTTCGCCGAACCGGCCATCGGCGCGCTAAAAGCGGCGGGCTCCTTGCTGGAGCGGGGAGATTCACCTCTTCTTTACGTCCTGCTGCATGAAAAATCCTCCTGGCTGGTGCTGGCGGTCGCCCTGGGCGTCGGGCTCGCGGTGCTGGTGGGTATCCTGCGCTTCATCAAGGGATGGAGCCTGAAAACCCTGATCATCCTCACCCTGCTCCCAAGCCTGTCCTTGACCGCCTGGCTGGCTTTCCAGCCCGAGTTCGCCCCGGTGCTGGGGTTGGCGTGGGATTGCGGCGCCATCACCACCGGGCCGGTGACGGTGCCGCTGGTGCTGGCGATCGGCATCGGGGTTTCCGCCGCCACCAGCCAGGAAGACAACCCGCTTTCCGGTTTCGGCATCGTCACGCTGGCCTCCCTGTTTCCCGCCCTGGCCGTGATGTTGCTGGCAGTGGGCGTGGCCTGGAACGGCACGGAAATCGTAGCGGTTCCCCGGTTGCAACCCCTGCCGTCGTGGCAGGAAGGCGCATTCTTTGCCGATGCGATATCGGCTTTACGCGCCATTTTGCCGCTCACGCTGTTCCTGTGGCTGATACAAATCGGCATCCTCAAGGAAAAGCTTTCCCAGCCCAAAATCATCGCTTACGGCATCGTCGTCGCCATCCTGGGGATGACCCTGTTCGATACCGGGCTGGACTTCGGCCTGGTTGAGCTAGGCACACAAGCCGGCGGTTTGCTGCCCAGCGCCTTCGCCGGAATTTCCGGGCTATCGGATTCCCCGCTTTACCCCTACGAGGTGGGAATCGGCCTGGTATTGCTGTTTGCCGCCATGATGGGCTTCGGTGCCACCATCGCCGAACCCGCCCTGAACGCGATGGGCATCACGGTCGAAAACCTCACCGACGGCGCTTTTCGCCGTCAGACCCTGATCCGCGCCGTGGCCGTTGGCGTTGGGTTGGGCACGGCGCTGGGCGTGGCGAAAATTCTCTTCGACCTGCCGCTGGCGGCTTTGCTGCTGCCGGGGTACTTGCTGGCGCTGGCCATGACGATTTTTTCCAGCGAGGAATACGTGAATCTGGCATGGGACAGCGCCGGCGTGACCACCGGGCCGGTGACCGTGCCGCTGGTGCTGGCCATGGGCCTGGGGCTGGGGCAAGCCGTCCATGCCCGGGAAGGATTCGGCATCCTGGCAATGGCATCGGTGGGGCCGATCGTCAGTGTTTTGGCGGTAGGATTGTGGATCAACTTCAAGCTCAAACTGAAACGTCGCAACAAAAGGAAGGATTTATGAGCCAAGACATCATCGTCCTGACAGATGCAGTGCTTATCACTTGCATCGTCCAGCGCGGCACGGCGGATACCGTGGTAAAAGCCGCGCAAAGAGCCGGCGCGCAAGGCGCCACGGTGTTTTACGCCCATGGCACCGGGGTGCGCCAGCGCCGCCTCGGCGTGTTGGGCGTGACCGTGAGCGCCGAAAAGGAAGTGATCTACATTGTGGCATCCACCGACCAGGCCGACCGGATTTTCGAGAAAATGTTCATTGCCGGAAAGCTCGACACCCCAGGCATGGGCATGATCTACACCACACTCATCGACAAGATGGCAACCTACGTTCCCCACGAAATCGCCGAACGTTTCATCGAGCGCGCGGAATGAGCACAGCACGCCGCGCTTCCCATTACAAAACCATCACCTGTTTCCTGCCCGCCGGGCGGGCGCAAGGGGTTCTGGAGCGCCTGCGCAAGGAAATGGATATTCCCAGCGCCTTTGCCTACCATGCGCGGGGAGCCGGTTTGGCGACCCGACGCGACAAGAGCCGTCCCGAATATGTGGAGCGGGAAATGATTACCGCCCTGGTGCCCACCGAGCGGGCCGACGAGATTTTCCGCTTCATTTTCTTTGCGGCGGGCATCGACCAGCCGCATGCGGGCATGGTGCTGATGACGGCGGCGCCGTTCGCTGAAATGTTGTATCTGTCGGATGAAATTCCCGATGAGATATGAGACAACAACATCCGACCACAAGAGGCAGATATTTCCCTGTCAGGAAAATCATCCATGACCAGCCACACCAACTCGCTGATTAACGCCACCGCCGATCACCTGGGCGACCACGCCCCGTTTGACCGGATGGAGCGCGAGCATGTCGTGTGGCTGGTGGCCAGGTTGCGACTGGGTTTCTACGCGAAAGGCGATATCCTGCTTTCGCCGGAGCGGGGGGAAGCCGATCGCTTCTTCGTCATCAAGCAGGGCGTGGTGCAGGGGGAACAGGGCGTGGTGCGCGCCCAGGACGATTCCGCCTGGCTCGAACTGCACCAGGGAGAATGCTTCCCGCTGGGTGCACTGCTTTCCAGGCGCCCCGTTACCAGCACTTACCGCGCGCAAGACGATGTCTTTTGCTACGAGCTGTCATGCGATGATTTTCATCAGCTCACTCACCTCAGCCCCGCATTCCATGATTTCTGCACCCGGCGCATCGCCAACCTGCTGGAACAGTCCAAGCACATCATCCAGGCCAAGTACTCCCAGTCCAGCGCGGAACAGCAATCCATGTCCAGCCCGCTGTCCGCCATCATCCGGCGCGACCCGGTAACCTGCACCCCGGAAACCACGGTCAGGGAAGTGCTGCAAACCATGCGCGAGCTTGCCATCGGTTCCATGGTTGCGGTCGAGAACGACAAGCCGGTCGGGATCTTCACGCTGCACGACATACTGAACCGGGTGGTGCTGGCGCAGATCGATCTCGAACGGCCCATTCTCGGCATCATGAGCACACGCCTCGCCACCCTGCCGCCGCAGGCGATGGCCTACGAGGCGGCGCTGGCGATGGCGAAGCATGGCATCCGTCATGTGCTGGTGACCGACAACGGAAAGCTTGCCGGTGTGATCTCGGAAAAAGACCTGTTCACGCTTCAGCGCGTGGGCCTGAGGCAAGTGAGCGCTTCCATTCACAGCGCAATGGACCTCGACAGCCTCAAGAAATCCGCCCGGGACATTCGCCAGCTCGCCCACAACATGCTGGCCCAGGGCGTGGCCGCCGAGCAGTTGACCCAGTTCATTTCCACCCTCAACGATTTATTGACGACGCGCATCATCGAGCTGGAGTGCGCTTCCCAGGGCATCACGCACTCCGCCCTGTGCGAGATGGGCGTGTGCTGGCTGGCGCTGGGCTCGGAAGGACGTTTCGAGCAGACGCTCAACACCGACCAGGACAACGGGATCATTTTCTCTCCGCCCCCCGGATCGTCCGCCGACGCGTTGCGCCAAACGCTGCTGCCGCTGGCGCTGCGCATCAACCAGGCGCTCGACGCCTGCGGCTTTCCGCTGTGCAAGGGCAACATCATGGCATCCAACCCCAAGTGGTGCCTGTCCCTGGACGAGTGGAAAAACACTTTCACCAACTGGATCGAGCACGGCGACCCGGAGTCGCTGCTCAACAGCTCGATTTTTTTCGATTTCCGCCCCCTGTTCGGCAACCAGACCCTGGCCGTGGAGCTTCGCCAGTGGCTGGTGCGACGCGCAGCCGAGAATCCCCGCTTCCTGCACCAGATGGCGGCCAACGCGCTGAGGAATCGCCCGCCGCTGGGGCTGGTGCGCGATTTCGTGGTGGATGGCGGCAAACTGGACCTCAAACTGAATGGGGTTTCGCCCTTTGTGGATGCGGCACGCATTTTCTCTCTCGCCGTCGGCGTCCCTTTCACCAGCACGGCCCAGCGTCTCAGGCTGGCGGCAGCCAGGTTGAACATCCCCGCTCCCGAGGCGGAAGGCTGGATCGAGGCGCTTCATTTCATCCAGTTATTGCGCCTGCGCCATCAGCACGAATTCTGCGGCGAAGATGACGACAGTCTTGACGAGCTGGACAACCGCATCAACCCTGACCGCTTGAATGACCTGGATCGCCGGATACTGAAGGAAGCATTCCGCCAGGCCAGGAAACTTCAGGCCAGGCTGGCGATGGACTACCACTTATGAAATGGCTCCCCCAATTTTTTAGTCGCAAGCCGGAACTGACACCGGAACAGGAATCACGGCTGGCGGCATGGAAGGCCTTGCCCGCCGTCGCATCGGGCGCGGAACTGGAATCCGCCCGTTTTGTCGTGGTGGACGTGGAAACCAGCGGACTCAGCCTGGCCAAGGACCACCTGATCGCCATTGGAGCGGTGGCGGTAGGGAACGGCAGGATCGATATCGGCGACAGCTTCGAAGTGGTGCTGCAACAGGAAACGGCAAGCCACAGGGAAAACATCCTGATTCACGGTATCGGCGGCGGCGCCCAGACCGGGGGCATGCCGCCGCAGGAAGCCTTGCTGGCATTCCTGGAGTATCTGGGCAAGGATCCCCTGGTGGCCTTTCACGTCGTATTCGACGAAACCATGATCAAGCGCGCCATGAAGCAGTTTCTCGGCCTCGATTTCAAACATCTGTGGCTCGACCTTGCCTACGCCGTGCCCGCCCTCAATCCGGAGCTGGCGAAAAAATTCCGCGCCCTCGACCATTGGCAGAAGCATTTTCGCATCACCAACTACGCGCGCCACAACGCCCTCGCCGACGCGCTCAGCACGGCCCAACTGTTCCAGATCGCCATACACCAGGCACGCCGCAAACAGGTATTGCATTACAAGGGCTTGCAGGATCTGGAACAGGCCCAGCGCTGGGTAAGCTGGGAAGGTTAGCAGCCTGTCGGACTTAAAGAAAATCGGCTGCAAATCCGTCTGGCCGGTCCATATTTCGCCGCTTTTTTGGTCAAT